>JAZAHA010000012.1:0-56496 GCA_036231565.1 Pseudomonadota bacterium
CCGCAGATGGCCACGCCGGAGCCTGATGCTGTCACCCACCAGGCGCGGACGAGCTCCGCACGCTCCCGGGCACAAGGGACTGAGCTCATGCCTCCCATCCCGGAAACCGCTGACGATCTTACGCGCAGTTGAGCCGGCGGGGATAAGTTTCCCGACCCAGCCTCACAAACCGTCATCCTGACAAAAGTCAGGACCCAGATCGTAAAGGGAGATTTGGGCCAGGCAGGCTCGGTCTGAGCGGTGGCGATGTGCGGGATAAGTGCGAGATCGCGGGCACCGCGCTCTGTGAACTGGGCCCTGACTTTTGTCAGGGTGACGGTGTGTGTTGCACCACCAACTCTCTCCATTTTTCCCGGACGGAGGCCCGCGGAAGCGGGCTGCAGATCCGGGATCTATCGAAAGTCGTCTCAGGCGATGAGCTTCCCGTAGATCCCGGCACTCCGCCCGGCCTTCGCCGGGCTTGCAGCCGGGAAAAGCGGAATGGTGTTCAGGGGAGGTGAAGATGCACGCTTCAGTCGATCCCCAGCTCGCTCCACATCGCGTCGATCTTTGCTTTCGTGGCGTCGTCCATGTCGAGCTTTTCGCCCCATTCGCGACTGGTCTCGCCGTCCATCTTGTTGGTGGCGTCCAGGCCGATTTTCGAGCCGAGGCCGGAGACGGGGGAGGCGAAGTCGAGATAGTCGATCGGCGTGTTCTCGATGGTGACGATATCGCGGGCCGGGTCCATGCGGGTGGAGACCGCCCACATCACATCCTTCCAGTCACGCGCGTCGATGTCGTCGTCCACGACGATGATCCACTTGGTGTACATGAACTGGCGCAGATAGGACCAGGCGCCCATCATCACGCGCTTGGCATGACCGGCATAGGCCTTCTTCATCGAGATCACGGCGATGCGGTAGGAACAGCCCTCCGGCGGCAGCCAGAAATCGGCGATCTCCGGGAATTGCTGCTGGATCAGCGGAATGAAGACCTCGTTCAGCGCTTCGCCCAGCACGGCGGGTTCGTCCGGCGGCCGGCCGGTATAGGTGGTCAGGTAGATCGGATCCTTGCGCATGGTGATGGCAGAGATCTCGAACACCGGGAATTGCTCGACGGAATTATAGTAGCCGGTGTGGTCGCCATAGGGGCCTTCCGGACCGTATTCGTCCAGGAGGACGTGGCCTTCCAGCACGATCTCGGCTTCCGCCGGTACTTTCAGCGGCACCGTCTTGCAGTCCACCAGCTCGGCCTTCTTGCCGCGCAGAATGCCGGCGAACTGGTACTCCGACAGTGTGTCCGGCACCGGCGTGACGGCTGCGAGAATGGTGCCCGGATCGGCGCCGAGTACAACGGCGGCGGGCAGGGGCTCCGGACGTTCCTTCTTCCAGCGCTGATAGTGCTGCGCCCCGCCGCGATGCTTCAGCCAGCGCATCAGCGTACGCGTCTTGCCCAGCTTCTGCATGCGGTAGATGCCGAGATTGAAGTCGTCCTGCTTGTCGGCGGACGGACCCTTGGTGACGACCAGCGGCCAGGTGATCAGCGGCGCCGGTTCGCCGGGCCAGCAGGTCTGGATGGGCAGGCGGTCGAGGTCGATCTCGTCGCCGGTCAGCACCACCTCCTGGCAGGCCGCCCTGGAGACGGTCTTCGGCCGCATCGACATGACGGTCTTGGCCAGCGGCAGCATGTCCAGCGCATCCTTGACGCCCCGCGGCGGTTCGGGCTGGCGCAGGAAGGCGAGCAGTTCGCCCACCTCGCGCAGCTCGGCACCCGTAGTGCGCGCCTCGCCGCCCAGCGTGACCGCCTGGGCGACGCGCTTCACCGTACCGAACAGATTGACGAGGCAAGGCATCTCGCTCTTCTCGCCGTTTTCGTTGACCACATTCTCGAACAGCAGGGCCGGACCGCCGGCGTGCAGGGTGCGGCGATGGATCTCCGTCATTTCCCGGTCCGTCGAGACGGGCGTGGTGATGCGCACGAGGTCGCCCTCGGCTTCCAGCTGGTCGATGAAGTCGCGCAGGGATTTGTAGGCCATGCGGGTCTCGCTCCGGTGATATCGAATGACCGAAACTGCAACTTCGCGGGCGAAAGTCCAGCGTCCGCTGCGTCGCACCTGCAGGACGGCCGGGATTGCGGTGCATTTGACTCAAGTTCAACTCGAATTTTGCGACAAGTCTTGAGCCTTGTTTCAGGCGAGGCTGCTAGAGCCCGCGGCCCGCTGGATGGAAGGTTGTCCGCATGCTGCACAGAATGGTTCTTGTCGCCCGCGCCCGGGTCGACCTCGGCGAAGGCGCGCTCAATGGCGATCTGGGGCTGATGCTGGCAGCGCATATGAAGGCGAGCGTCGAAATGGAGATGACAGGCGGTCTGATCTGGCTCGACGGCTATTTCCTGGAAGTGCTGGAAGGCGACCGTGAGGTGCTGCGCCGTTTCTTCCTCGCACTCGCGGCGGATCCGCGGATATCGGACCTGCGCAGCGAGGAATTCCTGCCGATTGCCCGCCGGCAGTACATGCGCTGGTCTGTCGGCCGTGGCGATACGGCGATCTACGATACGTCCGCGCTACGCGCCTTGCACGATGGACATGCCAGCGCAGCGCAGGCGAGCGGGCTCGTCACCCAGTGCCTGCGCAGTTCCACACTGGCTGAATCGCCACCGCTGGCGGCCGCCTGATCAGTCAGTCAGCGGGACCGGAGTGCGGGGCAGGCCGGTCGCGCAGGGCTGCGGCGACGCCGGCCGCGAGTTCGCCGGCGCCGGAGGCAAACCGGTTGGTCGCGCCGAAGCGGACAATGACCAGGTCTTGCTGCGGCATGATATAGGCCAGCTGGGACTGGAAGCCGCGCATCATGAAGGTGCCGTCCGGCAGGTTCTCATGATCCTCCGGCAGCCAGAACCCCATGCCGTAGGCGCCGTCCGAGCCTTCCGTCGGCAAGGTGACCCGCTCGACCCAGTTCTCGGGCAGGAGGCGTTGTCCACCGACAACCCCGTCCTGGGTATAGAGCTGTGCCAGCCTGGCCCAGTCATGTGCCGTGGCATACATGTAGGACGAGCCCTGGAAGGTGCCGTTTTCATCCGGCTCCAATATCGCAGAATGAATGCCCAAGGGTTCGAACAGGCGGGCGCGCAGCCCGGTGACCTGCTCGGGCAGGGTGTCGCCGAGTTGCTGCTGCATGGCATGCGTGGCGAGGATCGTATTGCCGCTCATATACTGCCAGTGCTCGCCTGGCCCGTAGAGCCGCTCGCGCGTGGCGGCGAAGTGCGGCATGTCTGACCGGGTCATCAGCATTTGCGAGTTGGGATCCCAGCCATTGTTCAGTTCGGCAATCGCCAGCCCGCCAGCCATACGCAACAGGTCCTCGATGGTGATGTCGGTCAGGCTGTCATCGATGGCGGCGAGTGCGGGAACCTCGCCCTCGGCCTCGATATCGATCAGCCCGTCGCGCTGCAGCACGCCGGCCAGGGTGGCCATCGCGCTCTTGGTCATCGACCAGCCGTGAAAGCGGGTTTCGCGGCTGGCGCCGGGCGCATAGCGTTCCGCGACCAGGCGGCCCTGGTGCAGCACGGCGACGCCCAGCGTGTTGCGTGGATCGGTATCCGGCTCGCCGAAAGCGCCGTCGATCGAGGCTTGCAGTGCGGTTACGTTGAAATGCGCGTCGCGATGTTCTGTGTCGAGTTCGAGTGGCTCGAAGGGGGCCGCGAGCGGAACTTCCAGGTCCGGATCGAAATCGCCACGGCCATGGACCAGTGTACAGCCCAGCCCTTCGCGATAGACGGCATGCTGGCGCCAGAACAGGCCGAACACGCCGGAACGGACCTCGCGGGCCTCGGTGTCTATATTGTAGTGGATCAGGCTGCCGGCCCCGCCGAGCAGCGGGTCGATATAGATCGACTTGGCCAGATCGGTGTCGAGGCCGGATACGAAGGTCAGAGAGCAGGTCTGCTTGGCGACGAGACCTGTGCCAGACGGCAGATAGCTGCGGCCGAGCGGCGACAGGTTGAGGGCGAGCAGCCCGCCTGCAACGACAACCGCTGCTGCACCGAGAAGAATACGCTTGGCCATGATGTCCCCTGTGATCCCGGTGAAAACCTAGAGTATTTTCAGCAAAATGGGGACCGGTTTTGCGGGTCGAAAATGCGATCACTCCAGAAATCGGACCCGATCCGGTGCGAGTCCGGTTCCGCTCAGCCCAGCTTGTCGAAATCCGGGGGGCGGCGCTCCATGAAGGCGGCGGCAGCTTCGGCAAATTCCGGCGAGCGCAATTGCTCGGCGAACTGGCGGCCTTCCAGCGCGATCCGGTCGGCCAGAGGCTCCGGTGCGCGGCGCATCAGGGCCTTGGCCTTGGCCAGTGCGGCCGGCGCCTTGGCGGCGAGTATGCGGGCCGTGTTGCGCGCGGTGTCCATCAGGGCGTCCGGTGTGGTGACAGCGCCGACGAGGCCTGTCTGGGCGGCGCGCTCGGCATTCCAGGTCGCTCCGAGCAGCAGGAGTTCGGCGGCCACGACATGGCCGAAGGCGCGCGGCATGGTCTGGCTGGAGCCGTATTCCGGCGCCAGGGCCAGATCGACGAACGGTGTCTTGAAGCTGGACCGGTCCGAGCAATAGACGAGATCGCAATGCATCAGCAGGGTAACGCCGATGCCGATGGCGAGCCCGTCGACGGCCGCGATCACCGGCTTTTTCGCATTGAGCAGCGCCTGCATGAAGTGCTGCACCGGGGAAACCTCGTTCCCGTCCATCGCCGGCGGTTGTTCCATGAAGTCGACGATGTCATTGCCGGCGGTAAAAATCCCGCCTTCGCCGGTGAGGATGATGACCCGCACGTCCGGATCCCGGTCGCCGTCCTCGATCGCCTTGGCAGCGGCGGAATACATGGCGCGCGTGAGCGCATTCTTCTTGTCGGGGCGGTTGAAGGAAATCGTGCGGATACGCGCCGCGGTATCGACCAGAACCTGTTCGCTCACGCGAGCCTCCCATGGATGGTTTTCATGTGTTGTTGCCGGACAGGTTAGAGCGTCCGGTACGGCTTTGGAAGGCCCGTTCCAGTTGACGTAAACGTCAAGAAGTATCAGGTGTCGCGTGTGACCAGGCGGGTGAGTATGTCGTGCAGCCGGTCGGCATCGTCCGTCCCAAGCCAGGCCTCCAGCTCGAGATTGAGGTCCCGCAGCACATGATCGGCCGCATCGCTGACGGCGCGGCCCTTCTCGGTCAGGGATACGACGGCCGAACGCTTGTCGGTGCGCGAGGCGGTCTTCACGACGAGGCCGAGAGCCTCCATACGGTTGACCAGCCCGGTAACCGCCGGCGGGTTCAGCGACAATGTCTCGCCGATATCGCCCATCCGCCGTTCGCCCTTGCGGGCCAGCAGGAACAGAACGGCGGTCTGGGCTGTGGTGACGCCGGCGGTCTTCTTCAGGCGCGCATCCGCATCCCGGTTCATCCGCCGGGCCGCGATTTCGAGCAAGAGGAAAAGCCGCCGGTCGACGGCACGCGCGCGAGCCATGTTCCTAAAACTGCGCCGATTCTGAACTCGGGGGGAGATGAGTTGAAATACAATTTAAAATAGCATAATATGGAGATACACGAACAACATTCAGGCTTCCCCCGTTTTTACGGGGGAAGTGGCCGACTCCGGCCCACGGCCGGAGGAGGTCGAAGGGGGTGAGTCAAAAAATTGCGAGAGGACACGACAACATCGCGCGCTCGGGCGCGCTCCATGAGGCGGTCAATGACCAAAGCGGAGCTCTGGCTTTGGCAGCGCCTGCGTGCCCGCCAGCTCTGCGGTCTCAAATTCAGGAGGCAGCACCCGATCGGGCCCTATATCGCCGATTTTGCATGTCTTCAGTGCCGGCTCGTCGTCGAGCTTGATGGTGCCTCTCATTCAACCGACCAGGAAATTGCCCATGACCGAAGACGGACGGCATTCATTGAACGCGACGGCTGGCTCGTGCTCCGATTCTGGAACACTGACCTGTATGACGATATCGACGAGACATTGAACAGGATCGCGGAAGCCGCCAGCGCCCGGACGTCGTCTGCGCAGCGTGTGCGCTGAGGCTTCAAGCGCTGCTTCGCGCGCTCCCCCTCAGTCCGCTATGCGGACAGCTCCCCCGCAAGCGGGGTGAGCCCTTTCGGTGTGAACCCGGGGGGAGATGCCTGCGGTCAGGCGAAGCGCCAGACCTTTGCGAAGCGGACTTCGCGGTCCTCCAGCTCGCGCTGGACGGGGACGGTGTAGCGGGCGACTTCCTTCAGCGCGCCCCTGGGCAGGAAGGCGCGGCCGGGATCGCCAATCAGCACGGTGGCACCGCGCCGGTGCAGGCCGGCCAGCCAGTCACCGATCCGGAGGGCAAGATCGGCCTCGTAGAAGACATCGCCGGCGAGCACGACATCCCAGCCGTCATCGCGGCCGACAACATCCTCCAGCCGCGCAGCGAGCGTGACGTGGTTGGCGGCCGCATTGGCCTCGATCGCTGCGATGGCGAACGGGTCGAGCTCGCTGGCCTCGACCGCGCGGGCGCCGGCCTTGAGGGCCGCGATGCCGGTCAGCCCGCTGCCGGCGGCAAAGTCGAGGACGTGCCTGCCGCGGACAATGTCGGGATTGTCGAGACAGTATCGTGCCAGGGCCTGGCCGCCAGCCCAGGCGAAGGCCCAGAAGGGGGGCGGCAGGCCCATCTCGCCGAGAGCCTCCTCGGTCTCCTGCCACAGCGCCACGGTTTCCACGGCAAGATGCAGCGGCACTTCCGGCACCAGCGGCGGTGGCATCAGGGCGGTGTGTTCGCGAACGAAGCGATGCGGGTCGCGGATGGCGGGGGTGTCGGCCACGGTTTTCCCTGTCACACTGGCTGCCGCGTCGATAGAGCGATGACAGGCCGGGGGCAAGAATGACGGCGAAAATGACGGGCTGCACCTATGTGCTCGCCGTGCCGGATCTGGCGCCGACGGAGCGCTGGTGGACGCGATGCATGGGGTTCGAAGCGTGGCTGGACGTCGATGGCTGGGCCTTCCTTCGGCGCGACGGCTGCTATCTGCGCATCGGCGAATGTCCGGATGCGATCCCGCCCCGCGATCTGGGAGACCACCAGTTCTTTGCCTATGTCGAACTGGACGATGTCGACGCCTATCACGCCGAGATCGCCGGACCGGGTGTGGATATCATCCATCCGCCCGAGGACCGCCCCTGGGGCATGCGCGAAATGGCCGTGCGCACACCGGACGGACACCGCATCATGTTCGCGACAGAGCTGTAAAAAAGCGGCCGGACCCCGAAAGGCCCGACCGCCATGGCAAATCCGTAGTCCGGCTATTCGCTGTCCGGTGTGATGATCCGCGCCCCTTGCCGTTCGGGCAGGGCCGCACATCCGCCTCCAATACCGGCAGCCAGACCTGGTTGGATGTCCAGGATGTCCCCACCCGGTGCCATTGGTCCGAGCGCGCATCGGACGCCGCGGGGGCATTCCGGTCAAACCGTCATGGAGAAGAATTGATCTTGATTGCTACTCAGATCAGCGCGCCAAGCGCCAGTGTCGCGACCAGCAGCAGGCCACTGGTGCGGTTGGCCTTGAAGAGGGCGAGACAGCGCGCACCATCTTCCACGTCCAGCTTGCGGACCTGGTTGAACAGATGCGCCGTATAGGCGGTGAAGGGCAGCACCGTCCATGGCGAGGCGCCGCTCAACCAGATCGCCAGGGCGATCAGAAGGGCATTGACGCCGTAGAAGCCGGCCACCCAGTAAGGCGTGCTCTCGCCGAACAGGCGGGCCGTCGACTTCACCCCCACCAGGGCATCGTCCTCGACATCCTGGTGGGCATAGATCGTATCATAGCCGAGCGTCCAGAAGATCGCCGCGCCGTAGAGCGCGATCATGGCGGGTTCGATGGCGCCGGCGGCTGCGGTGAAAGCAACCGGAATGCCCCAGTTGAAGGTCAGGCCCAGCCAGGCCTGGGGCCACCAGGTGATGCGTTTCATAAAGGGATAGGCGGCCACCAGGACCAGCGCCGCGAGACCGACGCCGACCGCCAGGGGCGGCAGCTGGATCAGGACCAGCAATCCCGCCAGCGCCTGACCGGCCAGGAAAAGCCAGGCCTGGCGCAGCGACACCGTCCCCGCCGCCAGCGGGCGGTCGGCGGTGCGGGCGACCTGCGCATCCAGGTCGCGGTCGACAATGTCGTTATAGGTACAGCCGGCGCCGCGCATGGCGATAGCGCCGATGGCAAAGATCACCGCATACCACAGGTCTGTCCAGCCGAGGCCGTCTCCGGTGCGGGCCAGCATCAGGCCCATCCAGCACGGCAGACCGAGCAGCCAGAATCCGATCGGACGATCATAGCGCGCCAGACGCAGATAGGGGCGCACGGCCGACGGTGCGCGATCCACCCAAGTCTTAGGAAGGCTGTCGGCGACTCGCCGGTCGAAGTTCAAAACCATCTTCGCTGTGTGGCAAAACCGGCCGGGCAGTTCAAGCGGCACTTGACGCACCGGCGCAGCCCCGTCAAAGCGAAGACATGTCGACCGATCCCAGACTCTTCATCGGCCAGGATCTTGCCGCCGGACAGGCGGTCGCCCTGCCGAAGGAAGATACTCACTATCTCGTCAATGTGATGCGTCGCGCGGCTGGCGATACGGTGCGCCTGTTCAACGGCCGCGACGGCGAATGGCGGGCGCAGATCGTGGAGACCGGCCGCAAGGCCGCGATCCTCGAACCCCTCGAACAGACGCGTCTTCAGGCCGGCGTGCCCGACCTCTGGCTGCTCTTCGCGCCGGTCAAACGCCAGAAGACCGATCTGATGGTGGAGAAGGCGACCGAGCTGGGCGTGGCGCGGCTGTGTCCGGTGACAACCGCGCGCACGCAGAGCGAGCGCGTCCGCATTGATCGTTTCCGCACCATCACCAAGGAAGCGGCCGAACAGACCGAGCGGCTCGATTTGCCGGAAATAGATGAGCTGGAGCGGCTGGACCGGGTGCTTGATGGCTGGGATCCGGCGCGGCGGCTGATCTATTGCGACGAGGCCGGTGACGAGGCGGGCGAACCCTGGGGTGGCGCGCGGGGGCGTGGCCAGCCGATGGCCGCCGCGCTGGCCGGGCTGGAAGCGGGACCGGCAGCGATCCTGATCGGGCCCGAGGGCGGTTTCTCCGAAGCCGAGCGCACCCGGCTGCGGGATCACGATTTCGTCACCCCGGTGACGCTGGGGCCGCGCATCCTGCGCGCGGAAACCGCTGCCATGGCAGCACTCGTGCTCTGGCAGTCCGTTCACGGCGACTGGCGTTGAGCCGCGGCCCGGTGCCGCATCGCGGCAATCCGCAGATACCGGCCCTTGTTCTCGCCGGAACGCCCACATATCTGTTGCGGATATTGACGACAGAGCGGGGGCGCCTGGCATGAGCGGCACCTATAATCCGGGCGGCGAAGGCGCACCCGTCGAAAGTCTGGACCAGCTGACGGCCTATTTCGCGGCCGGCAGCAAGCCGGAAGCCGATTTCCGTATTGGTACCGAACACGAGAAATTCGGGTTCGCGCTCGAGGATCATACGCCCCTGCCTTACGAGAATGGCGGCGGTCCGAGCGTGAGGAAGATGCTGGAAGGCCTGGTCGCCTTCGGCTGGACGCCGATCGAGGAAGACGGGCATGTCGTGGCCCTCAAGCGCAAGGGCGCCTCGATCACGCTGGAGCCGGGTGGCCAGTTCGAACTCTCCGGTGCACCGCTTGAAACCATTCACGAGACCTGTGCGGAAGTGAACGGCCATCTGCGCGAGGTGCGCGAGGTGGCCGACCGGATCGGTGCGGGTTTCCTGGGGCTGGGCTTCTCGCCCAAATGGTCCCTGGAAGAGACGCCGATGATGCCCAAGGCGCGCTACAAGCTGATGAAGGCCTACATGCCCAAGGTAGGCACGCTGGGTCATCAGATGATGTTCCGCTCGTGTACGGTGCAGACCAATCTGGATTTCGCGTCCGAAGCCGACATGGCGAAGAAATTCCGGGTCTCCCTGGCGCTGCAGCCGCTGGCGACGGCCCTGTTCGCCAATTCCCCCTTCAAGGATGGCGGGCTGAACGGTTTCCTGTCCTATCGCGCCCATGTGTGGACCGACACCGACAATCATCGCACCGGCATGCTGCCCTTCGTCTTCGACGAGGGCTTCGGTTTCGAGCAATACCGCGACTGGGCGCTGGATGTGCCGATGTATTTCGTCAAGCGCAACAATGTCTATCTGGACGCCACCGGCCAGAGTTTCCGCGACTTCCTCGACGGCAAGCTGCCGGTGCTGCCGGGCGAACGTCCGGTGCTGAGCGACTGGGAAGACCACCTCTCCACACTCTTCCCGGAAGTGCGTCTGAAGACCTTCCTTGAAATGCGTGGTGCCGATAGCGGACCGTGGAACACGCTGTGCGCCTTGCCGGCCTTCTGGGTCGGTCTGCTGTACGACTCAACGGCGCTGGATGCGGCCTGGGATCTGGTCAAGGGCTGGACGGCCGAGGAACGCAATGCCTTGCGGCTTGGCGCGGCGCGCAGCGGGCTGAAAACGCCTTTCCGCTCGGGCACGCTGCAGGATGTGGCCCGCGAGGTTCTGGCCATCAGCCGCACGGGCCTGAATGCCCGCAAGCGCCTGAACGGTCATGGTGAAAACGAGTCGCTCTTCCTCGACGATCTGGACGAGATCGTGAAGACCGGCCGCACCCGTGCCGACGATCTGATCGATCGTTTCAACGGCGACTGGGGCGGCTCGATCGAACCGGTGTTTACCGAAGCCGCGTACTAGCGAACCGCTCCCGACCCCTCCTCATCGCGGGCAATTGATGGTCACAGCCGCGTCACGGGCTTGAGCCTGGATGCCGTGCATGGTCAATTGCGGGCCGGAAATTTGGCCCGCCGGTGGGGCGGGGACGGGGAGAACATGGTTATCAATCTGGTTGTTGCCATCGGCATTGTCGTGACCATCGCGACGGCAATTCCGGTGTTTCTCGAGATGCGCAATCACCCGAAAGGGCTGCACATCCTCTTCTTCGCCGAAATGTGGGAGCGCTTCTCCTACTACGGTATGCGCGGTCTGCTGATCTTCTATCTGACCCAGCATTTCCTGTTCGACGACGCCTTCTCCAGCTCGCAATACGGCGCCTATACCGCTCTGGTCTACCTGCTGCCGCTGGTCGGCGGCTATCTGGCCGACAAGTATCTGGGTAACCGCAAGGCCATCGCCTTCGGTGCGCTGCTGCTGGTCGCGGGCCACTTCACCATGGGGATTGAAGGCGAGCCTGCGCGCGAAGCGATTGTCTATGATGGCGGCCAGTACGAGCTCGTGGCCGAAGGCCGTGGCGCGGCGCGGACCGTGCTGCTGGAAGTCGGCGACGCCACCTACGATTTCTCTGCCAATTCCGCGGGCGATCTGGTGATCGAGGGCCTGCCGGCGACCGCCGCCATTCCGGCGACCCTGCCTGCCGGCACGTTCGAGACGCAGATCATCGAACGCGACCGGATGTTCGTGAACATCTTCTACCTCGCCCTGGCCCTGATCATCATGGGTGTCGGCTTCCTGAAGGCCAACATCTCCTCGATCGTCGGCCAGCTCTATGAAGAGAACGACCCGCGCCGCGACGGTGGCTTCACGCTCTATTATTACGGCATCAATCTGGGGTCCTTCTGGGCGGCCATCCTGTGTGGCCTGCTCGGCGAGACCGTGGGCTGGTGGGCCGGTTTCGGCCTGGCCGGTGTCGGCATGCTGCTCGGCTGGCTGGTTTTCGTCCGCGGCCGCGCACTGTTCTTCATGCCGGGTACCAACCTGATCGGCCATGTCGGCAATCCGCCGGAGCCGGAGAAGCTGAAGCAGAAGGTCTTCGGTCCGCTCAGCCGCGAAGGCCTGATCTATCTGCTCGGCGTCGCCGGCGTGCTGGTCGTCTGGTTCATGGTGCAGGCTCACACGATCATGTTTGCGGGCACCGACCTCCTGGCGGTCCTGCTGATCATCGGCGGTCTGCTCTTCGTCGGCTACATGATCTACTACATGGTCACCGAATGTACGGCGGTCGAGGCCCAGCGCCTGATCCTGGCCATCTTCCTGATCGTGACATCGGTGGTGTTCTGGGCCCTGTTCGAACAGGCCGGCTCGTCGATGAACCTGTTCGCTGCCCGCAATACCGACCTGTCGGTGGCGGAAGCGGCAGTCTGGAATCTCGGCCCGATCGGCATCGAGATGAGCCTGACGGCGTCTCAGACGCAGTCGTTCAATGCCGGCTTCATCCTGATTTTCGCGCCGGTCTTCGCCGCGCTCTGGGCTTTCCTGGCCAAGCTTCAGAAGAACCCGAACACGGTTCTGAAGTTTGCGCTGGCGCTGGTCCAGGTCGGCCTGGGCTTCATGCTGCTGGTCTGGGGCGTGAACTTTGCCGATGACAGCTATCGCGTACCGCTGATCTTCCTGGCGGGCGCCTATCTGCTGCACACCACCGGTGAGCTCTGCCTGTCGCCGGTCGGCCTCTCGGCCATCACCAAACTGTCTCCGGCAGCCGTGGTGTCCTTCATGATGGCGGGCTGGTTCCTCTCCAGCTCCTTCGCGCAATATGTGGCAGGCATCATTGCGACCTTCACCGCGACCGACACGGTTGCCGGTCAGGTACTGGATCCGGAAGCGGCGCTGAATGGCTATGCCTCGGTCTTCCAGGCGATCGGCCTTGTGGCAATCGTGCTGGGTATCGTGGTGGGCGTGTTCAGCTTCCTCCTGAAGAAGCTGGGCCATGGCCGTGCCGAGGATCAGGTGAAGATCCCGGCGGCTGCCGAAGCGGCTGGCCCGGAACAGGACGCGCATCCCAAGGCGTGATGCGGTCCTGACACCGATACGAAGAAGGCCGCGGAGCTGATTGCTCCGCGGCCTTTCTCTTTAAATCGTGCCTGCTGCGCTAATCTTCGCAGGCATAGTCCGGCACGGCTGCGTCGATCTGGAAACTGCCGGTCTCGCGATCGACGGTGACCTCCGCATATTGCAGGAGGTCCATGCCCAGCACGATGGCCGGCTCATTCTCCCAGCCCAGATGACGGAAGATATCTAGATCGGCGTGCAGGACCCGGAGAGAAGGAAAGCAAAGCCCGCCCATGCGGAACTGGCGGATCGGCAGCAGGCTGGCCTCTTCCACTTCACGGCCGTCAATGCCGCCGACGGTCATGGCTCGCATCACCATATGGCGGCTGCCGACAAGCCGGTCCAGCGGGACATTGGCGATGGTGCGTGCGCTGCCGCTGTCGAGCATCACCCGGACCGGGCGTGTTGTACGCAGCATGCCGGCGTCACCCACCAGCAGGCCGGCCGGGTCGATCCGGCCGTCGGCCCGCGTTGCCGGTGACGTTTCCAGTTCCAGCCGGGCTTCGGAGAAGTTGACGCGGTAGCGGTCCGCGCGAATGGCGTCGACACCGAGCAGGCCGGCGACCGGAATCGGTTGGCCTTCCTCGACCGGGATGATGACACTGACAAGGTCGATCGGCGGCTGATCGCCGAAATAGAGGCTGTGCAGCGCAAAGCGCTCGGCCTCGAAGCGGGTTGTCAGCGCCTGGATGTCATCGACATTCTCCCAGCGCGAATGAAAGCCCAGCTGTTCGGCCACGGGGGCCGCTATCGCGGTGTGGCTGGCGCCGGTGTCGAGTATGAAGGGGAAGGGACCTGCGTCGCCGATTGTCACCGGCAGCAGGAGGTGACCGCTGGGGGTGCGTTCGAGCTGGATATCGTCGCCGGCAAGAGCCTCGCTGGAATGCGCGGCGCCCGTGGCAAGACCGATCGCGGCAAGCAGGGCGGCGGCAGAAGATGTTCGTAGTCTACGGGCATGCGACATGGTCCTGCCTCCCTGCAGGTTCGCCAGCAGCCCCTTGCTGGTCTGTGGTTTCGCATTTCGGCGCCTGTGCAGCGCTCTCGTGGTGTCGTGGTCCTGTCACAATACGTCGCCGCGGCGGGCGGCTGCAAACGGGACCCGAACGTTTCCGGGCCCCGCTGCGATCACTAAAACGTGTCCTGGAACCGCAGATAGGCAACCTGGCCCATCGAGATGTTGCGGTATTCGATGGCATCGATCACACCGTTTGCACGCGAGCCGTCATAGAAGACCCGCCGGCGGTCGTCGCCATTGTTGAAAACACCATCCACACCGGCTCGTACGGTCATACCGAACCAGCGTGTCGTCTCGACATAGATGTCGAAATCGCCGTCGGTGTTGTCAAAGAGCCGGTATTCCTGGGCGAGAAACTCCTCGCCATCGGTGACCCAGTGATAGTCCCAGCCCCAGGCCAGCTGCTGTTGCGGGAAGGTCTGCCGGAAATCCAGACTGAGTTCCCATTCGCGCGTGCCCGACCAGTGACGGCTTTCGCCGGTGAGGGGGTCGTCGACCTCGGTGTTGTACCATTCCAGGAATACGTCGATGACGGCATTGGTCAGTCCGAAGCGGTCCAGCGGCGAGGTCAGATTGCCGGTGACGCGCAGATTGGTGCCGTCGCCGATATTGCCCGGTGCGTCAAAAACACCGTCATCGGTGATGATCGGCACCCATCCGTCGAGGTCCTGGATCCAGTCATAGCCGACCTGCAGCGAGAACGAGCCGTCCTCGCCGAAGCGCCGTTCCCACTCGGCCTCGATGGTCCAGGTGCGCTGGGGCACATAGTCCGGATTGCCGAGAACCGGATTGTCGTCGGCGACGTCGATGGAGCTGGCAAACTTGTTGAACTCCAGCTGGTCGACATCGCGACGCGCGGTGAAACGAAGCCGGTTCCGGTCGTCCTGACGCCAGTTCAGTGTCAGGCTCGGCTTGGCATAAGTGAAGCTGCGCGACTGTTCTGCATCGCCTGTCTGGGTGATCTCGGAGAACTCGTAGCGCAGCCCGGTTTCCACACTCAGCCGGTCACTGGCCGCCCAGACATGGTTGGCAAAAATTTCGCTGCGGCTCTCCTCGACCCGTGTTGAAGAGACGGGCAGTGGAATGGGCGTGATTATGGTGCCGTCATCCTCCAAGAGCTCCAGGTTGGTGTTCCGTGCATTGATGGCGGTCTCTGCGCCGATCTCGAAAGCGTGGGTCGGGTTCGGGTTCCAGGACAGGGTCTGGCGCAGGGCGGTCTCTTCGTGGTCACCCTCGAAGCTGACTATGGTTGCGCCAAGAAAACCGGCTTCAACGTCATAGACCTCATAAGGTTCGGGACCATCGTGCCAGCGCTCGCGGCTGGCGAGCAGGATCGTTTCGGATGACAGCGCATCGGTGAAGTCGTGGTTGAAGGTCAGTGTCGCAGACCCGTTGGCGCCGTGGTTCTGGGTCTGGTTCCTTTCGATCGTCACAAGAGTGCCAGCCGTGTCGCGTGTGAAATCGATTGCACCCCGGTGCCATGTCCACGCTTCGACCTGGCCGTCGAAACGCAGGCGCGACCGCTCATTGATCGCCCAGTTCACTGACAGGCTGGGTATGATTTCGGAATAGGCACGCTGGTCCGAGACGCTTGAGAAAAATTCCGGTTCGTCCTGCCCGTTGTGGAAAGCGTGGTGCCGGCGCAACCGGTTGCCGTCGAAGCCGCCCTCGATCCCCATCACCACCTCGGCATTGCCGACTGGCATGGAGTAGGAGACTTCGCTCCAGTTTCCGGCACGCCCTGAATCTGACAATACAAAGCGGGACGCCCAGGACCCGGACCGGCCGGCGCCCTCGCGCAGAATGACATTCACGAGGCGCGGATGGCCGCGCATGTCATATTGGGGCAGAGCTTCCTGGATCAGCTCCACCCGGGCGACATCCTCTGTCGGGATGCGTTGCAGGACCGTCTCCAGCGACAGCGACTTGTTGGATGGCCGCTGACCGTTGATGAGCAGATTGCCGAAACTGTCGCCGAGCCCGCGGCGATCGGTGTCGCCGCCTGAAAGCGAGAAACCGGGCACGCGGCTAACCATATCCAGCGCCGTGACCGGTGAGTATGTGGCAAAGAAGGCCGGTGCGTAGATCGCTATCCCGGCTTGCGTTTCGATAATGGTGTCCGCAGTCCCAGCGTCTGCGTCATCCCGGAATGCCCAGGCTGAATCACCAAATAGTGCGGCTGTCGCGGCCCCTGCGACCACGCCGATAACTGTCCCTCGCATTGTACCCCTGACGAGTTGTGCCAACCCAGCGTCCCTTGACGACTGGGGTAGTACATGGCGGGACCTTATAATACGTAAGCTTTCGTAAGGTGCATCACGCACCTGTTATGAGCCTGTGTTGCTGCGCCGCGGCATCAGCTGCCGGCGCCGCCCACCGTCAGGCCCGAGATCTTCAGGCTGGGCTGGCCGACACCGACGGGGACGCCCTGGCCGGCCTTGCCGCATACACCGACGCCCGGGTCCATCTCGAAATCGTCGCCGATCATGTCGATGCGGGTGAGGGCGGTGGGCCCGTCGCCGATCAGCGTGGCGCCCTTTACCGGCGCAACCACCTTGCCGTCCTTGACTCGGTAGGCCTCGGTGCACTGGAAGACGAACTTGCCGGAGGTGATATCGACCTGGCCGCCGCCGAAATTGACAGCATAGATACCGTCTTTCAGGCTCTCGAGCATTTCCTCGCGCTTGTGATTGCCAGCCAGCATGTAGGTGTTTGTCATGCGCGGCATGGGCGGATGGGCGTAGGATTGCCGGCGGCCGTTGCCGGTCGGCTTGTGGCCCATGAGGCGGGCATTCATGCGGTCCTGCATGTAGCCGGTGAGGATGCCGTCCTCGATCAGCACGGTGCGCTCGGTCGGCGTGCCCTCATCGTCGATCGTCAGCGAGCCGCGGCGTTTCTCCATCGTGCCGTCATCGATCACGGTGACGCCCTTGGCGGCGACCTGCTGACCCATGCGACCGGCAAAGGCGGATGTGCCCTTGCGGTTGAAATCGCCTTCCAGCCCGTGCCCGACGGCCTCGTGCAGCAGCACGGCCGGCCAGCCGGGGCCCAGCACGACGTCGAACACACCGGCCGGCGCATCGATGGCGTCCAGATTGACCCGGGCGATCCGCAGCGCCTCGTCCGCCAGCGGCTTCCACGCGTCCGGCGCAATCCAGCGGTCGAACTCGGCGCGACCACCGGCACCGGCCGAACCGGTTTCGCGGCGGCCGTCACGTTCGACGGTGACCTGGACGTTCAGCCGCACCAGCGGCCGGATATCCGTCTTGATGTCGCCATCGGCGCGGATGATCGAGATATTGCGCTTGGCGCCGGCGATCGAGGCGGAGACCTGCACCACGCTGGCGTCCTTGGTGCGGCAGTAGGCGTCGATCTCCTGCAGCAGTTTTACTTTTGTGTCGAAGGCGGGGTGCGCGACCGGGTCGACGGCGTCGTAAAGTTTGCGATTGGTGCCGGACGGCGGAGGCGCCAGCACGCCGGCATGGCCGCGCTTGACGGCGCTGGCGGTCTCGGCAGCGCGCCTGACGGCGTCCAGCGTCGGGTCGGAGGAGTGCGCATAGCCGAAAGCCTCGCCCGCCACGCAGCGCAGCCCGAAGCCGCGATTGGAGTCGAAGCTTGCCGACTTCAGGCGCCCGTCGTCGAAAACGAGCGATTCCGAAACGGCTGTTTCCAGGAAGAGCTCGCCATCGTCGGCCCCGGACATCGTGTCGGCAAGGACCGGTGTAACGTCCTCGACGTCGAATTCGAATTGTTCGATCGGTTCGTCAGACATGGCGGCACTCCAGAAGCAGTTTCACGAGCATGACATAGTCGACAGGGGAGGACGAGGGAACACGCGCAGGTCAGCGGAGCCGCACAGGTGCGTCTCAAAACCCGGGCGGCCTTGTCGGGAGGATGAGACGTTTGGCCGCATATTGAGTCGGCGCCGGCGGCTTATAGTCGCAAGTCCATTCGGGACTTTGTGGCGAGAATGCTTCTCAGTTTCGGCTGGAAGGGGAGTGTAGACCGTTTCAAATCAATAACTTGCCGAATATTCGCACGCCATGTGCGAATGCCGGTACAAAAAATGCCGTTGACGGCCTGACACGGCCGTGACCGGGCTCTATATTCCGCCGCCATCGGCGGGGGATTCCCTGCCTTAATGCCTGACTTGTATGGGGAAGCCATGCGATTCCTGACCGCACTCGTGCTTACTTGGACGACCGCCGCCGCCGGCGCACTCGCAACGCCCGGCCAGCCGACGGACGGCCATCTGGGCTTTCAGCCGGCCGTCACGCCGATCATGGAACGCGTGACCAGTTTCCATAACATCCTGCTCTGGATCATCATTCCGATCACGCTCTTCGTGATGGGGCTGCTGCTCTGGGTGATGATCCGTTACAACCGCAAAGCCAATCCGGAAGCCAGCAAGAACAGCCACAACACGCTGCTCGAAGTGGTCTGGACGGCGGTGCCGGTCATGATCCTGATCGTGATCTCGGTCTTCTCCTTCCCGCTCCTGTACTTCCAGGACGAGATTCCGGAAGCCGACTTCACCATCAAGGCGACGGGTTACCAGTGGTATTGGGGTTATGAGTATCCCGACCATGAAGTGCCGCAATACATCTCCACGATGGTCGCGGAAGAAGACCTGTCCGAAGGCCAGCTGCGCAATCTGTCGGTCGACTATCCGGTGGTTGTTCCGGTCAATGCCGTTGTTCGCCTGCAGGTGACTGCGGCTGACGTGATCCATAACTGGGCGATGCCGGCCTTCGGTACCAAGATGGATGCCATTCCGGGCCGCATCAACGAAGCCTGGTTCCAGGTGACCGAAGAAGGCACCTATTACGGCCAGTGTTCCGAGCTGTGCGGCATTCGCCACGCTTTCATGCCGATCGAGGTTCACGTCGTGTCCCAGGACGCGTTTGACGCCTGGGTCGAGGCCGGTCCGGGTTCGGACGAGGCCAATGCCGTGATTGCTGAATATTCCGCCGCGCGGGAAACGCGCCTGGCGCAACTCGACTAGGGATGGGCTGAACCATGTCTGCTGACGCCGCTACGCACGACGATCACACCCCGAGCATGTGGGACTGGCGCCGCTGGGTGCTGTCCACCAACCACAAGGACATCGGCACGATGTACCTGGTCTTTGCGATCTTCGCGGGGATCATCGGCGGTGCCCTGTCCGGCCTGATGCGCTGGGAACTCATGGAGCCGGGCCTGCAGGTCTTCAATAACGGCTTCTGGGGCAACGAGCACAATTACAACGTCGCCACGACGATGCACGGCCTGATCATGATCTTCTTCATGGTCATGCCGGCGATGATCGGCGGTTTCGGCAACTGGTTCGTGCCGCTGATGATCGGCGCGCCGGACATGGCCTTCCCGCGGATGAACAACATCTCGTTCTGGCTGCTGCCTTTCGCCTTCATTCTGGCCGTGATGTCGATGTTTGTTCCCGGTGCCGGTGGCGATCACGGTTTCGGTGGCGGCTGGGTGCTCTACCCGCCGCTCTCGACTTCGGGCCATAACGGGCCGGCGATGGACCTTCTGATCCTGTCCCTGCACATCGCGGGTATCAGCTCGATCCTGGGTGCCATCAATTTCATCACCACGATCTTCAACATGCGCGCTCCGGGCATGACGATCCACAAGATGCCGCTCTTCGTGTGGTCCGTGCTGGTGACGGTCTTCCTGCTGCTGCTGTCGCTGCCGGTCCTGGCTGGCGCCCTGACCATGCTGCTGACCGACCGCAATTTCGGCACGACCTTCTTCGACCCGATGGGTGGCGGTGATCCGGTGATGTACCAGCACCTGTTCTGGTTCTTCGGTCACCCGGAAGTCTACATCCTGATCCTGCCGGGCTTCGGCATCATCTCGCATATCGTGTCGACCTTCTCGCGCAAGCCGATCTTCGGCTATCTCGGGATGGCCTACGCCATGGTGGCGATCGGCTTCATCGGCTTCATCGTGTGGGCGCACCACATGTATACGGTCGGTATGCCGGTTGACCTGAAGGCCTACTTTGTTGCCGCCACGATGGTGATCGCGGTGCCCACGGGCATCAAGATCTTCTCCTGGATCGCGACGATGTGGGGCGGCTCGATCGAATTCCGCACCCCGATGATGTGGGCGATCGGCTTCATCTTCCTGTTCACCGTGGGCGGCGTGACAGGCGTCGTGCTGGCCAATGCCGGCGTCGACCAGTCCCTGCACGACACCTACTATGTCGTGGCGCACTTCCACTACGTGCTGTCCCTGGGTGCCGTGTTCGCGATTTTTGCAGGTTGGTACTACTGGTTCGAGAAGATCTTCGGTGTGAAGTACAACTCGATCCTGGCGCGTCTGCAGTTCGCCTTCTTCTTCATCGGCGCGAACGTGATCTTCTTCCCGCAGCACTTCCTGGGTCTGCAGGGCATGCCGCGCCGCTATGTCGACTATGCCGACGGGTTCGCCCTGTGGAACTACGTGTCCACGGTCGGCTACATGATCATGCTGGTGGGTATGGTGCTGTTCTTCCTGGTGCTCATCGATGCGATGATCCGCCGCCGGAAGGCCGACGCCAATCCGTGGGGCGAAGGCGCCACGACGCTGGAGTGGACGCTGTCCTCTCCGCCGCCCTTCCACCAGTTCAACGAGCTGCCGAAGATCAAGTAGGTGGCATGTTGGACACGCTGACCCAAACCGGCGTTACGCACGCAGAGGGCGGGGCTGTTTCGACAGCCTCGCCCCGCGACTTTTTCGACCTGATGAAACCGCGGGTGATGACGCTGGTCGTCTTCACCGCCTTCTCCGGTCTGGTCGCTGCCCCGGTCGAGATGGACCCGTTCCTGGCGTTCATGTCTATCCTGTGTGTGGCCATGGGCGCCGGCGCTGCCGGTGCGCTCAACATGGCCTATGACGCGGATATCGATGCCACGATGAAGCGCACCCGCAAGCGGCCCGTGCCGCGGGGTGCCGTATCGGTGTCGAACGCCTACGGGTTCGGCGTGGTGGCCGCGGTGCTGTCGGTCCTGCTGATGGCGTTGTCGAGCAATTATCTCGCGGCAGGCCTGCTGGCCTTCTCCATCTTCTTCTATTCGGTCATCTACACGATGATCCTGAAGCGTTCGACGCCGCAGAATATCGTCATCGGCGGAGCCGCCGGCGCCTTCCCGCCCATGATCGGCTGGGTCGCAGCAACCGGCCAGGTCTCGCTCGATGCGGTTATCCTGTTCATGATCATCTTCCTGTGGACGCCGCCCCACTCCTGGGCGCTGGCACTCTACAAGTCGGGTGATTATGCCGCGGCCGGCGTGCCGATGATGCCGGTGGCCAAGGGTCCCAAATCGACCCGGCTGCAGATCCTGCTCTATTCGATCGTGATGGTCGTGTTCGCCGGAGCGCCCGTCCTGACGGGGCTGGGCGGTCTGGCCTATGCCGCGACCTCGCTGGGCGGCGGTGCGCTGTTCATGCTGCTGGCCTGGCGCGTCTTCGCATCGCGGGCCGGCGAGGCCGGTTCTGCCGAAGAGGGCGAGCTTTACGCCGTGCGGGCCGGGGACAAGGCCGCTCGCGATCTCTTCGCCTATTCGATCGGCTATCTGGCCGCGCTGTTCGCAGCGCTGATTGCCGAACACGGGCTGGGCGCCTATTTCGCTGTTCCGGGAGTGACGGGATGAGCGATCGCGACGACAATTTCGGTTTCCATCATCGTGAAGGCCAGGCGACGGGCGAGCATGTCCGTCTGACGCCGGAACAGGAAAAGGCCCGCAAGCGCCGCAATGTCTACATTGCGTGGGGCCTGGTGGCCTTCATGGTCGCGGTCTTCCTGATCACGGTTGTGCGTCTGAGCCAGAATATTGCGGGAGCAGCCGGATGAAGCGCCTGTGGCAGAACCCGAATACGCGCGTCGCGCTGATGGCCGGCACCACGGCGGTCGCGATGGTCGGCGCGGCCTTTGCCGCCGTGCCGCTCTACAACCTGTTCTGCAAGGTCACCGGTTATGGCGGCACGACGACGGTCGCCATGGGCGAGGCCGGTGCGATCCTCGATCGCGAAGTCACCGTGCTGTTCGACGCCAATGTCAGCCGCGATCTGCCCTGGGAATTCCATCCGGTACAGCGCTCGATGACGGTGCGGATCGGCGAGACAGCACTGGCCTACTACACGGCCACCAACACGTCCGATCACCCGATTACCGGCGTCGCCACCTACAATGTCGCGCCTTTCAAGGCTGCGTCCTATTTCTCGAAGCTGGAATGTTTCTGCTTCACCGAACAGACCCTGGAGCCGGGTGAGAGCGTCGAAATGCCGGTACTGTTCTTTGTCGATCCGCTGCTCGACGAGGAACGCCGGCTGGACGACATCACGACACTCACCCTGTCCTACACGTTTTTTGAAACCGAGGGGGATGCGGCCTCGTCCGACGCCGCGCCTTAGCATTGAACCTTGACGCCCCGCCCTGTAATCAGAGCGCATCAAGGGGCTGATTTGAAATCGCAGGAGATTCGCGATGGCTGGGCATGCCGCAAAGCACGACTATCACCTGGTTGATCCGAGCCCGTGGCCGTTTGTGGGCTCGCTCGGCGCCTTCCTGCTGGCCGTGGGTGCGGTCGGCAATATGAAGGGCCTGGTCGGCGCGGATCACCCGCTGGCCTTCATGTATGGCGACGGCGCCTTCGGCGGCCTGCTGCTCGGCTTCGCAGTTGTGATCTATACGATGATCGGCTGGTGGGGCGACGTGATCAAGGAATCGCGCCGCGGTGACCACACGCCGGTCGTCGACCTGCACCTGCGCTACGGCATGATCATGTTCATCGCCTCCGAAGTGATGTTCTTCGTGGCGTGGTTCTGGATCTTCTTCGAATACGCCATCTTCCACGAAGTGCGTGCCGGCTGGGACGGCGCAACGCTCGCCGCCGACTTCCAGGGCCTGGGCACCTGGCCGCCGGTCGGTGTGGAAACCTTCAATCCGTGGCACATCCCGCTGATGAACACGCTGATCCTGCTGCTTTCGGGCACCACGGTTACGTGGGCGCACCACGCCCTGCAGCACGGCGATCGCAAGGGGGCCACGCTGGGCCTGATCTTCACGGTCATTCTCGGTGTCTGCTTCACCTCGCTGCAGGTGATCGAGTACATGGAAGCGCATTTCGCCTTCTCGATCGCCGATGGCGGCAATCTCTACGGCTCGGCCTTCTTCATGGCGACGGGTTTCCACGGTGCACACGTGGTGATCGGGACGATCTTCCTGGCCGTCTGCCTGTTCCGCCTGCTGGCCGGCCAGTTCACGCCGGAGAAGCATTTCGGGCTCGAAGCCGCCGCCTGGTACTGGCACTTCGTTGACGTGGTCTGGCTCTTCCTGTTCGCCTTCGTCTACGTGACATTCGGCTAGGAGCCGAACCGCATGACCAAACCCTCCCCGTTCCAGGCTGGCGTCTCAGGACACTGTCCGAAGTGCGGGGAGGGGGCCATGTTCGATGGCCTCCTGAAGATCGCGCCGCGCTGTGATGTGTGTGGCGCGGACTTCGACAAGGCGGATGTGGGCGACGGAGCCTCCGTCTTCGTGATGTTCATCGTCGGCTTTCTTGCCGTCATTCTCTACCTGCTGGTCGAGGTCGCCTTCTCGCCGCCCTGGTGGGTGCATCTGATCTTCCAGATCCCCTTCATCCCCGTCGTCTCGATCCTGCTGCTCCGGCCGATCAAGGGGCTGCTCTTCGCACTGCAGTTCGAACACGACGCCCAGGAAGCCCGGCTCGACGACTAGACGGACCCGCCTTACGGCCGCAGACATTCACGCTTCCCGGAGGGACCGGGCATCTCATGCCGCACTTCCGACCGCTGCCGCTACTCACCCTTCTAAGCCTGCCGGCGCTCGCCCTGCTGCTCACCCTGGGCACCTGGCAGATGCAGCGCATGTCCTGGAAGGCCGACCGGATCGATGCCTTCGAGGCGCGTGGCGAGGTGGCGAGCTTCCAGGCCGCATTGTGCCAAGGTTTCGAGGGAGATTTCGGTCCGAGCGTCACCGGTCCCGCACCGCTGACGGGGGAAACGCTCCGGGTTTACACCCTGCGCGATGCGCCGGGCTGGGCACGGGTCGGCCTGATGGCCATTCCGGCCTGCCAGTCCGGAGAAGCGGACCGGCTGGTCTTCGTGGAAACCGGGTTTGAAACCCTGATCCGCGGCGACCGCACGCCGGTCTCGCAATGGCGCATCGAACCCCTGCCGGCTGCAGGCGTTTTCAGTGGACGCAACGATCCGGATACCAATCAGTGGTACCGTTTCGATGTTGACGCCATGGCTGCGGCGCTGGGCGCCGATCCGGCGCGCATTGCCCCGGTGTGGGCGCGGGCCGATCTCGGCCTGCCGCAGAGCCTGGCCCAGACCCCGCCTTCGCGGCATCTGGGCTATGCGCTGACCTGGTACGGGCTGGCGCTGGCGCTGGTCGGTGTCTACGCAGCTTTCCACGTCGCGCGTGGCCGGCTGCGTCTTTGATGCGGCACACGCCGGTCGAATGATGTAGAGAGAAGGCGGACAACAAGCCGCCCGGACGGGAGAATGGACTGGTGGCAGTTTGGCGCGAAACCCCGTGGGACGATCCGCTGATCGGCGAAGGCATCCGGCTGCGCATGCCGCAGCTGGAGGATTACGAGGCCTGGGCCCGCCTGCGCAGCGCAAGCCGCGCGCACACGGAGCCGTGGGAACCGGCCTGGACCCAGGACGAGCTGTCCAAGGGGGCCTTCCGTCGCCGTATCGAACGCTATGACGCCGACCGCAATGCCGGAACCGGCTATCCCTTCTTCGTCATGCGCGCCCGCGACAATGTGCTGCTGGGCGCCTGCAATCTGAATAATGTCCGCCGCGGCGTGCTGCAGAGTGCGGATATCGGCTACTGGATCGGCAGTCCCTATGTGCGCCAGGGCCACACCCGCGCCGCGGTGCGCCGTGTCCTGGCCTTTGCCTTCGACGAGTTGCGCCTGCACCGGATCGAGGCGGCCTGCCAGCCGGCGAACACGGCGTCCCGCACGCTTCTCGAGGCTGTCGGCTTTACCCATGAAGGGCTCGCCCGTGCCTATCTGAATATCGCCGGGGAATGGCGCGACCACGAGCGCTACGCCATTCTCTCGACCGATCCGCGGTCATGACGGGAACCGACTTCGAGGCCGGTGCCCGGGCGGCCGGCGCAGTTGCCTTCGCCTGCGATACGGCTGCGGGCAGGGTGCGTTTTACAGGTGATTTCGCCCGCTTTGGCCTCGATGCGGCGGAGCTGGACTGGAGCGGCTTTCTCGATCGCCTCGGTCCGGCCGACCAGTCGCGCCTGACCGCTGCTCTCGAGCGCGAGCGGATCGATATCCGCCTGCGGCTGATCGGTGACAAGGGGCGGCTTGCCTATGTGCGCCTGCTCGGCCGCCGCAATGGTGAGGGGCGGGTCGAGGGCCTGATGACGCCCGCCGGCAGCACTGCTGACGGTGCCGGCCGGATCAGCGAGGAACATGCGCTCGCAAACGGTGTCGGGAACGGCGAAGTGCTGGCCTGGTACCAGCCGGTGATCGATCTTTCCACGGGCCGGCTGGCGGGGTTCGAGGCGCTGGCGCGCTGGGAGCGCCCGGGCCTGGGCGTGCTGGCGCCGGACGACTTTCTCGACATGGCCCAGGATCTCGATCTGCTTGAGCGCATTTCCGACCAGGTGCGCAGCAGTGCTGTCGCAGACCTGTCGTCCTGGCGCACCGCTCATGTGACATCCGGGACCCTTTTTGTCGCCGCCAATGCAACAGTTTCCGAACTTGTCGACCCGGTTTTCTGCGACCGCCTGATTGCGACGGTAAAGGAGGCGAAGCTTCCGGGCGGGGCCTTCAAGCTGGAGATCGCGGAAACTGAGATCATGCGCGATCCGGAGCAGGCGGCGGGCGCGATGAAGCGTCTGTCCGAGGCGGGGATTGCCCTCGCGCTGGACGATTTCGGCACCGGCTATTCCTCGCTGGCCCGGCTCGACATGCTGCCGTTCGACATCGTCAAGATTGACCGCTACTTCATCCGCGCCATGACCGCCGACGAAAGTGCGGGAACCGTCGTGAAGTCGGTGATCCAGCTGGCGACGCATTTCGGCATGAAAGTCGTGGCCGAGGGTGTCGAGAGCACCGAGGCTGCGGATCGCCTGCGCGAGATGGGCTGCCAGTTCGTGCAGGGCTATCGCTATGCAGGCGCCCTCTCGCCGGATGCGGCGGCTGACGCTGTCGCCAACGGTATCGCCGGGCGCTTTGCGGCGCCGGGCAGCTAGGCCAGGGCGCGTAGCGTGAAGATCGCTGTCATCACGCCGCCCGTCGCGATGATCGCCCCACGCACCACGCTGTCGGGAAGGGCCCGCGCCAGCGGCGCGCCGAGATAGCCGCCGGCGGTCGCTGCAGCCATCATCACCAGCGCCGGTGTCCAGGCGACCAGGCCGGCCAGCGCAAAGGCGGCAACCGAGATCGCCGAGACGATCAGCGAGACGGCGGTCTTAAGTCCGTTCATCCTATGCAGGCCTGTCATGCCCTGCAGCGCAAACAGCGCCAGCAGCATGATGCCCAGACCGCCGTTGAAATAGCCGCCATAGACACAGACCAGGAAAAGCCCGGCCGCGCCGGCGAGCGGGCCGGCGGCGGTGGTGCCAGCCAGTCGGGCCCGCAGGGTGTCGCCGAAGGCAAAGGCCAGGGTGGCGGCCAGCATCAGCACGGGGATGATTTGCGTGAAGGTCGTGTCAGGCGTGACGAGCAGAAGACCGGCTCCCGCCAGACCTCCGGCCAGCGCCGTGCCGGCCTGATGCAGCAATTGCGCACGCGACAGGGTGCCGAGTTCGCGGCGATAGCCGGCCATGCCGCCGGCGTAGCCCGGCAGGACGGCGACCGCGCTGGTCGCATTGGCGGCGACGGGCGGCATGCCGGTCAGCACCAGTGCGGGAAAGGTGAGGAAGGTGCCGCCGCCGGCCAGCGTGTTCAGCACACCGGCGGCGAAAGCGGCCGCCATGAGAATCAGGAGATCGGGCATGACGCCGGCGGCCTTAGCGTTCGCGCAGCCGCTTGATCGTGCCGGAGAAGTTCAGGCAGGGCTTGCCCTCGGCCGTGACCACTCCGCGCACGAAGATCAGCGAGCCGCCGGCCCGCAACACCTCGCCGCGGGCCTCCATGTAGTCGCCCTCGCGCGCACTGCCGAGAAACTCGGAGGTAAAGGCCACCGTGACGCCATAGCCGGATGGTCCCATCTCCTCATGCGCGATACCGAACAGGGCAAAGTCGGCGAAGCTCATCAGGCAGCCGCCATGAATGATGCCCATGCCGTTGAGCTGTTTCTTCTGCACCCGGAAGGCACAGACCGCCTCGCCGTCGACATGGCGATAGAAGAAGGGGCCGGCGGCCTGTTCAAAAGGATCGGTCGGCCAGTAGTGCCAGCCGGCGAATTCGCCGCTTTCTACGGTGTGCGCATTCATGAGTGGGTCTTTTCGTTGCGGGGAGGTCCGGCAGCTCAGGCGTGGCCGGAGAGGATGGAGAGGTGTTCGGGCGTTACGCCGATCAGGTCAAGGGCGGCCTCCCATTTCCCGGCATCCTCGGTGTCGAAGATCAGGTTCTCATCGGGATCGGTAACCAGCCAGGCATTGGCCGCCAGCTCGTTTTCCAGCTGGCCGGCGCCCCAGCCGGCATAGCCCAGCGCCATCAGGCTGCGGCGCGGCGGATGCTGCGACGCAATCGCCTCAAGCACGTCACGCGTGGCAGTGAGCAGGATGCCGTCGCACACGGGCAGGGTGGAGTCCTCTGCGTGGAAGTCAGTCGAGTGCAGCACAAAGCCGCGATCCCGGTCCACCGGACCGCCCAGCAGGACCGGCCGGTCAGGCGCGCCCTTGCCGCCCGCGATGTCGAGCTGCTGGAACAGCTCGGGCATCCGCAGGCCTTCGACGGGCTTGTTGATGACGATCCCCATCGCGTGATCGGCGGCATGATCGCACATCAGGATCACGGCGCGGTCAAAGCGCGGATCGCCGATGCTCGGCGTGGCGACGAGAAGCTTGCCGTTGAGGAAACTCTCGTCCACATCTGTGTCGGTCGCACGGTCCATGGCCGCCATGTTCGCCGCAAAGAGGGGATGCGTCCAGCCAGGTTCCCGCTATCTTGCCGTGCGTGTTTGCATGAATACTAACTCACAGGAGAACTGACATGACCCTTTCGGTCGGAGATCGCCTTCCCGAAGCCAGCTTCATGACGATGACGGCGGACGGGCCGACGAAGCTGTCGACGGATGATGTGTTCGCGGGCAAGACCGTGGCGCTGTTTGCAGTGCCGGGCGCTTTCACGCCGACCTGCTCGGCCAAGCACCTGCCGGGCTTCGTCGAAAAAGCGTCCGAGATCAAGGCGAAGGGCGTCGATACAATCGCCTGCGTGTCGGTGAACGACGTGTTCGTCATGGACGCCTGGGGCAAGTCCCAGAATGCCGGCGAAGACGTGGTGATGCTGGCCGATGGCAATGGCGAGTTCGCCAAGGCTGCCGACCTGGAAATGGACGGATCCGGCTTCGGCATGGGCACGCGCTCGCAGCGCTTCTCCATGATCGTGAAGGACGGCGTCGTGTCCGAACTGAACGTCGAGGCACCCGGCGAATTCAAGGTGTCATCCGCTGACCATATTCTCGGTCAGCTCTAGGGATCTGCCCTGGGCCGGCCCGGGCGGCATGGCGCCGCCCGGGCACCGGCAAGATAAACAAGAAAGGGGTTCCGTATGGATTTCGGTCTGATCGGTATTGGCGTTTTCTTCCTTCTGGCGCTGTTCATCATCGCTTCGGTGATCAAGACGGTGCCGCAGGGGCGTGAGTTCACGGTCGAACGGTTCGGACGGTTTACGCGGACCCTGAAACCGGGGCTCCACTTCCTCGTGCCCTTCATCGACTCCATCGGCTACAAGATGAATATGCGCGAACGCGTGCTGGACGTGCCGAACCAGGATGTGATCACCCGCGACAATGCGACGGTGTCCGTCGATGCGGTCGTCTTCATCCAGGTGCTCGATGCGCCGCGCGCGGCCTATGAGGTCGACAATCTGGAATTCGCCATCATCAATCTGGCCCTGACCAATGTGCGGACCGTGATCGGTGCGATGGATCTGGACGAGACCCTGTCCAAGCGCGACGAGATCAATGCGCGCCTGCTGGGCGTGATCGATGCTGCCACCAATCCCTGGGGCGTGAAGGTCACCCGGATCGAGATCCGCGACCTGTCTCCGCCCGTCGACATCACCGAGGCCATGGCGCGCCAGATGAAGGCGGAGCGCCTGAAGCGTGCCGAGATTCTCGAGGCGGAAGGCGCCAAGCAGTCGGCCATCCTGCGTGCCGAGGGCGAGAAGGAAGCCGCCATCCGCGAGGCCGAGGGCCGCAAGGAAAGTGCCTTCCTGGACGCCGAGGCCCGCGAGCGTGAAGCCGAGGCCGAAGCCAAGGCCACGCAGCTGGTCTCCGATGCCATCGCCAAGGGCGATGTGTCCGCCATCAACTACTTCCTGGGCCAGAAATATGTCGAGGCCTTCGGCAAGCTGGCGACCAGCGAGCAGCAGCGTACCGTCATCATTCCGGCCGAGTTCTCCAATATTATCGGTACGATCACCGGTGTGGGCGAGCTGGGCAAGGCGGCGCACGACGCCATCAGCGAAGCGACCCGCAAGGGCCAGGCCTGAGCGGACCGGCGATAGGAGGTTTTGCGATGGATATCCTCTTTTCCGTCTTCGACCGCATGAACATGTGGGCCTGGTGGGCGATTGCCGGCGTCATCCTGATTGCCGAACTGCTGACCGGTACCACCTATCTCCTCTGGCCGGCGGCCGCGGCTTTCCTGACCGGGTTTGTCGCGATGGAAGCCTTCGGCGTCAGCTGGCCCATCCAGCTGGGTGTTTTCATCGTGCTGACCCTGCCGCTCCTGTGGGCCGGCGATCGCTGGGTCCGTCCGGCTCTGAAGTCCGGCTCGGACAGCGGCCTGAACGACCGGTCCGGCCGCATGGTCGGACAGCGGGTGACCGTGGTCGGTGTCTTTTCGGCGGGGCAGGGCCGGGTGCGCTATGGCGATACGGAATGGTCGGCCCAGACGGTAGACGGCTCCGATCCGGAAGCAGGCGCGCACTGGTTTGTGACCGAGGTCCGTGGCGTCATCCTTATGATTTCGCCGGCTGCAGTCACCCCTGATGCGCCGGCGGCTGCATAAAGTTCCGGATTCGATCAAAATTTAGGAATTCCGGAAGCGAGGTGGCAAGATACAGGCCCTAAACGTTCGCTCGCAATCGCACCTAACCTCGCTGAGTGAACACCATGAACAAGAACATCCTCTCCGCCTGCCTGTGCCTTTCCATGATCGCAGCTCCGGTTGCCTTTGCCGGCGCTGCCGCTGCTGCTGACGCGCCCGAGCGCGAAGCAATCGAGCGTGTCGCTCCGGAATATCCGCGTGGAGCCGAGCGCCGCGGCATCGAAGGCTCGGTGCGCGTGACCTATTCGGTCGCGCCGACCGGTGAAGTCGTCAACGCCGAGATCGCCGAAGCCACACCGGCTGGCGTATTCGACCGTGCCGCGCTTTCGGCCATCGAAGCCTGGCGTTTCGCACCCGCCGCGACCCAGACTGATGGTCACTCCTACGAGCTGGAATTCCGCCTGAGCAACTAATCTCCGTCTTCGGGGGACGGCAAAGCCGGCCTGAGGCCGCGGCCTCAATGCCGCGGCCTCTTGTCTTTTCGACCCGAAGTGTTTGTTGCGATGCAGCAAATATTCGCATTTGCACACACATTCCCAATGCCTGTTTTTTAAATCCATCGTAACGCGCCGGTCCTAGATTCGGAGAAAATCGGGTGAGCCGAAACCGGCCGCCCGCTTGTCCGGGGGTAGGATTGGCTGACCGCCACAGCACGCGCGCGCTCGAGAACGCCGATATCGCGACGGCCAATGAAGTCCTCGCCGCAATCGCGCGTGTACAGAGTGTTTTTATTTCCGGCGAAGGCGCCGAGCGCGAAGCGTTTGACGACCTGCTGCAGACGGTGCTCCGCCTGACCAAGAGTGAGTATGGTTTTATCGGGGAAGTCCTGCAGGATGCTGGCCGGCCCTATCTCAAGACCTGGGCGATCACTGATATTTCCTGGAATGCACAGACCCGTGAGTTTTACGAGACCAATGCGGCAAAAGGGCTGGAATTCCGCAACCTTGATACCCTGTTCGGCTACAGCCTGAAATCCGGCGACCGGGTCATTGCCAACACGCCGACGGAGCACGCCGCAGCCGGGGGATTGCCCCCGGGGCATCCGCCGCTCAATACCTATGCCGGCATTCCGCTTCACTCGCATGGCGAGTTTGTTGCTCTTCTCGGCCTGGCGAACCGGCCGGACGGATATACGGACGCGGCGCTGAAGGACATTTCACCGCTGCTGCAGACCATCGGCGACATCATCTACGCGCGCCGCATTTCCAGAGACAGGGATAATGCGCTGCAAAGGCTTGCCGATTCCGAGCGCCGGTTCAGCCTGGCCATAGCCGGGATGACCGCTGGCATCTGGGAAGTCGATCTTGTCAGCAACGAGCTGTTCACTTCGAACCGGCTGCTCGAGATTATCGGCCGGCCGCCCAGTGCCGAAGATCGCGGCACGTATGCCCGTAATGGTCTGGACCTGTTGCTGTCGCGTATTCATCCGGATGACCGGACGCGGGTCCACAAGGCCTTGCAGCACGCCTGGACGACGTGTGAGCCGTTGGAAATCGCCTACCGTTTCGAACATGCCGACGGGCATTACCTGCATCTGCATGTTCGTGGCCAGGCTGAGCAGGATGCGTCCGGATGCGCGATCCGCATGGCTGGTTCGGCGGAGGACATCACGGAAAAGATGCGCCTCGTCGACGTCGAGGAGCGCACGCGCGCCCGGCTGGCTGCTGTTACCGAGCTGAGCGGGATCGGCAGCTGGGAAGTCGATCTCGTGACCGGCGCTGTGGAATGGGACGCAACCACCCGCCGGATACTCGATGTGCCCCCGCACCGGGAGATTACGCGTGAAGACCTGATGTCGTTCGTTCCCGAGGACGCGCGCGCGGATGTCCGCCGGACCGTAGAAGGGTTTGCCGGGGACCTTGGCAGCTGGGACATGGAAGTCCCCATGATTACGGCACGCGGCCGGCGCATCTGGGTGCAGGTGGTCGGCAAGCCGGTGATTGCCGACGGCCGGGCAATCAAGCTGATCGGATCTTATCGCGATGTGACGGAGCGCCGTTCGCGGGAGGCCGAGATGGCGACCCTGTCGAGCCGCCTCTCAATGGCGCTGGAAGCCTCGGCGGTCGGGGTCTGGGAATTCGGTATCGACAAACCCTATTTCTGGTGGGACGAGGCTTGCAACCGGATTTTCGGGCGGGAAGGTTTTGACGAGGAGATGACCTTCCAGAGCTGGCGCGACTGTGTGCATCCGGATGATTTTCATCGCGTTATGTCTGTTGTGGATGGTGCCATCGAAGATGGCGGGCCGGCCAATTTTGAATACCGGGCTGTATTGCCCGATGGAACCATCCGTCACGTTCGGGTCAGCGCGTCCATTGTCCGGCGCTATGATGGGAGCCGGGTTATTTCCGGCACAAATTTCGACATCACCGATGATGTAAATACGGCCCGCGAGCTGGACCGCCGCCGCAAGGAAGCCGAGCAGGCCAATGCGGCCAAGTCGCAGTTCCTGGCCAATATGAGCCACGAGATCCGCACGCCGCTGAACGGCGTTCTGGGCATGGCACAATTGCTCAAGATGACCTGTCTCGACGGGGTGCAGGCGAGCTATGTCGAGACCCTGCAATCCTCCGGCCGTGCGCTGCTCAGCCTGATCGAGGACGTGCTGGACATTTCCAAGATCGAGTCGGGTGTCGCTGAAATGGCCTTTGAGCCGTTCGACCTTCACGAGATGGTCGCCGATACGTTGCGCGTGGTCGAGCCGATGGCGCGAGAGAAAGGCCTTGCCGTCGGTTGCGACATGGCGAGCGATATTCCTGACCGGGTGGGCGGGGATGAGGCGCGACTGCGCCAGGTGCTGATCAACATTGCCGGCAACGCAGTCAAATTCACCGATGCGGGCCACGTCGATGTCAGGATCTACAGGACCGAAGGCGACCGGATACGGTTCGAAGTCCAGGACAGCGGTCCGGGTATTCCGCAAGACCGGCTGGAACACGTCTTCGACCGGTTTGCGCAGGTCGATGCGTCTGTGACACGCAAGCATGGCGGTACAGGGCTGGGTCTTACCATCTGCCGGGAAATCGTCCGGCAGGCCGGTGGTGAGATCGGTGTCGACAGCCGCCTGGGCGAGGGGGCCTGCTTCTGGTTCGAGATGCCCCTGCCGGAAATGGCGGCTGTCGAGGACAAGGAGGTGCGCAGAGAGCGGCCTGCCCTGCCGGTGGCACCGGGCCGGATTCTTGTGGTGGACGATGTCGAGACCAACCGTGTCGTCGCTGCAGCCCTGGTGCGCTCACTCGGACATGAGGTTGATACCGCCGCCGACGGGCTGGAGGCGATCGAGGCCCTGGCCAACACGCCTTATGATGCGGTGCTGATGGACATCCAGATGCCGGTCATGTCCGGAGAGGATACCATCATCCAGATCCGCAGTTCCGGCGAACGCTGGGCCAGTCTGCCGGTCTTTGCCGTCACGGCTGATGCCACTGCCGGCGCGCGGGAGCGGTATCTCGAGATCGGCGCAACCGATTATCTTTCCAAGCCGCTCGATCTGGAAAGCGTGCGTCGTGTGCTCGATGAGGCCTTGTCCGCGGAGCCTGGCAATCGCGAGGTCAGCGGCCGGGCTGCCGCTGGCTAACGCGCTTCGGCAAGGCCTTCACGCGCAAGTTCATCGGCCCGTTCATTCTCGGCATGCCCGGCATGTCCCTTGATCCATTGCCAGTCGATTTCGTGTTTTCGCGTCAGCGTGTCGAGGCGTTGCCAGAGATCGACATTCTTCACCGGCTTCCTGTCGGCCGTCTTCCAGCCCCGCTTCTTCCAGCCGTGGATCCACTTGGTGATGCCGTCGCGCAGATAGACGCTGTCCGTGACCAGCCTCACCGTCTGTCCGGGACGCTTGAGCGCCTCGAGCGCCTGGATCGCCGCCATCATCTCCATGCGATTGTTTGTCGTGTCGCGTTCGCCGCCCTTGAGTTCCTTGCGGTGGCCGTTCCACTCCAGGATCGCGCCCCAGCCGCCCGGCCCCGGATTGCCCGAGCAGGCGCCGTCGGTATGGATCACGATGAGGGTCATTCGGGATATTTTTCCGCCATGTCGGCCATGCCGGCCCGGATCAGCTCTTCGAGCACGTCCAGATCGACATCGGCGAGCTTGTTGATGTTGAGGCAGGACTTGCCGGCCTTGTGCTTGCCCAGGCGGGCGAGAATGGCACTGTGATCGGAATAGCCGGGCATGATGTAGACGGCCATGTTCGCCTTGCGGGGCGAGAAGCCGGTGCGCATGAAGTCGCCTTCCCGGCCACTCTCATACCGGTAATGATACTGTCCGAAGCCGACGATGGCCGGTCCCCACATTTTCGGTTCATGGCCGGTGATGCGGGTCATCATCTCCAGCAACACTTGTGCGTCGGTGCGGCGGACCGGGTGTTCGATCGAGGCGATGAATTCTGCGGGCGAAACGCCGGTCGGCTGCGTCTTGTTCTCGCTCATCGCCGGCGTCCTCAGGCCACCGCGCGTGGCAGTTTGAAGACCACGTCTTCCTTGGTCACGCTGACGTGCTCGACAGTCACGTCATAGCGCTCGCGGAACGCCTGGATCAAACCCTGGACAAGATCTTCGGGCGCGGAGGCACCGGCTGTAATGCCGACGCTGGAGATGACGCCCAGCGCGTTCCAGTCGACATCGGCCGCACAGGAGACCAGTTCTGCACGCGGCGCGCCGGCCCTCCGGGCGACCTCGACGAGGCGCACGGAATTGGACGAGTTTGGCGCACCGATTACGAAGACGATGTCCGACCGCGAGGCAACGGCCTTAACGGCATTCTGACGGTTGGTGGTGGCGTAACAGATATCTTCCTTGTGCGGCGCTTTCATCTGCGGAAAGCGCGCCTGCAGCACCTCGACGATCGCGGAGGTGTCGTCCACCGACAGTGTCGTCTGGGTGACAAAGGCGAGTTTTGCGGCGTCGCGCGGGGTGAAGCTCCGGGCGTCCTCGACGGTTTCCACCAGGGTGATGGCGCCGTCGGGCAACTGGCCCATCGTGCCGACGACCTCGGGGTGGCCGGCATGGCCGATCAGCACGATCTCGTCGCCATTCGTGAAGTGGCGCTGGGCTTCGACGTGAACCTTGGAGACGAGGGGGCAGGTGGCGTCGACATAGATCATCTCGCGCCGCTGCGCTTCCGCCGGCACCCGCTTGGGTACGCCATGGGCGGAAAACACGACGGGCCGGTCGTCCGGACACTGGTCCAGCTCTTCCACAAAAATGGCGCCCATGGCTTCCAGCCGTTCGACGACATGCCGGTTATGGACGATCTCGTGGCGCACATAGACCGGCGCACCGAAGCGTTCGAGGGCGCGTTCGACGATCTGGATCGCCCGGTCCACACCGGCGCAGAAGCCGCGCGGAGCGGTCAAGAGAAGGGTGAGTGGCGGTCGGGGCGCGCTCATCGGCTCGCAATCTCCTTCAGCGATGCCGTTGCGGAAGCCGCATGTGCATCGTATGACCGTCCTAACAAAGTGCCCGGCCGCTATCCAGTGGCGGGGTCCGTTTCCAGGACAGGTAGTGCACAATGTATTTCACTCGGGCGTTTTCCAGTCACGTGCGGTCCATCGCCGCCCTTGCTGTCACAGCTGGCCTGCTGACCGGCTGCCAGTCGGTGTCGGAGGTGCTGGCCTCGCCCGAGCCGAATGCCGGCCCGTGCCCGTCGGCGCTGTCGCTTTATGAGGCGCAGCGCCTGGTCGAGCTGGAAGGCGGCGTGGTGGCGTATGACAATGTTGGCTTTACGGGCGAGATTCTCGCTGTGCGCTCCTTGTGCAGCTATTACGGCGAACGTCCGATCCTGGCGAATCTCGAGATCGATATGGGCTTCGGCCGCGGTCCCGCCGCACGCGGTGATGCGCGCACCTACGAGTATTTCGTCGCCATCACCCGCCGCGATCTCGACGTGATCCACAAGGAAGTCTTCCCGATCCGCGTCGAATTCGACGCCGGCGAGGACCGGGTCTACCTGACCGAGGAGATCGACGCGATCTCCATCCCGCGGGCAGACGAGGGTACGTCGGGCGTGAACTTCGAGATCATTGTCGGCTTCGAACTGACGCCGGAACAGATCGCCTTCAACCGCTCCGGTCAGCGCTTCCGCGTGGCAGCCGGCCAGGACTAGAAACATGCCTTCTATTGCCGAACAGCTCAGCGGCGTGCTGGGCGACGCGTTTGCTTCCCTTGAGCTTCCGCGGGAGCTGGGCCGTGTCACCCCGTCCAAGCAGAACCCGGAACGCTTTCCCTTCCAGTGCAATGGCGCCATGCCGGCGGCCAAGCAGGCGGGCAAGCCGCCGCGCGAGATTGCCCAGGCCGTGCTGGACCGGATTTCCGGTGATGCACTGATCGAGAAGGCCGAGATCGCCGGACCGGGCTTCATCAACCTTCTGCCGGCCGCCGCGGCGATCAACGCCCGCGCTGCCGAGATTGCGTCGGACGACCGTGCCGGTGCGCCCAGGGTGTCCGAGCCGCGCAAGGTTATGATCGACTTCGGCGGACCGAACGTCGCCAAGCCGATGCATGTCGGCCATTTGCGCTCTTCGGTGCTGGGTGACAGCCTGCAACGCCTGTTCCGCTTCCGCGGCGACACGGTGATTTCCGACATCCACCTCGGCGACTGGGGGCTGCAGATGGGCCACCTGATCACCGAGCTGGAGGAAGAACAGCCCGATCTTCCCTATTTCGATGCCGCGATTTCGGATGGCTACCCGTCCGAACCGCCGGTCGATATCGAGGATCTGGCGCGGCTTTATCCGCAGGCCTCGAAGAAGGCCAAGGAAGACGCCGACCGGCTTGCAAAGTCGCGCCGTGCAACGGCCGAGCTGCAGGCGGGCCGGGCCGGCTATCGCGCCCTGCTGCGCCACTTCATCGACGTTTCCGTTGCAGCCCTGAAGAAGGATTTCGGCGATCTGGGTGTCCATTTCGACCTGTGGAAGGGCGAAAGCGACGTCAATGATCTGATCGACGGGCTGGTGGCCGACTTCAAGGCACGCGGCGTGGCCGAGGAAAGCGAAGGCGCCTGGGTCGTCCGGGTCGCCCGCGACGGCGACAAGAAAGAGCTGGCGCCGCTGATCCTGGTGACGTCGGAAGGCTCCTCCCTCTACGGCACGACCGATCTCGCCACCATACTGGATCGCAAGCAGTCGGTCGGACCCGACCTGACGCTCTATGTCGTCGATCTGGCGCAGTCGGACCATTTCGAACAGGTCTTCCGCGCTGCCGACAAGGCGGGTCTGGCGCCGGAAGGGTCTCTGGAACACGTCAAGTTCGGCACGGTCAACGGCACTGATGGCAAGCGACTGCGCACGCGCGATGGCGGGACCTTCCGCCTGGCCGATCTGATCGCCAGCGCCATCGAGCGGGCGGACCAGCGCCTCAAGGAGGCGGGGCTCGCCGCCGATGTCGGTGCGGAAGAGCATGACCGGGTGGCGCGCATGGTGGGCCTGGCCGCGATCAAGTTCGCCGACCTGCAGAACTATCGCACGACAAACTACGTCTTCGACCTGGATCGTTTCACCAGTTTCGAGGGCAAGACCGGTCCTTACCTCCTCTATGCTGCGGTGCGGGTGAAGTCGTTGATGCGCCGGGCTGCCGAGGCGGGGGTCGAGCCGGGGCCGATTTCGGTCGAGGCGGCCGAGGAGCGCGATCTCGTTCTGGCGCTGGACGCCTTCGGTGCGGCGCTGGAGCAAGCGTGCGAGAACCGGGCGCCCAACGCGATCTGCGACCACGCCTTCACGCTGGCCCAGGCCTTCTCGAAATTCTACTCGGCCTGCCCGATCCTGTCGGCTGAGACAGAGGCGGTGAAGCGTTCGCGTCTGGCGCTCGCCGAAGCCACGCTTAAGCAGCTGGAGCTGTGTCTCGGCCTGCTCGGTCTGGAAGCGCCGGAGCGGATGTAGCGCTCTCCCCCGAACGGGGGAGGTTGTCCGCACGGCAATCGGGTAGGGTGGTGAAAACCGGGAGTTTTCACATGATCCTGACCGTCCTTTCCGCGCTTCTTGTCACGTCCGAACCGGCGACCTTTTCCGAAGATCCGGCCGATCACTCTGTCTGGATGCAGCATGCCTGCCGCGTGCAGCAGGTCGATCGCAGCGGCGGCGTGCCCGAGGATCACGACGCGTTCTGTTCCTGTCTCGACGGCTATCTGCAGGAGAACGCCACACCTCAAATCTACCGTCTCTTCGCGCTCGGCTCCCAGGGGGCCATCCAGGACCGCTCGATGCTGCCGGACTGGGAGGCGGCGCGCGACACATCTGCGGCCGAGGCGGCGGCGCTTCCCGCGGCGGAGCAGGCTGGCTTGATGGGATTGTTGCAGGGCGGTCTCGGTGCCTGCTTCGCGACGTGAGAATTCGTGGATTAACGGCGCTGGGACATTGACTCGCAGCCCGGGATTCATAGAGTCCGCTGCAATCGTGAGGCGGGCGCAGTGTGCGCCTTGCGGGACCAAACTCCCCGCGGGAGAGACCGGCGAATAACGCCGGCGCCGAAGGCGCAACCGCCCCGGAAACGCTCAGGCCGAAGGACCGCGGGAGAGACAAACGCTGGAAAGTGGATGGGGTTCGCCTCCATCCCACCGACGGAGCAAGCGACTTCCGCCGTGATCGGACGGCATGAGGAAGGTTGCGGAATCTCTCAGGTTATCGGGACAGCGGGGGCGAAGACTTGCAGGCACACGGGCTTGCAGGACCGCCCCCATGCAAGGACCCGATCGATGACCGGCACGCTTTTCAAGACACCCCTTCACGCACTCCATGTCGAGCTCGGCGGCAAGATGGTGCCGTTTGCCGGCTATGACATGCCCGTCCAGTATCCGCTGGGGATCATGGGCGAGCACAAGCATACGCGCGAGAAGGCGGGCCTGTTTGACGTCTCCCATATGGGTCAGGCGCGTTATGTGGGCGATGAAGCCGCGCTGGAAGCGCTGCTGACGGCGGACCTGTCGGCGATCAGCGCGGGCGAACAGAAATACACCCTGCTGCTGAACGAGACCGGCGGAATTCGCGACGACCTGATGGTGTCGCGTCCGGACGGTGAGGGGATTTTCCTCGTCGTGAATGCGGCGACCAAGGACAATGATTTCGCGCTCATCGAGAACGCGACGAAAGGCAAGGGCACGCTGACCCGCATCGAGGACCGCGCGCTTCTGGCGCTGCAGGGGCCGGCGGCGAAGGATGTGATGGAACGCCTGTGCCCGGACGCCTGCAAGATGGTATTCATGCAGTGCGGTGCCTTCACGGTGGACGACACACAGGTGCTGATCTCCCGGTCCGGCTACACCGGCGAGGACGGATTCGAGATTTCCATCCCGGAAGACGATGCCGAACGGATCGCCCGCCTGCTGCTCGACCAGCCGGAAGTCGAGGCGATCGGTCTGGGCGCGCGCGACTCGCTGCGTCTGGAGGCTGGCCTTTGCCTTTACGGCCATGACATGGACGAGACCCGCACACCGGTCGAAGCCTCGCTGATCTGGGCGCTGTCGAAGACGCGGCGCGAGCGCGGGGATTTCCCGGGCGCCGACGTGATCGCGGCGCAGATCGAGGCAAAGACCTGCCAGAAGCGGGTCGGCCTTACCCTGACCGGCGCCCCGGCGCGCGAGGGTGCCGAAATCGCATCCAAGGACGGCACGGTGATCGGCATTGTCACCTCGGGCGGGTTCGGCCCGACCGTCAACGGTCCGGTCGCCATGGGCTATATCGACCGCGACTTCATGCAACCGGGCACCGAGGTCGACATCCTCGTCCGCGGCAAGCCGCGGGCGGCGAAAGTGGCAAAGATGCCGTTCGTGACGGCGAATTTCTATCGAGGCTGAAGCTGCGAACCGGGCTCACCGGACGGCAGGTGCCAGGCTTTCATCAGTTTTCTATTCTGGGGCAGGAGACAATCATGACCACCCGTTATACCGAAGACCATGAGTGGATTTCCCTCGACGGCGATGTCGCCACGATCGGCATCACGGCCTATGCGGCCGGCCAGCTGGGCGATGTCGTTTTCGTGGAGCTGCCGGATGTCGGCAAATCCCTGAAGAAGGGCGACGAGTTCGCCGTTGTCGAATCCGTCAAGGCAGCCTCGGAGGTCTATGCGCCGGTCGATGGCGAGATCGTCGAGATCAATGACGCGCTGGAGAACGAGCCGGCGAAGGTCAATGAAGACCCGGCCGGTGACGGCTGGTTCGTGAAGATCAAGGTGTCCGACACGTCCCAGCTCGACGGGCTGATGGACGAGGCCGCCTACAAGGCACACACGGCCTGATCATGTGGCGCACACTGCTTCGACCGGTTGTCCTGATCCCGTCTGCGGCTTTCGTCGCGATGATGGTGCTGTTTGCGCTGCGGGACAGCCCGGCTTTGTGGTTTGCCCTACTGATCGGCGGCGGCGCGGCCTTGCCGGCAATCGCCATGTATTTCAGCCGCAATTCGGGCGAGGCCGATGCCTCGTCCGGCAACACTTCCAAGCCGGAGTAGCTTGATGCGTTACCTCCCCCATACCGACAATGATCGCAAGGCGATGCTCGAGGCCATCGGTGTCGCCTCCATCGACGATCTGTTTCAGGACGTGCCCGAAGCGGCGCGGCTGGACGGGCTGATCGACCTGCCGACCCGGCAGGGCGAGCTGCAGGTCGAACGGGCGCTCAGCGCCATGGCGTCGAAGAATATCTCGGCGGGCCAGGCGCCCTTCTTTGTGGGGGCGGGCGCCTACAAGCACCATATTCCGGCGACCGTCGATCACCTGATCCAGCGCTCCGAATTCCTGACGGCCTATACGCCGTACCAGCCGGAAATCTCCCAGGGCACGCTGCAGACCCTGTTCGAATTCCAGACCCAGGTCGCGCTCCTGACCGGCATGGATGTGGCCAATGCCTCCATGTATGACGGCTCCACGGCCTGCGCCGAGGCGGTGATGATGGCCGCCCGCGTGACGCGCCGGAACAAGGCCGTGATGGCCGGCGGCGTGCACCCGCACTATGTCGAAGCGTCCAAGACGCTGGCGAAATACTCCGACGTGAAGATCTCGGTCACCGACCCGGATGTCGCCGACCTGTCCGCCGTGATGGCGGCCATCGATGACGAAACCGCCTGCGTCGTCGTCCAGACGCCGGACGTGTTCGGTCGCCTGCACGATCTGCGGGCCCTGTCCGAAGCCGCCCACGAAAAGGGTGCGCTGGTGATCGCCGCCTTCACCGAATGCGTTTCCTTGGGCCTGGTGGAAAGCCCGGGCGCCATGGGTGCCGACATCGCCGTGGGCGAGGGCCAGTCGATCGGTGTCGGCCTGAATTTCGGCGGACCCTATGTCGGCCTGTTCGCCTGCAAGGATGATCGCCGCTTCATCCGTCAGATGCCGGGCCGCCTGGCCGGCGAGACCGTCGATGCCGATGGCCGCCGCGGCTATGTGCTCACCCTGTCGACGCGCGAACAGCATATCCGCCGCGACAAGGCGACGTCGAACATCTGCACCAATTCCGGCCTGTGCTCGCTGGCCTGGACGATCCACATGACCCTGCTGGGCGAGCGCGGCATTACTCGCCTGGCCCGTCTCAATCATGAGATGGCCTGCGCCCTGGCCGACCGCCTCTCGGCGATCGAGGGTGTGGAACTGGTCACCGACACTTTCTTCAACGAATTCACCCTGCGGCTGCCCAGGCCGGCAGCACAGGTAGTCGACGATCTGGCCAGGATCGGCGTGCTCGGCGGCGTTCCCGCCAGCCGGCTCTATCCCGGCAAGTTCGAGGACCTGCTGATCGTGGCGGCTACGGAAACCAATACGGATGGCGATCTCGTCGCCTTCGAAAAAGCGCTGCGCGGAGTACTGTAAGATGGGCATGAACACGCAAGGCCGTCCCACCCGCATGGCCGAGAACATCCAGACCGGTGGTTATGCCGACACGGTCTCGGGCAGCCGCGGCCTCGACCAGGCCGAGCCGCTGATCTTCGAGCGCGGCAATCTGGAGCATTGCGGCGTCGACCTGCCGGAGCCGAAAGGTACCGCGTCCCGCCTGGGCGGTCTCGAGCGCCAGGGCCAGATCGGCCTGCCGGGCCTCGCCGAGCCGGAGACCATGCGCCACTATGTGCGCCTGTCGCGGAAGAATTACGCCATCGATCTGGGCCTCTACCCGCTCGGCTCGTGCACGATGAAGCACAATCCGCGGCTCAACGAGAAGATCGCCCGTCTGCCGGGCTTTGCCGATGTGCACCCGCTGCAGCCGGCTTCGACTGTGCAGGGCGCCTATGAGCTGATGGGCGAGCTGGCCCACTGGCTGATGACGCTGACCAATATGCCGGCCGTGGCACTGTCGCCGAAGGCCGGTGCCCATGGCGAGTTCTGCGGCATGATGGCGATCCGGGCCAAGCTGGATGCCGACGGCCAGACCCACCGCCGCCGCGTGCTGGTGCCGGAAAGTGCCCACGGCACCAATCCGGCAACAGCCGTGCAGTGCGGTTTCGTGTGCGACGAGATCCCCGCCGACAAGACCGGCCGGGTCGACATGGAGGCCTTCAAGGCCAAGCTGGGCGACGATGTCGCCGGCATCATGCTGACCAACCCCAATACGTGCGGCCTGTTCGAGCGGGATATCCGCGAGATCGCCGACCTCATCCACGAGGCGGGCGGCTATTTCTACTGCGACGGGGCGAACTTCAACGCCATTGTCGGCCGGGTGCGCCCGGGCGATCTCGGCGTCGACGCGATGCACATCAACCTGCACAAGACCTTCTCCACGCCGCATGGCGGTGGCGGTCCCGGTTCGGGCCCGACCGTGCTGTCGGACGCGCTCGCGGCCTTTGCGCCGGTGCCCTACGTGGTCAAGGATGGCGAGACCTGGAAAATGGTCGAGCACGCCGCCGAGGCCGAAGGCGAGCCCTTCGGCCGGATGGCGGCCTTCCACGGCCAGATGGGCATGTTCACCCGGGCGCTGACCTACATGATGAGCCATGGCTCTGACGGTCTGAAGCGCGTTGCCGAGGATGCGGTGCTCAACGCCAACTACATCCTCGCCCGGCTGAAGCATGTGATGACGCCCGCCTTCGAGGGCAGCTGCATGCACGAAGCCCTGTTCGACGACCGGTTCCTCAAGGATACGGGGGTCTCCACGCTCGATTTTGCCAAGGCGATGATCGACGAGGGCTATCATCCGATGACCATGTATTTCCCGCTGGTCGTCCATGGTGCCATGCTGATCGAACCGACCGAGACCGAATCGAAGGGCGGGCTCGATCGTTTCGTCGATGTACTCGAGGCGCTGGCCCTCGCCGCGAAGTCGGGCGAGAGCGATCGCTTCCTGGCGGCTCCGGTTCATGCCCCGACCAAGCGTCTGGACGAGACCCGTGCAGCCCGCCAGCCCGTGCTGCGCTGGACGCCGGACAGCGGTGCGGCCGCTGCCGCGGAGTAGTCGGAGCCCCGTGGCAGAATGTCGCGGCCTTTCCCTGGTGGAGGGCTGACACTGAAAAAACACCGACGCCCCCGCTGACATCCGGCGGGGGCGTTACTATTTTATGCCTGCAGCCACGGCTCAGGCGGTTCCGCCGGGCGGTGTGCGCTGCAACACGCGGCAAGATACCAAGCCGCCAAGGAAATGCGGCCCCGGTGTGAGAACCGGTGCGCAGATGCAACAACCTGCTGCAGACTCCGGGCCGCTGCCTGAATTTCGGCTTTTTTGTCTCGCATTGGGGTCATGTTTACGCGTTTAGTGTTGTCTGTCCCGATGGGTGCCTCTCCCTCACGCGGCACCCCAGGAACGGGACGGGTTGGAAGATGGTCACGGCGATGAATGAATCCCTCAATGGATGGGCCCAGCGGAATGCCTTTGGCGCGGTTGTCGTGCTGATCATCCGTACCGTCTGCGTCGCCGTCGGGCTGGCGCTGATGGCGCTTGCCGTCCCCCTGGGCTTCCTGACGCCCTTCATCCCGATCGGCCTGCCGATGGGACTGCTCGGCCTGGTGCTGGTGGCGGCCGCGTCGAAGACGCTGCACACCTATATCACCAACACGCTGCGCCGCTTCCCCTGGGTGTGGAAGCGCGTCCGCTTCGCTTTCGGCGAGAAGGAGCCGGCGGAGTAGCTCCGCCGCGCCTCATTCGAATTCCAGTCTGAAACCATTGTGCGCCCGGCGCGAGAGATCGTGCGGGACGCCGGCTTCCTCGGCATAACGATCCCAACGCGTGGCCGCGTGCAGGATATCGTCCAGCATGGCCCGCAATTGTGCCGGCTTGAGATCGGCATAGCGGCCGAACGCGACGAGATCTGCGAGGGTGAAACCGTCGGTCTTGCCGGCCAGCGACATCTGGTGCTCTGACGTCCAGGCCCCGCCGGGATTATAGGCGTAGACGACGTCGAAGGCCGGTGCGAGCGACCAGTTGCCGCCCTTGTCCATCAGGAAGGCGATATTCTTCACATGGTCGTCCTGGTTGCGGATGACGATGTTGAGAAGGGCCCGGCGCACCATCTGCTCCATCGCCGCGCGGCCCAGGCCCAGAAGACGCAGGGTCTCGATGGCCTGCTCATAGGCGTAGGCACGCGGCTGGTTGTAATCGAAATGACGCATCGCCCCCAGCGATTGCATGTGCAGCTTGCCGCCGCCGGGCGTGCGGTCAAATCGCCGCGTCATGAAGTGGGCGCGCCCGCCTTCCTCGTGCAGCCGGCACTCGCTCATCTCGATCCCGGCATCAACGGCCAGGCGGTAGCAGGCGTATTCCAGCCGGCCATAGCCTTGCGGATCGGCGATCTCCTTGTCGGCATTGCCGCTGACCCCGTCGAACTTGAGCAGCCAGTGCTCGAAACCGTCCGGCAGGTCGAGCTGGCCGGAGCGGAATTCTCCGCTTTCCGGATTCCAGGCCAGAACCGCCTTGGCGCGGGCGCCGCCGGCCGAGGTGCCGACGCGCAGGATGTCTTCCATCACCCGGTGATCGTCGGTCCCGGTGAGCCGGCCTTTCACCTCCAGGCGGCTGCGCGTCATCCGGTCCGCCAACTCGACAAGTGCGTCGATCTCCAGCGTCCGGCCGCGGCCGGACGGAGCGGCACCCGACGGTTCAAACTCAAGCGCCCCCATACCACGTCGGCCGGTATAGCAGAGCCGCTCGACCGGATCGAAATCGCCCGGTGCGCGCCCCTGTTCGGCCAGCCAGCGGTCGATCAGCAGATTGCCGAACTTGTCCGGCAGGCTGTCGGCGAGCAGGCCGGGCAGGCCCCTGAAAGTGTCGCGGGGCAGGGCGGGGAATTCGAACACGCCCGTGCGCAGCGGCATGGTGAGCGGCGCGACCTCGATGCCCGAACGGGTAAAGGCGGGGACGTATTCGAACGTACCGATCTGCCGCCGGTCGTCCCACAGCACGGCGCCGATCCGGCGGCCCCACAGGATGACATCGGCGCGCGTCATGTCTCGTCAGTCTCGTCGCCCCAGGTCCAGGGCGTATCGGGCTCTTCGGCGCGGTGCCGCACCCGCCGCCGCGGCGCCTGTGCTGTGCTTTTCGTGTCGAGCGGGCTCACTGTCGCGTCGGGGATGACGTCCAGCAGGCGGTGGTCGAGATCGAGGGCGCGGAGCAGGCGGACAAATGTATCCAGCGTGCCGCTCCCGTCGGCCTCCAGCCGGCGCAGCGTGCGTGCGGAAATGCCGGCTCTGTCGGCAAGCTCTTCCTGCTTCAGCTGCCGCGATATCCGGTAGGCTTCCATCCTGAGGCCCAATTGCCCCAGCAGGCTGGAAAGCGGGCCCGTGTCAGTATCATCCAGAGCGGACATAATTGTCCTCTAATCGCCGATTGAAACAACAATCGGACAAATATGTCCTCTTAATTGGGTTGTCAATAACCGGACACAAATGTCCGTTAAGGCGGTTTTGAAGGGATAATGGGACAGATTTATCCGTTTTGATGCGCGGGCAAGAAAAAGCCCGCGGGAGACCCGCGGGCTTTGCAATCTCGAAATCCGAAGAGAGCCTAGTTCAGCTGTTCGCCAACGGCCTTGATGTCGGCATCGACGATCTTGTTCAGATCGGTCTTCTTCAGCTTGGTCTTCAGGATTTCCTCGGCTGCGCTGGCCGCCAGCTCGGCGGCCGCGGCCTTCACCTCGGCAGCGGCGTGAGCCTCGGCCTGGGCAATACGCTGCTCGGCAAGCGCCGTGCGGCGCTCCAGGCGCTCGGTCATGTCCTTGCGCGCTTCCGCCTTCAGCGTCTTTGCTTCGGTCCTGGCCTGGGCGACGATCGCTTCGGCTTCGGCCTCGGCTTCGCGCTGCTTGCGCTGATAGGAGGCCAGCATTTCCTGGGCTTCCTCACGCAGGCGCTTGGCCTCTTCCAGCTCCGACTTGATCGCGTCGGCGCGGTCGTCCAGCGTTTTGGCGATGGTCTTGTGGACGCCGAAATAGCCCAGCACCGCGAAGAAGGCGATGAAGGCCAGGAAGGCATAGAAGGTCGGATCGGCCGGCTGGGCCGCGAACCACTCACCCGAGAACAGGGCCGGGCCGTGGCTGGCGGCAGCACCGTGAGCGGCGTCTTCAGCGAACAGGGTCATCTTATGCCTCCTTCGCCTTGATCAGGCCGTCCACCGTCTTGCCGGCATCGGCTTCGGTGATCTCGACGCCCGCCAGCGCCTCGACAGCGGCCGCCGTGGCGGTCGCCGCGATACCGCGGACTTCAGCGAACGCCTTGTCCTTGGCCTTGCGGATGGCAGCCTCGGAGGCTTCCTGCTTGGAGGCCAGCTCGGCTTCCACTTCAGCAGTCTCCTTGGCGATCTCGGCATCGAGCGCCTTGCGCGTATCGGCCGCAATGACGTGCGCCTTGGCACGCGCTTCGGCCAGCGCCTTCTCATAGGCTTCACCCGCGGCTTCGGCATCGGCCTTGGCCTGGGCAGCAGCATCGAGATCGTCGGCGATACGGTCGCGACGGTCTTCGATCGTCGTCTTGATCTTCGGCAGCACGATCTTGTCCAGCGCGATATAAAGCGCGATGAAGCAGATCGCCAACCAGAAGAGCTGGGACGCGAAATAGGTCGGGTCGAACGGCGGGAAAACGCCTTCAGAGGCGTGTTCGGCGGCTTCAGCCGCGTGCTGGACGACTTCAGAATGCGGTGCGTGCGTCATGGGACGCCGGCTCCCTTAGTGAGTGGAGCGGAACGGTTGCGGCCGCGCCCGGACGGAGCGGCCGCAATCGCGGAACTTAGACGGCGAACAGCAGCAGCAGGGCGATCAGCAGGGAGAAGATGCCCAGCGCTTCCGTCACGGCGAAGCCGAAGATCAGGTTGCCGAACTGCGACTGAGCCGCAGACGGGTTGCGCATGGCGCCCTGCAGGAAGGAACCAAAGATGTTGCCCACGCCGACAGCAGCACCCAGCATGCCGAGGCAAGCGAGACCGGCGCCGATGTATTTGCCCATTTCTTCCATTTTTGAACTCCCTTTGAGGATCTGTAGCAGTTGGTTGGGTTGGTTAGTCGACGTCTGCGGTCAGTGACCCGGGTGCAGGGCGTCGTTGAGATAGATGCAGGTGAGGATGGCAAACACATAGGCTTGCAGGAAGGCGACCAGGAACTCCAGCGCCGTCAGCCCCAGTGTCATCGCGAAAGGTGCGATACCGATCAGATAGCCGGGGATGGGCCCCCACTCCATGCCGACCGACCAGGCCGCCAGCATGACGATAAAACCCGCGAAAACTTTCAGCAGGATATGACCAGCCAGCATGTTGGCAAACAGACGTACTGAATGGCTGACTGGACGGGAAATAAAGGAAATGAGCTCAATCGGTGTGACAATCAGCAGCAGCGGCCACGGCACACCTGACGGCACGAACAGCTTCAGGAATTTCGGCCCGTTCTTGTAGACGCCGTACAAGACCACGGTCAGCCAGACCAGCATCGCCAGCGCCACGGTCACGATCAGGTGGCTGGTGATGGTAAAGGAGTGCAGGCCCGGTCCCGGGAAGTACGGGAACATGCCCAGCATGTTGGCGACCAGGATAAAGATGAAGAGCGTGAAGACGAACGGGAAGAAGCGCAGCGCGTCCGGACCCGCGGTCGAGCGCAGCATGTCCGCCACAAAGCCGTAGATGATCTCGGCCACCGACTGGGACCGGTTCGGCACCAGGGCGCGGCTCGACATCGCCATGGTGAAGAGCAGAACGGTCAGCACCGTCGTCAACACCATGAAGAAGCTGGAATTGGTGAAGGCCAGATTCAGGCCGAAAGCTTCGAACGGAACCAGCTCGTGAACTTCGAACTGCTTGATCGGGTTGGTGTCTGCCACGCCCGGCCTCTCTTCAATCGCTATTGCGGCCAGGGCCGCGATTCTTCCGGCAGAGCCCGGTGCGCCTAGCGCTCCTGCGACTCCGAACTGATTTCCTGCGCAGCCCTTACGACATTCAGCGTACCGGCTGCAAACCCAAACATCGTTCCGGCAATCAGGCCCCAGGGCGAAATGCCGGCGAAATGGTCGAGGGCAAAGCCCAGACCTCCGCCGACCAGCACGCCGCCAAAGAACTCAGAACCGTAGCGCATTCCCAGCTGCCAGGCAGATCGCTGGGCGTTATCCGGTTCCGGTCTGTACTTCTCGCGCCGCGCATCGATGCGCTGCTGCAGGGAGTCCAGATCGGCTTTGGATGGGTCGCGCGGGCTTTCGTCTTTGCGTGACATGACTGTCCGGTCTGCCAACGGAAGAACAGCCCCCCGCAGGCGCGCGCACACTATCCACGGCCCCCCGGCAAGTCAAGCAAGGGTGCAGGCGATTTAACTTACTGAAATAAAAAGATAAAATGCCTATTCGGCGGCGATGAGTTGTTCCGCGCCCACCAGGTCGACCGAGACGAGCTGGGAAACGCCGCGCTCGGCCATGGTGACGCCGTAGAGCCGGTCCATGCGCGACATGGTCAGGGCATTGTGGGTGATCACGAGGAACCGTGTCTCGGTCAGCCGGCGCATCTCGGCCAGCATGCGGCAGTAGCGGTCGACATTGGCATCATCGAGCGGCGCATCGACCTCGTCGAGCACGCAGACCGGCGCCGGATTGGACAGGAAGACCGCAAAGATCAGCGCCGACGCGGTCAGCGCCTGCTCGCCGCCGGACATCAGCGACATGTTCTCCATCTTCTTGCCCGGCGGGCAGGCCATGATCTCCAGGCCGGCTTCCAGCGGATCGTCGCTCTCGGTCAGCCGCAGCTCGGCATGGCCGCCCTCGAACAGGGTGGAGAAGAGATTGCGGAAATGGCCGTCGACGACATCGAAGGCTTCCAGCAGCCGGGCCCGGCCCTCGCGGGACAGCTCGTCCACCGCCTTGCGCAGGCGGGCGATCGCCTCGATCAGATCATCCCGCTCGCGCGTCATCTCTTCCATGCGCGTGGCGAGTTCCTCGGCTTCCTCGTCGGCGCGCAGATTGACGGCGCCCAGCCGCTCGCGGCCCTGGCGAGCCTCGTCCAGACGGCGCTCCAGCTCGGCCGGGGTCAGCTCGGAAATCTCGTCCTCATCGACCCGTTTGGACAGCGTGCCCGGTGCCTCGCCGGTCGCGTCCTGCAGGCGCTCCGTCGTCTCGTTCAACCGTTCCTTGGCCCCGCTGAGACGGGCCTCGGCGGCGGCGCGGCCTTCGCGGGCAGCGGACGCGGCGGCCTCGGCCTGACGGGCGGCACTGTCGGCTTCCTTCACCTGGCCTTCGGTGGTGGATGCCGCTTCACGGGCGTCTTCCGCGGTGCGCTCGGCGGCCTGGACCTTGCCGGTCAGGGCGAGGATCTTTTCCTGCAGCACTTCGGGCTTTGTCCGCGCCTCGTCGAGCGCCTTGCTGGCCTCTGCCGACTGGCTTGCGATATCGGCGATACGGGCTTCGGCCGCCTTGCAGCGCTCGGCCCAGGCATCATGATCACGCTTGAAGCCCATGCGGCGCTGACGGCGCAGCTCACCTTCGCGGCGCACCCCCTCCAGCCGTGCCCTGGCATCGGCAGCCGCCTGGCGCGCCTCGTCAGCGGCTTCGCGGGCTGCGTCCAGCGCCTCGGTATCGCCATCGCTGGCTTCGGCTTCTTCCAGAAGGGCCTGCGCGGCCTCGCGGCCGGACTGGGTCTCGGCCTGTTCGGCGGTCAGCCGTTCGATCCGCTCCTTGAGCGCGGTGGCCCGGGCGGCATCCTGGGCGCTCTTTTCACGCAGGGAGGAAACGCGGGCGAGGGCATCACGCGCTGCCCGGTCGGCCGGACCGATTGCGGCGCGGGCCGATTGTTCGCCGGCCCGGGCGGTTTCCGCGGCGGTGCGGGCGGCGGCCTCGGCCGCGCGGGCTGATTCGTGCGCTTCGGCGGTTTCTTCCAGCTCAGCACGCACGGCGTCCAGGCGATTGCGGTTTTCCAGACGCGCAACGGCGGCGGAGGGTGCGTCGGCACGGGCGACCAGCCCGTCCCAGCGCCACAGATCGCCGTCACGCGTGACCAGGCGCTGGCCCGGCTTCAGTTTGGCGGCCGCCTCGGCGGCCTTTTCCGACTTGATCACACCGATCGCGTCCAGCCGAGCCTTCAGCGCCTTGGGCGCTTCGACATGGTCGGACAGGGGCACGCAGCCGCCCGGCAGCATCTCGGCCTTCACACCGGCTTCCGACCAGTGGCGCGATGCCGACGGATCGAGCGAGGCTTCCAGATCGTCGCCCAGTGCGGCCGCCAGCGCCTGCTCATAGCCCGGCCGGGCGCGCACGGCGTCCAGCGCCGGCGAGACGGTTTCCTGCATCGAGGCGGCGAGCAGGCGTTCCAGAGCCTGCGCCTCCCGTTCCAACCCGTCCCGGGCGGAGGCCATTTCGCGCCAGGCTTCGGCGGCTGTCTCGAGTGCAGCATCGGCCGCCTCACGCTCGGCCTCGGCGCTCTCCAGCCGGGCGCGGGCCTCGGTAAGGGCGGTCTCGGCCTGTTCGGCATCGGCCTGTGCGGTCTCAAGCTCGAACAGGGCGGGCGAGGCTTCCAGCCGTTCGCGCTCGTCATTGGCGCCGCGGATCTCGCGGGCGATCTGCTCCAGCCGCGTCTCGAACCGGCCCAGATCGCGCCGCGCGGTCTCGATGGCGGCCCGCTTGTCGGCGGCCTCGCGGGCGCGTTCGTCCAGTTCGGCCTCGGCGGCGAGGCGCTGGTCTTCCGTGGTCTCGGCGGCGGCGCGTGCGGCGTCCAGATTGGCGCTCTCGCGCTCGAGTTCGGCGTCCAGGCCGGCGATGGCTTTCGCGGCCTCCTCGCGGCTGGCCTGGGCGTCCTCGACAATCTGCCGCTCGCGGCCGGTGGCCGAGGCGAGTTCCTCCAGGCGCGCTTCCAGGCGTTCGATGGTGCGCTCGATCTCGGCGGCATCGCGCTCGAGCAGATCGCGTTCGCGTTCCAGACGGCGCAGGGCCGCAGCCGCTTCAGCTTCGGCCTGGCGCGCCGGTTCGCGCGCCGCTGCCAGGATTTCGGCCTGGGTGCGGGCTTCAGCCGCCGCGCGCGTGGCGGTCTCGGCAGCGTCGCGCTTGTCGGCCAGTTCCGCCTCGGCGGTGTCGACAGCGGTCGCCGCCTCGCGCCAGCGATTGAGCCAGACAGCGGCCTCCAGGGCGCGGATCGAGGCGGAGAGCTGGCGGTAACGCGAGGCCTGGCGCGCCTGGCGTTGCAGCGAACCGTGGCGGGACGAGATGTCGTCGATCACCTCCTGCAGCCGGTCGAGATTGGCCTCGGCGCCTTTCAGCCGCAGCTCGGCCTCGTGGCGACGCGCGCGCAGGCCGGACACGCCGGCCGCCTCTTCCAGGATGCGGCGGCGATTCTGCGGCTTGGCAGCGATGAGCTCGGAGATCTGGCCCTGGCGCACGAGGGCGGGTGAGTTGGCGCCGGTGCCCGCATCCATGAAGAGGAGCTGGACGTCCTTGGCACGGACTTCCTCGCCGTTGATCTTGTAGGCCGAGCCGGCCCCCCGCGTGATGCGACGGGTGATCTCCAGGCTGTCGGCATCGTTGAAGCGCGCCGGGGCGAGCTTGTCCTCATTGTCGACAGTGAGCACGACTTCGGCATGGTTGCGCGAGGGCCGGGCATCGGTGCCCGCGAAGATCACGTCTTCCATGCCGTCGCCGCGCAGCGATTTGGCCGAGGTTGCGCCCATCACCCAGCGCAGGGCTTCGAGCAGGTTCGATTTACCGCAACCGTTGGGTCCGATCACGCCTGTAAGGCCCGGATCGATCCGCAAGTCGGTGGGATCGACGAAGGATTTGAATCCGGCCAGCCTCAGCTGTGTGAACTTCACCCGACCTCCATTGCGCGCCTGCCCACTCTTTATAGCGGAGGATTGCGGCGCTTTCCTGCTGCGATTCTAGTGTTGCGAATCGGACTCATTCAGGAAGTGAAGGATGATTCGGCGGAAGGAGTCTTCGTCCATTTGGCCGGGAAGCCTTTCTCCATTGAGAATAAGGGGTTCGTCGCCATAGTAGAAGAGCGGGCCTTCGCCGCGATTGGTGCCGATCAGGACATCGCCGCCGATCAGAAAGGCCGGCGTGCCGGGAATTTCGTACTCGACCGATTGCTGGGCAGACGCATTGAGCGCCTCATTCATCGCCGGGTCCTGCAGGCAACCCATGAAGGCTTCCGGCGTCAGGCCGACGGCACCGGCGATCCGGTTATAGACGCCCAGCACATCACCGCCCTCGCGTGCCGTGTCGAACAGGTTGCGCTGTTCGGCGAACAGCAGGTCGACGGCATCGAAGAAACGGTCTTCCGGTGCACATTCGGCAAGGATGGTGCTGGCGGCGGCAAGCTGGACCGGATTGGTCAGCATGGGCCGGAAGACCCAGCGCACCCGGCCGGTATCGACGAACTCTTCCTTCACCATCGGCCACACGGCTTCCTGGAAATGGGCGCAGTGCGGGCAGGCAAAGGAGGCGTATTCCACGACTAGCAGCGGCGCATCGGGATCGCCCAGGGCATGGTCGTCGGCGGTTTCGGCCTGGCCGGGATGCTGACCCAGGGCCGCGGGAACGGCGAGCAGAAGGAGGGCCAGCCCGCCGGCGATGCGGTTGACAAAGCCGGTCATTCGGCAGTCTCGCCGGCTTGCGCGAGGAGATGGTCGATCAGGCGGGTGAAGGTTTCCGCATCGGCCAGGCCCGGCAGCGGCTCGCCGTCGATCATCACCTGCTCGCCGTCGAGGAAATAGGTGTATTCCGTCGCACCCGGTGCGCGGCGCGCTTCCAGCATGCGGCCGTTGAAGATGAAGCGCGGCGTACCGTCCACACCGTCAGCAATCGCACGGTCATGCGCGGCGACGATGGACTGGTTGATCTCCTCATTGTTGAGGCAGGCGATGAAATCCTGCTCGCTCAGGCCCATCGAACGGGCGATGGCGAGATACTGGCCGCGGGCGCTGCCTTGCGTCTGGGCGGCCTGGAAGATGGCGCGCTGTTGCTGGAACAACAGGTCGACCATGTCGAAATAGCGCTCTTCCGGCACACAATGAGCCAACGAGAAACCGGCAATGGCGAATTGCGGCGAGCCGGTGATCATCTCGCGCAGCACATAACGCATGCGGCCGGTCTCGATATAATTTTCCTCGATGGTCGGGAAGACTTCCTCATGGAAGGCTGCACAATGCGGACAGGCCACCGAGGAATATTCGATCATCGTTACCGCGGCGTCCGGATTGCCCATGCCGCGATCGCTGGCACGCTCATAGCGGGACTGGCCCTCGCCGGGCGCGTCGCCGCCTCCGCAGGCACCCAGAACAAGGCTCGCCGTCAGGGCGGCCGCAGAAAACACACGTCGTGTCAGGTTCATCGAAGGGCTCTCCCCAGGAAATTGCCAGTTGCCGGCACGGCCCCGTCCCGTGCGGTCTCGCCGCAGCTTAACCGCTCAGGCGGGGCTGTTGCCACCTCCTCGCTCAGATTTGATCAGCACTTTTCAGGTCAGCCGCCGGCAGATTGCGCCAGAAGATGGTCGATCAGGCGTGCAAACGTCTCCCCGTCCTGGCGGGCCGGCAGCGGTTCGCCATCGATCACCACCTGTTCGCCGCCGAGGAAATAGGTCGGCTGGGACGTTCCCGGCGCGGTGCGTGTCTCCAGAAGTTCGCCATTGAAGGCGAAGTTCGGAGTGAGGCTGATGCCCCCGGCCATTGCAGCCTCGTGCGACGCGACAATCGCGCTGTTGATTTCCGTATCGTTCAGGCAGGCGTCGAACTGTGCTTCGCTCAGCCCCATCGAGCGAGCGATCGTCACATAACGCGCACGGACATTGCCGCCGCTGCGGGCGGTGTCGAAGATCGCCTGCTGCTGCTCGAACAGCACGTCGATCGTGTCGAAATAGCGTTCTTCTGGGACACAGTGTGCCAGCGAAAAGCCGGCGACGGCGAATTGCGGCGGGCCGTTCAGCATCTCGTGCAGCACGATGCGCATCTGGCCGGCCTCAATATAGGGCTCCAGCGCCGGATAGACCTCGTCATGAAAACGGGCGCAATGGACGCAGGCGACCGAGGAATACTCCGTCATCGTCACCGGCGCATCCGCTGAACCGAGACTGCGGCCTGTTTCGGCCACCGTGCCGCCGCCTGCAGTGTCCGAGGAATTGCCGCAGGCGGCCAGCGTCGCGGCTGCCGCCAGGGCGGTGGCTGTGAAGATGCGTCGTGTCAGTATCATGTGTCCCCCGGGAAACGCCTGGATGCTACGGCTCGTCCCGGCGGTGAATGGCGCGGGAAAACCGGTCGAGTGCCGACAATAGCCGCGCTTCCGGCGTTGTCGCCTCTGTCTCGCCGGTGTGTGATGAAGATTGCAGCTTTTTCACGCCGGCCGCGGGCGCGTCGGCGGGCTTGCTTGCCTGGCCTTGCACGATACGCAGGCGGGTCGGGGCCCGGTCGCCGGAATGGGTGCGGATGCGCTCGAGAATCCGGCGGCTCTCTGCCTGCAGGATGGCGCCGGCCGGGCCGCGCGCCTCGATCACCAGCGTGCTGATACCGCCGCTGCGCTGGACGGTTTTCGGCGTGCTCCAGTCGGCCAGGCGCTTGCCGACGATTTCCGGCCAGTGTTCGCGCAATTGTTCCACCCCGATGCCGAATTGCCGGGTCAGTGGTTTGAGCACCCGTTCGGCGGCCCGCCCGGCCGAGGGCGCCGGCTGGATGGCCCGCCGGCCGCGGCGGCTGCCGATATAGGCGCTGGCTGCGGCTTCCAGTCTTGACGAGGGCGGTTTGCGCTTCATGCTGCGCACTCTCGCTGCGAAGCGGCTTGCCTGCAAGTGCTGTCCGCAAACCCGGAAGGTTTCGATGAGCGCCTCCCTTTCCCCGCGACAGGATATCGCCCGCCTGCGGGCGGCATTGCTCGACTGGTATGACCGGGAAGGCCGCGACTTGCCCTGGCGTCTCCGTCCGGAGGACCGCGCGGCCGGGCGCGTTGCCGACCCCTATGCGATCTGGCTGTCGGAGATCATGCTGCAGCAGACCACGGTGCCGCACGCCACGCCCTACTGGTTCCGTTTTCTCGATCTCTGGCCGCAGGTGGAAGATCTCGCGGCTGCGCCGCGCGAGGATGTGATGCGGGAATGGGCGGGGCTGGGCTATTACGCCCGGGCCCGCAATCTCCATGCCTGCGCACGTCATGTCGCCGAAGCGCTGGGCGGTGTTTTCCCCGGCACGCTGGACGGGCTGAAGGCCCTGCCCGGGGTGGGCGAGTACACGGCAAATGCCATTCTGGCCGCCGCCTTCGACAAGCCGGCCAGTGTGGTCGACGGCAATGTCGAGCGCGTGATCACGCGGCTCTACCGGGTGCAGACGCCGCTCCCCAAGGCCAAGCCGGAAATACGCCGCCTGGCGGGCGTTATCGCGTCACCGGACCGGCCGGGCGATTATGCCCAGGCGATCATGGATCTGGGTGCCACCGTCTGTAGTCCGCGGACGCCGGACTGTGCCGCCTGCCCCTGGGCCTTCGCCTGTGCGGCCCGCGCCGAAGGCGACATGACGCGCTATCCGCTGAGGGAAAGGAAAAAGCCCAAACCGGTACGCCTCGGCACCGCCTGGCTGGTCAGGGGCGAGCAGGGGATCTGGCTGCGCCGGCGGCCGGACAAGGGTCTTCTTGGCGGCATGGTCGAAGTGCCCTCGACGGCCTGGGCCGAGGCATCGCCGGACGAAGCGCCGCCCTTCAAGGCTGACTGGGTCTCGCGCGGCGAGGTGCGCCACGTCTTCACCCATTTCGAACTCCGGCTCGACGTTCGCGAGACCAGCCCCGCTGCGGACTGGCAACCGGAAGACGGTTACTGGGCCGCCGAAGACAGGTTGGACGAAGAGGCCCTGCCCAGCGTCATGCGCAAGGTGGTCAAGCTGAGGCGATGAGCGCTCTGAACACCCTCGGTTTTTCCCGGCCGCACGCCCGGCGAAAGCCGGGCGGAGTGCCGGGATCTGCGGGAAACGCGTCGCTTGAAACGATCTTCGGTCGGTCCCGGATCTGCGGCCTGCCTGCGCAGGCCTTCGTCCGGGAGAAATGGAGAGAGTTGGAAGAAAGGCACCAACGCTCCAACAAACACCGTCACCCTGACGAAAGTCAGGGCCCAGCTCATAGAGCTGGGTCGTCGCGAATACGCACTTATCCCCCACAT
>JAZAHA010000013.1:0-78826 GCA_036231565.1 Pseudomonadota bacterium
GCCCTAACGCTGCCCAGGCGGAGGTGCAGCTGGGGCAGCCTTATATATCTCCCTATATCTCCCTATACCTCCCTTACCAGGCGGAGGTGCCGCTGGGGCGGCCCGCCGCGGCGGCGGCCCAGCGGCGCGAGGCGCGCACCCGCGCCCTCGACAGGGGTGAAAGCGATGGGCGCCAGGGGGGCCAGTACGGCCCGGCCAGCCGGCCGCCGGCGAAACCGGACCGGGCGCCGGAGCTGTCGCCGGCGCCCGTTTCTTTTTGCACGTCAGCCGGGTCCGGTGCAGTTGCCGTCACCGGGGCACGCGCCTAGGCTCGGCGCACCGGTCCCGGTCGGAAAAGCTGCGCGGAGTGACGCGTCGTGATCGAGAGTTTTGCGGACGATGTCCGGATCGCCAACGGCCCGACCGTGAACGGTGCGGGCGGCTTTCACTTTCCCACGCGCATGGTGATCGTCCGCCTGGAAAGCGGCGGGCTTTTTGTCTGGTCACCCATCGCGCTGACAGCGGATCTGCGCGACGCGGTGGACGCGCTCGGTCCGGTGGAACACATCATCGGACCCAATTCCCTGCACCATCTCTTCATCCCGGACTGGGCCGCCGCCTGGCCGCAAGCACGCCTGCACGCCGCGCCAGGCCTCGACACCGCCCGGCCGGATATCCGCTTCGATACGATACTGGGCGATACGCCCGATCCGGCCTGGGCCGGCACGCTCGACCAGGTGGTCATGCGCGGCAATGCGATCACCACCGAGACGGTGTTCTTTCACCGGCCCAGCGGCACGGTGATCGTGACCGATCTCATCCAGCATCTGCCCGATGACTGGTTTTCAGGCTGGCGCAGGCTGATCGCGACATGGGACCGGATGACCGGGCCCGAGCCCGCCGTGCCGCGCAAATTCCGCCTCGCCTTCACCGGCCGCAAGGCGGCGCGCGCCGCGCGCGACCGCCTTCTGGCCTGGCCGGCCGAGCGGCTGGTGATGGCCCACGGCGCCCCCGTCACCGAAGACGCCGCCGGCCTCATCCGCCGGGCGTTTGCCTGGCTCTGAGCCGGGCTTCCGGCCTCTACGAGCCGCCGCGGGTGTGGGCGACACCGCCATCGACGATCAGGGTCGAGCCGACAACATAATCGCCGGCCCGCGAAGCCAGGAAGATCGCCGCGCCCGCCATGTCCTCCGGCGTGCCGATCCGGCCGGACGGCACATAATTGGACACCACGTCAGCATGATCGCGCGCCGCCTTGTTCATCGAGGAGGCAAAGGCGCCCGGCGCAATCGCCGTCATCACCACATTCGACTTCACCAGTTCCAGAGCCATGCGCTTGGTCAGATGGATCAGGCCGGACTTGGAGGCGGCGTAGGAATAGGTCTCCAACATGTTGACCGACAGCCCGTCGATGGACGCAATATTGATCACCTTGGAGGGGCGTTCCGGCGAGGCCTTGGCCTTCAGCGCGCCGAACAGGGCCTGGGTCAGGAAGAAGGGGGATTTCACGTTGAGATCCATCACCTTGTCCCAGCCGCTCTCGGGAAATTCCTCGAAGGGCGCGCCCCAGGCGGCACCGGCATTGTTGACCAGGATGTCCAGCGTGCTCTCATGCTCGAGATACTGTTTCGCCAGCGCCTGCGCGCCCTCCGCGCCCGACACGTCGGCCGGCAGGGCGATACACGTGCCCAGTTCCGACAGCCGCTCCGCCGTCGCCAGGCAATCCACCGCCTTGCGCGAGGAGATATAGACTTTCGCCCCGGCCCGCACATAGCCCTCGGCAATCATCTCGCCGATCCCGCGCGACCCGCCGGTAATCAGCGCCGTGCGCCCTTCAAGGGAAAACAGAGTATCGAGCATGGGGACCTCCCGCATTGGATTGTTGTGTGACAGGAAGGGTTACCGGGTGGGAACGACGCTGTCGAGGGGGCGGTATGGAGATGACGCTGTCTTCTCCACATGAGGGGAAGGTGCGTACGGCGAAGACAGAGAGCCCCGCTTTCACCTCAACCAGACCCCGGCACAAGGCCGGGGAAATTGAAGTGGGCCGGGGGAAACGGGGCGGGTCCGGGAAAACGGAGGGGGAGAAAACTTATCCCCGCCCGGCGGGGCCGGGTTAGACTGGCGGGGCTGTTTCTCATTGCCGGTTTTCCGCCTTCGCGCGCCGCCCTCGATGCGAGGGCATAACTTTGGTGCAGCCTTGTCACCCTGTGGCACCGCAATGTCGCACCGATGGAGCAGCGATGAGGGCGTTATAGGGCAGTCACGCGACATGTCCGGCGTATGAAACGCCGGGAAAAATTGTCATAACCGCCTTGATTTAATTATCTTTTCCGGACACCCGGAGCAAAACTAGTCCCGAACCCTTATCAGACCTTCCTGGGCCGCCGAGGCGACAAGCTTGCCGGTGCGGGTGAAGATCTGGCCGCGATTGAAGCCACGGGCACCGCCGGACCAGGGGGCATCGGTGGAGTACAACAGCCAGTCATCCATGCGCACATCGTCATGGAACCACAGGGCGTGATCGAGGCTGGCGGACTGCATCTTGCGCGTCATCCAGCTCACCCCGTGCGGCTGCATGCAGGTCGACAACAGGCCCATATCCGAGGCGAAGGCGAGCACGGCGCGGTGCATCAGCTGGCTCTCGCCGATCGAGCCGGAGGCACGGATCCACAGATTGCGCACCGGGGCGCGCTTGTCCGGATTGACCGGGTTCCAGATCTCGACCGGGCGGATCTCGATCGGCCGCGAACGGGTGAGGAATTTGTAGAGCGGTTCCGGGATCTCGTCCTTGTAGCGCCGGAAGATCTCCGCTTCCGACGGCAGGTCGTCCGGCGCCGGAACATCCGGCATTTCCGCCTGGTGCTCCAGCCCCTCTTCCTTGCGCTGGAAGGAGGCGGTCATGTTCAGGATCGGCTTGCCGCGCTGCATCGCGATGACGCGGCGGTTGGAAAAGCTGCCGCCGTCATAATCACGCTCGACGCGATAGATGATGGGGAAATCCTCGTCGCCGGGCCGCATGAAGTAGGCGTGCAGGGAATGCACCTCACGCTCGGCCTCGACCGAGCCGACCGCCGACATCAGCGCCTGGGCGATCACCTGGCCGCCGAAGACGCGACCGCGGCCGCCCGGATTGCGGGGGCCGCGATAGAGGTCGACATCGATCTCCTCGACATCGAGCAGGGTAACGAGGCCCCGGGCCAGTTCCTGCGGTGTCGGGCGACGGCGTTTCTCCGGTGCGCCGTCCGGGTGTTGATCCCCGTCCATCATGCGGCCTCTTTCACGATTGCGTGTTGCACTGCGGCAAGTCTGGACTGTCCGGACGCAAATTTCCAGCTTCCGGTACGCCGCAATGCAGGAGGCAGGGCGTCTAGGAGGCGACGAGCTTCAGCGACTTGGTCGGCGCATCCCAGGGCAGGTGATTGTCTTCGAGCATCACCATATTGTCGCGATTGATGATTTCCGGGCGCGCGTGATAGCCCAGCAATTCCTCGACATCCTGGTCGGCATGGCGCGCGAGCACCATGGTCTCGTCGGACGAGAAATTCGTCAGGCCGCGGGCCAGCTCCTCACCGTCCTCGTCATAGACGTGCAGCACATCGCCCTTCTGGAAGTCGCCATGGATCTTGACGATATCCTCGTGGCCGACGCCCGCCTTGCTCTCGCGCAGCTTGGCGGCAGCGTCCTGGCGGATCACCAGACCGCCGGCACGGTGCAGGCGGTTGGTCAGCCAGACCGCCCAGGACGAGGCCGGCGTACCCTTGGCGATGCAGCGCGTGTGACGGCGCTCGCCCTTGAGAATGCCGGACACGGGACGATCGATGACGCCCTCGCCGATCAGCGTGTTGACGCCGGCATTCTGCGCCATGTTGGCGGCGCGCATCTTGGTCAGCATGCCGCCCGAGCCCAGCGAGCTCGTACCGGTGGTGACCTCGAGATACTCGCTGACATCCTCGACCGTCTCGATGAACCGGGCCTCCGGATCTTCCGGATTGCGGTCATAGAGCCCGTCGATATTGGTCAGCAGGATCAGATGGTCGGCCTGGATCATCTGCGCCACCTTGGCGGCCAGGCGGTCATTGTCGCCGACGCGGATTTCCTCGGTCGTGATCGTGTCGTTCTCGTTCACGATCGGCATGATGCCGTGCTCGAACAGGCGCTGGATCGTGTTCTTGGTATTGAGGAAGCGGCGGCGCTCCTCCAGATCCTCCAGCGTGACGAGAATCTGGGCGATGTCGAAGCCGTGCTCGTGGGCCACCTGCTTGTAGGCATTGAGCAGCAGCGGCTGGCCGCAGGCGGCCGCGGCCTGCTTGTCCAGCACGCCGGCGTCTTCCGGCGACTTGTTGATCGAGTTCAGCCCGAGAGCCACCGAGCCCGAGGAGGCCAGCACCACATCATATCCTTCCTCGCGCAGCTGCGCGATGTCGGCCAGAAGACCGTGCATGAAGGCGTATTTCAGGGTCAGCCGGCCATCATTGGCCAGCAGGCTGGACCCGATTTTCACGACGATGCGGTTTCGAACACTCACAAGAGGCTCCTGCGTGGCGCGGAACGATGCTGCTCCGCAAAAAGACTGGGCGCAAAATATTTTGCGTTCAAATTTTTTCAACCCCAAAACCCGGACACGGCCATGCAATATCGCCGCGCCTTTCTCATAAATTATGGCGCAAAGCTAAACGATTGCTTGTCATCCGGCTTTTACGCCCAACCGGAAATATAATTTGAATTCGAAATATATTTTGCTATGTAACCGGACATCAGCAGCTCGATGCGCTTTCCGGCGCGTCGGGCGCATTTGTTGTGAGCCTGTCGCAATCGCGCAAACACGTGCGTAATCTGCCACCAGGCCTCGACAGCGCAGAAGGATTGGCGATGGACATTCTGATGATCGGTTGCGGGAATATGGGCGGCGCCATGCTGCGCCGCTGGGTGGACCAGGTTCCGGCCAGCTACACGGCCGTCAACCGGACCCCGTCCGCGATACCCGCCGGTGCCGGTCATGCAGGCTCTCCGGACGCCCTGTCAGGGCGGACATTCGACGCCATCGTCATCGCCGTGAAACCGCAGCAGATCGCCGATGTCGTGCCGGCCTACATGCCTTTCCTGAAGGATGATGGCTGCCTCATCTCGATCGCTGCGGGCTTTTCGATCGCCTCCATGAAGGCGGCCCTTGGCGACCGGCCGGCGATCCGCATCATGCCCAACCTGCCGGCCCAGATCGGCCGCGGTGTGAACGGTCTCTATGCAGACCCGCCCTGCTCCCCGGCCCATCGCGACCTGGCCGACCGGCTGGCCAAAGCCACCGGCTCTGCCATCTGGCTGGACACCGAGGACGAGATCGACCGGATCACGGCGGTTGCCGGCTCCGGCACGGGCTATGTCTTCGAGATCGCCCGCGCCTATGTCGCGGCAGCCGAACGCCTGGGCTTCGCCCCGGACACCGCCCGCACCCTGGTCATCGAGACCCTGGCCGGTGCGGTCGAAATGGCGGCCCGCAGCGAGACGAGCCTGGAAGACCTGCGCAATTCCGTGATGAGCAAAAAAGGCACGACCGAGGCGGGCATCCACGCGCTGCGCCGTGACGGGCTGCTCGAACAATTGCTCGTCGAAACCACGGAGGCCGCGTACGCACGCGCCTGCGAACTGCGCTAGTTGCCGCGCCTCCGAAACTCCCCGACACTCCAGACCCCGAGCGAACGAGACATGTCAGATCGTATGCAAGCCTATATCGAACAATTGGGACGCCAGGCAAAGGAGGCGGCGCGCCAGCTCGCGACAGCCTCCACCGAGCGCAAGAATGCCGCGCTGAACGCCGCGGCCGCGTCCCTGCGTCTTCACGCCAACGACCTCATTGCGGCCAATCGCAAGGACGTCGAGAGCGTCCGCGAAGCCGGCAAGCCGGACGCCTTCATCGACCGGCTGATGCTGGACGAGGGCCGGATCGAGGGCGTCGCCCAGGCCATCGAGGCCATCGCGACCCTGCCCGACCCGGTCGGCCGCCAGCTGATGTCCACCGAACGCCCCAACGGGCTGCGCATCGAACGCGTCGCCGTGCCGCTGGGCGTGATCGGGATGATCTATGAGTCGCGCCCGAATGTCGGCGCCGACGCCGGCGCGCTGTGCCTGAAATCCGGCAATGCCGTGATCCTGCGCGGCGGTTCGGAGAGCCTCAACTCCACCCGCATCATCGTGGAATGCATGAAGGAAGGCCTGCGCGAGGCGGACCTGCCGGAGAACGCGATCCAGATGGTCGACACCACCAATCGCGCCGCCGTGCAGCACCTGCTGCAATGCACCGACTATGTCGACCTGGTCATTCCGCGCGGCGGCAAGGGCCTCGTCTCGCTGGTGCGCGACCAGGCCAAGGTGCCGACGCTGCTGCACCTGGACGGCAATTGCCACACCTATGTCCACCAGCACGCCGACCTGACCAAGGCGGCCGCCATCGTGAAGAATGCCAAGCTGCGCCGCACCGGTATCTGCGGTGCGACCGAGAGCCTGGTCGTCGACCGCGCGGTCGCCGGCGATTTCCTGCCCGGCCTGGTCGACAGCATGGCGGGCTGCGAATTCCGCGGCGATGCCGACGCCGTCGCTATCGACAGCCGCATCAAGCCGGCCAGCGAGGAAGACTGGGACACCGAATATCTCGACAGCTGCCTTTCGGTGAAACTTGTCGACGGGCTGGAAGAAGCGATGAACTGGGTGTCCGATCACTCCTCGGCCCACACCGATGCCATCGTCACCGAGGACGCCGACGCTGCGGCCGCCTTCCTCACGGCCATCGACAGCGCCGTCGTGATGCATAATGCTTCGACGCAATTCTCGGATGGGGGCGAGTTTGGCATGGGCGCAGAAATCGGTATCGCCACGGGCAAGATGCATGCCCGCGGCCCGGTCGGGCTGGAGCAGCTCACCTCCTTCAAATACCTCGTACACGGGGACGGCCAGACCCGCGTCTGACGCACCGCGTCCGGTCCACCCCTTTCCTGACCATCAACCCAAGGCAAGTTCATGGATATTGAAGCTCTGATCTCCCTTGCGCTCTATTTCGTCCTGATGATGGCGATCGGCCTCTACGCCTACCGCAAATCGACGGACGATGTGTCGGGCTACATGCTCGGCGGGCGCCAGCTGAACCCGGCCGTGGCCTCGCTGTCGGCGGGCGCCTCGGACATGAGCGGCTGGATGCTCATGGGCCTGCCTGGCGCGATCTTCGCCACCGGCATGTCAGAGGCGTGGATCGCCATCGGTCTGATGATCGGGGCCTATTTCAACTACCGCCTGGTGGCGCCGCGACTGCGCGTCTACACCGAGATTGCCGATGATGCGATCACCATTCCGGACTTCTTCGAGAAGCGCTTCGCAGATCATTCGCGCATGCTGCGTGTGATCTCCGCCGTGGTGATCATCATCTTCTTCACCCTCTACACCTCGGCCGGCGTCGTGTCGGGCGGCAAGCTGTTCGAGGCTTCCTTCGGCCTGGACTACCGCCTCGGCCTGTTCCTCACCGCGGGGGTGGTCGTCGCCTACACCCTGTTCGGCGGTTTCCTGGCGGTATCGCTGACCGACTTCGTGCAGGGCTGCATCATGTTCGTCGCGCTGGTCCTGGTGCCGGTGGTAACCATCATGCAGCTGGGCGGGTTCGGCCCGACGGTGGATGCGCTGAGCACGCTGAGCGTGGATATCGGCGGATGGGAGAAATCCTATCTCTCCATGATCCCGCAGGAGAGTCTCGGCCTCGCTGCGATCGGCATCATCTCTACCATGTCCTGGGGCCTGGGCTATTTCGGCCAGCCGCATATCATCGTGCGCTTCATGGCCGTGCGCTCACTCAAGGACGTCGCCGTCATGCGCCGCATCGGCATGAGCTGGATGCTGATCACGGTACTGGGTGCCGTGCTGACGGGTGCTGCCGGACTCGCCTATGTGAAGAGCCAGAATATCGAAGTTGCCGACGGTGTTCCGGTGGCCCGTGTCATCGAGGCACCGACCGATGCGACGACGTTCAGCGACCTGGACAATATCGACACCACCGGCGCCTTCGGCGAAGGCGATGTGGTTCTGGGCGACCAGGAGACGATCTTCATCCTGCTCTCCCAGGTCATCTTCCACCCCTATATCGCCGGTTTCCTGCTGGCCGCGATCCTGGCGGCGATCATGAGTACGATCTCGTCCCAGCTGCTGGTCTCGTCGAGCTCGCTGACGGAGGATTTCTACAAGATCTTCCTGAGGCGCGGCGCAAGCCAGAAGGAACTCGTCCTGGTCGGACGCCTGTCGGTTCTGGCAGTGTCGCTGGTGGCGATTGCCCTGGCTTTCGATCCCGATTCGAACATCCTCAACCTGGTGTCCAACGCCTGGGCCGGCTTCGGCGCGGCTTTCGGTCCTGTGGTGCTGATCAGCCTGTTCTGGCGCGGCATGACCAGGCTGGGCGCGATTGCCGGCATGGTGACCGGCGCCGTGACGGTGCTCGCCTGGATCTACATCCTCAACCTGTCGGGTGTGATGTACGAGATCGTTCCGGGCTTCATTGCCGCGACGATCGCCATCCTCGTCGTCTCGATGGTGACGAAGGATCCGGAAAGCCATGTCACCGACTACTTCGACGAGATGACCGGCATCCTGAAAAAGGGCGAACTGCCCGGCAAGGAATAGACCGTCAGATCCCGACATTTCACCCAACGGCAACGGCCGGCGGAGCAATCCGCCGGCCGTTTTCCTTGCGGTGCTCGTGGCGGCTCAGGTGGGGAAGCGGATGGTGACGCAGGCTCCACCCTGCGGCGCCTCGGAGCGGGCAAGTTCACCGCCCAGGCGCTGGGCAAGGGCTTCCATCAGGGAAGAGCCCATGCCCTTGCCGGCGCCTTCAAGATAGCCCTTGCCGTTATCGCTCACCGAGACCGTCGCCTCGCCGTCGCTGATGCGTTCGAGGCGCACCGTCACCAGGCCCGGCTCGTCCATGCCCGGTTCGAAGGCGTGCTTGTAGGCATTGGTCACCGCCTCGGTGATGAAGAGCGCTGCCGGGATGGCGATATCAGGGTCCAGCTCGACATTCTCGGCCTCCACACGGGTATCGACGTCGCAGCCATAAACCGTGCTGGCCTGACGCAGATGGTAGAGCAGCTGTTCCAGGAAAGGGGCCATCTCGACGACCCGCAGATCATCATTTTCGTACAGCGTCCGATGCACCAGGGCGAGCGCATTGATCCGGCCGCCGGCCTCGGAAAGGACACGCCGGGCCTCGGCGTCGCTGGTCCGGCGCGCCTGGATATTCAGGAAGCTCATCGTCACCTGCAGATTATTCTTCACACGGTGATGGATTTCCCGCAGCAGGGCGCCGCGCTGCTCGGCCTCGGTCTCGAGCTCCGCGGTCCGGGCTTCCAGATCATTGGCCATCGATGCCATGGTCTCGGCCAGGGTCCGGATTTCCGCCGGGGCGCGGCTGGCCCGCACAGGCTGCAGACCCAGTCGACCGCTGCCGTAGAGACGGGCCATGCGGCCGAGATAGGCGAGCCAGCGCAGCACGAAGAAATCGACCGCCAGCGACACGCACAGCAGCGCCAGCAACCACATCAGCGACGGCACCAGCACCGTTCCCACGATGTCGAAGCCGGCCCAGCTGCTCAGCAGAAGGGACGGTGCGATGAGCACCAGCTGAATGTCGCGTCCGGCCAGTGGCGCGACGAGGAGCGCGCGTCCCGTCAGGCCGCTGACATTCTCGAGCATGACCGGTTCGCCGGTTTCACGCACCCGGGCCAGGATACCGTCAGGCAAGCGGGAAATCCGTTCCTCGCGCGGGCCGTCAGGAATATAGGCAAGATTGCCGTCAGCATCGCTCAGTGCGAGGCTGGCCTCCGGCGGCAGGGCCTGCATCTGCAGCAGGCTGCGGGCCGGGCGGGTATCGATGTCCACCGCGATCGCGCCGGCAAATTCGCCGTCGGCGACAAGCCTGCGCGCCACTGTCATCACCGGCCGCTGGACGGTCCACCAATCGAGATAGACGTCGCTGAAAACCTCTTCCTCGCCCTCGCTGAGCCGGACGAACCAATCGAGTCCTGCCAGCTGGACGCTGTTGGAATCGACGGTCTCGACCGCAGCACAGACAATGACACCGTCTTCGTCGATCAGCTTGATATTCGAGTAGATCGGCTGGGCTGCGCGGACCGCACCCAGCGTCTCGACGCAGCGGCGGCCACTGAGATTGCCGATATCTGGATAATTCGCCAGCGCAGTGACAACACCGGAAACCCGGTCCAGTTCACCGGCCAGATCGGCAGACGCCTCCACAAGGGCGGAATGCAGGCTGTCGCGCTGGCGGGCGCTTTCCTCGCGGAATTCGATCACGCCCTGCGCGACGGAGAGGACAAGGAGCGGGCTGAGGCTGAGCGTCAGAATAGCCAGCAGCTGCAGTCGCAGCCCCCATCCCTGCTCCCGCCCCCCGTTGGATTTCAGACTCCCGATCAGCCGGCCGACTGGCATTCGGATATCTGCTCAAGCTCGTTGAGAATGGTGTCCAGCGCGTCGGACGCCGAAACGCCATCCTCGCCCCCGGCCAGTGCCGGGCCTGTCTCGAGCACTTCAAGCAGCCGGGCCCGGGCGCGATTGACACGGCTCTTCATGGTTCCCACCGCACAGCCGCAGATATCGGCCGCCTCCTGATAGGCATACCCGCCGGCCCCCACGAGCAGCAGGGCTTCGCGATGTTCGGCCGACAGCTCGTCGAGCGCACGGCGCACATCGTCCAGCGCCAGGACATTGTCCTGGTCGACAGCCGCCGGCAGCGTCTCGCGCGCGGTTTCCTCGTCCAGCTGCACCTGGCGCCAGGAGCGGCGCTTGTCGGAATAGAACTGGTTGCGCACGATGGTGAGCACCCAGGCCTTGAAATTGGTGTTGGCGCGGAACTGGTGACGCCGGTGCCAGGCGCGCAGCATCGCATCCTGGGCCAGGTCATCAGCCGCTGTTGCATCACCGGTCAAACCGCGTGCGAAAGCGCGCATGTGCGGAATCATGTCATGGAGCAGGGCCTTGAACTCGGTCTCGGGCACCTGCTCGACGGGACTGCCATCAGCCATCCGACACCCCCTCTTCCGCCTTCTCTGCCGTCTTGCCGGCAGATCCGGCCTCGTCGTCACCGGCATCGTCCAGCGCGCTGAGGAGTGCTTCGAAATCGTCCGGAACACCTTCGTCCAGAACGCTGTCATACATGTCCCGCAACCGGCGCCCGATAAGTTGCTGCCGCGACCGCGCCGTATCGGCGTCGACGGATCTGGGCGGGCGGGAATCTGAAGAATCGTCTCTCATGATTTCCATGTTTTCAATGCCGCACGCTTTTACAAGCCTAACACGAACCGGCGAAAAGACACCGTCTCGGCGCAAGGAACGCCCCAAACTGCAATGGGTTCCATCTTTTTTCCAGAAGTCTGGAACCGCGGACCAAGGAATGCGTTATGCTGAGGGCTGGACTGTTGATTATCGGAGGGACGAGGGCCAGATGCCGTTCTCGGAAAACATTAAACCCCACATTCCCTATCTGCGGCGCTATGCGCGCCTGCTGACAGGTGATCAAGGGTCGGGCGACGCGATCGTGCGGGCTGCTCTGGAAGCAGCAGTCGCCGGCGTCACGCCGATCAATCGGGACCTGCCACCCCGGGTTTCGCTCTACAAACTGTTTCACGACAACTGGAAACAGGACACGCTCGCGCCGGCTAGCGGAAGTGCGGCCCAGGAGCGCCTGACGCGCATTCCAACCCGGGCCCGCCAGGCGCTGCTGTTGACGGCGGTCGAGGGTTTTTCCGTACGTGATGCCGCAATTATCCTTTCAGTATCGACGGAGGACATCGACCGGCTGATCGTCGAGGCGCAGGGCGCAATTGAGGACGGTCTGCGCACGCGCGTCCTCATCATCGAGGACGAGCCCGTCGTGGCCCTGGACATCGAGGCGATTGTGGCAGAGGGCGGCCACGAGATTGTCGGCATCGCCCGGACCCGCCAGGAAGCTGTCGACCTGTATCGCACCAATGACGTGGAACTGGTCCTGGCCGATATCCAGCTGGCGGACGGATCCTCCGGTATCGATGCGGTCAATGACATTCTCGCCGAGTCGGACGTACCGGTGATCTTTATCACCGCCTATCCGGAGCGCCTGCTGACGGGTGAGCGGCCCGAGCCGACCTATCTCATCACCAAGCCCTTCATGCCGGAAACCGTTGCAGCAACGATCGGCCAGGTCCTGTTCTTCTTCGAGCCGGCCGAACCCGCGCCTGCTCAATAACCACAGCGCTTTTCTGAACGGGAATGACGGGAGGCTCGCCCCGGGCCTCCCGCTGCTGCGTTCAGCTGAGCTGAACGAGCAGCAGGATCACCGAAAGGCTGAACAGGGTCAGATAGATCAGGACCCGCGACGGTGTTTCTCCGGGCTTCATCCTTGCCTCCATGGTCTTTGTATTATCAAGGCACTGGATCAACGCACCGGCCCGGCATCTGTTCCCGTCAAACCCCCGATTTCCCTTGCATTGCAGGCGTTCCGAGGCGTCTGGACCACATGCCCTGCCCATTCAAATGAAAACGCCCGCCTCTTTCGAGGCGGGCGTTTCGCAACGTACCGGGAACCGGATTAGCCGTTGTACGGCTCGGTCTCGGTTTCGCTGTCTTCCGCGTCGGTCGACGCATCTTCGCTGCTGTCTTCCGGGTTCGCCATCTTCCAGGTATCGAACTCGTCCTCGTTCAGCTCGCCATCGGCGTCGGCGTCATAGGCATCGAAACCTTCGGAGGTCACGTCCGGCGCAATGGCCTGGACTTCGGCGAGGCTCAGGCCTCCGCTCATGTCCGTGTCGGCATCAGCAAAGGTGGTATCCTGGGCAAAAACCGGAGCGGCCAGACCAAGGGCAGCGACGGAAGCGATCAGAACAGTCTTTTTCATCTAGGTCTCTCCATTGTTGACCGGTGCGACGGACCGGAACCGGGGGGATCTTTTGGCCCGTGCACCTCATCAACGCACCGGTTTCGACTTCGATCCATCGCCGAATGCGAAATTTCGAGGGAATCGTCATGACGGCGATGCGGCATGCTGGATTTGCCGGACGACTGCCGGTATCGCTCACCAGGTCGATAATGAAACAACCAGGAGCCTCCCATGAGTTCACTGACCGGGCGCGTGGCCGTTGTCACCGGTGCATCCAGCGGCCTTGGCCGACGCTTTGCCCATCTTCTCAGCGATGCGGGCGCGTCCGTGGCCTTGATGGCCCGTCGCGAGGATCGCCTTGCGAGCGAAGTCGAGGCCATCCGGGAAAAGGGGGGCCAGGCCGTTGCATTGCCGCTCGACATCGTCGATGCAGAGGCCATCGGTCCGGCGCTCGACAAGGCTCAGGATGCGCTCGGTCCGATCTCGATCATGGTGAACAATGCCGGCGTCGGCGGAGACGGTGCCGCGCTGACCATGCCGGTAGAGCGGTTCGACAACACGTTCGACGTCAATGTGCGCGGCGTTTTCTATGGCGCGCGCGAGGCTGCCAGCCGCATGATCGAAAGTGGCGTTGCCGAACGCGAAGAGGCGCGGATCATCAATATCGCCTCCATGGCGGCCTTCGCGACCCTGCCGGGCCTGTCCGTCTACTGCGCCTCCAAGGCCGCCGTTGTCGCGATGACCAAGAATCTCGCGCGCGAGTGGGCGAAATACCGCATCGGCGTCAATGCGATCTGCCCGGGCTATATCGAGACCGAGATCAATTCGGACTGGTTTGCGACGGAAGGTGGCCAGCGCCAGATCCAGGGCTTTCCGCGCCGCCGGCTGATGGACGCCTCGTCCCTGGATGCGACCTTCATGATGCTGGCCGGCGACGGCTCGCGTTTCATGACCGGAACCGCCATCACGATCGACGACGGGCAGACGCTCTGAGACACTCTCTGATACCCGCCTGATGACGGATGGAACTCCTTCGCATTGCGCGCGTTGGTTTAGTGATCCAATCAGAAGGAGAGTTGGGTATGAAATCGAGTCATTGGCTTGTTCTGCTGTCCGCCGCCGGCATTCTGGCCGCCTGTTCCGACGGGCCGGCCGAAAACGCCGGTGAGGACGTCGATTCCGCTATCGAGGACGTGACGGGCGAAGACACCGACGCGTTCGAGGAAGCCGGCGAAAACGTCGACGAAGCCACCGAAGACGTGGACGACGAACCGCAGCGCTTCTAGGGCAATTTCATCGCAGTTGAGATCGATGAACTAGGAGATCGGCCGGGCCAGAAGGGTGTTCACACGCCCTTCGAACGCCCGGCCGACCCGTATTTCGGTTCCGTCGTTCAGACGCAGCGTCTTGCTGCCCGTCGGGGTTGCGGCCGTCCGGGCAACCCGGCGCAGATTGACGATCGCCGACCGATGCACCCGCGCGAACTGGTGATCGTCGAGATTCTTCTCCATCGCCGTCATCGTCGCGCGCATCAGCCAGGACCGGGCGCCTGCATGGATGCGCACATAATCGCCCTCGGCCTCGATCCAGTCGATGCGGTTCTTTTCCAGACGCATGCGGCCATTGCGATCGCGGATCCACAGATCCGGATGCCCTTCCCCGTCATGACCGCGCAGCGTGTGGACCAGCGCTTCCAGCTCGTCCGCCCGCGCCGTGGCGTCGCGGCTGGCCAGTTGTGTGCGGGCCCGCCCCAGCGCCTCGTCCAGACGCTCCATCTCGACCGGCTTGAGCAGGTAATCGATGGCCGCGGCCTCGAACGCCTTTACCGCGTGAGCCTCGTACGCGGTCACGAAGATGATCTCCGGCCGCACGGTCTGCGACAGGATGGACGCGATCTCGAACCCGTCGAGCTGCGGCATCTGAATGTCAAGGAAGACGACATCCGGGTTGAGTTCCCGTGCGGCTTTCGCCGCGCTGTGACCGTCCCGGACGGCCGCCACCACATCGACCCAGGGCCGCCGCGACAGCAGGATTTCCAGCCGGCGCAGGGCCAGCGGCTCGTCATCGACCAGAAGTACACGCATCGCTGTCCTCTTCTCTTGGCATCGGCGCCGCACCCTCTGACCCCTGCAGCGGCATGGTAATCACAGCCTCGAATCCTCCCTCGGGCCGGGGACCGGCGTCGAGCCGGCCGGCGGCACCGTACAGTACGGCCAGGCGTGCCCGGATATTGGCCAGCCCGACGCCGCCGCCGCTATAGGCTCGGGTCGACACGGCGCCGGCACCGGAATCCGTCACCCGCAACTCCAGCGTCGTCGCAGAGACGGCCTTTGCCGAAACCGTTACCCGCACCGGACGGGTGGTCTGGGAAACGGCATACTTGACGGCATTTTCGAGCAGGGGCTGCAGGATCATGGTCGGGACCAGTGCCTCTCCGACATCCGGCGCGACATCGACAGCGACTTCCAGACGGTCTGCAAAGCGCGTCTGCTCGATCTCGAGATAGAGCTGCTGGGCATCGATTTCCCGATGCAGGGGAACGCGGTCGTCCGGCGCGGCGTCGAGAGTGAAACGCAGGAATTTGGACAATTGCGTAAGCATCGTGTCCGCCTCGTTCGCCCGCTCGTCGAGCAGAAGCGAGGAGATCGCGTTGAGCGTATTGAAGAGGAAGTGCGGATTGAGCTGGAAGCGCAGCATTTTCAGCTGCGATTCCTGGGCCAGCATGATCGATTTGTAGAGTTGGCGCTCCTGCGTCCGCAGGCGCTTGGCGGCATCGAGTGCCAGGTAGAAGCCGACCCAGCCGACAAAAACCGGAAAGTTCAGGAACATCCAGCGCGGCGCCAGATAGAGCAGAAACGACAAGCCGGTATCGATCGGTTCGCCGTTCCGGGTCGGCGGCTCCCCCGGCAGAACCTGGAAATAGGCGAACCAGATAGCGCAGATATAGATCACCGTCAGGACGATCGCGACCCCCAGCGCCAGGGCAGCGCGCCGGTAAAGCGGCCACAGCCGGGTCGGCTTGAGAACCAGGAAATGCGCCAGAGATGACGCCGTCATGCCGAGCCCCTCGGCAAGCGCGACCCGCCATACAGTGCTGATACTGTCACCCCCATTGATCAGGTTGGCCGTCGAAAACACGATCATGGCGGTCCAGAACACGCCCTGGAAAGTCCAGAACCAGCGGGCATTCAGCCCGTCCCAGACCTCGGTCCGGCCAAAAAGCCGCGTACGTATCCACTCCTGTGCATCGTCGCCCTCCGACCCGCCCCCCGGCGCAGCGCGCCCCTGGTCAAGCAGCAGGTAGAAACCGCCATAGGCCGCAAACACCCAGTAGTGCACCAGCATGATGCGAAGCATGCGTTCGGTATCGTTGCCGGGCGCGTCCGGCGGCGGCAGAAGCGGTCCGACCAGGACCAGAACCACAGCGGAATAGATTGCCACGCCCACCAGGGCGAGTGCGGCAGTGAGAGCAAGGCGCGCTGCCGGTCCCCAGCGACGCACCTCGGACAAGGCCAGCGCCATCCCGATCGACAGGCCGGCGCCCACCGCATCGCTCAGCAGGGGGCGCCACGCTGTCGCGGCCGATCCACCAAAAGCGTCCCAGCCATAAGCCAGCGTTACGAGGCTGAAACACCCCCAGAAGATTGCCGTGAAGATGAACAACCCGCGCAGTCCCAGCGCCGTACCCGGCGCGTTCCGGTACGCGGCCGGAACAGATGCGGTCTCGATATCCCTCTGCATCACGCCAGTATATGCAGGACCCCGGCCGCACTGGAAACGCCCGCCAACGCCGTTGATCGCGATTTTCAGGCCGTTCACCGCAGAATTCCGGACTTTTCGCCGCGACCAAGACCGTTAATCGTATTTTCCCCGATGATCGCCGCTTTGCCGGCGTGCGACACGGACGGTCCGGCAGACTGTCTGTCCTGGAGCCAGCCGCCTATTCCGGATCGCGCAGCTCCACGCTGACGCCGTCGGACAGGCCCGCACCGGGATAGAGGATGATGCGGCGGTCCGGTTCGATCCCCGACAGCACCTCTGCGGTCTCGCCATTGTCGTGGCCGATCTCGACCGGGGTCAGGCGCGCCCGGCCCGCCTCGACCCGGTATACGGCCCAGCTGCCATCCTCGCGGAACAGCGCCGCGACCGGCACCTGAACCGCCTCGCCCGTCTCCCACACGGTGATCGCCGCCTCGACCCGGTAGCCATGACCCAGCCGCCGCCAGCTGTCGGCCGGCGCGTCGAAATCGAGGATCACATTGACCCGCTGCTCCTCGACCCCCAGTGCCGAGACCTTGAGGAAGCCATAGGGCTCGACCCGGCGCACCCGCGCCGGCAACGGGTCACGTCCCGCACCCCAGTCGGTGATCCGGGCCGCGGCACCAGCCTCCACCTGCACAGCTTCGGTGGAGAGAAGTTCCGCCACGACCTCCAGATCCGCAGGATCGCCGATCTCCATGACGACAGCCCCCGGCGCGAGCGGCGTTTCGCTCTCCTGCAGCACCCGCAGCACGACACCGCCGACGGGAGCGCGGATATCCAGCACACTGCCATTCCCGCCCGGCGCATCGTCCGGCGCGAGCAGCCGGACACGCGCGGCCTCCACCTCTGCCTGCCGCATATTGACCGATGCCCGCGCCCGGCTATCCGCCGCACGGGCCGCGCGCAGCTCGCTGGCCACGCGATCGAGTTGCGCCTGGGACGCGATGCCGCTGTCGAACAGCGCACGGATACGCGCATGTTCCGATCGCGCGAGCTGCAGCGTGGCGGCGGTACTCTCGGCATCGGCGCGGGACGCGGCGAGGCCGGCCTCGGCGAGATCGACCGCGGCACGCGCCTCGGCTTCGGTACGGGCATCCAGGAAAGCCGGCTCGCTGGGCAGGAGACGGGCGACCACATCGCCCGCCGCAACGGCATCGCCGGCTTCGGCCGCCACCCGCAGCAGCCGGCCGCCGACCGGGACAGCGACGGCATAGACATCGCGGATCCGCGTCCGCCCCTCATCGCTCACCGTGACCGACATGGGCCCGCTTACGACCTCGCCCATATCGACCGGCACAGGCCGCGGACGGAAGGCCAGAACCATCAGGACGATGACGATCAGGACAGCCAGTCCCCAGAACACGGTTCGGAAGCTGAGTTTCATGCGAACGATCTCCTATTCGCCGGACTTGAGCACGGCGACCATGTCCAGCTTGTCCAGCCGGGAGCGGATCATGAGGGCAGACGATATCGCGATCACCAGCACCACACCGGCCGCATAGCCATAGGTGCGCGGGCTGATCACGAAGGGCAGGCGGAACAGGTCCGAACTCATCGCCTGGGAGAAGCCCCAGGCCAGCCCGGTTCCCGTGAGTGCGCCGACCGGCAGGGCCAGCAGCGTCAGGATGGCGATCTCGCCGAGCAGCACATAGGCGACCTCGCCACGCGTGAAACCGAGAACGCGCAGGACGGCGAGTTCATGCTCGCGTTCGGAAAACGAGATCCGCACACTGTTGTAGACCACACCGATCGCGATCAGGGCCGCGAACCCGGTATAAATGACGATCGAGGTGCCCAGGCTCTGGTCCAGCAGCGCGACGAACCGGTCCTCGGCCTCGCTCTGCAGCGAGACGCCGGCTATGCCCGGCGTGTCCTTGAGCCGGGCATAGAGCGCGCGGGTTTCATGGGCGTCGACCCGCAGGGATGCCCCCGACAGCACCCGCCCCTCGCCCAGCAGGCGGTTCAGGTCGCCGATCTCCATCTGCAGTCCGGAACCGACCAGCGTCGTGGTGACGGCCGAGACCGGCAGCTCGAATACCGGGCGACGCCCCTCGGTGACCTCGATCTCGATACGGTCACCGGCGGCAACGGACAGCTTGTCGGCCAGGTCCTGCGACATGACGAGCGCGCCCGGCGGCGCCTCGACGCGGCGATTGTCCAGATCGACCATGCGCGACAGGCGCGCCCCGCGCGGCACGCCGGACAGCGCCGTGCGTTCCTCGGCGGCGCCATGCCGCAGCCGCACCGCCACCTGGCGCACTGGCTCGGCCTCGATCACGCCCGGCATGCGGCGCAGCGAATGAAAGGCCTCCCAGGAGCGCGGCTCGACAAAGGAGACGGAGACGTCCTGCCGGTTGGCGCTGTTGAAATAGACGTCGATCATCACGTCGACACTGTCGAGGAAGAAGAGCGTTCCGATCAGCAGACCGCCGGACACGGACACGCCGGCCAGGGTGAAGGCGGAGCGGCCCGGCCAGCGCAGGATCTGCCGGAACACCATCCGGGTCTGGCGGTCGAGCATCCGCCAGCGCGTCAGGCCGGCGCCGATGGACTTGGAATAGTCCGGTGGCGGCGGAGCCCGCATCGCCACGGCCGGATCGAGCCGGGCCGCCCGCCAGGCGGCCAGGGCCCCACCGCCGCCCACGGCGAGGGCCGTCACGAGGCAGGCCGAAAGATAGACCCCCGCATCGAGACGGAAGATCAGGAAGGGGAAGTGGTAGTATTCGGTATACAGCACCGCCATCTGCCGGCCGAGCCAGGTGCCCAGGCCGAGCCCGATCGCCAGCCCCAGCGCCCCGATCGCACCGGCGAACTTCACATAGTGCCGGACCACGTCACCGTCGTGATAGCCGAAGGCCTTGAGCAAGCCGATCTCGGTCCGTTCCATCGCAACGAACCGGGTGAGGACAACATTTACCAGAAAGGCGGCCACGGCGAGAAAGATCGGCGGCAGCACCCGCGCCATGGTCGACAATTGGGTGATCTCGCTGGAGATGAAGGCGTCCGAGATCTGCTGCTCCCGGCCATAGGCACCCGGCGCACCATAGGGCGCCAGCAGCCGGTCGAGGGCGCCGGTCACTGCGGCCTCGGGATAGCCCGGCTCGAGCGTCACGACGGTCTCGGTAAACGCGCCGTCGCGACCGACCGCCTGGGCAAGGGCCTCACGCCCCATCCAGACAACACCGAACAGCCGTGCATCCGGTACGATCTGTCCCGGCGCAACAGCATAGACATGCTCCGGCGACAGGGCGATCCCGACGATCCGCAGCTCCTGCCGTCCGCCATGCAATGTCAAGGAGACGTTGTCCCCGACGGCAATGCCGTGCGCGCGGGCGAAGGCGTCGAGCAGAACGGCCTCGTCCCGCTGGCCGCGGCGCGGCAGACGGCCTTCTGACAGATGGATATTATTGACCGCGGGGCGGCCGTTATCCGGCAGGGAAATCGCCTGGCCGCTGGCCGGAGCGTCCATGCCGGGGATGTCGAACAGGACGGGTGACGTCACCCGCGTCTCGGCCGCGGCCACGCCGGGGATGGCGCGAATATCGGCGAGAAGCCGGTCGGGCGCCCTTACCACCGGCGCCCAGACATCGGCAAACCGGTAGCGATCGTAATAAGCGCGCCGGGTTTCCTGCAGCGAATCGAGCATGCCCGCCGCCACGACATGGACGGCGATACCGGCGGCCACGACGAAAGCGATCGCAATCGCCTGCATCTTGGTTGCCCAGAGATCGCGCAGGAGTTTGCGGTCGAGCTTGCGCGGCAGCAGACGCGCCATGTCGAACCGCCCGCCGCCTACCATGCCAGATCCTCCGGATTGGCCCGTTCGGCGTTGACGCGGACATTGCCGACCTGGCCGTCGGAAAAGGTGATGACGCGATGTGCCATGTCCGCGACGCCGGCATTGTGGGTGATGATGATCGTCGTCGCGCCCAGCGTCTCATTGACCGTCTTGAGTGCCTGGAGCACGCGGATGCCGGTCGCACTGTCCAGCGCGCCGGTCGGCTCGTCGCACAGCATGACTTCGGGCCGCTTGGCGATTGCCCGCGCGATTGCAACGCGCTGCTGCTCACCGCCGGACAGTTCGGCCGGAAAATGGTCGGCACGCTTTTCCAGGCCCACCAGTTCGAGTGCCTCTTCGGCGGAAAGGCCGTTCTGCGCGATCTCCGTCACCAGCTCGACATTTTCCCGGGCCGTCAGGGAGGGCATGAGATTGTAGAACTGGAAGACGAAACCGACATGCCGGCGCCGGTAGAGCGTCAGCGTTCGGGTCGAGGCCCGGGTGAGGTCGTCGCCCCGGAACAGGAACTCGCCGCCGGTTGCCCGGTCCAGACCGCCCAGTATGTTGAGCAGTGTGGACTTTCCCGAGCCGGACGGTCCCAGCAGGACCACCAGATCACCCTCGGGAATCTCCAGATCGACCCCGCGCAGGGCATGCACGGCAGACGCACCACGGCCATAGACTTTCGTCAGGCCGCGTGTACGAAAGCACGCTGCGTCTCGATCTGTCCGGCCCTGCCTGTCCTGCATGGGCTCCACCACCCTTTACGGGCTTCTATACCATGCCGCGGCGGACACGGCGTGCGCTCCGACGCCGCAGAGCCCTGCTCTCGCCACAGCTTCCCACACGCTGTCGGCCCCGATGTATAAAATATCGAGCATAAATTGCGCCTTACCCCTAGCCGAGCCCCGCAAAGCTCTGTTAATACTTCCTTAACGGGCCAAGCGAACGGGATGTCCATGAAACGTCAGTTGTTGAGCAGCGCGGCTGCAACCGTACTCTTCGTGTCTTCCGCTGTCTTCAGCCAGGGCACTCTCGCGCAGGAACCGGCGGGCCAGGGCCCCGTCCGGGCGATGGGCGGTGACATCAATCCGTTTGGCGGGGACATCAATCCGTTCGGTGGCGACATCAATCCGTTTGGCGGTGACATCAATCCGTTCGGTGGCGACATCAATCCGTTTGGCGGCGACATCAATCCGTTTGGCGGTGACATCAATCCGTTTGGCGGTGACATCAATCCGTTTGGCGGTGACATCAATCCGTTCGGTGGCGACATCAATCCGTTTGGCGGTGACATCAATCCGTTTGGCGGCGACATCAATCCGTTTGGCGGCGACATCAATCCGTTTGGCGGCGACATCAATCCGTTCCAGGCATCCCAGAGCCCGTTCTACGGTTTCGTCAGCCCGTTCTGGGGCAATGTCGAACCTTATTGGGGTGACATCAATCCCTTTGGTGGCGACATCAATCCGTTTGGCGGCGACATCAATCCGTTCGGCGGGGACATCAATCCATTCTGGGGTGACCTCTCGACCGTCGGCGGCGACATCAATCCCTTTGGTGGCGACATCAATCCGTTCGGCGGCGATATCAATCCGTTCTGGGAAACCGCCGGCGGCGTCTGGGGTGTGATGAATCTCGGCTGGGATCAGATCGACCCGGAAACCGGCGACTACCAGCCGATCGCCGATGGCCTCAATCTGATTTTCAATGAAGCCGAGAACGTCTTCGGCGATGCCATCCAGAGCGCGACCGGAAAGTCGATGAACGACGCTTTCCTCAATGCGCTGCTCGATGATTTCGGCATCGATCCGGCCGATCCGGCCTCTCTGGCAAGCATGGATGCCGCCGACCGGTCCGAATTCTTCCTGACTTTCTACGACAACCTGATGTCCTATACCGGCATCGACCATGTCGATCACTGGATGGCTGCGACAAACTGGTACCCTGCGCTGTCGCAGATGTATGGCGGCGGAAACCGCGTCCGCATCGGGTTGATGGATTTCTCGACACGATCGGGTGACGGCTATTTCCAGCTCAGCCAGGGCGATTTCGGCTCGCGTGACTTCCATCACGGCGCCGCGGTCCGCAGCCTGATCAACGCACCACTCGACGGCACCGGCGTGATGGGCGTGGCCCAGAATGCCGACCTCATCTCCTTCGACCCGTATGACGACACCCAGACCACCGACTGGGGCACTGTCGAGCTGGGAATGAATTATCTCGCGCTGCGGCAGACGGATATCGTCAACCTGTCCATGGGCGTGTCCGGCTGGACGCTGGCGCCGGAATGGGAGCGCGTTTTCACCAGCCCGTTCGTCCGACTGTTCGGCGACGACACACTCTTCGTTCTGGCCGCCGGCAATGACGGTGCCGCCCAGACCGTCGACGTCGACTGGACCGGCGTCGACACCGTGGAAAACCTTCTGATTGTCGGCTCTGTCGATCCGGGCGGCCACATCTCCAGTTTCTCAAACCGTCCGGGCGATGCCTGCCTGACGGTGCGCGGCAGCTGCCAGCCGGGCCATCGCCTGATGGACCGTTTCCTGGTCGCTCCGGGCGAACTGATCCTCGTCGATGACGGCGATGGCGGTGTGGTCCGCGTCTCCGGTACATCCTTCGCCGCGCCGCTCGTTTCCGGCGCCGCCGCCCTGGTCAAGGGGCAATGGGGCTGGCTGGAAGGTGCCGATCTTGCCGATGTCCTCCTGCAATCCGCCACCGATCTGGGCGATGAGGGTGTCGATGCAGTCTACGGCCACGGCCTGCTGAACGTTGCCGGGGCGATGGCACCCATCGAGTCCGGCGATCTCTACGTCATCGACCGCCGCGGCCGCCAGGTTTCCGCCAGCGACGTGATGATCGATGGCGGCCGCCTGCGCTTCCGCCATGGTTCCCGCGATACGGTCGTGCTGTTCGAAGACGTCAACGATACCTTCCGCGATTTCGAGATTTCGGTGGACGCGCTGACGGCGGGCTCCAGCCTGTCCGACAATGTCTCGAGCATCTACGCGGAGACCTATATCTACGAGCGCACCACCGGCTCCTCCGGCGCCAGCTTCACCGATGCCGGCCTGATGGACCGCCCGGTCCTGCGCCGCGGCAATCTGGAAGTCACCGCCTTTGCCGGCGCCGCCGATCTGCAGGGCCGCGGCCTGTCGCGCGAGCTGGGCTTCCAGACCGGGCTGCGCTTTGCCGACCGCAGCACCGGCCGCGATGTCATGCTGGGCGTGGGTGAAGGGGCGCTCGCCCTGACGGGGAATGACGGGTTCGGCCTGTTCTCCGACCATCGGCCGGAAACCGGCGGTGTGAACCCCGTCCTCGGCTTCGCATCGGGCGGCATCTTCGCCGCCAGCGGCTTCCAGCTCTCCGAGCGGACGCGGCTGACGGTCGGCTCGACGATGAATCATGAAGAGCGGACCTATCTCATCCCCGGTACGGGCGAGGAACGGCCGCTTCATGACGGGCTGTCGGCCTATCAGGCGATGGCGCTGAACGTGGCGATCGAGCACCGTCTGACGGATACGACCACGCTGCACGGCGCGGTGACGCAGCTGCACGAAGCCACCGGCCTTCTGGGTGCCCAGGGCACCGGCCCGCTCGACTTCTCCGGCGGCGCCGATACCAGCGCCTTCTCCATGGGCGTGGACACCGAACTCACGCCGCGCCTGCGGCTGAGCGCCTCGACCACGGCCGCCGTGACCCGTCAGACCGCTTTCGACAGCGGCCTGCTGGGCCTCGACGACAACATCGTCTCGACCGCGGCGCAAATGAGCATCCAGTATTCGGGCATCGCCGGTGACGCCGACGCCGTTCGTGTCAGCCTGATGCAGCCGCTGCATGTAGAGACGGGGTCCCTGCGTTACACGGCAGCCCGAGTCACCGACCGGGAGACCGGGGCGCTGGGCTTTGACAGCCAGGTCTGGGAACTCGGCGGCGAGCGTCCGCTCTATACCGAACTCCTCTATTCCACGCCGCTGCCCGGCATTCAGGGTGAAGCCAGCCTGTTCGCCCGCCAGCAGGTTGCCGGCAATGCCTTCGACCGGGCCCGGAACGATCTGGCCGCCGGCGCCAGCTTCCGTATGCGGTTCTAAACATCGCCCCGCCCGCGCGGCGGATGTGATTTGCAAGTAAAATCAAGGCCCTTTCGCAATCGCGAAGGGGTTTTGGTTTATATTAACTTGCATGTCCTAACCTCCCGTCCGGTGGACCTGCCGTGTTGGGGAGGCAAGTGAGTCAATGCAGCGGCTAATCCTGGCGATCGCAGGCGCATGTCTGCTGCTCGGAGCAATGTGCGAACCCGCATCCGGCCATGGCCGGATGGACGATACCGTGCCTGCGAGCACCTATCGGCAGGCTGTCGAGTCGGCCCAGGCGGTCATGATGGCCTCGCCGCAGGAAGCGCTCGAGCGCGCCCGCACGGCGGAAGCCCTGATTCCGACCATTACCGATTTCACCGATCCGGCCACGGCCCAGGCAACGGTCTGGTGGCTGCAGGCGGAAGCGCTCTTGCGCCTGGCCCGGTTCGAGGACGCCCTGCCCGTCGCCAACCGCGCACTCGAGGCACTGGGCCGGAACCCGCCCAGCACCAAGCTTCACGCGGATATCCTCACCGCCCTCGGCCGCATTCACAAGATGCTGGGCGGCCATGGCGAAGCGCTGGAAAACTACCAGAACGCCTATGATATCTACCGGGACATCGGTGAGCCGCGCAGTGAATCCATTACCCTGCAGGGCATCGCCTCGCTCTACACGGACGCACGTCAGTATGAGCGCGCGGTCGAGTATTTCCGCCACGCGCTGGAGCGCTATCAGGATCCGGCACTCGGCCTGTCGGCCAACAATAACATCGCCAATGCGCTGACCCAGCTGGAACGTTATGATGAGGCCGAACTCGCCTTCGAGGCGGCGCTGACGCTCGCACGCGACATGGAGAGCGCGTCGCTGGAGGCCCGCATCCTCGAAAACCTCGCGATCATGCAGGTCGAGGCCGGTCATTATGACGACGCTACAGCCAGTATCGATCTGGCCTTCGAACGTGTCAGCGACATGCCGGACCTGGAGTGGACTCGCTTTTTCTGGGGCGTGCGTTCCGAGATCGCCTATGCCCGAGGCGACATCTCGACGGCCATCGATCACATGGAACGTGTCTTCGACGGGCGGGACCTGACAACCACGACACAAGCCTACATCACCTATCACGAGATGGCGGCCCAGCTCTATGAGTCCGAAGGAGACTGGCGCCAGGCGATGGAGCACCTGCGTGCCTTCAAACGGCTCGCTGACGACCGCGCCGAATTCGCCGCCTCTGCCAATACGGCCCTGATCAACGCACAGTTCGACTTCGCCATCCAGGAAATGGAGATCGACCGGCTGCGGATCGAGGGTCTGCAGCGCGAACTCGCCCTGCAGAACTCCCGCGCCAGCCAGCGCGTGATCGCCGCAACCGCCGCGCTGGCCCTGGTGCTGATGCTGCTGATCGTCGCCGTCGTGCGCCAGCGTTCGGCCAAGGAGCGCGCGCGCATCCTCGCCCGTACGCTGTACGAGGACTCCCAGACCGGCCTGCCCTCCCGCGCTGCGCTCGAGCGCAGCCTGGCCGAATGCGCCGTGCGCTCGGATGTGCCGCCGAATGTCATCGCCCTCCAGCTCAATCGCCGCAAACACCTTGAAAGCGTTCTGGGTTTCACCAAATTCGCCGAGATCCAGGCCCGCATGGCTGCCCGCCTGCGCGAGATCGAGCCGGTCGACGCCGTCTACAGTATCTCGCCCGGCATGCTCGGCATTCTGGCGACCTGCCGCACGGCCGACGACGCCCTGGCCCTGGCCCGGGCCTGTGTGGAACGTCTGGCCGAGCCTGTCCGGATTGCCGACCTTGATATCGACGTCTCGGTCCGCGGCGGCGTCGGGATCGGCGACGATCCGGAATTGTGCATCCGCCACGCGACGATTGCCGTTCACCAGGCACAACAGCACCGTGAGGCTGCAGCCCTGTTCGATGCCGGCCAGTACGGCGACCCGTCGCGCAATCTGACCCTGATGACCCGCATGCTCCAGGCGACCCGGTCGGGCGATATGAGCATGCACTACCAGCCCAAGCTGAACCTGCGTACCGGGCGCTACCAGTCTGCCGAAGCACTGTGCCGCTGGTTCGATCCGCAGCAGGGCTTCATCCCGCCGTCGGCCTTTATCCATCAGGCCGAGGAGATGGGGCATATCCGCGCGCTCACCGAATGGGCGATCCAGCGGGTGATCGACGACCAGCGCCGCTTTGCCGAAGCCGGTCACGATATCTGCGTTGCGACCAATATCTCCGGTGCGCTCGTCTGCGATACGGATTTCGTCAATATCGCCCTTGATCTGATCAAGACGGCCTCGGGCCGGATCACGTTCGAGATCACGGAAACTGCCGTGATGGACGATCCGGAACTGGCCATCGCCAACCTGAACCGCATCAACGAGGCGGGCGTGCGCCTGTCGATCGACGATTACGGTTCAGGCCTGTCCTCACTGGCCTATCTGCGCACGCTGCCGGCGCGCGAACTGAAGCTCGACCGTGCCTTCGTGCAGCACGTGGCGACCTCTGAACGCGACCGCATGGTGGTGAAATCGACCGTCGATCTCGCCCACAATCTCGGCCTGGATCTCGTCGCCGAAGGTGTCGAGGACGAGGCCGGGCTGGCGATCGTGAAACTGCTGGGCTGCGACTGGGCGCAGGGCTTCGGCCTGTCCAAGCCGCTGCCGGTGCCGGAACTGGTCGCCTTCCTCGATGCTGCGAAGGCAGCGGGAGCCGTCGACCTGCCGGCCCCCGCCTTCACTCCGCGCCAGATCGGCACGCGTTGATTACGCATCGTCCTCCTCGTCACCCGGATCGACGGGCAGAGGCTGCCACTCATAGGCCTCGCGGCCCAGATGCCGGGCATACCAGTCCAGTTCGGCATTGATGCGAAACAGGCGGTGCGACAGGTCCGAGAAGGAATGTCCCTCGCCCGGCGCCAGGTAGAGCCGCGTCTCGACACCCAGATTGCGCAGCGCCTGGTAGAGCATGATCGATTGTGACGGGTGCACCCGCTCGTCATTCTCGCCGGCAAAGATCAGGGTCGGCGTGGTCACCCGGTAGAGGTCCCGCAGCAGGGATTGCGGCTGGAACACCGTCTCCAGTGCCCCCTCGGCCCAGGCATCGGCTCCGAACAAGAGACGGCGCGCCTGGCGGGTATCGCTGGTCAGATGGTGCACGGCCCAGTCGACGGCCCCGGCCCCGGACGAGGCTGCGCGGAAGCGGTCCGTCGTGGTGATCAGCCGGTTGGTCATGTGACCGCCGGCGCTCCAGCCCGACATGATCAGCTGCTCGGGATCGGCACGCCCTGTCTCGACGAGATAGTCGACCCCGCTCATCACATCGCGGTCGGCATGGGCGAAATAAGTGCCGTGCATGGCCTGCATGAAGGCGTCGCCATAGCCGGTGCCGCCGCGATAATTCACCCACAGCACGCCATAGCCCTGTGCGGTCATGACCGGCACATAGCGCCCCCATTTCCACATGCCGAACTCATCCGCCGAGCGCGGCCCGCCATGGGCCTGCACGACAAGCGGCGGCGGACCGTCACCGGTGCGGACCAGCGGCGGGAAGTAGAAGCCCTCGATCACCTGGCCGTCATGACTGGTCCAGCGGATCAGCTGCTGCTCCGGCAGGTGATAGGGCGCGACGGTGGCCGCACCGATCGTCGTCAGGCGGGTTTCCGCCCCGTCGGCCGTGATCCGCCAGAGATCGCCATTCGTCGCCGGCGTCTCGAACAGGGCGACGGCATTGCCCGCTGCATCCAGCGACCAGTCGGCCAGGTGCCGGTCGTGCAGCGACAGCGCCGTCACCGCGCCGCTTTCCGCATCGATGCGCACCAGGCCGGAGCGCACACCGGCCTGCACCGCCATGACCAGCGTCTCGCCATCGGGCAGCCAGGCCATGCCGTCGACCTCGAAATCGAACCCCTCGGTCAGGATCCGGCTCTCATTGGTCTCCAGATCGATGACGATGAGATTGTTCTGAACATAGTCGAGCCCGGCGCCGCTGACGCGTGCCTTGTAGGCAATCCGCCGGCCGTCGGGCGACAGGCGGGCATTGCTTTCCATCCAGTTGTTGGCGGTGATGCGGCGGAACTGGCCGCCCGGTTCGGGCGTCTCGCTGATCCAGAGCTCGCTGTCATAGGCGGAGTCCAGATCGGCGGCCGGTGCGATGCGGATCAGCACGGCGCCGCTGGCAGCCACATCATAGCTGCGCACCGACCAGTCGCCCTGCGTCATGCGCTGGCGCGCACCGCTGTCGACATCGACCCGCCAGAGATGGCGGTGCCGCGTGGTCTCGAAATAGGGCTCGATCAGCTCGACCCGGTCACGCCGGTCGCGCTGCTCGTCGCTGAGATCGTCGGTCGCCAGGTAGTAGATGAACTGTCCGTCCGGCGACCAGGACATGCTCTGCACGGACGTGGGGTGGCGGGTCAGCCGGCGCAGATCGCTGCCATCGGCATTGGCCAGGAAGACCTCGTCTTCCTTGCGCCCCTCCGGCGGCTGGTCCGCCGCCAGCATCCGGCCGTCGGGCGAGAAGGCCACCGTATCCGCTTCGTCGAAGCCGGACAGATAGCTCAGCTGACCGGAGGCGATATCGAGCACCCAGTACCGGTCAACCAGCTCGTCCTCGGCCCAGTCGGCATGGGTCAGCGTGACGATCGCACGCTGACCGTCATCGGCCAGCGAGACTTCGCTGATATGGCGAAGCGCCACCATCTCGACCGGTGTCATATACCGGTCGGCCGCCGGGATTTCCGGCCGGGCGGCAAGCGTTGCAGGCAGCGGGTCTTCGGCGAAGGCAGGGTGCAGGGATGCGCTCGCGGCCAGCATCGCGGCCACGGCGGGAAAAGCAGAATGACGGAACATGGTATCCTCGCGACGCCTTGCCGGCGCCGTCCAGTCAAAGCGTTGGAAGAGTGCCCGGCACCCTGCCCTGCCATAAAGACAGGACAGGGTGCCGGACCCAATCGTCTCGGAGGATGAGACTAGAAGCGGGAGCGGACACCGACGTAGAACTGGCGTCCGATCGGATCGTTCTGCGGCCCCTTCAGGTTGGACGTGCTGCCCGAGTTGAAATTGCTGGGCAGGAAGGTGCCGTAATCGTCGAACAGATTGTTGATGCCGGCATAAACCGTGGTGCGGTACTCGTCACCGAAGCGGTAGCGGGCATAGATGTTCGACACGAAGCGGTCATCGGCCTCGAAATAGTAGGGATCGCTCGGATCCACATCGAGATCGTCGATGCCGCCGGACTCATACTTCAGCGTATAGCTGGCGTAGAAGTCGCCGCGGCTCCAGGACAGACGAGCCCGCGCTTCGTGGGTCGGGTCGTACATCGAACCGTTGGAGTCCTCGCGCACCGGCGTACCGGCTTCACCGATGAACTCGTACTCGTCAGCCAGCGAGCGCGAATAGCGCAGGTCGAGGCCGAACTCACCCGGCACGGACTGCACTTCAAAGTCCCACAGCACCGACACGTCGATGCCTTCGGACAGCAGCTCGTTGAGGTTTTCCTGGCGGTTGATCACCTCGATTACCCGGCCGTTCGACGTGTCGCGCGTGACGACATCGCAAAAACGGTTGTTCGGGAAGTTCGGCGAGCCATAGCACAGGTCGACCGTGGTCTGGGTAGAAACCGAGCCGATCGCGTCTTCGACCTTGATATTGTAGTAGTCGACAATGACGACGAGGTCTTCGGCAAAGGACGGCGCCCATACAGCACCGACGGTGAAGGTGTCGGCGGTTTCCTCGGTCAGCGTGTTGTTGCCGGCATTCGGCGCATTCACCGAGCCGTCGAACTCGAAGGGCTGTCCGACGTTATTGGGATCGGCGAAGAAGGCCTGGATGCCAGGATTGCTGAGACAATTGGCAGCGATTACGGCCGGATCGAAACCGGTACCCGGCGGGGCGGTGACACCCGAACCGTCCGGCCGGAGGCCATCACACGGATCCCGCAGATCGTCAGCGTCCTGACGCGGCGCCGAGTAGAATTCGGTGATCGTGGGAGCCCGTTGCGAGCGTGAATACTGCGTACGGAAACGCAGCGTGTCAGTCGGTTCCCAGTAGCCCCCCACATTGTAGGACGAGATCGTGCCGATCGTGGAATAGTCGGCCACCCGCGCGGCAAGCTGTGCCGTGACGTTTTCCAGAACCGGAATTTCGACTTCGGCAAACGCCTCGACCACGTCGAAGCTGGCTTCAATTTCCGGGATCACCGACAGGCTGGTGGTCTCTTCCAGAATGATGGCGTCGACATTCGTGTCCTGGGTTTCTTCACGCCATTCCAGACCGAAGGCAGCGGACACCGCACCGGCCGGCGCGTCGAACAGCTCGCCATTCATCGAGCCGCCGATCACGGTCTGCTCGCGGATCTGCTGCACATGGCCGTCGATACGGATGTAGTCGGCCATTTCCGGCGTGATCGACCCCTCACCGAAAATATTCAGCGGGATACAGCCATCGGCACGGGCACCGGCATCGGCGCACTGATAGCCGCCGGCCCCGTCGGACTCGACATCCAAGGCATAGTGGATGTTGAGATAGTTCAGGTTGTTGCCCTGGATCTGGTTCTGCTCGAACCGGCCATAGGTGGCGAAGGCATTCCACTGCCAGGTCTCGCCGACCTCGCCCGTCAGACCGGTGGCAAGGCGCATCGTCTCGCGCTCATTGTCACGGGTTTCCTGCCCCACTTCGACAAAGCGGCGGTACCAGCTGACCGAGCCTGAACGCGTCTCCTCGACGGCCGCCGGGATGAAGGGATGGTCGCTGGCGATCTGGCCGATATCGAACGTATTGCCGATCGGGCCGATATCGGTGGAGTAGATCGCGGACTCGTAGGAGCCCTCATAAAGGCTGTCGACACGCGACCAGAGCAGGTCCGCAAACACCTCGATGCGCGGCGTCAGCTCGTAGCGGCCACGGGCAGCAGCTGTGTAGGCTGTGACTTCCGGAGACAGGGTGCGGCCCGGACGGTAGTTCCAGCCATCCAGCGCGGTCTCGAAGCCGATGGCCGGATCCCGGCCGTCATCGGGAGCGAGGGATTTGTCATTGTACCAGACGCCATCGACATTCCAGGCATCGTCGCTCTCGAAGCGGCCACCCGGGATGTAGGAGGTCAGCGAGTAGTCATTGTACTCGCCATTGCCCGACCAGTCGTCGGTGCGCAACGAGTCGGGACGGGTCTCGTCGGCATAGACCGCAGTCTCATGGTCATAGCTCAGCGCCACCATGATATTGCCGCGGTCATTGTCGAAATTGCGGCCCATCGTCAGTTCGAGCGTGGTTTCCCGTTCACCGCTCGCATCGGCCCAGCCATAGCGGGCCTCGGCCTCGACGCCTTCCATATTGCGCTCGAGGATGATGTTGGCCACGCCGGCAATGGCGTCGGAACCGTAGATCGCCGAGGCGCCGCCGGTGGTGACTTCGATGGAGTCCACGAAACCGGCCGGAATGGTCTGCAGGCTGACGCGTTCGCCATTGCCCGAGTTCGACACGGCGCGGCGGCCATCGATCAGGACCAGCGTCCGCTCGGAGCCGAGGCCACGCAGGTTGATGGTCGAAAGACCGGAATTCTGGATGCTCAGATCGGTGCTTTCCGGCGACAGGCTGGAATCAACGCCCGGGATATCAACCAGGATTTCGCCGACATCCACCGTGCCGGACTCGTCGATATCGTCCGTCGTGAAGATCTGGGTCGGGATCGCCGTGGTGGCATTGGAACGCCGGATGCGCGAGCCGGTGACCACGATCGTGTCTTCGCTGGAGGCCTGCGTATCGGCGGAAGCATCCTGCGCCATCGCGGCGCCGCCGAGCAGCATGGCAGCGGCGGACACACCGCCCATCAGCATGGCCCGGCCCGTGGTCCATGCGGTTCGATTACCCAAACTCATTCGAAATCCCCTTGTTTTTCGCACCGTCCCCTCGACCGCGCGTAGCGTTGGTAGAGGGGGAGACACGCAAGGGGGCGCATCGGGTACCCGGGCTGTCACAAATTTTGAGAAAAAGATGCCGCCGGGCTACCAGCGGGCCCGGACACCGGCATAGAAGCGCCGCCCGGCCGCGTCATAGCCCGGGCTGAAATTGCGCCGGCCGCCGCTTTCCGTACCGCTTGGCAGGAAGGGGCCGTAATCGTAGAAGACATTGTTGATGCCGCCGAAAATCTGCAGCCGGCCATCGGCCCCGGCGAGATAGCGCACATGCAGGTCGTGCTGCATCCACGGATCGATCTCCAGAAAGAGCATATCTTCGGCATTGGCCTTCGCCGCGCGGTCATGCCCGTCGACGGCGGCGCCTTCATAGCGCACCCGCCACTGCATCAGCCACGGTCCGCGCGTCACGCCCAGCCGGGCCGTCCAGCGGTGGTGCGGCGCGCCGACCTCGCCATCCCAGACGGATCGGCTGACCTCGCCATCCGACCCTTCAAACACCTGCTCGAGGCGATCAGTATAGGTGTAGAGAATCCGCAAATCCCAGTCACCCGCCCAGATCGAGGAGGGTGACATCTGCCAGGCATAGTCCAGCGTCACATCAGCCCCGGCGGACCGGATCTCGTTGAGATTGGCGACGCGGTTCTGCATCTCGAGCAGCTGGCCCGTCTCGCCGCGCTCGATGTCGGCACAGTACCGGTTGGCGGAGATCGCAACCGGTGCGCCATAGCATTCGGACAGCAAAGCCTGGCTGGACAGGGACGAGATCGCGCCGGACACCCGGATGTCGTAGACGTCGACCGACAGGCTGAGCTCTTCGGCGCGCACCGGGGTGAAGACCAGCCCCAGCGTCACGGCATCCGAGCGCTCTTCCTCGAGAGCCGGATTGCCCGTGTTCGGCGCATAGACGCTGGTAATCGTCTGCTCATAGATGCCGTCTTCGGCAATGGCCCGGGCAATACCCGGTTCGGAGCGGCAGTTTTCGGCAAGCTGGCCGGAACTCGTGGCGGTTACGCCATGACAGGGATCGCTGACGGTGTCGTAGTCGCCGCGCGGACCGGAATAAAGCTCGGTCAGGCTGGGTGCGCGCTGGGCCCGGGAGACCTGCCCGCGAAAGGCCAGTGCGTCGCTGGCCGACCAGACACCGCCGAGACGATAGCTGCCGACCAGACCCACCCGGTCGATATCGTAATGGGCCAGACGCACGGCTGCGGTGACGTCGAAACGATCCGGGACGACCGGCACCAACGCCTCGGCAAACACTTCGCTCGCATGGCCGACCGCGTCCAGATCGGGAACCCCGACATAGCCGGTCTCGCGATTGAGGGCCGCCGCATCGCCACGCGTGCGCTGGCTGTCGATGCGGTGTTCCAGCCCCCAGGCCACCGAAACGATCCGCCCGTCGGGCAATGCGACATCGCCCACCGCCGACCCGCCCAGCGTCCATTGCTCGACCTCGACCTCCAGCCGGTCAGTGGCACGGATATAGTCGGCCGCATCGGCCGAGATCGCATTCACACCGAACATGTCCAGCGGCGCACACCCGGCCGCGCGCGCAGCGGCGCTCACGCAGCGATAGCTGCCGGGATTTGCCGGATCGGCCTCGATATCCAGCGCATTGCGGATGTGCGCGTAATTCACCTCGCCGCTGCGCAGCTGGTCCTGGTCGTAGCGGCCATGGCCCAGCGCGACGTCCCAGCTCCAGATCCCGGCCTCGCCCTGCAGTCCGGCCCAGAAACGCTGGGTCGTCCGGTCGTTCTGGCGGTATTCCTCGCCCAGCTCGCTGAAGCGGCGGCGCCATGTGATGCCGGACAATCCCTCCGACAAGGCCGCCTGCCGGATCGGTTCGGGCACGAATGGGTGGTCGACCGGGATCATGCCGATCCGCTGATTGTCGAGCCCGAAGCGCTCATTGTAATACGCGGTCTGGGCTTCCCGCGTGGACAGGCTCTCGCTGTGCGAGAACAGGCCGGTGAAATAGGCCGAGACACCGCCATCGAAGTCATAATCAAGCTTGAGCGCCAGCAGATCCCGCTCGCGCGGCACCGAGATCGTGGCGAAGACGCGGGTGTCATAGCCATCCGTCCCGATATCGAAGCCGGTCCGCAGCCCGGTTTCGTCATACCAGAAATCATAGCCGATGAAGCGTCCGCCCGGCGTGTAGCTCGACAGGTCCGCCTCCAGCGTTTTGCCATCGCTGGACAGGCTGACCGGAACCCGCGCCCAGTCGCGCTCCTCGGCACCGATACGGCGCATCCGGTCACGCGTGGCGTTGATCAGGAGCCGGCCGCGGCCATCGCCGAACCGCCAGCCCTGCGTGGCGCTGAGCACGTGATACTGGCCGCCGCCATCCTGGGTCATGCCGGCCTGGGCAAGCAGGCGGCCGCCCTCCAGATCGTCGATCAGGACGAAATTGACCACGCCCGCAATCGCATCCGATCCATAGACCGCAGACGCGCCGCCGGTGGAGATTTCCACCCGTTCGACAAACTCCGCCGGAATGGTGTCCGAACCGAAACGGCTGGCATTGCCGCTGTTTGCCACCGTGCGCCGCCCGTCGATCAGGACCAGCGTGCGCGTCGTGCCCAGACCGCGCAGCCCGATCGAGGACAGGCCGGCATTCTGGGCGCTGAGATGCGTCGAGGCGTTGGAGAATTCCAGCGTCGCCGGCGACTGGCTGGCGATCATCTCGCCGATCTCGATCGCGCCAGAGGTTTCCAGCGCCGCACGGCCGATCACCTGTACCGGCAAGACCGCCGCCCGTCCGGCCCTTTCGAAGCGCGAACCGGTCACCAGGATCACTTCCTGCGGATCGATATAAGCCGATGCGACAGGCATTTCGGCGAGATCGACACCGGCCCGGTGCCCGGACAGGCGGATGACACCGGCCTGTGCCTCGCGCGCCGCGTCCGGCCCGGGCTCTTCGGCCCGCCGTCCGAGGACATGGGTGCGGGCATCGACGGTGCTGAATTCCAGCCCGGTTCCGGCAAGCAGCCGCTCGAGCCCCTCTTCCGCCCCGTATCGACCCTCGACGCCCCGCGTCTGCACGCCGGCAACCAGATGCGATTCGGCCAACAATTGATGGCCCGTCACCAGGGCAAAGCGCGACAAGGCAGGGCCCAGCGGTCCGGCCGGAATATCGAAGCTGAAAGCAGCGGGCGTAGCGGCTTGCGTGTCCTGTGCCACCGCGCAGGCGTGCGGCGTCATCACCGGGAGCAGCGCACCGAGGATGGCTGCCCGGACGCCTTTCATCCTGACCGATGTCCTGCCACTGAAACGCATCCCCGCACCTCGACACGGGGACGCCCGATCCCCCTCATGTGACAACTTGCCAGAAGCGATGTGGCATCGCTGTTACCGAAATGTCGCATTGCTGCCGGAAGATGCACGTGCAAGCCAGTCAGGGTTGTATGTTTCCGTCGGACGCGTGGATCCGGATGCCGTCGCCGACCCGCTCGATACGCAGCGACTCGGTTGCCGACAGGGCCGCCAGGAAAGCCTCGCTGTCGGACGGGTCGAAGGAACCGTTGATCTGCAGTTCGCCCAGATCCGCGTCAGCAAAGGCGATGTCGAGATCGTTGTAGCGGCGGAATTCGCTCACCACTTCGCTCAGGCGGCGTCCGTCGAACACAAGCCGGCCCTGACGCCAGGCTGTTGCGGCGACGACATCGACCCGCGCCGGCTCGGGCGCCGGTTCGCCCGGCACCAGCTCGACCTGGTCGCCGGCCCGCAGCAGCGCCGCCGAAGCCGGACCGCTTTCGATCCGCGTCTGCACCAGGCCCTCGACCACCGTCACGACGGTGCGGCCGTCATCGCGCGAATAGACGTTGAACGCGGTCCCCACGGCCCGCACTTCATGCCCGCCCACCTCGACGATGAAGGGGCGCGAGGGATCGTGCGAAACCTCGAACAGGGCCTCGCCCGCCTCCAGCATGACCCGACGCTCTTCCGCCACAAACGCGGTGGTCACCCGGGAGCCGGTGTTCAGTGTCATCACCGACCCGTCCGGCAGGGCGATTTCCTGGCGGTCACCCCGGGCCGTGGAATAGGTCTCCAGAGCCGCCAGCTGCACCGGCGCATCGCTGTCCGCCGCCCGGCCCCCGCCCAGCATGCCTGTCCACACAGGCAGGGCGATTGCCAGGGCGAGCATCGCCGCCATGCCGATCACGGCCGGCACGATCCAGGCCGGACGGCCGGGCGCCTCTTGCGCCGCCAGTTCCGCCTCGGTCGCCGCAATCAGATCGTCCGCCCAGTCGCTGCCACGGGCGGCATCAATCATGCCCTCGAGCTCGAGACAGGCATTGAGTGCCGCCTGGTGCTGCGGATCGGCCTGCAGCCAGGCTTCAAGCTCGGCTTCGGCGGCCGAATCCAGCGCGCGTTCGGCGAGCAGGCGTTCGGCCCAGGCAGAAGCGGTGTCGAAGATATTCATATCGCGATCAGCCGGCATCGTTCGCCGCCCTTGCTGTATCCCCGTTCCCGTCCGGCATCCCCTGGAGATGCTCGGCCAGACGCGCCATGCCGCGCTGAACGTGTTTCTTGACCATGTGGATCGAAATGCCCATCCGCTCTGCGGCCTGCTGATAGGTCATCCCCTTCAGCTTGCAAAGCACGAAGGCGTGCCGGCATTTCGGCGGCAGCAGCCCGATTGCCTCGGACAGGGCCGCGCGCCGGGCCGTGTCACGCTCTTCATCCGTTATGGTGTCCGAAGGTGATGCGAATGGGGCAATAACGTCACTGTAATGATGCGCCACCGCAGCAGAATGGCGCCGCACCGTATTGCAGTGCCGCAGATGATTGCGCGCGAGATTGGTCGCGATCGTCGTGACAAAGGCGCCCTCATTTCTCACGGGTCCGGTATCGCCGTCGACCTCGAGCAGGCGCTCGAACGCGGCCTGGGTGATATCGTCCGCGTCCTGAGCATTACCGACAATGCGCCACACGATCCAGCGTACGCGCCGCCCATGCACGCGATACAACTCTTCCACATTTACGGCATCATTGACGGCCGCCACCATTCTTACGCTTCCCCGCAGCCGGCCGCCCCCTCTGGCGCCCTGTCCCAGGACAGTCCGGCATGCTCTCCCAGAGCCGTTTCACACGCAAGGTACCCGATCCGGAGCGTCACGTGTCTCATATCGAATGCGGGGAAGTCTGTCAGTCGACGGACGGGTCCGTCTCGCGCGCTGCCCGCGCCGCGGCGATCACAGCATCGACCTGCTCGCCGGCCAGGCCGATATAGGTTTCCGGATCCAGCAGGGCCTCGATCTCCGCTTCGCTCAGAGCGCCCCGGATGACCGCATTGCCCATCGCCGCCTCGCGAAGCCCGGCACCGCTTTCATGCGCCTCGGCCGCCAGATCGCGGATCAGTTCCTCCGCCTCGGTCCGGCCGATATGCGGCGCCAGTGCGAACACGAAACGCTGCGACAGGATCCAGCCGCCGGAGCGATCCAGATTGCGGCGCATCGCTTCGGCATCGACATGCAGCCGCCCCACAAGCCGGTTCGCCGCAGACAGCATGTCCTCGGCCTCGATCGACAGCTCGCCGATAGCGTTATTGGGCCGCGAAGTGTTGTCGCGCTCGAAGACATTGATCATGTCGTCCGCAACGATGTCCGACAGTGCGGGAACGGTCCGGGAATAGTGGATCAGCGCCTCGGACAGGGATGGATTATTCTTGTGCGGCATGGTGCTCGATCCGACAGCCGTGCTGCTGCGCTGTTCGATAACCTCCGCGATATCGGTCATCTGCAACAGGAAAACCTCCTGCCCCACCCGCCCATAAAAGCGGGCAAGCAGACCCAGGCTGACCGCATATTCGGCAAACACATCGCGCGAGGCGTGCCAGTCATCGGCATAGGGTTCTGACAGGCCCAGCTCTTCACCGAACCGGCGCTCGACCGCCCTCGCCCGGTCACCCAGGCCGACATAGCTGCCCACCGCACCCTTCATGATGGCCGACCGCTCGACCCGGTCGAGCAGGTCTGTCAGGCGCTCGATATGGCGGCGGTTCTCACCGATCCAGCCGGAAACCTTCTTGCCGAATGTGATCGGCAGGGCGTGCTGGCCCAGCGTGCGGCCGATCATCGGCGTGTCACGGTGTGTCTCGGCAAGATCGATCAATTCCAGCTCGATCGCCCGCAGATCCTCGATCAGTAGCAGGATCGACCGGCGCACCTGCAGGATCGCCGCCGTGTCGTAGATATCGACCGTGGTCGCGCCATAGTGGAGATAGTTGGCCGCATCAGCATCGAGCGATCGCGAAAACACATTGAGGAAGGCCACCATGCGGTGGCGGACGATCGCATACTCTTCCGCCAGCGCCTCAGCCGGAACCGCTTCCGGCCGCGCTGCAGCCGTGATCGCATCGGCCGCCGATTGCGGGATCACCCCTTCGGCCGCCTGGGCGCGCGCCAGAGCGGCTTCGATCTCCAGCACATAGGCGTTCAGCCGTGCATCCGAGAAAACATCCTCAATGCTCCCAGACTGTGCGCCTGCGGCGCCGGGAGCCAATCCCGCGAACAGGATGACCGCAGCACGGGCTGCCTGCCGCAGGCGGCTCACTGTTCGGCCCCCAGACCACGCATCAGGATGTAGACATAGTCGATGGTCGCGGTGAGCGGGTCTTCGGATATCCGCCAGTCGGTGAAGCTGTTAGCGGCCGCAATCGTGTAGCCGCCATTCAGGAACACGGCATGCGTAAGAATGCGCTCGGCCGCCTGGATATCCACCGGCCGCGCCTCACCTGCATCAACGGCATGTTCAAGCGCATCCCCGAAGCGGCGGGCGATGTTGCGCAGCCTGGCCGCGTGCCGGCGCTGGCGCGCCTCCGGCAGGGCCGCTGCCAGCGAGGGCCTCAGCAGCGGCGTGACACCGCTGGCCTGCTGGTAGATCAGATCGCGAATGGCGTGCTCGATCACGCCGAGCCCGGACCGCCCATCGCCCTCAGCCCGATCCAGCGCCTGCTCGACAGCCGTGAAGGAGCGTTCGAGACATTGCTCCAGCAGCTGCTCCTTGTCCGGGATGTGATAATAAAAAGCGCCCCGGGTGACCCCGAGCGAGGCAGCGACTTCCGACAGGGCAACGCCACCAAATCCCTTCTTGTTGAAAAAGCGCGTGCCAGCCTTGAGGAAGGCTTCCCGCTTCATGCGATTGCGCGCTTCCCGGTCAAAGACCTGCGGCACGCCGACATCGGGTATTCCGGGCTGAAGAGGCGCCGGCTGCCACTCGCCGCCCGCCGTGAGACCGCCGGCGAGGATTTCCAGCAGCGTGTCTGCCGCCGTGTCGATATTCCAGTCACGCTTGCGCCGCGGCCAGGAGCCTATCCAGTCGAGAAGCTCGAAAACCAGGAAGGTTGCCGGTTCGGGCCGGCCGAGCGGTGCCCCGCTTTCGCGCGCCCAGCTGGCGATCATGTCATTGACGTCCGAGACGCAGCGCGACAGCTCCGCAGCAATGCTGGCATGGAGTTCATCCCCAAGCGCATCAAGGTCATTGATCGCCGCGAGATTGTGCCGCCGACCTTCAGACACGGCCCGCATGTGGTCTGCAAAGACCTCGAAGAGTTTACGCAGCTGGGCGGCGGCGCCATCCGCTGTGCGGGCGATCTCCACCGCTTCGGCCAAGGCTCTCGCCGCCGCACGATAGACTTCTCCGGCGAGATCTTCCTTGGACGCGAAATAATAGCTGATACCCGTCTTCGTCAGCCCGAGATCCCCGGCGATATCCTCGAGCCGCGTCGCGTGGACACCTTCCGCATCGAAACGCCTCGCCGCCGCCGACAGGATGGCTGCCTCCTTGCGCTGGCGTTCCTGTTCGCGCGAAAATGGCGAAGAATGATCGGGAAAATCCGGACGGAGTACGCTCATAGATCGTGCCTCTTTCCTCAGAGTACGGGACCGGAAAAGATTGGCCCCGCGGGAATTTGCGACACGCTACCGCGCCGACAGCCCGCCTTGCTCTCCCCCATACAAGCCCAGCCCGGCATCGCTGACAAGCCCGAAGGAAGGCAATTTGAACGACGTGTACGTTTTTTATTGACACCGTCCGAACTTCGCCGTCACTGTCACGGAAACGCTAAAATGCGGGGAGGGTAGCATGAAATCCAGGGCACGCTCGAAGTGTGACCAGTTCGCCCGTATGCACAGCAACCGGGCGATCTAGCACGCCTTCCATCCAGCCTGCCCTCCCGGCCCGAATCCGGACCGTACTCTCATGCGCCTTTCACACATTATCATGCTCACCATCCTGTCTGCGATGGCCGGAAATGCCGTTGCGCAGAGCCCCGACGCGAGCCTCGCCGTCCCTACAGGCCGCGCCTCGCTCATATATTCCGGATGGGGAGGCCCCGACCTCACGGTCGAGACCTATCGCCCAGAGAACCTGCCAGCTGACGCCCCCATCCTCTTCGTCATGCACGGAGTCAACCGGAACCCCGACGACTATCGCGACGCATGGATCGGCCTGGCTGAAGCCTGCGGGCTGGCGATCATTGCGCCCGGATTTGATCGGGACAGCTTTCCGGGGTCTTCCGGATATAATCTGGGTGAGCCTCTGCCAGGCACGGTTCCGGTCTCTGCCTTCGATGCCATCGAGCCCCTGTTCACCACCATGCGTGCCGGACTGGGCTCGACGCGCAGCGGGTATTCGATATTCGGACATTCTGCGGGAGCGCAATTCGTCCATCGTTTCCTGATGCTGACGCCGGACACGCATGTCGAGGCCGCGGTTGTCGCCAATGCAGGCTGGTACACCTGGCCCGATACCTCGGTTGAATGGCCGTACGGGTTTGCCGATGCGCCGCGAACCCCGCTCGCGCCGGGCGATATCGCCGCCCTGCCGGTCACCCTGCTTCTGGGCGAAGCCGACAATGACCCGGATGCGTCCAATCTGCGCCAGACCCCCGAAGCCCGGGCCCAGGGCGCACACCGGTTCGAGCGAGGTCTGAATACCGCCGCGCTGGTGGAGCAACTCGCCGCCGACGCAGGACTGGAGCACGGATGGGCCGTCGCGACGGTGCCCGGCGTGGCCCACGACAATACCCGGATGGCGCCCGCCGCGGTCCGCCATCTTGTTCCCGAGCACATCCACAATACGACGGCCTGCCGGCTTGCCACGAACGGAGACTGACATGACTGACGCGACGCATGACGACGCGCCCGCCCTCTATCAGCGTATCGGGTTGGCTGCCGGTCCCCTGGCCGCAATCCTGATCGGTCTCTTTCTGCGCCCGGAAGGCCTGTCGAGCGAAGGCGTATTCGTTGCCGCGATCGGCACCTGGATGGCGATCTGGTGGGCGACAGAAGCCATTCCGGTGGCAATCACGGCCTTTCTGCCGCTGGTGCTGTTTCCCATTCTGGGCGTCTCGACGATCGGCGAGATCTCGTCGCCCTATGCCCACCCGATCATCTATCTCTTCTTCGGCGGCTTTGTCGTGGCGCTGGCCATCGAACGGTGCGGTCTCCACCGCCGCATCGCGCTCGGCGTTTTTCGCATGGTCGGAACCAATGCCCGCGCACTCGTCGGTGGGTTCATGCTCGCCGCGGCGATCGTCAGCATGTGGATTTCCAACACCTCGACGACGCTGATGCTGCTGCCCATCGCGGTTTCCGTGGTCACGGTGATCGGCGAGACCATGCCGGATCTGGATGTTCGCCAGCGGAGCAATTTCTCGATCGCGCTGCTGCTCGGGCTCGCCTATGGCGCCACGCTGGGCGGGGTCGCCACGCTCGTCGGTACGCCGCCGAACGCATTTATGGTCGGCTTCATGGCCGACAGCTATGGCGTCGAGGTCGACTTCGCCCGCTGGATGCTGGTCGGCGTTCCGGTCAGCGCCGCGCTGCTCCCGATTGCCTGGCTGACGCTCACCCGCATCATCTTTCCCGTCAGCTTTACCGCATCCGCTGATGCGATGAAGCATATCGGCCAGATGCGCACCGCGCTCGGCCCGATGAGCACAGCCGAAATGCGCACAGCCATGCTGTTCGCCTTTCTGGTGATCGGCTGGGTCGGTCGCGGCTTCCTGTCGGGCGTGCCGGTGATCGGCTCGATCTCCGACACGGGCGTGGCCATGATCGCTGCGGTCGCCGCCTTCCTCATCCCGTCCGGCAAGGACGGAAAGGCGCTCATGGTCTGGGAAGATATGGGCAAGCTGCCCTGGGGCGTGCTGATCCTGTTCGGCGGCGGTCTGGCGCTGGCCTCCGCCGTCGCCAGTTCCGGCCTGGCGCTCTGGCTGGGCGAACAGCTGGCTCCGCTCGGCGCCCTGAACCTCGCCCTGCTGGTCATCGTCGCCACGGCAATGGTCATCTTCCTGACCGAACTGACCAGCAATCTGGCAACCACCGCAACCTTCCTGCCGGTCATCGCCGCGATCGCCGTGGAAACCGGTCAGGATCCGCTGGTCTTCGTCATTCCGGTCACACTGGCGGCCAGCTGCGCCTTCATGCTGCCGGTGGCGACGCCGCCCAACGCTATCGTGTTCAGCTCGGGCCTGGTCTCAATCCCGCACATGGCCCGGGCGGGCTTCCTTCTGAACATCGTCGCCATCGCCGTCCTGGCCATGGCCGCACTCTGGCTCTCGCCGGTCGTGTTCGGAGGGTAGAGACGCGAGTGGCGCGGGCCCTCAGGCGCCGCACCTCGTCACTAGAACCGGCTGTAGGACAGGTCTTCCTTGCCGCGCTTGCCCATCACCATTTTGGGGTCGTCGGGATTGAACAGGCCCAGGCACCAGGTCTCGTTGGCCGGGGCGTCGCGGTTCCAGTCGAAGGCCATCTTGCGGTGGGCGATCCGCCAGACCCCGTCGCGGCGCTCGAAGCGGTCGGCCAGCCGGCCGCCGGTCAGCGTGTCATGCGCCTGGCCCGACTTGTCATCGAAACGGGCGAAGGTCAGCACATAACTTTCGACCCAGGCTGTCTCGCCATCGTCCGAGAACTCGACGTGGACATTGCTGACATAGTGCGCCATCGGATGGCTCAGCTTGGCAAGACGCTCGACAGCACCCAGCACGTATTCGTGCGCCGGTCCCTTGTAGGTGCTGCCGTGCTCCTCGATCGCGTCGGCGTGATAGCAGGACAGGAGCAGGTCGGCGTCGGCCCGGTCCACACCCCGGGCATAGCGCGCGAGGACGTCCTGGATGTCCTGTTTGGCGATCAGGGTCTCAAGCGTGTTCGGCGGATAGCTCATGTCCAATCTCCGTTCAGGCTGCTGACTGGGCTGCACGCACCGTCGGCCCGTCGGCCCAGGTTGCATGCGTGCCGCTGGAAATCCGGTGGGGCAGGATGATCCGGCACACCGGTCCGTCTGTGACATTCTGCGCGTCGATCAGGACGCATTCCGAGCGGTTTTCGACCATGTCCGTGATGAAGGAGACGATATAGCCGTCATCCTCCGACCTGGCGCCGACGCGCGGCGCAAACGGCGCCTCACTGCCGAACCGGCCTTCACCGAAATTCAGGGTCTCGCTCTTGCCGGTCTCGAAATCGTGCTTCACGAGACCCTCGAACAGGAACCAGCCCGGCTTGGTGAAGGTGGAATAGAGATAGCGCGACTTCTCGCCGCCATACATCTGATTGAAACTGCCGAATTCGAGCAGCCGGTCGTCGAGATGGCTTTCGCTGACGGCGCCGGTCTTCAGGTTGAAACGCCAGCGGTGAAGCTTCGGCTTGAACGAGTTCTCGTCCAGATAGGCCATCAGCTGGCCCAGGCGGGGGTCACCACCGGGCGCATCGAGCGGTTTGGGTGCCGGGTCTTCCTGGAAATAGCCGTCGAGCACGATCTCGCCGCCCTCTTCCCAGGCATTCATCCAGTGCAGGACATAGGTCGGCGCGGCCTCGAACCAGCGGATGTCTTCCGGCTGGCCATAGCGCGGCACGATGGCGAAACGGGTCGGAATATCGCGATGGAAACGCGCTGCATGCCGTCCCTTGGCCAGGATGTCGGCGTCCCAGAACAGCGGCAGATCGGCGATGATGGAATAATTCTTGGTGAAGGCCATGTCGTGCGGCAGGCGCGGGCCCGGCACGGGGATCGGGATGTAGTGCTTCAGCTTGTTGTCCGGCCCGACGACGCCATAGTGCATGTAGGGCGCGTGGGTAGAGTAGTTGAAGAAGAGAAGCTCACCGGTGTTCTCGTCCAGCTTGGGATGCGCCGAAATGCCGTCCAATGGCACCCAGCCTTCCGTTCCAAACTGCTCCATTGTGTAAGGGTCGAGCCGGTAGCCTTCACCGCACTGGTAAAAAGTCGACAGGATCTGCCCGGCATGCACCACGACATCGGTCGAGGATGAGTCCTTGATGCCACCATGCGCGCCCCAGCCCGGCCGGGTCGACAGGCGCGGATCCTCGGCAATGCCAGCCCAGAGCGGCTTGCCCGCCTCGACTTCAGCCATCAGCCCCTTGGTGCGCACAAAGCGGTTCTTGTAGCTCGCCTTGCCGTCGCGGAAGGACATGGTGTGGATCATGCCGTCGCCGTCGAACGGGTGGTAGAGACCGATCGATCCGAAGGCCGGGTTCTCGCTGTTCCGGACATAGATCCCGTCGATATCCTTCGGGATTTCGCCAATCACTTCGAGATCGTCAGCATCATACTCGTCGAACACCGGCGTCCAGGCACCGGACGTGTACGGGTGGTTCGGATCGGGATCGAGGTGCGGGAAGGTTCCCAGATTCACAACAGACATCAGGGACTCCTGTGATCAGGCCGTTTCGCCGCTATCGCGGCGCGGCGGCATCGGAATGAAGGAACTGGTGCGGCGGATATAGGCCTCGTATTCGGGGCGCGACCGCTTGAGGCGGCGCTCCAGAAGCGCGGCACCGCTCCACTGGACGAGCAGGAAGGTCAGCAGGACCGGACCGGCGATCGCGAACAGGCCCAGCGTGGTCTCCGCTGCGATCAGGAACAGGCCCCACCACACACAGGCATCGCCGAAGTAATTGGGATGCCGGGTATAGCGCCAAAGGCCTTGGTCCATGACCTTGCCGGCATTGTCCGGATTGCCCTTGAACCGCGCCATCTGCCAGTCGCCGACGCTTTCGAAGAAAATGCCGATGATCGCCAGTGCTGCACCTGCCCAGGCCAGCCAGCTGATGCCGGCGGGCTGCGCCGGTACCTGGCCCAGCTGCACCGGCAGGGAGACGACCCACAGGAGGACACCCTGTAACAGGAAGACCTTGGTCAGGCTGGTGATGTGCGGATTGCCCTTGGCCTTTCCCAGCAGGGCGACATAGCGCTTGTCGGGCCCTTCCTTGCGCCAACGCCAGAGGAGGTAACCGGCCAGGCGTAATCCCCAGACCGTGGTGATCGCCAGCAGCAGGAGCTTGCGCTGGGCGTCGCCATCCGGCGTCAGGAAGTGGGTCACAAAGGCGACCAGCACAAAGCCCGCTGCCCAGAAGGAGTCGATGAAGCTGACATCGCCGATGGCGACACTGATCAGCCACAGGGCCAGCATGGTTCCGATCAGGACGGCGAAATTGACGCCGATCACAAACACAAATTCAGGCATGTCTTGCTCCGTTGGGCAGGCTGGTCGTCAGCGTGCGACTTCGACCACGCCCGCATCGGGCGTGTCGGCATAAAGACGGTCCACATCGGCGGCGCGATGGCGCCGGGCCGCCTCCTGGTTGATCGTGCCCTTGTCGGACACCTCATGCCGTTCGGCATTCGGCGGATCTGACAGCAGGGCAAAGCGGCGGATGCGCTCGCTCGAACCAGCGCACGCGGCATTGTGCGCGGCGATGCGCGCCTTAATGGCAGCGAGCGCGCGCGGATCGCGCACCAGCTCGGCGGGCGGCATTTCAGGCAGTCCCGCCTCGGCTGCCAGCGCTGCCGCATTGGGCCAGATCAGGGCGGACAGGTAGGGCCGGTTTTCACCACACAGTACGAGATCGGCGATCAGCGGCGCCCCGACACGCACCAGTTCGGCCCGCAGCTCGCCACCGCTGACGAATGTTCCCGTATCCAGCTTGAATTCCTCGGCAAGCCGACCGGCGAAGGCGAGGCCCTGGGCCGGATCGGCCGGATCGTGAAAGCGGGCGGTGTCGCCGATCTTGTAGAAGCCGTCCTCGTCACGGATCTGGCTCTCCAGGTCGGGCCGCCCAAGATAGCCCGGCGTGACCATCGGCCCTCTCATCCGAAGCTCGAAGCGCGTCTCGTCCAGCGGGACAAGCTTCACCTCGAGGCCCGGCATCGGCAGGCCGATCCCGACTTTTTCCGAGTGGAAATAGATCGACATACAGCCCGATGTCGTTTCGGTAGCGCCGTAGCCGGTCGTCATGAAGACGCGTTTTCCGGTTTCTTTTTCGGCAATCGCCTGGAGACGGTCATAGACAGGCTGCGGCAGACCGGCCCCGCCATAGAGCATCAGGCGCAGCTTCTCGAAGAAGGTCTTGCGCAGCGCCTCATCCTTCTCCAGAGCCTCGGTAAGCATCGCATAGCCTGCGGGCACATTGGTGAAGTAGGTCAGCGGGACTTCGCGCAGATTGTCGATGGTTTCGTCGAACAGGCCGGGCAAAGGCTTGCCGTTGTCGATGTAGAATGTGCCCCCGAAGATCGCGGCCGCCATCGAAGAGAAGGCGCCGGAGACATGGCTCCAGGGCAGCCATTCCAGCAGCACGTCATCCCAGCCTGCGGCACGACCGAGCACCTGCCAGCCCTGATACAGATTGGAAGTGATCATGCGCTGGGTGTGGATCACCGCCTTGGGCTTTCCGGTCGAGCCGGATGTCAGCATGTAGGCCGCCGGGGCATCGGGGTCGAGCGCGGCGATCCGGTCTTCGATGTCGTCGCCGGCGGGCGTGGACAGCACGCCGGCGAGGTCCGCAGCCGGTGCCCGGAATGCGTCGGGCGCCCGGCTGAACACGACCGCATCGGCGGGCGCGGTGGCGTCGACCGCAGGCGCGTAGGCGGCGGTTTCCGCAAAAACGAAGCCGGGATTCACCATTTCCATCACGTGACGCAGGCGCTCGAAGCCACCGGCCGCGCCAAGCAGCGCGTAGTTCGCGCTCACCGGACAGACCGGAATGCCGGCCCCCATGGCGCCGTAGCGCACAACAGCATGATCGATGGAATTGCCCGAAACAATCACAAGCGGCCGCGCAGGGTCCACACCCTTGTCGAGCAGGAAGCGGGTCAGCGCATCGGCGCGCGCCTTCACCTCGGCAAAACTCGCCGTCACCCACGGCTCGCCCCGACCGGGACGAGCCGCCAGATGCACCTTGTCCGGCTGCATCCGCGCCTGGCGCGCCAGGCCCGCCGGAACGGAGGCGTCCCTGACATCGAGCGGCTCGCGCGGTGTCATCACCATCACCCCGTCGGGGCGGCGGTCTATTTCAAGGTCAACCGGCGGGAATTCCACGGCGCGGTAGTCTGCGGGCATGACGGCATCCAGGTATTATTATGCAATTCATGTCACGTTAGAGCGCTCTTCGCGGGACTGTCAATCGATGAACGGACCAACCCGGAATTCCACCCCGCGATATGACTTGCATTACGTTACCTGAAATGACTAGGCTGTGCGCACAATCCAGTGAAAGGCGGCAGCATGGCGCATATCGACACTGTTCATCGCATCATCGCAGCGTGGAAGCGCGGCGATATCGAAACCGTGCTGGACGCTGTCTGCGAGGATGTTGTCTACCACTATCATGTCGGCTCCCGCCCGCTGGAAGGCCGCGAGGCCATCCGTCGTTTTCTCGAAAAATTCGGCGCCGGGCAGACGGAGATCGCCTGGTCGATCACGCGGCACAGCGAAACCGGAGACCTGCTGATGGTCGAAGGGGTCGATGATTATGTGAATGCCGAGGGCGTGCGCATCCGCACCCCCTATGCCGGCGTGTTCGAATTCCGCGACGGCCGCATCTGGCGCTGGCGGGACTATGTCGACAGCGCCGCGATTGCAGCAGCGCGCGCAGGCGAACCTGTTCCGGCCTGGGTCGAACCCCTGCTGGCCGGCGAATCCGGTTCTGCTTGACGCACCGGACTTCTCCCGCTCTTATGACTTGCACAATAAAACCTATGGGAGGAATTCATGCGTAATCTTGTCGTCGCTCTCGCGCTGAGCGTAGCCATGCCTGCCGGGGCCGCGCTGGCCGACACCGGCACGCAGCAGACCTCTGACAGTCCGAAAGTCCAGGTCGTTCTCGACATGGTGGACGCCTGGAACACGCAGGACTGGGACCGCGTCGTCTCGATGTTTGCCGAGGACGGTTCGCTGCATTCAATGATGGTGGATCCGATCGTGGGCCATGAAGCCCTGGCAGCCCGGATCGGCCATATCGGTGCCGGCATCGAAGAAATCACGCTGAATGTCCGGAATATCGGCCAGGTCGGCGATGTCGTCTTCATCGAGCGGGTCGACGAGTTCGTCTACAACGGTCATGCGGGTGCCGTCCCGGTGGTCGGCGTCATCGAGATTAATGATGACGGCTCGATCCAGGAGTGGCGGGAATATTATGACCGTGCCGAGCTTCTTGAAGCCATGGGCGTTCACACCGATTTCGACGCAGAAGCCCGGTGAGCGACGCGACGGCCGGCGGCCCGGGCGGGGCCGCCGCCAGCGAGGACGGTTACCCCGCGCCGGCCGTGGCCTGGGCGATGGTGGCCGTTCTCTTCATCGCTTACATCTTTTCCTTCATTGACCGGATGATCATCGGTCTTCTGGTCGAACCCCTCAAAGCCGACCTGGATCTGACGGATACGCAGGTCAGCCTGCTGCAGGGCTTCGCGTTTGCGATCTTCTATACCGTAATGGGCCTGCCGCTGGGCCGGCTGATCGACCGCTCGACACGCCTGCCGATCGTTGCCGCCGGCGTTGCCCTGTGGAGCATCATGACCGCGTCCTGCGGACTGGCCGTCCACTACTGGCAGCTCTTCCTGGCACGCATGGGCGTAGGGGTAGGCGAAGCAACCCTGTCGCCGGCCGCCTATTCCATCATCTCCGATTCCTTTCCTCAAAAACGCCTCGGCCTGGCCATGGGCGTCTACGGTCTGGGGTCGGCCGTCGGCGCCGGCCTGGCCTTCCTGATCGGCGCCGTCGTGATCGAGATGGTCGCCAATGCCGGGTCGATTTCCCTGCCGGTGTTCGGCCAGCTCAGCGCCTGGCAGGCCACCTTCATCATCGTCGGCATGCCCGGCCTGGTGATCGCCGGCCTGTTCCTGATCCTGCCCGAACCGCCCCGTCATGGCGTCGCCGCCGGGGCTGTGCGCGAAGCCGTGCCGATGGGTGAGGTCATGGCCTTCATCCGCAAACGCGCCGGCGCTGTGCTGGGGCTTTGCTTCGCGGTCGGGATGGTCAATTTCGCAGTCTTCGCTGCGGTCTCCTGGTTCCCGGTCTTCCTGATCCGGGTGCACGGCATGGACCTCGCCTCCGCGGGCCATCTCGCCGGCGGCGCCCTGATCATCGGCGGGCTGATCGGTCTGGTGGGCGGCGGCTGGGCGACCGACCGGTTCGGCGGCGGCACCGCTGCAGGCCGCCTGGCCTTCTGCGGCTTTGCGGGCCTTGCGGGGACCGTGTTCGCGGTGATCTTCCCGCTGGCCGGATCTCCTGTACTGTCGGCCGTCGCCTTCGTGGTCTTCTTCTCGGCAGCAGCCGTGCCCATCGGCGCCGCCGCGAGCGCGCTTCAGCAGCTCACACCCAACCGGATGCGGGCGACCCTGTCGGCGATCTACCTCTTCGTGGTGAACCTGATCGGCCTGGGTGCCGGACCGACCGCCACGGCACTGGTGGGCGACACCTTCTTCCCGTTCGATGACGGGGTGCGCTACGCCATCGCGATCGTGTCGCCAATCGGCTTTGCGATTGCCACCGGCCTCTTCTTTCTGTCGGCCGGCTATGCCCGGCGGGAGGTCGACATCTGAGGCCTGTGCGGCCGGTCTGATTGTCGCAGGCCGGCCGCCAGCCTTGCGATGACGGGCCATGGCGCTTAACAGGTATCACTGCGCAAGCGGAGCGCGGATTCGGGCTCCGCATCAGATCAACAGGAACCCATCGCGCCTCACGACATGTCCGACCGCAAATTCATTCGTACCTGCTCGATCTGGCGTGCCCTCGAAGTTGTCGGCGACACCTCGATCCTGCTGATCCTGGAAGCAAACTGGCTCGGTGCGCGCCGGTTCGAGGAGCTGCGCAACCGGACCGGACTGCTCAAACCGCTCCTGTCGGACCGCCTGAAGCGCCTGATGGCGGCCGGTGTACTCGAGAAGACGCCCTACAGCACCGCGCCCAGACGGTTCGAATACCGGCTCACCGAGAAAGGCCGCGGTCTCTACTGGACGGCATTGATGATGTTGCGATGGGAGCGCCGTTGGGGCCCCAGCGAGGGCAAGATCGCGATCACCCTGCGCCACTCGGGTTGCGGCCACGAGTTCGAGCCCGTGCCGGCGTGCGGCGATTGCGGCGGCGAGATCCATGCGCGCGAAATGGCCTGGAGCGAAGGGCCCGGACTGGGCTGGATGACGCCGACCTATTCGCGCCGTCGCCGTCATCGCGACACGGCGACGAACCGTGAGGCCGATTCCATCCTGCTGGATCATGTCGCCCAGATCACCGGCGACCGCTGGGCAAGCCTGGTCCTGCGGTCGATCTTCACCGGCCTGCGCAAGTTCGACGAGATCTGCGAAGACACGGCCATCGCAACCAATATCCTGTCGGAGCGCCTGAACTGGCTCTGCCAGATCGGGATGCTGGAGATGCACCCCTATTCTACGCGGCCCAACCGCTATGAATACCGGCTCACGGAAAAGGCGATCGACTACTACCCGATCCTGCTCATGCTGCTGCAGTGGGGCGACACCTATTACGTCTCTCCGGAGGGCCCGCCGCTGCTGTTGACGCACAAGCCCTGCGGCCATGAGCTGACCCCGGTCGTGGTCTGCTCGCATTGCCGCCAGCCTGTCGCCCCGGAAGAGGTCACCTTCGAGATCGCAGAAAGTTCGGGCCGCGCCCCGGATACCACCGGCAGCGCCTGACGATAAACCGGACGCCGGGCCGAAACTGGCTTGCACTATAAAACCATCGTTTTATAGTTTGTTTATGCAAGCTTCAAACTCCCCTCTCCGGCCGCTCGAAGGCCGGGTCGCAATCGTCACCGGCGCCGGCAAGGGGCTGGGGGCGGCTTTCGCCCGCGAGCTCGCCCGCCAGGGCGCCCGCATCGTCGTCAACAACCGCCTCAAGCCCGGCCGCGCCGACGAAGCCGCAGCCGTCGCGGCGGACATCCGCGACACCGGCGGCGAGGCCGTTGCCGAACACTCCGACATCACCGATCCCCGGGCCGGCGAACGCCTCGCCAGGGCCGCGCTTGATGCGTTCGGACAGCTGGACATCATCGTCTGTAATGCGGGCATCACCGGACCGGCCGCCAAATTCTCACCCGAGGGACCGGCGACAATCCGCGCTGTGATGGACACCAACCTCTTCGCCACGGCCGATATCCTGGCGGCATGCCAGCCTGCTCTGGAAGCCTCGTCAGCGGCCCGCGTGCTGATGATCTCGTCCTCGGCCGGGCTCTATGGCGTGCGCGGCCGTGCTGCCTATGCGGCCTCCAAGGGCGCCATGAATGCCTTCGCGCTGACCCTGGCCGACGAATGGCGCAAGCCGGGCATCCTTGTGAACGTGCTGTGCCCCTATGCCGCCACCCAGATGACGGCGGATGTCAGCCGCCCGGACGAGATCGATCCGCGCCTTCTGCCCGAGCATATCGCCCCCGCGGCGGCCTGGCTGGTCTCGCCGCAGCTGACCCGCACGGGCGAAATCTGGCTCGGCGGGGCCGGCTGGCTGCGCAAGGTCCGGATCGTCGAAACCGAAGGCGGGCCGATACCACAGACGCTCGACGCGTTCGACGCCTTTGCCGAGACCCAGTCCGGCCTGGAAACGGCGCGGGGTTTCCCCGGTGCGGAGCCGGCCTTTGCCGACCTCTACAAGACCATGGCGCGGCACAATTCGGAGCCGGGCAAATGACCTTGCGTGTGATCCAGTGGGCCACGGGCGCCATGGGGCGGACCTGCCTCCAGGCGGTCATCGACAGCCCGGAAACCGAACTCGTCGGACTTTATGTCTATGGCGACCGCAAGGCCGGCCGCGATGCCGGCGATATCGCGCGCCGGGACCCGGTGGGCGTGGTGGCCACCCGCGACATCGAGGACATCCTGAAACTGGACGCCGATGTCGTCATTCACGCGGCCCGGCTGGACCCCCCTTTCGAGCGGCATGACGACGACATCCAGCGCCTGCTGCGCTCGGGCAAGAATGTCGTGAGCATCAATGGCGGCACCAATCCCGACTACTGGCCCAAGGCCCGCCGGGACGCGTTCGAGGCCGCCGGCCGCGAGGGCAATGCCACCTTCATGGGCGCCGGTCTGAATCCCGGTTTTGCCGCGGAAAAGCTGGCCGTTCTGGCGACCGGTGTGTGCAGCGATGTCAAACGCGTCTCCATCCACGAGATTGTCGACTGCCGTGCGGTCAAGAGCCCGGAATACGTCTTCGACGTGATCGGCTTCGGCGCCGAGGTCGACACCGTCGACCCCAATTCGCCGGACTGGGCGCCCGCCGGCATGATGAATGCCCTGTTCGAGGAAGTGACGGCCTGCGTCGCCCAGCGACTGGGCTGGACCACCGAACGTGTCATCAAGGCGCACAGCCTGCGGCCGGCGCGGGAAGCCCTCGAGATCGCAGCGGGACGGATCGAACCGGGACGCGCGGCGCGCATCGACTGGCTGTGGCAAGCCGAAGCGGACGGCGTCGTGCGCGTCGAACTCGGCGTGTCCTGGACCATGGAACCGCCCGACCCGGCCGAGGCCGAGCCGGGCCTGTGGTCGATCCGGGTCGAGGGCACGCCCAGTGTTGCGCTGAGCTTCGGTCTGGAACCGCCGGACGGCTGGACCGAGCGGACCACGCCGGAAATGCTGGGCGTCGCCGGCGCCGTCCTCAACACGCTTCGCCATGCGGTTGCCGCAGAACCCGGCATTTCACAGACACCCCTCACCCTGGCCTGGCAGGCACCGGGCGCCGAAAGGAAGGCCCGCGCATGAGCCGGAAAACCGATATTCTCCAGTCCATCATCGATGTCTGGTGTCATGATCAGGATATCGACGCCATTCTGGCTCACGTCAGCGATGACCTGGTCTGGCACTACTCCGCGATCTCCCAGCCACCCAAGCATGGCAAGGCCGGCGCCCGGGAATTCCTGGAGGCCTATAAGGCGAAGGTCCGCAATCCGCGTTGGCGCATCTTCAAGGTCGCCGAGACACACGACGCCCTGTTTCTGGAAGGCGTCGACGAATTCGATACGGCAGACGGTCACCATGCGGTCGTTCCCTATATGGGCATCCTGGAATTCGACGGCGATCTGATCACCGGCTGGCGCGACTATTTCGACCGCGGTTCGGCTGACCGCAGCGCGGCCGGGACACCGCTGCCCGACTACACCACAGCCCTGACCGCACGGACGGCGGTGCTCAAAACGTCCCGCAAGACAAGGAATTGATCATGTCCGACACGATGCCCGATGCCGACAGCACCCTGATGACCGAGCTCCGCGCGCTCCTCGACAAGCAGGCCATCTACGAGGTCCTTGTCAGCTATTGCCGCGGGGCCGACCGGGGCGATGCGGATCTGATCGCTGCGGCCTATCACGACGACGCCATCGAGGATCATGGCGGCACGTTCAAGGGCCCGGCCTCGGACTATGTGGCCACCATGCGCAAGGTCCTGCCCAAGGCGCCGCGCATGACCCACGCCGTTACGAACATCATGATCGAGCTGGACGGCGATCGCGCGCTGACCGAGTGCTACATCATGACCTTCTCCCGCCGCGATACCGGCGTCGAGGACCCGTTCGACAGCCTCACCATGGCGCGCGTCATCGACCGGTTCGAGCGCCGCGGCGGCCGCTGGGCGATCGCGCATCGCCGCCTCGCCTGGGAGTGGAATCACGAAATGCCGCTGCATGAGAGCTGGGGCCGCGGCGCCATCGCGCCGGACCCGGCAGCTCTCGTTCGCGGCGCCAAGAAACCCGACGACATTCTCTACAGCCAGGACTGGAGCTGACTGACATGAAGATCGAAGGCTGCACAGCGATCGTTACCGGCGGCAACCGGGGCATCGGCCTCGGCTTTGTCGAGGAACTGCTCGACCATGGCGCGGCACGCGTCTATGTCGGTGCCCGCAAGCTCGCCGATGCTGAAGACGTCGCGAAGACGGATCCCGCCCGGATTGTACCCGTCGAGCTCGACGTGACCCGTCCCGAACAAGTAGCCGCCGCTGCCGACAAGGCGCGTGATGTCACGCTCGTGGTCAACAATGCCGGCGCGTTCGAGATGCAGCGCCTCTACGGCACCGACGACCCGGACGCGGCCCGGCGTGAGATGGAGGTCAATTATTTCGGCGTCCTTTCGATGAGCCGGGCCTTCGCGCCGGTCATCGCCGCGAACGGCGGCGGGGGCATCATCAATGTGCTCTCCGCCGGCGGTATCGTGGCGGTCCCGGATATGGGCGGCTACAGCCCGTCCAAGTTCGCGGCCCGCGCAGCATCGGACTGCCTGCGCGCCGAACTGGCGCCGCTGGGCGTCGGCGTGACGGCCCTGATCGTCGGGTCGGTCGACACACGGATGGCCGCACATGTGAAGGTGAAGAAGTCACAGCCGCGCGATATCGGAAAGGCAGGCCTGTGGGCCATCGCAAACGGCGTCGGCGAACACGATACCGATCCGCACGCGGTTGCCGTACGGGCGCATCTGGCGCGCGATCCCCATGGCCTGGCCAAGTCGATGGCCGACCGGATGGCGCCGAAGAGCTGAGATGCCCTAACCTAAAAAGAGAGTCGGCCCGTCGTTGACGGCCGGCTCAGGCGGGAGTGCAGCCCCGGCGCCATGGCGCCGGGGCTTTTGCATGTCTAGAAGGTCGTCGAGAGCTCGATCCCGTAGGTGCGCGGCGCGCCCAGGCGGGACACTTCATCGCCGAAGAAGGCGATGATATTGGTGCGGTAGATCTCGTCGGTCAGGTTCTTGCCCCACACCGAGACGGTCCAGTCCCGATCCGGCGGCGTCAGCGTGACACGTCCGTCGAGCAGGCCGTATGCGTCTTCCGTCTGGGCGTTGTCCGGTGCCCAGAACATCTCGCCCTGATAGCTGTAATTGCCGCGGATGGAGAGCGCGTCCCGCCAGGCGCCGACATCGAGCGTCAGCTCGGCACCGACATTGAACTGGGTCTCCGGCGTGCGCTGGAGCGTGTTGCCGGAGGTGTCCAGACCGTTGCTGTCGACAAAGTCGACATATTCGGTTTCCAGCACCGTGGCGCCCGCCCACATCATGAGGCGATCGGTGGCTGCAAACTGGAATTCGGCCTCGATACCCATGATCTCGGCGTCGGCCGCATTGTCGGTGATGTTGCACAGGCAACCATCATCGGTCTGCGTCACCTGCAGGTCCTGATAGTCCATCATGAAGGCGGCGATGTTGAGCCGGCCGCGCCGGTCGAAGAAGTCCAGCTTGGCGCCGAACTCGATATTCTCGACCGTCTCCGGGTCATAGCCGGCCTGGGCAGCGGCCGGGTTGGCCGGATCGTCCTCGAAGCCACCGCCCTTATAGCCGCGCGACCAGGTCAGATAGAACAGGGCATTGTCGTTGGGCTCGTATTCCGCCGTCACCTGCGGCGTCACTTCTTCCCATTCCATGCCGTAATTCGCCGAGAAAGTATCGCCTTCCACATAGGTGCCGGCGAGCGGCGTCAGGGCCACCTGATCGGTCGGGTTGAAGGCATCGCCACCCTCCACAGCCCGGGCGAAGACGGTGCCGGACTTTTCATCCCGCGTGTAGCGGATACCCGCCACGACCCGGAAATTCTCTGTGAACTGGTAGCCCAGCTGGCCGAAGACGGCTGCGGATGTGGTCTCCGCGAAGTTGTCCCAGTGCGACTCACCGGAGAGGGTCGCCAAGGCCGGGAAGGGAACTTCCGCCCAGAACCGGTCGAACTTCTCGACTTCGTCATGCTGGTAATAGGCACCGACGATCCAGTCGAAATTGCTGTCGCCAAGGTCGGAGACAAGCCGGAATTCCTGGGTGAACTGGCTGATCTCTTCGCGCTCATTGACCGGGAAGCGGAACAGAAGCGGCGAGACAATGCCATAGCCGCTGTTCGGCCCCATGCCGGTCTGGTCATAGAGATTGTAGGCGTGACCCTGGCGATAGCCGGTAATGCTGGTCAGCGTGGCGAAATCGCCGATATCCCGGTCGATGTCGAGGGAGATACCCCAGGCCTCGCGCCGCAGCGCCTGCGGGGACTCCACCGTATCCCCCGCATAGATCGGGTGTTCCGGGAAGCTCTCACGGATATCCAGCGGCCGGCCGCGGGCAGTACCGATCAGCTCGCGCATGGCGCTCCACGGGCCTTGCGTCGCCGGATCGGGCCCGTCGATCGCAACGGAATGGAAGCCGTTCGACTCGTCGTCCATATAGTCTATGACCAGGCGCGCCGAGACATTTCCGTCGACCGGCTGGAACAGCAGCTGTGCCCGGGCCTGCAAGGAGCGCAGATCGTCAAGTTCGCGGTCATGCAGCAGGTCGTGATTGAAGCCGCCCCGATCGCGGGAAGAGAAGGAAATCCGGCCTGCAAGCACCTCGTTGATCGGACCGGTCACATGGCCGCGAACCAGCGTTTCATTGTAATTGCCCAGAGACACTGACAGCGCGCCGCCGGGTTCGAACTCGGGGCTGGCCGTCACGATGCTGATGGCACCGCCGACCACATTGCGACCCAGAAGCACGCCCTGGGGACCGCGCACGACCTCGACCCGTTCTATGTCGTACATGTCGGCGTTGAACAGCCCTGAACGGCCCACATAGACGTCATCCAGGAAGATACCGATCGACTGGTCCGCCGACGGCGAGTCGAGGCGGGTATTGGTGATGCCGCGGACGTTGAATTCCTGGTCCAGCGGCGACAACGCGGTGAAGGACAGCGATGTCACGCTGCCTGCCAGATCCTCGAAACTGAGAATCCGGTCCTTTTCGAGATTTTCCCCGCTGATCGCCGAGACGGCGATCGCGGAATCCTGGACGCTCGCCGCACGGCGTTGCGCCGTGATCTCGATCACGTCGAGTTGCGGACCCGACCCGGTGTCTTCCGGCTCGGCGGTCTGGGCATAGGCTCCGGCCGCCCCGGTCATGCCGAGTATCAGAGCCAGCGCCGTCATTTGTTTGAACTTATTCACGGTATTCCTCCCCTTCGGTGCGCCCGAAGCTGCCTTGCCAGCGCTATTGGTTTGAGGGTCACACCGGAAGGAACGCTACACGCAGGGAGTTAGGTTCGTCAATGCAAGTTAGTACGGATTCTTCGAATGGTGCGATAAATCGCGATATATAAGGGACTTGCCGTCGATCTCATCCACTTGCGCACTTGCGCACTAAAACCAGAAGATCGACTGGCTGACCGTGCACGCTGAACGTCCCGCACCCGAGATCGGCTTGCGAATTAAAACCCGAAACGGCCCTGCGCAGAAACCGCAACACGCCACGCATTCGCGCCTCCGGCCCGGCCGGGAACAGACTTGCACAGACCGCCGGTGCCGGGCTCGCAGCTCTCCACTTGCTCCGTGACCATAGCATCGATAAAGTGGGTTTGACTACGCAAGTTAATTCATTGTCAGATCGCCGTCGGGATCATCATCGGCTGACGGCCAGAGTGCCCAAAGCCTCCGAACACCAAAAAGGGGACGCCATGACCTACCGATCAACCGCCCGGAGCAGCGCCCCTCCGCCCGTCTTTATTCTCGGCGGCGCCCAGAGCGATTTCGCGCGCAACTGGACGCGCGAGAACAAGGGCCTGTTCGACATGATTGCCGAAACGACCGACGCCGCACTCGAGGATGCGCGTATCGATGCCGGCGATGTAGAAGTGCTCCATGTCGGCAATTTCGCGGCGGAACTCTTCTGCGGCCAGGGCTTGCTGGGCGGCATGGCCGTCCACGCCAATCCCGCCTTTGCCGGCCTGCCCACCAGCCGGCACGAAGCGGCCTGCGCGTCCGGTTCGATGGCGATCCTGGCGGCCATGGCGGATATCGAGGCTGGCCGCTACGGTCTGGCCGGTGTGATCGGTGTCGAGATGATGCGGAATGTGCCCGGCCAGACTGCTGCCGAAAATCTCGGCGCCGCCGCCTGGGCCGGCCGCGAGGCTGTCGGCGCCCGCTATCTCTGGCCGGCGATGTTTTCCAACCTCGCCGCCGAGTATGACCGCCGCTACGGGCTGAACCCGGAACATCTCGCGGAGATTTCGAAGATCAACTTTGCCAACGGACGCCGCAATCCGAATGCCCAGACCCGGAACTGGGCGTTCACCGAGCGCAGCTTTGCCCAGGATGACGAAGCCAATCCGGTTATCGAGGGCTGGATGCGCAAGAGCGATTGCGGGCAGGTCACCGACGGCGCGGCGGTGATCTTCCTGGCCTCGGAAGAAGTGGCCCGTGAATATGCCGACGCCCGCGGCCTCGATCTGGAAGACATTCCGCGACTTAAAGGCTGGGGTCACACCACGGCCCCGCTTCTGCTTGAAACAAAACTCGCCGAGAGCGACGGCAGCGACGGCTATATCTTCCCCTGGGTGCGCAAGGCGATCACCGATGCCTACGCCCGCGCCGGCCTGTCAGGCCCCGACGATCTCGACCTCGTGGAAACCCACGACTGCTTCTCCGTGACCGAATACATGGCGATCGAGCATTTCGGCCTGTCCGCCCCGGGCGAGGCCTGGAAGCCGGTCGAGGACGGCGTCATCGCGCCGGGCGGCAAACTGCCCTTCAACCCGTCCGGCGGGCTCATCGGACTGGGCCACCCTGTCGGCGCGACGGGTGTGCGCATGGCGCTGGATGCTGCCCGCCAGACCTGGGGTAAGGCCGGCGACTGCCAGGTCGAGGGCGCCCGTACGGCGGCGACCTATAATGTCGGCGGATCAACGACCGCGAGTGTCAGTCTGGTGATCGGGGTCTGATCGGGCATGGAAGTTTATGTTTACGACGCGGTCCGAACACCGCGCGGCAAGTCGAAGGCCACCGGCGGGCTGGCCGAATTCACACCGCAGGAACTGGTCGGCCAGCTTGTCGATGCGCTCAGGACCCGGACCGGTGAAGACACGATCGAGCGGGCCGCGGGGCTGACGCTGGGCTGTGTCGGCCAGATCGGTGCCCAGGGCGGACATATCGCGCTGGTCAGCCGGCTGCACGCCAATCTCCCGCCGGAGATGCGGGCGCTTTCGCTCAACAATTTCTGCGTCTCGGGCCTCACAGCCGTCGGCCTGTCCGCCAGCGACGCCCTCGCCCAGAACGACGACCGCCTGCGCATTGCCGGCGGTGTCGAGATGATGTCGCGCGTGCCCTTCATGGGCGATCACGCCTTCTACTATGACGACCCGGAGACCGCCGCCCGCCTGCGCTATGTACCGGTCGTCCTGTCCGCCGACCTGATGGCGACGATGAACGGCTACGACAAGGCGGCCCTCGACGCCGTGACGCTGCGTTCGCACCAGCGCGCCGCAGCGGCCTGGGCGCGCGGCGATATGGACGGCGTTGTGCCGATTGTCCGCGCGGATGGATCGGTCGCCCTCGCCCACGATGAAGGCATCCGCCCCGATACGACAGCGGAAAGCCTCGCCGCGATGGAACCGGCCTTCGCCGGACTGGGCGCGAAAGGGTTTGACGCGATCATGCTCGCCGCGCGGCCGGAGCTCGACGCCATCCAGCACGTCCATTCCGTGGCCAATTGCCCGCCCACCTGCGACGGCGCCGGACTGGTGCTGATCGGGTCACGGGCGGCCGGCGAGGCGGCCGGCCTCGCCCCGCGCGCACGGATCCGCGGCTTTGCCGAAGCCACCGCCGATCCCGTGCTGCAACTCACCGCCGGCTTCGCCGCGATGGACAGTGTTCTCGCGCAGACCGGGCTGGCGATCGGCGATTTCGACCGCGTCGAATTCATGGAAGCCTTCGCCGCCACGCCGGTCCGCTTCGAGCGCGAATACGGCCCCGATCCCGACAAGGTCAATCCCGATGGCGGACACCTGGCGATGGGGCACCCGATGGGGGCATCAGGTGCCATCCTGCTGGGCACGCTTGTTGACGGTATGGAGCGCCAAGGGGGCGGTCTTGGATTGGTTGTGGTGCATGGCGGTTCGGGCGTCGGCAGCGCAATGGTGGTCGAACGGGTGTCGTAGCGCCCCGCCGGCGCCGGGTCAGTTCTGCCAGACGATCGTGTCTCCCGGCGCAACACCCTCGCCCAATACGACGCCGGCCGGACCGGTTGCCCGGACCTCCACCTGTACGCGGCGCGGCAGCGCGCCGGGCGCGTCGCTGACATGAACCCAGGCATCCCCCGGCGTGCCCTCGACGGCCTGTGCCGGCACCAGGAGAGCCGCATCATCGGCAAACACCACCACATCAATGTCGGCCGTCATGCCGATCCTTACCGACTCAGCGGCTGAGTCCGGCAGAGGGTCCAGACGCGCCGTAGCCGTGAACTCGGCCAGCTGACCCGCGGCCGACGCCTCCGCCTGACCGGCGACTGCCGTAAGCGTGCCGGTCAGCTCCACCCCCGGAAAGCCCGGCCCCGTAACCCGCACGGGAGCACCAGGGCGGAGTGCCGCCACGTCGCCCTCGTCGAGTCTGAAATTCACATCAAGCGCATCCGGACGCGCAATAATCAGCAAAGGCCGGCCGCGACTGACACGACTCCCGGCACGCAGCGGCTCGCCCAGCTCACCGTCGGCATCTGGCGGCCGCACCACGAGACCGGCGACCGGCGCACGAAGGGTTGAATTGGCCAGCTCGGCCTCGATCCGCTCAAGACGCTCTCGAGCCAGGTCGCGCTCGAGCAACGCGATCCGGCGCTGGTTTCCCGCACCTCGCTCACGCGTCGCTTCCAGCTGTTCAAGCGCCTGGTCCAGCTGCATGCCCAGATCGCGGCGCTGCTGCACGAGCCCGTCATACTCCCCGCGCGGCACCAGCCCACGCTCCAGCAAGGCTGCCGTTTCTTCAAGACGCCGCTCAAGATCCGACAGGTCTGCCCGGGCGCCCGCCACATCACGACGAGCCCGGGACATTTCCGGACCGTTCTCCCAATCCTCCAGATCGGCGGCGTCGGCCTCGGCGCGGAGAAGCGCCGCTTCGGCCTGGGCACGTTCGCGCTGCAGGTCTGCCGGATTGAGCGTGACAAGCGCATCCCCCGCAGCGACCCGGTCGCCGATATGCACGTGCAGGGTCTCGATTACGCCTTCATAGGGCGCGAGCAGATCCGCACGGTCGCCGGGACTGATGCGGCCGGTGAAACCCAGCACAATCTCGACGGGACGGGGTTCCAGGACCCGGCTTTGCGTCGCACCGGTTACAGGTGCACCTGCTCCCGGACCGCACCCGGGGGACAGCATGAGCAGCACCGCAGCTGCAATCAGGGTTCGAGCGTGATGCGCCATGTTTCAAGCGTGCTCCCGATTTGCTGGTCCAAGGCGGTCAGCGCGTTGAGGTAGGCGATCTCGGCTGCGAGCGCCTGGATGTCAGCCGTGCGCAGCCCGGCCTGCAGCGAGAGAATCTCGAAGTTCGAGGTCCGGCCGGCCTGCAGCTTTTCGTGCTCCAGTGCCAGGGCACGTTCGGCAAGGTCCCGTGCCCGGCGTGCCGTCTCCACCTGACGCCATCGGGCCTCGACCTGCTGCACCGCGTCGCGCACCTGAACCTCGACGGCCTGAGCCAGATCCGCCGATCGCAGCTCAGCCAGATCGAGGCTGGTGCGGGCGCGCACCACGCCCTGTTCGGCCGACACATCGCCCAAGGGAATCTCGACGCGCAGGCCAGCCGTTACATCCGTCTCGTCCTCATAGACTTCCGCCAATCCCTGTTCGGCGCCCCGCTGCGTAACCGCACCGAACAGCGAGACATCCCAGCGCCGGCGATCCCGCGCCAGCACAAGGGATTGGCGGGCCTGCTGGACAGCAATCTCCTGCGCCAGCACATCCACGCGATTGTCCAGGGCCAGCCGTACCGCGCGAACGGTGTCGACGGCGACATATTCTGCATCGACAGGGCCGGCGGCCTCGATGTTGGTTCGCGGATCGAGTGCAAGAAGGCGGGTCAATGCAAGCTGGGCACTGTTGAGGGCCTGCTCGGCCTGCAGGCGGGCAACATCCTGGGCTGCGACGGCTGATTCGGTCTGCACGATATCGGCCGCCGCCATCCGGCCCGCCTCGACGAGGCGACGATTGGTCTCCAGCAGGGCCCGCGCCCGTTCCAGCGATATGTCGGCCAGCCGGACCTGCTCCTGCGCCTGCATCAAGGCGCGATAGGCAAAGACGATCGCGGTAATCGTATCCGACACGGTGCCCTCCAGCCGCAGACGGTTGATCCGCTCCTGCAGCCGCGCGATCCGGACCGGGGCAAGATTGACCTCGGGCCCGGCACCGCGGACCAGTGGCTGGCTGACACTCACGGTCGCCGATTGGGACAGGCCCCCGCCCGCCCCGCCGAGCCGGTCGGTAAGCCGCCAGGTCAAGTCGATCTGCGTGCCCAGTGGCGTCACCAGGCCTATCCCCGGCGAGACCGATGCCTCGGACCGGGTCACACCCCCGGAGACCCGGCGAACGACTTCAGCGCGCACTTCGCCGCGCGGCGCAAAGGCCCGCTCGGCGACATAGAGATCGAACCGTTCGGCCGCGCGCTGCAGATGGGCAGCCTGGACCGTCCGGTTCCGGCGCAGCCCCAGCGCGACAGCCTCGTCGAGCGTGATCTCAATCACCTGTCCGCCCGGAAGGGGATTGTCCGGCGGTGACGGCACACCAGCGAGCGGGTCCGGTTGAGGCAATCGTTGCCGGGCCTCCGCCGGAGCCCAGTGTACCGCCAGGGCGGCCACCGCAAGGAGAAGGGCAGGACTATTCCGCACGCAAGGCCTCGATCGGATCGACCCGGGCAGCTGCGAAGGCGGGATAAAGACCAAAGGCACCGCCGACGAGAACCGCCACGGCAGGGCCGAGCATGGGTATCCACCACGCCGCCACGTATTCCCAGCCGGACAGCAAGGAAAACAATACGGTAACGCTCATTCCCAGTGCAGCCCCCAGCATGCCGCCGCCGAGTGACAGGATCGCGGCCTCGATCGCGAACAGGGTGCGAATATCGGCCGGAGTGGCACCAAGCGCTGCCCGCAGACCGATTTCGCGGCGGCGTTCCATCACACTCATCAGCATGACATTCAGCACGCCAATCCCGCCGACAACCAGCGATATCCCACCTATCCCCGCCAGCAAGCGCGCAATGAGACCCGTTTGGCGCTTCATGGCCGCGATCATCTCGCGGGCGCTGCGCACGGCCACCGTCGCGGTGGCATTGCCCAGCGCCGCCGCGAGACGCGGCCCTGTCCGGTCCGGATCGGCTTCGGGTTGCAGCCTTACCAATGCCACGGTGGGATCCCCGGCTGCCAGGGCGCGCCGGGCGCAGGAGAGGGGGATCAGGATCGACCGGTCATAATCGACGGGGCTGAGTGCCTCCAGCGGCGCCGGTTCAAGCACGCCGACCAGCGTGAAGACATAACCCGCCAGGCTGAGCCGTTCACCCGGTTCGAGGACGGCCTGGCCGGCCGTCAGATCGCGAGCGACGACTGAGCCGGCAACGGCGACAGGGACACATGCATCGAACGGCCCAAGCGCACGGCCACGCGCGACGTCCAGCCCGGCAACCGGGAAGATGGCCGGGGTAACGGCGACGATCATGGCGTCTTCTTCCACGACCTGCCGCCTGTTCAACGGCCGCACCCCGTCCCGCCCGATGGCCAGCGGTGTGGCTTCAACCACATCGGGATCGCTCGCAGGAAGCCACTCGATCGTTTCACGATCGAGGCGGACGGGGCCTTCGCCGGCCGGAATGCCGCGCAGGACCAGCATGTCGACTCCCATCTGCTCGAACCGCTTCAGCGTCTCGGCCTGGGCGACATGTCCGAGATTGGTCAGCGCCACGATCGCAGCGGCACCGATTACAATACCGAGCAGCGCCAGCAGTGAGCGCGCACCCTGACCCCGCAGATTGGTCAGCGCTTCGAGGGCAAGCGCTGCCGGTGACGGCCCCGCCCTCATGCCGCCTCCCCGGCCACCCGGCCATCCCGGATGTTGATCGTGCGATCGCAGCGGGCGGCCGCTTCACGGTCATGCGTGACCATGACGATGGTGACACCCAGGCGCACATTCACATCGCGCAGGAGATCGAGCGCGGCACCGGCACTGATACTGTCCAGGCTGCCGGTGGGCTCGTCTGCCAGTACCAGTGCGGGCTCACCGACCAGCGCGCGCGCCAGCGCAACGCGCTGGCGCTGGCCACCTGACAGGGCGTCCGGTCGATGCGCGGCCCGGTCTGACAAACCAACCTTGTCAAGCGCAGCGAGTGCCTTTGCCCGGCGCCCGTCCCGCCCGACACCGCGATGAAACAGCGGCAAGGCCACGTTCTCCCACGCTGTCAGGCGGGGCAGAAGCTGGAAGGACTGGAAGACGAAGCCGATGAGCCGGTTGCGCAGACGGGCTGCCTCTGCCCGGCCGGCAAGCACCACTCGCTCGCCGCCGAGACGGACATCGCCGGCATCCGGCTTGTCCAGAAGACCAACGATATTGAGCAAAGTACTCTTACCGGACCCGGACGGTCCGCACACGGCCACGAATCCACCGGCTTCCACATGGAGCGACACATCGTCGAGCGCGGTCACACGGCCCACGCCGTCCCCATACGTTTTCGTGACACCTGTCAACGCCAGCAAACCGTGTCCTCCAGCACAGACGCTACCTCCATTGTGCTCCACTTCAAGCCGGAGCACGAATGACGAAGGAGCCAGGCAAGCGATGCGTGCCCGGCTCCCGTCATGTTACTCCAGAAGTGGAGACCGAACTCAGCTCAACGAGCCATCGACAGTGCAGTCGCTCGGCGTTCCCGACACGGTCACATTGTTGAAGGTGATCGTGTTGGTGGTGTGGTTGAAGTCGGCGACCACCGTGTCGAAGCAGGAGCCGAGGATAGAGGATGCCCCGATCGACAGCGTCACTTCGTTGGCACCTGGGCCCCAGGCCGCCGTCCAGGTACCCGACGGCGACACCACGCCACCGCACAGGAAGCTGCCCGGCGCAAAGCTGCGGCCGGTAATCGTCGGGTCGCCCGACCCATCAATGCTCAGATTGACGGTCACGTCACAGTCGATTGTGGTGCTCTGTGACAGGGTGAGCGTGCCCGAGATGGTCTGGTTGGTATTCGGCGGCCAGGCGGCCAGAGCCGGAGCGGCGGTGACGGCCATGCCGAATGCGGCGGCCATGAGCGTGGTCTTGATTTTCATTACACTTCCTCCATTTGAGTCGCGGTCAGCGCGGGCCCGTCTGACGTTTGCTTTCACTGAACGCTTGAACAATTCCGGCACCTCGCCTTTTGGGCCCGGGAAAGGCGCCGGGCGCTGAGGGACGCGCCCGGCACGAGGTGCAGGAGGAGAGGCAGACTTGCCTCTCACGGTCGCACGCGCCTCGCGGCGCAGGCGATACGGACAGCTCCAGACACACGCTCCGGAGCAATTCACGCAGATGGAGTTCACGACCTCAGTCGCTGATGACGCAGGACGAATGCATCCGTCCGTCGGCCTTCATCTGCCCGTGGCGAAACTTAGGGTAGCATGCCAACACGGCCCTCTAGAGTCAAATTATTATTTGAAAACAATTACTTATATAAATTTGTATATAGATTCTCGCCCCACGGAGACGCCTCCGAAGGAAGTGAAGGACCGCACCGCAGACGGCGGCCGGAGCAGCACTGATTCACACGCCGGATCCATCGAATCCGGGCGTCTCCACTACGCGAGCCCTTGCCTCAAGGCCGGCTCACCCCCCTGTTGGCTAACTGTCTGCGGACCCTGTAGTGGTCCGCGGAACTTGCATGGCCACCGCACGGCCGTAGGAGCGTCCATCTCCCGCTTTCGTCGCAGACCGTCTGGCGAAACCCGGCCCGGCATCGTTTTAAGGAAGCTAGGCCGGACACGGTGCAGGGCAGGCACCCGGAGGCGCCCGCCCCTCGCCTGACTGCTAAAAGGCTGCCCGTACGCTGACACCCCAGATCTGGGGATCGAGCGTGAACACATTGGTCGAAAGACCCGTATCGTCGCTGTTGGTAAAGGCGTCGACGATCGGCGCATCGTCGAACACGTTCTTGATATAGCCCTCGATGACAAAACCGTCGCGCGGCCGCATCAAGGTCACCGAGACGTTGAGGTTCTCCCAGGACTCCAGCTGGTCGTATTCTGTGTTGTAGACCCGGAAATAGCTTTCACCCTGCCAGTAGTAGTCGGCCCGCGGGGTCAGCTCCCATTCACCGAGATGGAAGGTGTACTGGGCACCGATATTCAGCGTCCAGTTGGGCGCGTTAGGCAGTTCGTTGCCGCTCAGATCGGTTTCGAAACCACGCCCCCCGTTGGGAGCGTCTTCGAGCGGGTTGTACTCGAAACCATAGAACAGCCAGTAAGGCAGAGTGGTGTTGAAGTCCGGATCGAAGGCGCCGAACCGCGCCGCACCACCGCAGAGCGCCGACAGGGCGTTGGAGGTCACCACTCCGAAGATCTGCGCCCTTTGAAGTATGGTCTCGACATGCTCGGTCGGCGCAATGCAGTTCGATGGGACCTGCACCCAGGGCCGGATCACGGTCCAGCCATCATTCCCCGCTGTCCGGTTCATGACATCGATGGACCCTTCGCCATCGGCAATGCGGGTGTTGAGATAGCCGAGATTGCCGTCTATCTGGAAGTCGGGCGTCGGGCGGTACATCGCCTCCAGCTCCACCCCCCAGATCCGGGCGTCGAAGTTTTCGTTGAGCGAGATGCGGTCAACGATCTGTGACACCTGGTAATCTTCATAGTCGTACCAGAAGCCCGTCAGATTCAGCATGCCGCGCCCATTGGCAAAGGTGTTCTTCGTGCCAATTTCGAAGGCGTTGACATATTCCGGTTCGAACGTGCCTTCGAGCGGCTGATACTGGATCACCTCGGGGTTGATCTCGGCCCGCGGCGGGTTTGTGCCGCCGCCCTTATAGCCTCGCGAATATGACGCGTAGATCAGCGTGTCCTCGGTGAAAGACAAATCGGGCATCCAGTCGATCACGGCCCGGCCGGTCAGGGCCTCCCAACCCAGTTCGACGTCGGGGTCGGCCTGATAGCCGCGGCGGGAATAGCCGCCTGAAGACAGCCCCGGACCACCATCCAGCTGTGCGCCCAGCAGAAGCTGGCTGGGATAGGGGGTCGCTGTCTTCTGATCGTCGGTGTAGCGCAATCCCAGCGTGAGGCGCAGTTCGGGGCTGAGCTCCCAATACCCCTCACCGAACACGGCCCAGGACCGGGTCTCTACGACGTTCCGGCTGCGGAAATAGTTGTGACCGTCGCCTGCCAGGTTGTCGATCGGCGTCGGATCGACGTAAACGCATTCCGTCACCGTGGGCGGCGAGGAAGCTCCACCATTGTAGTTCTCGTCACAGGTCGCAGTGAAATCCCCAAAGGCGGATAGTGGCTTGTTGTAATAATACTCAGCCAAGGCTGTGAAAAGATTGTTGAAAACGAAGTAGTCGTCCTGCGATTCGAACTCCAGATAATTCGCACCCAGGCTGAAATTGAAGCTTCCTTCGAAATCAGATTGCAGCCGCACTTCCTGATACCATTGCGAATTATCCGAACGACTGAGATCGGCCGACAGCATACGGGACGACGCGCCGAGTTGCGGGTCGGTATAGATGCCCCCCGGCGACAGAGGCGACGGCGCGGGGTTGCCACCAGTATCCACCCGCAGGCTGGTATCCGGGAAAATGGGGTCGGACAGGAAACGCCCGTAATCCTGCGTTGCCCAGTAGTCGTCTTTGGCATAGGCCGTCTGCGAGTACAGCGTCAGATCCTCGGTCAATTCGAACGCCAGATTGAGCTGAAAGACGTCGTTCTCGGCTCGGAAGCGCGGGTCGATCACAGCGTGAATTTCCCGCAGGTCGCGGGAAACGGTCGCTCCTGCATACGGATCCGTACCGAAGGTGGGAATGTCGAGGCGCGTGCCGTCGGACGAGAGCCCCTGATAGAGCAGTATGCTGCCGGCCCGAACGATGGTCAGGGATCCGCCATTGGGCGCATCGTAGGCTGCGTCCTCGAACAGGGAGCTCGGCAGGCAGCCTTGGCTCAGCTGGTTTTGCAGGAGATCACCGGAATCGATCGTCCCGGCGACGAAAGTCGGTACGGGCGTGCTGCCCACCTGGGTCGGACCCGGGTCGGTGGTGCACAATTGCTTGCCGGTGCGCGAACGGTTGTCGTCTTCCTCGAAATGTTCCCAGATCAGGCTGGCGCTGAAACGTTCGGTCGGCTCCCAAAGGGCGGAGACACGAGTAGACCACAGGTCGCGGTCATTCACATGCCGGTCCGTGAAACTGTTGTAGTCGAAACCCTCGCGCTGGGTGGCGGCTCCGGCCAAACGCAGGGCGAACGTGTCGCCGACCGGAATGTTGATGTATCCACGCAGGCGGCGGCTGTCATACCCGCCGACCTCTGCCTCGATCGACCCTTCGAACACACCGGTTTCCGGCAGGTTGGGAAGCATGTTGACCACACCGCCCGTCGCATTGCGGCCGTAGAGCGTGCCTTGTGGCCCGCGGAGCACCTCAACGCGCTGTACGTCGAAATACTCCTGCTCGAACAGCCGGTTCCGGATCAGCGGCACATTGTTGAAGCTGATCGCGACGGCCGGATCGCTGGCCGCGGAAATGGCCTTGGTCCCGATCCCGCGGATCGAGAAGTTGAACATCGAGAAGTTGTTCTTCGAAAAGGCCACGTTCGGGATCGCCCGAAGCAGTTCCGACCCGCCCTCGATGCCGCGCAGGTTGAGATCCTCAGCCGTAAAGGCCGATACCGCGATCGGCACATCCTGGATCACTTCCTCGCGCTTCTGCGCCGTCACGGTGATGACGTCACCGGAAAAGCGGCGCTCGTTTTCAGTCTCCGTCTCGTCTGCGGACTGCGCGAAGGCAGCACCCCCCGCCAGGACAAGAACAGCAGTCGATACGCCGGCCTTCAGACAGGCACGCCCGGTTGCGATAGCTCGCATTTATCTTCCTCCCTCTTGCCGATCCCCGGCAGCCACTCTTCAGGCGGCCTTGGCGGGTACACGGCGATCCGCCGGTTCTTTTCCTCGCAGACAGCGGCGGCTCTGCCCTTGAGCGCATATCGGTGCAGTTATTCACGGCAGTGTCAATACTATTGATATCAATGTCAGTAAGATTTTTTCTATCGTTGCGTGCTGAAGACCGCACTTCGCCAAAAGGTTCGTCAACGTGCGGGCCTGCCTGGCAAGCCTCCGGAAGCCCACCGCTTGTGTTAACCCGGTGTTCAGTCTAGGAGACAGCCGCTATCTACATCGAAGTAACCAACCGACATGCCAAAAGAGAAGACCGTTCAGAAACGCCGGCGGCGGACGCCGGACGAGGCGCGAAGCGAGGCCCTCGCCGCGGCCCGCTCCCTCCTGCTCCAGGCTGGACCGGATGCCGTCACACTGTCGGCTGTGGCCAAGAAGATCGGCGTGACCCATGCCAATCTGATCCACCATTTCGGATCGGCTTCCGACCTGCAGGCCGCCCTGATGGGGTCGATGGTGGACGATCTGCGCGATGCACTCGACGCCGCCGTCGCACGGCTTCGCACAGACCAGAGCGCACCCCGCGAACTGGTCGATGCCGTCTTCGACGCCTTCGGCGAAGGCGGCGCAGGCCGACTGGCTTCCTGGATCGTTATGACCGGTGACACCTCCCGGCTCGAACCAGTCCGTCAGGCGGTCCTGGGCGTGGTCGATGCGGTCGACGAGATGGCCGGGCACGATCCGCAGCTCCCCCGAGAGCGGATCAAGGCCGCAGTTCTTTTCATTGCGTTGACCGCTTTCGGCGACGCCCTCATAGGCCCGCCGCTGCGGGACATTCTCGGCCAGGACGACAAGGCCAGCCGCCGGATCATGGCCGATTTGCTGCCAGCCTTCCTGGAGCGTCCGAAGGGGGCCGGCTGACCCTCAGTCGGCCCGTGTCCAGACCCGGGTCCGGCAGAAGAAAGCCACACAGCCCTTCACTTCCAGACTCCCGTCTTCGCGCAGGCGCAGCTCACCATTGCGGGCGCCATCGCCGGATTGGGGGTCGTAGACGGGGCCGCCTTCCCATTCGCGCGGCCCGCCGGAGAAATCTTGCAGCACGACGAGCCCGTCCAGACGCCGATCACGCAGGCTGCGGTCCGAGTTTCGGACATCCCGCTGGTCAGGATTGTCCCGCAGCGCGTCGGCATCGACTAGCCGGCCGCACAGCGCATCGTCACAGCGGTAGATTTCCACCTTGCCGCCTGCCGAGCCGGTGGCCCAGAGGCCGGTGATGTCCGGCATGTTCTCAGCATGGGCAGCCGGTGCGGCCATCAGCAGACCGGCCAGTAAAGGCAGGTATCCGGATCTCATGCGGGGCTCTCCTGCTCCTTGAACATGTTCAGCGACTCCAGGGCGCCTTCGATCAGTTCGCGATCATCCGTATGCCAGGGGTGAAAGCCGGGACGCATATATCCGAAGGCACCCTGCACCAGCACCCGCATCGGACCGGGACGACCATACAGGAAACCGAGCAGACGCATCCATGTTCCAAAATTGTTCAGCCCGTCCTGCTTGAGCAGATCTGCAGTGTTGCGATAGATCACCCAGTGGAACCGCACCGTTGCGGTCGCCATCACGACACAACGCCGGGCCCAGCGGCGAATGCCGGGCAGCTTGCGGGTGACGCTGTTCCACGTATCGAACGCCACCGCCTTGTGTTCGATCTCCTCGATCGCGTGCCAGCGCCATAGACGCAGCGCCTCGGGGCTGACCCCGTCGAGATATTTCGGATCTGCCAGCACACCATGGGCCAGCACGGCCGTGAAGTGCTCGAGCGCGCAGGTCGCGGCCAGCTGAATCTGGTGCGGTCGCGATCTGGCCCAGGTCACCGTGACCCGCGTGCGCTCCTCCAGCGGCCGGATGTCGTAACCGGCATCCTCGGCCTGGCGGTTGAACACGGCATGTTCCCGCGAATGCATGGACTCCTGGTACATGAAATCATCGATCTGACTGCGCAGCGGCTCCTCGGTGCGATCGCGATAGCGCTTGATCGACTGCATGAAAAACTTCTCGCCTAGCGGGAAGGTTGAGGACAGCGCGTTGAAGAAAGCCGAACGCCCCGGATCCCCCCCATGCCACCAGCGCGGATTGGGCGTGTCGCGGCCAAACCGCATGTCGCGCCGCTGGATAACCAGATCGCTGGGAGTTCCGGAATTGGATGCCATGAGTGCCTCTTTCACGTCACTATTTACATTGACGTTAATGTCAATAACGAAGAAGGCGGCCTTTGACAAGGCCTGCAGGGCATTACAAATGTTATAGAGGTGCGATCAGGCGCGATCCGAAAGGGGAAGTATCTCGACCCGATCGCCAGCCGCCAGCGCCGAAGCACCGGCCGGCCGCCGGATGAGGCAATCGGCCTGTACGAGCGCCGAAAGTGCCGAGGAGTCCTGGTTCGCCAGCGGCGCAACCCGGCCGTCCTGGTCGCGCCCGGCACGCAGATAGGTTTCCCGCCAGTCATTGGCTTCGAGCGCGAGGGCAAGGGGGGCCTGTGCGAAGACAGCGCTCGCGGTACCGCCGCCCAGCCGCGCCAGAGCCGGACGCAGGAAGAGGCGCGCCATAACGAGGGCGGAAACCGGATTGCCCGGCAAGCCAAGCACCGGGTGCCCCTCGACTATGCCGAACCAGGTCGGCTTGCCCGGCCGGGCTGCAATCCGCTCGAATGCGAACCGGCCACCATCGGCCTCGAACACGGCACGCAGATGGTCATGCCCGCCGACCGACGCCCCGCCGATCGTTATTGTCATGTCACGGTCGCGCCCTTGGCGAAGCGCGTCCCGTACCGCATCGGGCCGATCTCGGGCGATACCCAGATAGACCGGATCGCCACCCCAGATACGGACCAGTTCCACCAGCCCGGGGGCGACTGAGTTGACGATCTGCGAAGGACCAGCAAGCTCACCGGGTTCAACCAGCTCGTCACCCGTCGCCAGAATCGCCACACGGGGTCGCGGGTGAATATTGAGGGTTGCGACACGCGCCGCGGCGGCCAGTGCGACAGCTTCCGGCGACAGGCGCTGCCCCGCCTCAAGCAGACACTCGCCGCGCGAAAAGTCCGTACCCGCCGGCCGGATATTGGCCATCGGGCGTGATGTGTCATCGAGCCGGACCGTATCGCCCTCGCGCGACGCCTTTTCCTGCATCACAACCTGGTCGGCACCGTCCGGCACCGGCGCTCCGGTGGATATCCGCACGGCCTCTCCCGGCCCGAGCGCCGCGTGAAAGGCATGACCGGCGGCCGCTTCGCCGATGAGGCGCGGTGCCTTAGTGCCCGCAGCAAGGTCCGCCGAGCGGACGGCATACCCATCCATCGCTGACGCGGCGAACGGCGGCTGCGTCCATTGCGAGACCAGCGGCTCGGCCAGGAAAGCGCCCCCGCAGGCCCCCAGCGGCTGCTCGACCGGTACCAGCGGCGATAGAGCGGCAAGTATCGCATCCAGGGCGGCATCGACGGTCAGCATCGCGGTGTCTGCCATCTCAGCGCTCCGTCAGCCGGGGAATGAGCTCGACCAGGTTGCAGGGCCGGTGCGTCCGGTCGAATTCGATCCTCAGCACTTTGTTCCAGGCGTCGCGGCAGCCGCCGCTCGAGCCCGGAACGGCAAACAGATAGGTGCCGCCGGCTATCCCGGCCGTTGCCCGCGACTGGATGGTCGACACGCCGACCGAGGCATAGCTGACCTGGTGGAAGACGGCGGCAAAGCCGTCCATCTCCTTGTCATAGACACCGCGGAAGGCTTCGGGCGTGACGTCGCGCCCGGTCAGACCGGTTCCGCCCGTGGCAATGACAGCATGAATATCGGGATTGGCGATCCACACGCTCAGCTGTGTGCGGATCTCCGTAACATCGTCGGGTATGATGGCGTAATCGACAACGCTATGGCCATCGGCCGCGATCGCATCGCGCAACCAGGGTCCGGTCTTGTCCGTTGCCGCATCGCGCGTATCGGATACCGTCATGACGGCAAACCCGACCTGATCCGGAATAGCACCCATTCGCCCGCTCCCTTGCTCGATGTCCGTCGAAGTGGGCCTGTTCTGTCACCGGCACAAGGGGCGGGCGAATTCCGGCCGCTGCAGCGGTCACAAACGTCCGTCACAAAGCCGCGAGCGACCATGACAGTGACACAATCTATAGGTTCGCCTGATAAAATCGATTTGATTCATAGAACCCAGCCCGTCATCCTCTTCTCAGTTTTGATGAGTAAATCGGCATCCACACATTCAAGACATGATCGGAGACATCATGGACGGCAATGATACAAAGTCACTCGGCAAGTGCCCGGTGATGCACGGAGGAATGACGTCTGGCCGCGCGTCGGTGATGGACTGGTGGCCCAACGCGCTGAACCTCGACATCCTTCACCAGCACGACACCAAGACGAACCCGCTGGGCAAGGACTTCAACTATCGCGAAGCTCTGAAAACCCTCGACGTCGAGGCCCTCAAGAAGGACGTCACGGACCTCATGACCGACAGCCAGGACTGGTGGCCGGCCGATTGGGGTCATTATGGCGGCCTGATGATCCGTATGGCTTGGCACGCGGCCGGTTCCTATCGCCTGGCTGACGGCCGCGGCGGTGGCGGCACCGGCAATCAGCGCTTCGCGCCGCTGAACTCCTGGCCGGACAATGTCAGCCTCGATAAGGCACGCCGCCTGCTCTGGCCGATCAAGAAGAAGTACGGCAATTCCGTCTCCTGGGCCGACCTGATCATTCTGGCCGGCAATATCGCCTATGAATCCATGGGGTTGAAGACATTCGGCTTCGCCTTCGGCCGGGAAGACATCTGGCATCCGGAAAAGGACACCTATTGGGGCGCCGAAAAGGAATGGCTCGCCCCGAGCGATGGCCGCTACGACAATGTTGACGACCCGTCGACGATGGAAAACCCGCTGGCCGCCGTGCAGATGGGCCTGATCTACGTCAATCCGGAAGGCGTTAACGGCCAGCCAGATCCGCTGAAAACCGCGGCACAGGTGCGCGAGACCTTTGCCCGCATGGCGATGGATGACGAGGAAACCGCCGCTCTCACCGCCGGCGGTCACACGGTCGGCAAGACGCATGGCAATGGCGATGCCGGTACGCTCGGCCCCGATCCCGAGTCCTGTGGGGTCGAGGAACAGGGTTTCGGCTGGAGCAATCCCAATATGGGCGGCAAGGCGGCCAACGCTATAACCTCGGGCTTGGAAGGCGCCTGGACCACCCATCCGACTACATTCGACATGGGCTATTTCGACCTGTTGTTCGGCTATGAATGGGAGCTGAAGAAAAGCCCCGCGGGAGCTTGGCAATGGGAACCGATCGACATCAGGGAAGAGGACAAGCCGGTCGACGCGTCCGATCCCTCCATCCGCCACAACCCCATGATGACCGATGCTGACATGGCGATGAAAGTGGATCCCACCTACCGCGCCATCTGCGAGAAATTCATGGCCGACCCGGACTACTTCCGCGACACCTTCGCGAGGGCCTGGTTCAAGCTGACGCACCGCGACATGGGTCCGAAGGCCCGCTATGTAGGCCCGGATGTTCCCGCCGAAGACCTGATCTGGCAGGATCCGGTTCCGGCCGGTCCGACGAACTACGATATCGGCGCCATCAAGTCGAAGATTGCCGCGAGCGGCCTCTCGACGGCCGAACTCGTCGCCACCGCCTGGGACAGCGCCCGCACCTATCGCGGGTCGGACATGCGCGGCGGCGCAAACGGCGCCCGCATCCGTCTGGCTCCCCAGAAAGACTGGGAGGGCAATGAGCCGCAGCGGCTAGCCAAGGTGCTGGATGTTCTCGAGCCCATCGCGAAGGCATACGGGGCCAGCCTCGCTGACGTCATCGTGCTGGGCGGCAATGTCGGTGTCGAGCGGGCCGCCAAGGCGGCCGGTATCGGCATCACTGTGCCCTTCGCACCCGGACGCGGTGACGCCACCGACGAGATGACCGACGCCGACAGCTTCGAGGTTCTTGAGCCCATTCATGATGGCTACCGGAACTGGCTGAAGAAGGACTACGCGGTCAGCCCGGAAGAGCTGATGCTCGACCGGACCCAGCTGATGACGCTAACCGCCCCGGAAATGACCGTACTGGTCGGCGGAATGCGGGTGCTCGGCACCAATCATGGCGGAACGAAGCACGGTGTCTTCACTGAGCGCGAAGGCGCACTGACGACCGATTTCTTCGTCAACCTGACCGATATGGCAAATGCCTGGAAACCGGTGGAGGGAGGCATCTACGAGATCCGCGACCGCAAGTCCGGCCAGAAGAAGTGGACCGCAACGCGGCTCGACCTGGTCTTCGGCTCCAACTCGGTCCTGCGGGCCTATGCGGAGGTCTATGCCCAGGACGACGCGCAGGAGACGTTCGTGAAGGACTTCATCGCGGCCTGGACCAAGGTCATGAATCTCGACCGGTTCGACCTGCGCTGACACCGGCGGAAACGCCCCTGAAACGACGAAGAGCGGACCCGGACGGGTCCGCTCCTTTTTTATTGCCGTTCAGCTCTAGCGTCCGAGGCTCAGCGGGAAGCGGAAGTTGATCCGCGCCGAATTGGCCTCGAAGTCGCCGTCGCCGATACCCGCCACGCTGATTTCCAGACCCAGCATGGCGCCATTGGCGAAGACTGCACCAGCGCCGAAGCGGCCATCAGCGCGCAGGTCGCTTTCACCACCGGTCAACTGGCCCGCATCGCCGAGCAACTCGGCTGGATGGTAGTCCCAGACGGCCCGCATCCGTGTGCTCAGTTCGAAATGGCCACCATTGACCCGGGAATGACGCCAGATCACTTCCGGGCCGGCGGCAAACCGCCCCAGCGTGATGCTCTGCCCCGGAATAGCGATACCCAGAGTATCGATATAGGCGCCCTGGCTTTCCTCGAAATGCGTCAGCGTTGCCTGCGGGCGCAGCGTCCACGGCCCGCCATCGCTGTACTCACCGGTCAGATTGGCCCGCAGCATCCAGCGGTCGGTGTCAAAAGCGTCTTCGTAGAGGCCGAGCGGATTGACCGTATTCGAGCTGGTCCCGTAGAGCGCCATGCCATCGAACGTGATGCCATCGGCAAATCGCCAGACCATGTAGGGGCCGGCCATCCAGCCCTCACCGCTGACCACAGCGCCGGCGACTGCGCCCGCCTCGACAAAAACCTCACGGGCTTCCTCGTCCATCCAGTCGTACTGCAGCATAGCGCCGACCAGCATATCGTCGGACAGTGCCCAGTCGGCGCCGATCTGGAAGACGCCGAAATCACTTTCAGCCCGTTCGCCGGCACGGTCGTCGGATACGCCGGACATTTCCGCCGACATCCAGACATCCAGCCGGTCATCCGGTTCGCGCTCCCAGGAGCGCACGCCGGGTGCATCCGGTTCATCGGCCTTGGCAGAATTGCGCATGCCCGACAGCGAGGCCGACATGGAAAGGTTATAGCGCCCGCCATCCACGTTCGCAGCGAACGCACCCGGCCGCACCATGTCGCGCGCACCGAGGCGGCGTGACAGGTCCGGCGCAGCCTCGATAATGCGGTCGGCGCGGCGCAGCATGAAGTTGCGGATCGCGCGCTGGGTTGCCAGACGCACGGCATCCTCGTCGCGGACATTCTCGAAGGTGCAGACAATGGCTTCGCTGACATCAAGGTCGACCCGGACACGGCCGGTCACGGTGTCGATCTGCGAGCCCTGATCCGCATCGCCGGAGCATGAGATCGCGTCGATACGCCAGCCCTGCGGCACGCTTTGCTGAATGTCGAAGGTACCGCTCGTCAGCTCCATCACCGTCGTCTGGGCGCGCCCGCCGGAGGTGGCCAGCACCTGGCCATCGATCGCCGGCAGGTCGGACGCGAATGCAAAGCTCGCATCGCCCGACGGACCGCCCGGTGTCGTCGACACCAGCTGCAGCGTACCCATCGTGCTCTGAAGACTCAGCGAAACCGGGATTTCCACCAGAACAGCTTCGCCGGGTGCAGAAAGCCGGCTGCGAGACGCCGAACTCGAGGCCGCAAGCATGCGGTAGATCGTGACCTGACCGGTATAGTCACCGGGCGCAAGATTGCGCGCCTCTTCAGTTACACTCACCGTGAAAACGATTTCCGAAAGGCCCTCGATCGTGCCGGTTTCTGGCGTGACCGACAGCCAGGCGACGTTTGCCTCGGCGCGGAAGTCGACGGGCAGCTCGCCCGGATTGCTCACAGTCGCCGTGCCGGCAATGCCCACCGGATCATTGTCGTCAACATCGATGTCGATCTCGACATCGACCTGCGGCGTCACGGCCTCGACAGACAGGCTGGCGGCCAGCGATCCATTGCCGGCGGCATCTATAGCGGCGCCGGCGGCCACTGCGACAGTAATGGCACCAAACGTCTCCGGCGTGATCTCGACCGTGTATTCGAGAGCCGTTTCCGGGGTCAGGTTGTCCGCCGTCGCGTTGTCGATGACCAGGTCGTCGAGCGCGAAGCCGGTAACTGGCTCCGAGAATTCGACAGTGACCATGAACGGACCGGTCACCGGGTCCGCACTGGCCGTCAGCGTGATTTGCGGGGCGGTATTATCCAGCGTGACAGACGACTGGTCCGTGCCGGTCGGCGCCGTGTCGGCCAGCGCATTGCCAGCACGGTCGGCGATGTCCTGATCTGCTGCAAAGCCGAACAGGATGTCGCCATCGAGCCCTTCAAGCGTGCCGCCGGATGCCGTGACAACGAACACCGTGTCGTCATCGGATGCCGCGGTCAGGGCCACATTTCCTGCTCCCGCGAGCGTGAAGTCGGACGCGTCTGCCCCGGCCACCGCCTCACTGAAGGTAACTCGCCAGGCCGGCGTGTCGGTATTTGTCACCAGCGCATTCAGCGCTTCGATCGAGACGACTTCCGGCCCCACGCCATCGGCCTCCAGGGTGAGGACAGCGGATGCGGTATTTTCATTGCCGGCGCTGTCAGTCGCAGCCCCCGCAGGAACTGACAGGCTCAGCGATCCACTGTCCGGCGGGGTAATGTCGATCGTGTAGACCGACGCAGAAACGGTCTGGAAATTGCCGGCTGCAGCATTCGTCACATCCAGCCCGGAAAGGGCGAAACCGCTGACCGGTTCGCTGAACGTCACCGTCAAGGTGAAGGGCGCCGCTACCGGGCCGGTAGTGCCCGCATCAAGCACCACGCCGGGCACGTCACCGTCGAGCAAATAGGTCTCGTCAGCACCTGTCGGATCGAGATCGGTGAGCGCATTGCCGACGGCATCCTCGATCGTGGCCGCAGCATCGAGGTCCAGCCCCACCGTACCGCTCAGCCCCGCCAAGTCGCCACCGGAT
>JAZAHA010000014.1:0-101584 GCA_036231565.1 Pseudomonadota bacterium
GGCCATCGGCAGGGACGACCGGCAAAAAGCTCGACCGGACCGTCCCCGCCGGTTTCGAGACGGGGCCCGCAAGGGACCCGGGTAAATCTCCGTGTGCGGGATGCCTCCGGCGCCACTCACACAAACATATAAAATCCCGGCTCCGGCCGGCATCCCGCACTCCCTCATACCGCCAGGCGAAACCGCCGTGGCGCCATACCTGCTTGAAAAGGCTAGATTTCGGGAACGCTCGACCGGCCGAGCGCCGGTGTGCCGCCGGCATATTTCACCAGCATCTCGATGCGTTTGGGGATTGGCGGATGGGTCGCGAACAGGCCCATGAAACCGGTCTTCGGGTTCTCGATGAACATCTCGCGCACCTCGTCGGGTGCATTGGCGATTTCGGCATGGCCGGAAATCTTGTTCAGTGCCGCGATCATGGCATCCGGATTGCGGGTCAGTTCGACCGCGCCGGCATCGGCCATGAATTCACGGCGGCGCGACAGCGAAAAGCGGATCACGATGGCCAGGACATAGGCGATCACCAGAATGGCCAGCGCCGCCACGATCACCAGCCCGCCCGAGCGGCCGCCGGAACGGCGATCGCCGCCGGATCGCAGACCGAACCAGAAAATCCGCCGGAAGACGATCTCTGCAACAAAGGAGATGATGCCCACGAAGATGATCGCAATCACCAGCAAGCGCACATCCTTGTGCCGGATATGCGAGAGCTCGTGCGCCAGCACGGCTTCCAGCTCGGCATCATCGAGCCGCTCGACCAGGCCGCGCGTTACCGTCACCGTATACTGGCCCTCGCGCAGGCCGGAGGCATAGGCATTGAGCGCCGGGGTCTCGATCACAGCCAGGTTGGGCATGGTGAGACCGCGGGAAATGCAGAGATTTTCCAGGAGATTCCAGACGCGTGTCTCGTCCTTGCGGGAGACGCGCCGCGCGCCGGTGGCGGCATTGATGATGGACTGGTGGAAGAACCAGGCGATCACGAACCAGATGCCGGCCAGGCCCAGCGACCAGGCCGCAATGGACGGCAGCCGGGCGAGTTCGGCGGCAATGAGATCGGGCTGGGTGCCCTTGCCGGCATAGCTGCCGGCAGAAGGGTCTGCCAGACCGACGGTGAGCCATGTCACCGCCAGCCCGAGCAGGATCAGGAGGACGGGAAACCCGGCCAGCAGCAGGACGGATTTGAGATTATTGTTCCAGATATGGGAGCGAAGTCCGGTCGCACCCAGGAACATGGCCTAGAACTGCACCTTCGGGGCACCGCGCTCGGCTTCGCCGACCTCGAAATATTCACGCTGCTTGAAGCCCATCGAATTGGCGATGACCACGGCCGGGAATTGTTCGGTCGCCGTATTGTATTCGTTGACCGCATTGTTGAAGAAGCGGCGGGCGGCGGCGATCTTGTTTTCCAGATCCGCCAGCTCGTTCTGCAGCGACAGGAAGTTCTGGTTGGCCTTGAGATCCGGATAGGCTTCGGACAGGGCGAACAGCTGGCGCAGGGCGCCGGAGAGCATGTTCTCAGCCTCGGCCAGGCCTTTCAGCGAGTTCGCATCGATGGCCTGCTGGCGCGCCTTGGTGACGTTTTCCAGCGTGTCCTTCTCGTGCGCGGCATAGCCTTTCACCGTCTCCACGATATTGGGCACCAGATCGTGGCGCTGTTTCAGCTGCACATCGATATCGCCCCAGGCCTGGTTGCACGTCTGCCGCAGCGCGACGAGACGGTTGTAGACCATCACCAGGAAGATACCGATGCCGATCACGAGGATCAGGAGGATAATACCGGCGTCCATATGTCGTCTCCTGTCGGCAGGACGTTGAATGTCTTACGAGACTTACCTATTCCGCCTTCGCCTGTGAAGCGAGGAATTCCGAGCCGCGCGGTGCAAAGCGGAGCGAGCGCGGGAAGCCGCGCGGCGCCATCTTGCCGGCCTGCGCCCGTTTGGCGGTCCACAATTGCCAGTCTTCCAGATTGAAACGGCGCCCGGCCCCGTCGAGCCAGGTCAGGCCCTCTTCCGCCGAGAAAGTGGTGGCATCGGCCAGCCTTGCGCCCTTGCCGCCCATCAGGCGCACGCCCTTGCCGCGCGACATCTGGGGGATTTCCTCCAGCGGGAAGACCAGGAGTTTCTTGTTCTCGCCGATCAGCGCACAGGTATCGCCCATGGCCGGAATGCACAGCAGCGCCTCGTCGCCCGCCATCAGGTTGAGGATCTGCTTGCCGCCCTTCTTCATGGCGACGCAGTCCTTCTCCTGGATGCGGAAACCGGTATTGCCGGTCGAGGCGACCAGCAGCGTGCGCTCCGGATCGTATTTGAACAGGCCGATCGGCGCGGCGTCCTCGGGCAGGTCCACATGCAGCCGCACCGGTTCGCCATGACCGCGCCCGCCCGGCAGTTTGGAGGCTTCCAGCGTGTAGAACTTCCCGTCCGTCGCGAACATCAGGAGCTTGTCCGTCGTCTCGCACTTCACGGCGAAGGCCGAGCGGTCGCCCTCCTTGAACTTCAGCTCGGTGACATCGTTGATATGGCCCTTCAGCGCCCGCACCCAGCCCTTTTCGGAGAGAACGGCCGTGATCGGCTCGCGCACCACGAAGGCCTCGATCGGGGCGTCGCCGGCAATGTCCGGCGCCTCACCGAAAGCCGAGCGGCGGCGGCCCAGCGGGGTGGATTGGGCATAGTGGTCGGCGACCTCGCCGATCTCCTGCCCCACCTTCTCCCACTGGCGTTCCGTGGAGCCGATCAGCTCCTTCAACACTTTGCGTTCGCCGCGCAGTGCTTCGTCTTCCTTGCGGATTTCCAGCTCTTCCAGCTTGCGCAGGGCCCGCAGGCGCATGTTCAGGATGGCTTCGGCCTGGCGCTCGGTCAGCGAGAAAGTCTCGATCAGCCTGGCCTTGGGCTCGTCCTCGAAACGGATGATCCGGATCACCTCGTCCAGATCGGCATAGACGATGAGATAGCCGGCCAGCACTTCCAGCCGGTCTTCCACCTTGGCCAGCCGCGTCTCGGCCCGGCGCACGGCCACCTCGCGGCGATGCTCCAGCCAGATCTGCAGCGCTTCCTTCAGCCCGATCACCCGCGGCGTGCCGGTCGGGTCGAGCACATTCATGTTCAGCGAAATGCGGGTTTCCAGATCGGTGAGCTTGAACACCGATTCCATCAGCATTTCCGGATCGACGAGCTTGGATTTCGGCTCCAGCACGAGGCGGATATCCTCGGCGCTCTCGTCGAGAATATCGTCCAGCAGCGGCAGCTTCTTGGCATCCATCAGCTGGGCGATGCGCTCGACCAGTTTGGACTTCTGCACCAGGTACGGGATTTCGGTGATCACCACGCGCCACATGCCGCGGCCGAGATCTTCCTTCTCCCACTTGGCGCGAACGCGGAAACCGCCGCGGCCGGTCTCATAGGCTTCGCGGATCGATTCCGGCGATTCAACGATCGTGCCGCCGGTCGGGAAGTCCGGCCCTTTCACATGCTTCAGGAGCGCGTCGGTTTCCGTTTCCGGATTGTCGATCAGTGCCAAAGCGGCCGCACAGATCTCGGCGACATTGTGCGGCGGAATCGAGGTCGCCATGCCCACGGCGATGCCGGTCGAACCATTCGCCAGAAGGTTCGGGAAGGCACCGGGCAGGACCAGCGGTTCGCTTTCGGACCCGTCATAGGTCTCCTCGAAATCCACCGTGCCATGCTCGATATCGCGCAGCAGGAGTTCGGCGGCCTTGGTCAGGCGGGCTTCGGTGTAACGCATGGCCGCTGCGCCATCGCCGTCGATATTGCCGAAATTGCCCTGCCCCTCGACCAGCGGATAGCGCGAGGCGAAATCCTGGGCCAGGCGCACCAGCGCGTCATAGACGGCCTGGTCGCCATGCGGGTGATATTTACCGATCACATCGCCGACCACGCGGGCCGATTTCTTGAAGGCCTGGTCCGGGTTCAGCTTCAGCTCGCGCATGGCGTAAAGCAGGCGCCGGTGTACCGGCTTCAGCCCGTCGCGCGCATCCGGCAGGGCCCGCTGGGTGATCGTGGAGAGCGCATAGGCGAGATAGCGCCGCGACAGCGCGTCCTCGAACTTCTCCTCGATAATGTGCCCGCCATCCGGATCGAAATGATCGCCCATGCCTCAACGCCTCGTGATTCGTATCCGGTCAGTATAGCCGACACGGCTGGCCACACAGGCTCGGGGCACAGGTTTATTGTGGGCAAGCTAGAGACGTCCGATCCGCTCCAGCTCGGCGATCAGCCGTGTGCGCGCCTCAGGCAGTTGCCGGTCGACCGGCCAGAGGACGCGGCGTTCGAGGAAATAGCCGGTCAGGTCCAGCCCTTTCGCGATATCGCCTTCGGCAATCTCGCCGGAGCCGCGCATGAAGCCCGGCAATTCCAGCAGCTTGGCCGCATAGGGCGCCGCCTCCTCGCGGCACACGGCGCGACCGGTGCGCGGCGAGACATGGCTGAGATCCCCGGTCTCTCCGGTTACAGCACATTTCCTGAGATCGAGGCCGTAGCCCAGATCCGACAGCAGCCCCGCCTCCCAGCGCACATAAAGCGCCGGCCAGAGATCCTCGTCCTCTAAGGCGGAGAGCAGGAGCTCGAACCCGGCATGCACCGCCGGATGCGCCTCGCGCTCCGGCAAGGCCATCACGGCGAGGGCGCAGGCTGCATTGAGACCGGCGAGCGCGGCCCGGTCCTCCATCACGCCGCCGGCGCCAAGATGGTCGGCCTCGATCTGGAACAGGCCGAGATGCTCGGCCAGCCGGGCGCGCCAGCTCACCGTCACCTGATTGCCCGGCTGCAGCACGGGGCGCATGGCCCGCGATCGCGCACCCTTGACCAGGCCGGCATGCCGGCCCTGGCTCTCGGTCAGGATTTCCACGATGGCACTCGTCTCGCCATGCGGCCGCACCGCGAGGACAATGCCCTTGTCACGCCATTCCATGGGAAGACTGTGCAGCGAGTCTCGACGCGCCTATACGTCGAAATCCAGGCCGACATCCTTGTAGTGGGAGCGGCGGGCCATCCATTTGGCGTCGACCTTCACATTGAGGAAGAGATGGACCTTGCAGCCCAGCACCTCTTCCATCTCCTTGCGGGCCGCCTCGCCAATGGCCTTGATGGCGCTGCCTCCCTTGCCCAGCACGATCGGCTTTTGCGTGTCGCGCTCGACGATGACGGACTGTTCCACCCGGATCGAGCCGTCGCGCAGCTTCTTCCAGACCTCGGTCTCCACCATGGAGGCGTAGGGCAGTTCCTCGTGCAGGCGCAGATACACTTTCTCGCGCGTGATCTCGGCGGCCAGGATGCGGGAAGGCAGGTCGGCGACCTGGTCTTCGGGATAGTGCCACACGCCCTCGGGCATCAGGCCGGCGAGGAAAGACTTGAGCTGCTTGACGCCGGAACCGGTCTTGGCGGAAATCATGAAGACATCGGAATAGACGCCTGTTTCATAGAGCTCCTGCGACATGGCCAGCAGATAATCCCGGTCGATCATGTCGATCTTGTTGAGCGCCAGGATCGCCTTGCGGCCGGTCCTGTTCAGACCGTCGATCACGCGCTGGTCGTCCTCGACCATGCGCTTGTCGCCACTCTTGGCACCGCCATGCTCCAGCCGGGCCCGCGCACCGGCATCAACGACGTGCACGATGGCATCAGCGTCCTCGGCACCGCTCCAGGCCGCTGCCACCATCGACTTGTCCAGCCGCCGCTTGGGCGCGAACACGCCGGGCGTGTCGACCAGAACGATCTGGCTGGCCCCGTCCAGCGCCACGCCGCGCACGGCGAAACGGGTCGTCTGGACCTTGTGGGTGACGATGGTGACCTTTTCGCCGACCAGGGCATTGACCAGGGTCGACTTGCCGGCATTGGGCGAACCGATGACCGCGGCAAAGCCGCAGCGGGTTTGGGGCGTGTCAGACATGCTGTCCTTCGCGTTCGAGAAGTGCGGTGGCCGCAGCGCGTTCGGCGGCCTGTTTGGAACCGCCCTCGCCGATCGCCGGATCGAGCGGCGAGACGGTGACTTCGACGGTAAAGACGGGACGGTGATCCGGTCCCGAGCGTTCGGTGAGCTGGTAGCGCGGCACGCCGCGTCCGGTACGGGCCGCCCATTCCTGCAGGGCGGATTTGGGGTTTTCCGGCTTGGCCTTCAGCGCCTCGATGCGCGGTCCCCAGAAACGGTCGTAAAAGGCCTGCGCCGCCGGACGGCCACCATCAAGATAGATCGCCGCGATCAGCGCCTCACAGGCATCGCCCAGGATCGAGGTCTTGTTGCGGCCGCCGCCGCGTTCCTCGGACCGGCCCATTTTCAGCGCCTCGCCCAGCTCGATCGACCGGGCGACATCGGCACAGGCATTCTTGTTCACCAGCGCATTGAGACGCGGCGCCAGCGCGCCCTCGCTGGCCTTGTCGAACAGGCGGAACAGCGCTTCCGCTGTCATCAGGCCCAGCACCCGGTCGCCGAGGAATTCCAGGCGCTCATAGGAGCGCACGCCCTTGCGGCCATCGCCATAGCTGGCATGGGTCAGCGCGCGGTCGATCAGGCTCTTGTCCTTGAAGGCATAGCCGATGCGCGCTTCCAGTTCGCTCTGCGCGTCAGCCATGGAGCATGCCGTCCAGATGGTGGCCCAGCGGACGGGCCTCGATCACCACGAAAGCCTGGGCCCAGGGATGATCGTCGGTGATGGTGATATGGGCATGAGCCTCCATGCCCTGCGGCGTCAGCATGCGCAGACGCTCCAGCGCCCGCCCCGTGAAGGCGAGCGTCGGCTTGCCGCCGGGCAGGTTGACGACACCGATCTCCTTCCAGGACACGCCGCGCGCAATCCCGGTACCCAGCGCCTTGGCTCCGGCCTCCTTGGCCGCAAACCGCTTGGCATAGCTGGCCGCCCGCATCCGGCGCGCCTCGGATTTGGCCTGTTCGATCTCGGTGAAGACGCGCTGCACGAAGCGGTCGCCGAACCGGTCGAGCGACTTCTCGATCCGCCGGATATCCATCAGGTCGGAGCCAAGACCGATGATCATCAGCTTCGCTCCGCCCGCGCCTCGGCGATCAGGCCGCGCATGGTCTCGACCGTCTCGCGCAGACCGCGGAAGATCGCTTCGCCGATCAGGAAATGGCCGATATTCAGCTCGGCGATCTCGGGAATGGCGGCGACCGGTTTCACCGTGTCATAGGTCAGGCCGTGGCCGGCATGGACTTCCAGGCCGCGGCCATGGGCGATGGCTGAGGCCTCGGCCAGCCGTTCCAGCAGGCGTTGCTGCCCGGCCGTGTCGCCGGCCAGTGCGGCCTCGCAATAGGCACCGGTATGCAGTTCGACCACGGCGGCGCCCATCGCCTCGGCGACGGCAATCTGCACCGGGTCCGGCTCGATGAAGAGCGAGACGCGGATCCCCGCCTCGCCGAGCTGACGCACGAAGGGCGCGATGTGATTATGCCCCGCGGCCACATCGAGACCGCCCTCGGTCGTCCGCTCCTCGCGCTTTTCCGGCACGATGCAGCAGGCATGCGGCTTGTGACGCAGCGCGATCTCCAGCATTTCCGGAGTCGCGGCCATTTCCAGGTTCAGCGGCAGTTCGATCTCGGCCATCAGCCGGTCGATATCGGCATCGGTGATGTGGCGGCGGTCTTCGCGCAGATGCGCCGTAATCCCGTCCGCCCCGCTCTCGGCGGCCTGCCGCGCCGCACGCACGGGATCGGGATGAGCCCCGCCGCGGGCATTCCGGATCGTCGCCACATGGTCGATATTGACGCCGAGACGCACCGTCATGCCAGTCCGCGGCTCCCGGGCTTGATCGCCGGAATGGCTTCCAGTTCCGGCGGCAGTTGGTCGGCCGGATAGGCCGGCACCTTGTATTCGGTCAGCGCGATCAGCGGCACACCGACATCGGCCTCGCCGCCGGACCGGTCCACCAGGCAGGCCTCGGCCAGCACGGTGGCGCCGGTCGCCTGGATCGCCTCGATGCATTCGCGCGAAGAAAGCCCCGTGGTGACGATATCCTCGACCACCAGAACCTTGTCGTCAGCGGAAAGTTCGAAACCGCGGCGCAGGGTGAATTCACCGTTCTCGCGCTCGACATAGAGGGCTTTCAGCCCCATCTGGCGCGCCGTTTCATAGCCGGGGACAATGCCGCCGACAGCGGGCGAGACGATCACGGTAGGCTGTTCGGAGAGCTCGGCCTTCACCTTGTCAGCGAGCGCGCGGCACAGTTTTTCCGTCCGGGCCGGATCGGCGAACACTTTGGCCTTCTGCAGGAAGACCGGGCTGCGCAGGCCCGAAGACAGGATGAAATGGCCTTCAAGCAGGGCGCCGGCGGCGCGGAATTCGGCCAGAACCTCGTCGCGTGTCATCTATTCCTCGCTCTCTTCGTGATCGGCGCGCTTGCGCTCGGCGGAAACGACCGACGGGCACATGCGCAGCGCCGCCAGAATATTGGCCAGGTGCCGCGTATCGAACACCTCGACATCGAATTCCATGTCGAAAAAGTCGGTCGAGCGGCGCCGCGTCTTCACGCTGGCGATATTGCCGCGATTCTCGGACACGGTTTTGGCGATCTCGGCCAGCACGCCCTGCCCGTTGTGCAGCACCGCCTCGATACGGGCCATGGAGACCGCATTGTCCTCGGCCTCGGCCGTCCAGGCCAGGTCGAGCCAGCGATCCATCTCGTCTTCCTCGTGATCGGCCAGCGTCTCGCAGTCGATCGTGTGGATCTCGACACCCTTGTCGGGGATCAAAAGGCCGACAATCCGGTCGCCGGGCAGCGGCGAACAGCAATCGGCAAAGTGCAGCGTCACACCCTGTGTGAGGCCACGCCCCCGCACGAAAAGACGCGCCTTGTCGTCCTCGATCAGTTCGCGATCGGTGACATCGCCGCGCTCGTCGAGACGGCCCGGGAAGACCGCATTGAGCAGATCGCCGGACGACACCCGGCCGCGGCCGAGCATCTCGTAGAGCTCTTCGGCATCCTTCAGGTCGAGCCGCGCCAGGGCATCGCCCAGATCGGTCTCGACCAGCTGGCGGCCCTCGCGGCGGAAGGCGTGCTCGGCCATGATCTTGCCGATGCGCTGGAATTCGTCGCGCTCGCTTTCGCGGATCAGGCGGCGGATCGCAGCCCGGGCGCGGCCGGTGATGGCCAGGTTTTCCCAGCCCTGCGGCGGCTGGCGCACGCCACCCTTCACGATCTGGACGACATCGCCATTGCGCAATTGCGTGCGCAGCGGACGTTCGCGGCCATTGATCTTGGCCGCCACCGTGGTGTGACCCAGCTCGGTGTGAACCGCATAGGCAAAGTCCAGCGGCGTCGCGCCGGCCGGCAGCGAGATGAGATCGCCCTTGGGCGTGAAGCAGTAGACCTGGTCGGCGAACATCTCGAGCTTGGCATGCTCGAGGAATTCGTCCGGATCGCCGCCCTGGTTGAGGATTTCCACGAAGGGCCGCAGCCGCTCCAGCGGATCGCCACCGGCCGCCTGGGCCGCAGCGGGGTCGTATTTGTATGTCGAGTTCTTGTAGCGCCAGTGCGCCGCCACGCCGCTTTCGGCCACCGCCTCCATGTCCTCGGTGCGGATCTGCAGCTCGACACGGACATTGTGCGGGCCGATCACCGTGGTGTGCAGGGAGCGGTAATTGTTCGGCTTGGGCAGCGAGATGAAGTCGCGGAAGCGCTCGGGCATGCAGCGCCAAGCCTGGTGGATCACACCGAGGGCGCGATAGCACTCGTCCGGCGTCGTCACGATCAGGCGGAAAGCATAGATGTCGGCGATTTCCTCGAAGGTCAGCCCCTTGCGCTCCAGCTTGCGCCAGATCGAATAGGGCCGTTTCTCGCGTCCGAAAATCCGCGCCTCGATGCCGGCCTGTTCCAGCCGGTCGGTGATCGCTTGCGAGACGGCCGACACTTCCTGGGCATGCTGGTCGCGCAGGAGTTTGAGGCGCTTGTTGATCGACTCGTGGGCGGCCGGATTGATGTGCTCGAAAGCCAGGTCCTCAAGCTCGACACAGACCCGGTTGATACCGATCCGGCGCGCCAGCGGCGCGTAGATTTCCAGGGTTTCCCGGGCGATCCGCTCGCGCTTGTCCAGACGCGGAATGGCGCCCAGCGTGCGCATATTGTGCAGCCGGTCGCACAGTTTCACGATCAGCACGCGTACATCGGCCGAGATCGCGACGACCAGTTTTTGCAGGTTTTCGGCCTGTTTGGTGCGCTTGGAGCGCAGTTCCATCTGGCCCAGCTTGGTGACGCCGTCGACCAGGCTGGCGGTTTCCTCGCCGAATTCGCGGGTGATGTCTTCCAGCGTCGCCGGCGTGTCCTCGACCGTGTCATGGAGCAGCCCGGTACACACCGTGGCCACGTCCATGCGCAGGTCGGCGAGGATCATCGCGACCTGGGCAACATGGGCAAAATAGGGTTCGCCCGACTGGCGCCGCTGCGGCCGGTGTGCTTCCTCGGCAAAATCATAGGCGCGCCGCACATAGTCGGCGTCCACCTTCGGAAAATACCGATGGATGCGTGCGACCAGCTCGTCCGCACTGGGAATGGCGGGCGGCGGCGATGCCAGATCGGGTGACGTCGCGCCGTGGCTCAACTCGGTTTACAGACGGCCGTCAGGCGCGCCGTCCCTGTCGTTCTGGAGCGCCTTGAGCATTTCCGCTTCGTCGAGTTCGACGGGCGGAGCCGGCAGGGCTTCCATGTCCTGCTTGGCGTCTTCCTTGGCGGCCTCTTCCTCGTCCTCGCTCGGCAGCACGCGCTGCAGACCGTGCACGAGGCTTTCCTTCAGGCTGTCCATGTCCAGGGTCTCGTCGGCGATTTCGCGCAGCGCCACGACGGGATTCTTGTCCCGGTCGCGATCAATCGTCAGCGCCGAACCGGCCGAAATGTTGCGGGCGCGATGCGCCGCCAGCAGGACGAGGCGGAAACGATTGGGGATTTTATCGATGCAATCTTCGACGGTGACGCGAGCCATGCGCGCGATCTCCTTGAACCAGCGCTGGAGTTGGAACCGCGTTTCCTAGCTCTGCCGCCCTGCAAAAGCAAGGCTTCAAGGCGCTTTCTGCGGAACCGTTTGCAGCTTTGACATGGCATCGCGGTCGGTCCGGGGCAAGGCCTCGACCAGATCGGCAATGCTGCGGCCGCTCACAGGATCGTGCCAGCCCGGCGCAATCTCCTGCAGCGGCAGGAGAACAAAGGCCCGCCGGGTTGCCCGGGGATGGGGGATTTCCAGCCCGTCCTCGCCTTTCATGACGGTGCCGCGATGATCGATCAGGTCGAGATCCAGCGTGCGCGGCGCATTGCGCTGACTGCGTTCGCGGCCGAACCGTGCTTCCACCCGGTGCAGAAGATCCAGCAGCGCGCGGGCAGACAGCACCGTCCCCACCTCGGCGACGGCGTTCACATAGGGCGGGTCGGACGGATCCGGCCAGGCCGGGCTCGACCAGTCCGACGAGCGTGCCACGATGGAAATCCCCTCACCCGCCAGCGTCTCAAGCGCCCGACCCAGCGTTTCCTGCGGCGTGCGGTCGCCTTCTGGAAGGTTGGCGCCAAGCGCGATATAGATGGCGTCAGCAGACATTTTCGAACCGTGATTTTTTAAAGGATACAAGCAGATGGCATTTTATCCCGACGAGCGTATCGGTCTTTTCATCGATGGTGCCAACCTCTTCTCCACCACCAAAGCGCTGGATTTCGACATCGACTTCAAACGCTTGCTGGATGAATTCCGCAAGCGCGGCAAGCTGATCCGCGCCAATTACTACACCGCCCTCTTGGAGCAGGAGGACTACAATCCCCTTCGCCCCCTCGTCGACTGGCTGGATTATAACGGTTTCTCGGTCATCACGAAGCCGGCGCGCGAGTTTACCGACGACAGCGGCCGCCGCCGCATCAAGGGTGATATGGATATCGAGCTGGCGATCGACATGGTCGAGGCCGCCGCCTATCTCGACCACATCATTCTGTTCTCCGGCGATGGCGATTTCCGGCGCGCCATTCAGGCGGCGCAGTCACGCGGCGCCCGGGTGAGCGTGGTTTCCTCACTGAAGACCCAGCCCTCCATGGTGTCCGACGATCTGCGTCGGGCGGCCGATACCTTTATCGAACTGGCCGATCTGGAAGGCATGATCGGGCGCAACGGGGGCGGTTCGTGAGCGCTGCCTATCCGGCCGAGGCCCCGCTCGACTGCCCGCTCTGCCCGCGCCTCGTCGCCTTCCGTGAAGCGACCGCGCGCAACCATCCGGACTGGCATAACGCACCGGTGGAATCCTTCGGCGATCCGCAGGCACGCCTGCTCGTTGTCGGTCTGGCGCCCGGTCTGCGCGGTGCCAACCGCACCGGCCGACCTTTCACCGGCGACTGGGCGGGCGACCTGCTCTACGCCACGCTGGGCAAGTTCGGCTTCACCCGCGGCACTTATGACAGCCGGCCCGATGACGGTCTGACGCTTGTCGATGCCATGATCACCAATGCCGTGCGCTGCGTGCCGCCTGAGAACAAGCCGGTCGGTGCCGAGGCGAATGCCTGCCGCCCCTTCCTCACCGCGCGGATCGCCGCCCTGCCGCGGCTCGAGGCCATTCTCTGCCTGGGCAAAATCTCGCACGACAACACGCTACGCGCCCTCGGCCACAAGATGAAGGACGCCACGTTCGGCCATGGCGCCCGGGCGACACTGGACGGTCCGAACGGCCCGCTGCAGCTCTTCGACAGCTATCATTGCTCGCGCTACAACACGAATACCGGCCGCCTCACCGAAGCCATGTTCGACAGCGTGTTTGCCGATATCCGCGCTTGTCTCGACGCCGATTGAGGGGGCGGCCGGACGCCGGCCGGAACTCATCCTGGCAGAAAAGGTGACCGGACTCCGCATCATGCCCTTGCCGGCCTGCCCCGCATCGCCTGACAGGCAACAGGCAAAGCAGACCCGGGCCGGGTTATCCACACAATTCAGTTTTTGTTAACCCTGCGGATTGCGCGCTGCAGCCGCCGCCACCAAGCCGTCGAAAATCTGCAGTGCCGCCCGGAACTTGTCTCGGCATCCGGGGTTACAGAAGCCGACAGTATGTCCGCGATAATCCGTCAGGCTGTCATGCTCCACCGGCTTGCCCGACCACGGGCAGGTCTCGTTCAGGACCGTATCCGTTCGCTCAGATTGCATCGCTCTCTTCCTTCCCGCGCCGCTTTGCGGTTTGATATACGGACCCAGCGATGGCACAAATGACACCATGCCCACATTTCCTGCCAACCCCGAACATATCGAACGCCACATCGCCTTCCTGACCTATGACCGGGTCAAGCTGCTGGACGTGACCGGTCCGCTGCAGGTGTTTTCCGATGCCAACGAGCTGCTCGGCCGGGATGCCTACAACACCACCCTCGCCTCTCTGTATGGCGGCCCGGTGACGACGGACACGGGGGTTGCCCTGAACACGCGGCGACTGGCCGGTGTGGGCCTGGACACCAGCGACACGCTGATCGCCTGCGGTGGCGACGGGGTCTATGCAGCCAGCCGCGACAACCGCCTGGTCGCCGGCATCCAGCGCGCGGCGGAGAAATGCGGACGGGTCGCCTCGACTTGCACCGGCGCTTTCCTGCTGGGCGCCGCCGGCCTGCTCGACGGCCGCCGCGCAGTGACCCACTGGCAGCGCTGCAATGACCTGGCCCGGATCTGCCCGGGGGCCGATATCGACCCCGACCCGATCTTCATCGAGGACAGAGGCGTGTGGACCTCGGCCGGCGTCACCGCCGGGATCGATCTCGCGCTTGCGCTCGTGGAAGCCGATCACGGCCGCGACCTGGCGCTGGAGCTGGCGCGCAACATGCTGGTCTACGTCAAGCGGCCCGGCGGCCAGTCGCAATTCTCAGAAGCCCTGAAACAGCAGACACAATCCGCGACCGGCAAGTTCGACGCCCTGCATTTCTGGATGAAGGACAATCTGACGGCCGATCTGCGGGTCGACGCTCTCGCCCATCGCAGCGGCATGAGCCCGCGCAATTTCGCCCGGATCTATACCGAAGAAACCGGCATGACACCGGCCCGCGCCGTCGAGCAGATGCGCGTCGAGGCGGCCCGGGCGATGCTGGAAAATCCCGGCGTCAGCATCAAGACGATCGCCATGCGCACCGGGTTCGGCAATGACGAGCGCATGCGGCGCAGCTTTGCCCGCCAGCTCGGCATCACGCCGCAAGCCTATCGAGACCGGTTTGCCGTGGAAGTCGCGGACAGCGTCGCGGGCTGATCGCGATCAGCCGTAATTCTTCATCAGGCGAGACTTCTGCTTGTCCCACTCGCGGCGCTTGATCGTCTCACGCTTGTCGACGGTCTTCTTGCCCTTGGCCAGACCGATCTGGAGCTTGGCGATACCGCGATTATTGAAGAAGAGACGCAGCGGGATGATCGTCCGCCCGTCACGGGTCACCGCACCGGCCAGCTTCTCGATCTCGTTGCGCTTGAGCAGGAGTTTGCGATGGCGGCGCGGCTCGTGGTTGAACCGGTTCGCCGGGCCGTAGGGCGGGATGTCGGCATTGACCAGCCAGATCTCGCCGCGTTCCGGACTGACATAGCTCTCGGCGATATTGGCCCGGCCCTCACGCAGGGATTTCACCTCCGAACCCATCAGCATCAGGCCGGCTTCGAAGGTTTCCTCGATCTCGTAGTCGAACCGGGCGCGCCGGTTGACGGCGACGGCGCCGGTCTCTGTCTTGGGTTTGCTCATGATCGCATCATCTAGGCAGCGTCCAGAAGGCCGGCAATGACCATCGCTTCACGGACCGCAGCCTTCGACGCCTCGTTCGGCTCGGTCAGCGGCAGGCGCAGTTCGGTATTCATCACGCCGAGCAGCGACATCGCATACTTGGTCGGACCGGGGCTGGACGAGGTGAACAGGGCATGGTGCAGCGGCAGCAGCCTGTCATTGATTTCGCGCGCCTTGTCCCAGTCACCGGCCAGCGTGGCAGCCTGGAACTGCGCGCACAGGGCCGGCGCCACATTCGAGGTGACCGAGATCGCACCGACACCACCCGTCGCATTATAGCCCAGCGCGGTCGGGTCATCGCCGGACAGCTGCACGAAATCCGTGCCGATCAGGCGGCGATGCTGGGTCACGCGGGCGACGTCGCCCGTGGCGTCCTTGATGCCGACGACATGTTCCAGCGTCGCGATACGGGCCACGGTATCGGCCTGGATGTCGATGACGGTGCGGCCCGGCACATTATAGACAACGATCGGCAGGTCGACAGCATCATTGATCGCCTTGTAGTGCTGGTACAGGCCTTCTGCATTCGGCTTGTTGTAGTAAGGTGCCGCGATCAGGCCGGCATCGGCACCGAGTTCCTTCGCACGGATCTGGTTCTGGATCGCAACGGCGGTGTTGTTCGAGCCCGTGCCGGCGATGACCGGGACACGGCCGCGCGCCGTCTCGACGACGATCTCGACGACCCGCATATGCTCCTCGAAGGTCAGCGTCGCGTTCTCTCCGGTCGTGCCGCAGGGCACCAGACCGTACGAACCCGCCTCGATCTGACGTTCGGCCAGCGCAGCGACAGCGGCTTCGTCAACGGCACCATTCTTGAACGGTGTGACCAGCGCAGTGATGGACCCTTTGAACATGTTTCAATCCCGGAAACCGAAAAGCGAGCGCGCGACCATATCGGCGGGCACAGGAACGGCCAAGTCTTGTTGTCAAGTCTGGACAGTGAGCCGGTCTTGCAGCGATGATGTCGTGCCTATTCGGTCAGAAAGTGTCCTACGATCCATGATCGCACGTTGCCTTTCCGCGCTGGCACTCATTGCTCTTGCCGTGCCGGCCTCTGCCCAGATTCCCACGCCGCGCATGCGGCCGGATCCGGTGAATTTCTCGCAATACCTCTCGGACGCCGATTTCACGCGCTTCCAGCGCGGCCTTGACGCGGCAGATGACGAGGACTGGATGCGCGTGCGCGAGATCCGCGACGAACTCACCGATACCTCGGCGCGCGACATCCTGCTCTGGCGCATTGCTCTTGGTGATGCCCGTGCGAGCTTCCTCGAGCTCGACATGGCCCTGAACGAGCTTGAGAACTGGCCGCGCGACAGCTTCATCCGCTCGGAAGCCGAATCCAAGATCGATGAAAGCGGCATGACCGCGCCCTTCATCATCACCTGGTTCGAGAACAATCCGCCGACGACCGGCCGCGGCGCCGTCGAATATGCCGAAGCGCTGATCGAGACCGGCCGCGTCGAGGAAGGCGAAGCTCTGCTGCGCGAAACCTGGCGCAATGAATTCCTGCCCCTTTCAGTGCAGAGCGAGACCTATCAGGCCCATCGCGATCTGTTCACCGAAGACGATCACATGGCACGCATCGACTATCTGATCTGGTCGAACCAGCGCACGGCAGCCCGCCGCGTCCTGCCGCTTCTGTCGGGCAACAACCACGCCCTGGCGGACGCCCGCCTGCGTCTGGCGGGCCGCCAGAGCGGCGTCGACCGCGCTGTCGACCGCGTGCCCGCCTCACTGTCGAATGATGCCGGGCTGGTGTTCGAGCGGGCCCGCTGGCGCCGCCGCGCGGGCCTGACCGATACGACGCTGCCGCTGTTGCTGCAATTGCCGGACAGCTACGGCAATACCGATGCGCTGGAACTGATGTGGACCGAGCGCAAGCTCATGATCCTCAACCTGGTCCGCGATCGCGATTACGAGACGGCCTATGCCCTGGCCCGTGCCCACGGCATGAGTGAAGGCGCCGATTTTGCCGATGCCGAATTCGTCGCCGGCTGGCTCGCCCTGGTCCATCTGGACCGCCCGGAGGAGGCTTTCGCCCACTTCACGCATCTTCGGGACAATGTCTCCACGCCGGTCTCGCGCTCGCGCGGTTCCTACTGGATGGCCCGTGCCGCCGATGCACTCGGCCGCCACGAGGAAGCCGCCGCCTATTATGCCGAAGCCGGCGAACACTCGACCGCCTTCTATGGCCAGCTGGCGCTGGCCCAGCTGCCGGATGCCTCCGGTGGCGGCGTCATGGCGCTGGAGCGCGAGCCGGAGCCGGACGAAGCGACCCGCGTGCGCTTTGAAGCGCGGCCGCTGGTGCGGGCGATGCGTCTTCTGGCCGAGCAGAACGAGGAATATTATTTCCGCCTGCTGTCCTACCGTCTGGACGATCAGCTGACCGATCCGGCGGAATCCGTGCTGCTGGCGCGTCTGGCGAGCGAATATCTCTACATGCGCCAGTCCGTGCGTGCCGCGAAGGCCGCCCGCCAGCGCGGCATCATCCTGCCGCAAAGCGCCTATCCCACGATCACCCTGCCCCAGAGCGCGGCGCTGCGGCCCGAGGATGCCCTGACCCACTCGATCATCCGCCAGGAGACAGAGTTCGGACAGCACGCCGTGTCCGGAGCCGGCGCCCGCGGCATGATGCAGATGATGCCGGCCACCGCGCGGCAGACGGCGCGTCAGGTCGGTGTACCCTACCGTTTCAGCTGGCTGACGGACGATCTGGACTACAATCTCACCCTCGGCATGCATCACCTGGCCGATGTGGTGGAGGATTTTGACGGGTCCTATGTGCTGGCACTGGCGGCCTACAACGCCGGCGCCCATCGCGCCCGCCGCTGGATCCGGGATTATGGCGATCCGCGTGATCCGGACGTCGACCCGGTCGACTGGGTGGAAAGCATCCCCTTCTCCGAGACCCGCAATTACGTCCAGCGCGTGATGGAGAATCTGCAGGTTTACCGTTCGCGTCTCGACGATGACGCGGCCGTGCCGCTGCTGATCGAGGAAGACCTGCGCCGCGGTTCCGAACCGGTCCTGATCTTCACGGACGAAGGCGGTATGGCCCGCCCGGTCAATGTGGAAACGGACGAACTCGAGCCCGGCGAAGCCGGCCTTGACAACGAGGGCTCCGAACCCGGGCTCGACGACGAGAACTACGAGCAGACCGACGAATCGGAACGCTAGGCAAAGGCTCGCAGGTGAAGGCCGGCGCTGCGGCGCCGGCTGTTGCCTAGAGGCTTTCCAGGGCGCGGGCGAACATGGCGCGGTCGACATTGCCGCCACTGGCAATGACGCACACCGTCTTGCCGCGGGTTTCGACCCGGCCGGTCAGCACGGCCGCCAGGGCCACCGCCCCACCCGGTTCAACCACGATCTTCAGATGCCGCCAGGCAAACGCCACAGCGGCCAGGGCCTCGTCATCGCTGACGGCCGCACCGCCGGCCAGCTGGCCGGAATTGATCGACCAGGTCAGCTCGCCCGGTGTCGGCGTGATGATCGCGTCGCAGACCGAGCCTGTCAGCCGCTCATTGACTTCGCGCCGGCCGCTGGCAAGCGAGCGGCGGAAATCGTCGAACCCGACCGGCTCGGCCGCCCACACCTGCACTTCCGGGTGGTGGTGCAGCATCGCCATGCCGGTGCCGGCGATCAGACCGCCACCACCAGCCGGACAGATCACGATATCCGGCACGGCCCCGGTTTCGGCCATCTGTTCGCTGGCTTCCAGCGCGGCTGTGCCCTGGCCGGCGATGATGAAGGGGTCTTCATAGGGCGGCACCAGGACGCGCCCCTCGGCCTCGGCAATGGCGCGGCCCATCTCCTCGCGATTCTGGGTGCCGCGATCGTATTCCACGACCTCGCCGTCCCAGAACTTCACCCCCTCTACCTTCGAGCGCGGCGCATCGGACGGCATCAGGATCTTGGCCGTCGTGCCGTTGATCCGCGCTGCCGCGGCAACACCCTGGGCGTGATTGCCCGAGGAGTAGGCCATGACGCCGCGAGTCTTTTCGTCTGAATCCATGCGCGAAATGCGGTTGAACGCACCGCGGAACTTGAACGACCCCGTGCGCTGCAGGCATTCCGCCTTCACGAACACCCGCGCGCCGGTGCGCTCGTCCAGCACGTCATTGCGCAACAAGGGCGTCCGGACCGCATGTCCCGCCAGGCGTTCCGCTGCGTCGGCGATATCGGAATAGGAGGGCGGGGTCAGCGGGCTGGACATCGGAACTCTCCCGGTATGAGACGCAGATTTGGCTGGCGAAAGCCGTCAGGACCCCATAGGCAATTCACATCGATTGAGCAAAGGGATTGCGCCGCAGCCCGGGAATTCGTTTGATGGGAAAAACACCACAACAACGCAACGGTTGACCAGTTAAGGGGAGAGAGCATGACATTCCGCGCACACATGATGGATTGTCCGTTGATGATTTCGGACATTCTTGTCCACGCGGCCAAATGCCATGGCGGCCAGGAGATCGTGACACGCCTGCCGGAGACGGGCGAGATTCATCGCGAGACCTATGCCCAAGCACACGAGCGTACAAAACAGCTGGCGAACGCGCTCAGGAAGAAGCTGAAGATTCGCGAGGGCGACCGCGTTGCCACCATCGCCTGGAACTCGCATCGCCATTTCGAGCTCTATTACGGCATTTCCGGCATGGGTGCCGTGGTTCACACGGTCAATCCGCGTCTCGATCCCAAGCAGATCGTCTGGATGCTGGAACACGCCCAGGCCAAGGCGGTCTTCTTCGACAAGCAGTTCGCACCGATCGTCGACGGCATCTCGAAGATGTGCAAGTCGGTGAAGAACTGGGTGCTGATGACCGACAAGTCGCACGCCGATGCGGTCAAGACCAAGTGCAAGACCTATGAGGAACTGATCGCCGAGCAATCGTCCGATTTCGACTGGCCGGTGTTCGACGAGTACACCGCCGCCGGCCTGTGCTACACCTCCGGCACGACGGGCGATCCGAAAGGCGTCCTCTATTCCCACCGCTCCAACGTGCTGCACGCCATGGCCTGTTCGGCTTCGGACGTGATCGGCGTCGGCGCGCGCGGCACGCTGCTGCCGGTGGTGCCGATGTTCCACGTCAATGCCTGGGGCATTCCCTACGCCGCGCCGATGAACGGCGCCAAACTGGTCATGCCCGGCGCGCAGATGGACGGGCAGAGCATTCACGAGCTGATCGAGGGCGAGAAGGTCAATTACGTCGCCGGCGTGCCGACGGTGTGGCTGGGCCTGCTCAACTATCTGGAACAGGAAGGCAAGCGTATCGACTCGATCGAGCGCGTGCTGATCGGCGGCTCGGCCCTGCCCGAAGCGCTGCTGCGCGCCTATGAGGACAAGTATGACGTCGTCATGCAGCAGGGCTGGGGCATGACCGAGATGAGCCCGCTCGGCACGGTCAATGCCTCCCTGCCCAAGCACGACGCGCTGGACCGCGAAGAGCAGATCAAGATCAAGCTCAAACAGGGCCGCCTCGTCTTCGGTGTCGGCATGCGTATCGTCGACGATGAAGGCAAGGAACTGCCCTGGGACGGCAAGTCCTCCGGCCATGTTCAGGTGCGCGGTCCGTGGATCGCCTCGGCCTATTACCGCGGCGCCGGTGCTGACAGCTTCACCGAAGATGGCTGGTTCAAGACCGGCGATGTCGCCTATCTCGACGGCGATGGCTACATGACCATCACCGACCGCTCCAAGGACGTGATCAAGACCGGCGGGGAATGGATTTCCTCGATCGATCTGGAGAACGCCGCCATGGGCCATCCGGCGGTCGCCATGGCGGCCGCCGTGGGCATGCCGCACCCGAAATGGCAGGAACGCCCGCTGCTCGTCGTCCAGCCCAAGCCGGGCATAACGCCGGATGCCGAGTCGATCCTGGACTATCTGCGCGGCCAGGTGCCTAAATGGTGGGTGCCGGATGCGGTGGAGTTCATCGACGAGATGCCGATCGGCGCCACCGGCAAGATCCTCAAGACCAAGCTGCGGGAAATCTACAAGGACTATGAATTCCCGACGGTCGACGCCTGACCGGTCCTCATCCGCTATGACGGATTATGTGGCGCCCGCCCCTCTTGGGGGCGGGCGTTCACGTATGGTGTTACAGCCCCTGGCCGCCGGAGACCTCGATCCGCTGGGCCGTCAGCCAGCCGAAATCGCCGGTCAGCAGGCTGGAGATCGCGCCGCCGATATCGTCGGGCTGGCCGACCCGGCCCAGCGCCGTCACCGAGGCGATTTCGGCATTCATCTGCGCATTGTCACGCACCATGCCGCCGCCGAAATCCGTCTCGATCGCGCCGGGCGCGACCACATTCACACGGATACCCCGATCGCCCAGTTCGCGGGCCTGGTAGCGGGTGAGCGCCTCGATCGCGCCCTTCATTGCGGCATAGGCGGCAAAGCCGGGCAGCGTGATGCGGGTCAGGCCCGACGAAACATTCACCACATGCCCGCCATCGCGGATCAGCGGCAACAGGGTCTGGGTGAGGAAGAAGACACCCTTGAAGTGGACATTCATCAGCCCGTCGAACTCGGTCTCGGTGACTTCGGCGAAAGGCTTGTAGACGCCATGGCCGGCATTATTGACCAGGAAGTCGATCCGGTCGCGCTGCCAGCCTTCGGCCAGGACGGATTTCACGACCTCGGCAAAGCCGGCGAAACTGGCGATATCGCCGGTGTCGAGCTGCAGGATCGCCGCCCGGCGGCCCAGCGCCTCGATCTCGGCCATGGCGCTTTCCGCCTCCGCGCGATTGCCGCGCCAGGTCAGGATGACATCGACGCCCTTGCGGGCCAGATGAAGGGCGGTATTGCGGCCCAGCCCGCGGCTGCCGCCGGTGATCAGGGCGATGGGGGTGGTTGATTGGGTCATGGGAAAGGCTCCGGTGTTGAAGACGCCCCTCATCTAGCGGCCGCACCGATGCCCGGCCTGCCGCATGCTCCGGAAAACCTGCCTGATCCTCCGCAACTCCGGACCGCCCCGCTTGCGCAGCGCGCCGCCCGCGCGTAGTCCATCCGGGCAGGAGCCATGCATGACCGATCTCGACAGCCTGAAGCGCGACATGACCCGGCATGCCGACCGTATGGGCTTTGACGCCCAGCCGAACCCGACCGGCGTGCCCGGTCTCAGCCTGGTGCGCAGCCGGGCGCCGACGCCGCTGGATGTCGTCGACTACCGGCCGATTTTCTGCCTGGTCCTGCAGGGCGCCAAACAGACCGTGATGGGCGATACCGCGCTCACCTTTGCCGCCGGCCAGACCCTGATCGTCGGCCTCGACCTGCCGACAACGGCCCGCATCGTCACGGCCAGCGCCGCCGCGCCCTATCTCTCGCTGGGCCTGGAGATCGATATCGCGCTGCTGCGCGAACTCATGGCCGCACTGCCAGAGGACGCGCTGCCGCCACCGCGCGAGCAGTATCGCTGCTCCGCGATGACGGTGACCGCCGCCGACCCGGCCCTGGTCGATGCGATGACGCGTCTTTACCGCCTGCACGGGCAGCCGGACGATCTGCCCGTCCTGGCGCCGCTGACGGTCCGGGAAATCCACTATCGCCTGCTGCGCAGTCCGGAGGCGCCACTCCTGGCCAGCCTGACCCGGCCGGACAGTCACGCCAGCCGCATCGCCCGCGCCATCGGGCGTATCCGCCGCGAGTTCGACACGGCCCTGCCCGTTGCCGATCTGGCGCGCGAGGCCGGCATGAGCGCCTCGGCCTTTCACGAGCATTTCCGCAGCCTGACCGGCACGACGCCGCTGCAATACCAGAAGACGATGCGCCTGATGGAGGCCCGCCGCCGGCTGACAGATACCGCCGAGAGCGTTTCCGCCATCGCCTTTGCCATCGGCTATGAAAGCCCGACCCAGTTCTCGCGTGAATACAGCCGCCAGTTCGGCCACCCGCCGCGCGCGGAACGGGCGCTGCGGACCGCCTGACAGAGCCGGCTCCCCGGACATCTCCAGGGCCTAAAAAAGAGGCGGGACAAAAATCCGTCCAATCCCCCCTTTTCCGCTATTGCGCTCTTCCGGGGTCGCTCATACATTCATATCGAAATTCGATATGGAGCAGAAACGGAGATGGAGATCGTCATGATGGGTGGAGCGGAGTTCGGCATCATCGCCTTGCTGCTGATGTTCCTGCCGACGCTGATCGCGCTCTTGCGCGGTCACGACAACACCTTTGCGATCTTCCTCACCAACCTGCTTCTGGGCTGGACAGTGATCGGCTGGGTGGTCGCACTGATCTGGTCCTTCACGGCAATCCGCCGGCGCATGCGGGCCTAGGGTTCCCCCAACCCCGAACAGGAAACCGGTTCGCCTCACTCCCGGTTTCCCTGGCAAAAGCGCCCCGATCAGATAACGGTTGGTCGGCAAATCTGGCGCCCGGATCCTCCCCCGATCCGGGCGCTCTGTTTTTTGGGGTTCGCGGGGCGGCAGTCATGCCGCCCGATCCCCATCAATCCACAAGGCATTTTTCCCGGCTGGATGTCCCGCGCAGGCGGGACGGAAGGCCGGGACCGACCGACGAGATACCGGGCTCATCGCTCGTCCTCTGGGTCCCGGATCTCCACCCGGCACAAGGCCGGGCTTCCGTCCGGGAAAAATGCGTGTTGTCTGGAGGGGAAAACTCACAACCAGGTCGTGATCTCGTTAAGGGACTTCTTCACCAGCGCGTGCTCCGGCACGGTGGCGCCTTCGGCCGGATAGCCGCCGACGATCAGCATGTAGGGCTTTTCGGTCACCGGGCGCTCGCAGACCTCGTTGAGGAAACGCATCGGATTGGGCGTGTGGGTGAGCGTCACCAGGCCCGCCTCGTGCAGCGCCGCCAGCAGGAAACCGCAGGCGATGCCGACACTCTCATTGATGTAGTAATTCTTCTTGTCCTGCCCCGCGCGCTCGCCGCCGCGTTTCTGGGCGAAGACCGCGATCAGCACGGGCGCGGTCTCGAGAAACGGCTTGTCGGCATCCGTGCCCAGCGGCGCGAGCGCTTCGAGCCATTCCTCCGACGCCTTGCCGGCATAGAAGGCTCGCTCCTCCGCCTCAGCCGCTTCGCGCAGCGCCTCGCGGCGTTCAGCGTCGGTCAGAACGACGAAATGCCAGGGCTGGTGATTGGCACCGGACGGCGCCGATCCGGCGGCCAGGATGGCCTGTTCGACGATCGCGCGATCAACCGGACGGTCGGAATAATCGCGCACCGTCCGGCGGCGGCGGAGATTTTCCGTGAAGGCCGCAACCCGGGACGACATGTCCTCGGGTGCGTATTCGACAAACCCTTCCAGCGGCACGCGTTTTTCCGTGGCCATGGATCAGCTCCAGTCCAGAACCACCTTGCCTGATTTGCCGGCCCGCATGGCGTCGAAACCCTTCTGGAATTCGTCGGCGGTGTAGCGGTGGGTGATGATGCGCGAGACGTCCAGACCGCTTTCGAGCATGGCGATCATCTTGTACCAGGTCTCGAACATCTCGCGGCCATAGACGCCTTTCAGCGTGATCGCCTTGAGGACAAGCTGGCCGAAATCCACCTCGATCGGCCTGGACGGCAGGCCGAGCATCGCGATCTTGCCGCCCATCACCATATTGTTGAGCATCGAGCCGAAAGCCTGCGGCGCGCCGGACATTTCCAGGCCGACATCGAAGCCTTCCGTCATCTTCAGCTCCTTGCGCACATCGCGCAGGTCTTCCTTCGAGACATCGACCGTGCGGATATTCGGCGCGACCTGGCTGGCCAGGTGGAGACGGTGCGTATTGATGTCGGTCAGCACGACATGGCGCGCACCGACATGGCGGGCGATCGCCGCCGCCATGATGCCGATCGGTCCGGCGCCGGTGATCAGCACATCCTCGCCGATCAGGTCGAACTGCAGCGCCGTGTGCACGGCATTGCCCAGCGGGTCGAGAATGGCGCCCATCTCGTCGGGCACTTCTTCCGGCAGCGGCACGACATTGAAGGCCGGCAGTTTCATGTATTCGGCAAAGGCGCCGGGGATGTTCACACCAACGCCGCGCGTGTCGGGATCGAGGTGGAACCGGCCCGCCCGCGCCGCGCGCGACGTGGCGCCGACCACATGGCCCTCGCCGGACACACGCTGGCCCACTTTCACGCGGGTCACATTGCCGCCGACCTCGACGATCTCGCCGGCATATTCATGGCCCACCACCATCGGCGTCGGCACATTCTTCGCGGCCCAGTCATCCCAGTTATAGATGTGGATGTCGGTGCCGCAGATGGCCGTCTTGGTGATGCGGATCAGCACATCGTCCGGGCCGATCTTGGGCATCGGCACATCGTCCATCCAGATGCCTTCTTCCGGCTTGGCCTTGACCAGGGCTTTCATGGCGTTTCCTCGACCTTTGCTAGCGGGTGCCCTTCTTGCGGGACCCTTTGGGCTTGGCGAGAAAATACATCACCGCGGCGGCGGGAAAAGTGAGCATGAATGGAATGAGCAGTATGCTCATGATTTCCGCTACATGGCCGTTCGAACCGGTCAGCCAGGTCAGGCAGATGGCAAAGGCGGCCAATGCAGGCGGCACCGCCAGCCAGCGCCGCCACTCATGCCAGACCGGACGTCCGGAGAACCATAACAGGGCCGACAGCAGCACGGCATAGGTCGCCATCAGCGCCCATTTGATCCAGGTGTCCTCGCGCAGGAATTCGATCCGGATCGGCAGGAAGCTGTCGAACACGAAAGAGGCCAGTTCCAGCGCCGGCGGGGCATTCTCGAACACCTCGTCCGACAGACAGTCGCGCAGGACCGGATCGCCGCCCTGAACGTCCGGCACGGTCTGGGCGTTGCAATGCGGGTTCTCGATCTCGTCGAGAATATCGTCGATCGTGGCGTTCTCCTGCCAGTCCGCAACGATCGTCGCCACCGCCAGGCCGACACCGAGAACGGCGAAGACATTGCCCCGCATCGCCATGCCCAGGAAGAGGCAGGCGGCCATACCCGCATAGGCGATGGGGAAGAAGACATCGATGAACTGCACGTGCCGGATATAGTCGCGCATCTCCGCGCCGGCCTCGCCCTGCAGGAAGTCGAGATGCGCCACCTGCGTGGCGAATTCCAGGGCCAGGATGGGGGTGCTGAAACCGGAATGCAGCGGCACGGCCGGCTCCGGCGGTGTACCGAAGGCCAGCGTCAGCAGGGTCGTTGCCAGCGCAAACAGGATGCAAAGCCCGAAGGTCCAACGCGATGGTGTCATGTCAGCCTCCCCTTCCCCGGCAGGATTTGGCCATGAACGCAGCGCCGCGACAAGGACTGCGTTTGCCGCTCAAAATTTTGTCATCCCGGCGGGATGGCCCGCGAAGGCGGGCCGCAGGGCCGGGAGCCATAGACTCGATATTGGCCAAAAGCGGGTTCGATAGCGGAGTCTGTCAGGCGTGAACCCGGATTATGGGTCCCGGACCTGCGCCCGGCCCGAGGCCGGGCATTCATCCGGGATGACAGGGCTGCCGGTTCTGCGGCTACCCCGCCAGCATCCCCGCAACATGCTCGCCGATGGCGAGCGAGGCGGTGAGGCCCGGGCTTTCGATGCCGAACAGTGTAACGAGGCCTTTCATGCCGTGCTGGCCGGCGCCATCGATGCGCCAGTCGGGATGGGGCTCGCCGGGGCCATGAAGCTTGGGGCGTATACCGGCATAATCAGGCACGAGAACACCGTCAGGCATATCCGGCCAGAAACGGCGGATCGTGGCGTAGAAGGCTTCGCCGCGGGCCGGGTCGACGCTGTAATCCTCGTTCGCGACGAATTCCAGGTCCGGCCCGAACCGCGCCTGCCCGCCCAGATCGCGGCGGTAATGCGTGCCCAGCGCGCCGGGAATGGGCAGCGGGTAGACGAGATGCCGGAAGGGCGCCTTGCCGGCCATGGTGAAATAGACGCCCTTGCCCAGATGCAGCGGCGGGATCGCGTCGGCCGGATAGGTCTCCACCGTACCGGCGGCCGCCTGGGCACCCAGACCGGCTGCGATCACCAGATGGCGCGCGGTCACCTCCGTTGCATGATCGCCGCCCGTACGGATCGCAAAACCGCCGCCCTCCAGCGGCCGGGCGCCTGCGAACGGCGTGTTGACGGCAATCGCCCCGCCCCGGGCAGAAATCTCGCCGGCCAGCGCGTCCATATAGCCATGGGCATCCATCACGCCGCTGGTCTGCGAGAGCAGCGCCGCCTCGGCCCTCAAGCCCGGCTCCAGCGCCCGCGCTTCCGCGCTGGTCAGGCGCTGCAAGCCCTCCACACCGTTCGCTGCGGCCTGTTCGAGGATGGCATCCAGCCGCTCGATCTCGTGCGGCTCGGTCGCCACGACCAGCTTGCCGCAACGTTCATGCGCTACATGATGGCTGGCGAGGAAATCATAAAGCTTGCGGCGCCCCTCGACGCACAGCCGCGCCTTCAGCGAACCTGAAGGATAGTAGAGCCCGCCATGAATCACCTCGGAATTGCGCGAGGAGACGCCCTGCCCGATCGCCCGTTCCTTCTCCAGCACAATCGTCTCGAATCCGCGCTGGACCAGGGCATAGGCACAGGCCAGCCCGACAGCCCCGGCCCCGATGATGATGGCGTCCGTATCGTGGGTCATGCCCTCTCGCCTCCCGCTGCGAAGGCCATGATCGGTGTTCCCGGCGACCGCGTAAATGCCTGGAACCCATCAAGATCGGGCAAAAGAAAAGGCCGCCCCGTTTTCACGCAGGGCGGCCTCATTCCTGTGCCACCGCGGGCGGTCAGCCTTCGGCGGCGCTGACCGGCGGGAAGATGCGGCCGAGGGGGCCGCCCTGGGGAATGGGCAGCAGCAGGATCCGGCGCACCGGGTTCCAGGCCGCGCCCAGCAGGACAACGATCCCGCCCAGCACCAGCAGCGTCACGGCGACCACCACGCCGGCGCCCAGATCGGTCGAATTGACGATGACACCGATCGACACGCCCGCGGTCACCAGGCCGGAGACGATCAGCGCGCGCCGGTTGATCAGCAGCGAGACCAGCGCAAACAGGCCGATCACCACCAGGGCTGTCACCGCAAGGCGCATCGCCTCGGCACTGTCCGCCGCCAGGGCTGCAAACAGGTTGATCGCGTCAGGGTTCGCGAAATCGCTCTCGCCCAGCGTAAGACCGACCTGCGCCATGTTGAGCACCGCGCCCAGCAGGATCGGCGCGGCAAAGAAATGCAGCCAGAAGGCCGTGCCGGACAGGCGCGTCTCGCGGCCCGGATCGCGGGCATCGAACAGGATCCCCGCCAGCAGCAGGGCGGCACCGGCGGCGACATTGATCGTCGGCATCCAGACAATGGCCGTATAGGGCTCGATGACCAGCAGGGTCAGCACGGCCGTCATCACCGTGCCGGCGCCGACCAGCCCGCCGGCAAACGGCAGGCGATAGACGCGGTAATAGGCCATCATCGGCAGCACGAAGGCGAGGCCGAACACGACCGGCATGACGCGCACCGAAAGCGGGATCTGCGAAACGACCGCCATCACCGCCTCGCGGCCGAAGGCCATGTTTTCTGCGCTCTCGCTGCCGAGTTCGAAACTGGTTTCGGAAATGCCCGCGACGTGGATCAGGAACTGGGCATAGCCCCAGACCAGAACGACGGCTGTCGCGACGCCGAACACGCCCGACAGCACAATGCCGGGCAGGATGCGGCGCTGTTTGCCGACCAGCAGCGCGGAGAGGAACCAGGCGAACACGGCGATACCGCCGATCAGCGCCATCAATATGGTCTGCCAGGCCTGGCTGCCCTCGGCCATGTCGAGCCCGGCCATCACCTGGCCGGCACCGACGCCGAGCCCGCCCAGCAGGATCAGCACGCCGAGCGTGGTGAAGATGTCGTGGAAATTGTTGAGAAAGGGCAGCATCTCGTCGGAAGGACGGGCGCTGCTGGCGCGTATTTCGCTGGTATCCGTCATATCGGTCCCCTGTGTCACCGTTACCCGTGTGATGCCCCCAAGCGATCATTCGGATGCAGAATTTCGCCGCAAAGGCGAAACTGCCGGACGATACTAGCGCCATTCGGGCAAAGGGGCAGCGGGAAACCGATGACGCCCGTCCCCTCAGCAAGACGCCGGCACCGCTGCAACGGTACCGGCGTGTCCGGCCTATTCGGCCAGGTGACGGCTGGCTTCCAGCAGCGGCAGCCCGGCCTCGGTCGGGATGTAGATCACATCCTGGCCGTTCTCGCCCAGCGACTGGATCCACAGATAGCGCAGATAGCCTTCCGGACCGCCCAGGCCTTCAGCCACGATGGCATTCGCTTCGGCGACACCATGGGCGCGCGCAATCTCGGCCTGGGCATTCAGCTCCTCGGCCTCCAGGCGCGCCTGGGCCTCCAGCACGGCGATACGGCGGTTCTGCTCGGCGCGGACCAGCTCGGCCCGGCCCGCCAGTTCCTGCTGCCAGACGCCATACTGGGGCAGACCCCACATCAGGGCACCGACAGACACGGCAAGGATGGCAGCACCGCTAACAAGCAGACTGAGTTTCATACGTCCCTCCATTCCAGCTAAACTCTTGAACACCAAGACATTAGCCGGAAAACCCGCAGGAAATCAGAGGGATTGGCGGACCGGGAATCCGGGGTCAGATCAAGCAAGTGGCCAACCTCACGACCGACTGCCTAGCCCTCTAGCCAATCATCGTCACTATAAAGCTTGCCTTCGATTTCATCGGCTAGCTGTGAATCCCCAATGCTCATGGCCCAGAAAGCATCGCCAAAGGTGCGCCAATAGGCTCCAAGGTCCTCCACGGAAAGCCCGACACGAAAGAAGGCATCGTAGGCTTTGACGCCGACGGAGACACCTTCGTCGATTGCTTCAAAAAGGTCTGTAAAAGTCAGCTCGTAATCATCTGAAACGCGGTAGGTTTTTCGGTCTCTTGACGACACAACAGAGTGCGAAATCCACTCTGACCTGAAGGTTCTTATAAGGCCAAAAAAGGGGCCATCGGCGTAGTTGTTGACGTTCTCAATGCTTGCCTCAACCGCTGCCCAGTCCTTTTGCTCTCGCGCCGTCGCTTCCCGATTTCGGGTCTGCTGGCACTCGGTTGCAACCGACACAGCTCCCCACTTTCGAGAATACGCCTTGTACGACTGTTCGACCGCTGAAGTCCCGTTGAAGACATCTGCAACATAGAGCAACGACAAGTTTGCGGCCGGTCCCTTCCCTCCTGGTTTGGAGAATAGTCTATCGAGGGTCGAAACAGCGTCCCTCAAAAGGGAGGTCTCAATCAGCTTGAACACGTTTCCGCGATATGTCCCATCGAAGGCATTACGAACAGTTTCATGCTCGAAAATACCTTGCAGCACCGAGCGCAACATGACGAGGCGCTGCAGATCCTTCGACACACGCCCTTTTGCCTGTCGTAATTCGGGCGGCCAATCTTGCTCCAAGTTTGAAGGGTTTTGCATTCCTTATCAGATCACCCCCATCTCCCTGCCCACTTTCGTGAACGCCGCCACGGCGCGGTCGATCATCTCCGGCGTGTGGGCGGCGGACATCTGGGTGCGGATGCGGGCCTTGCCCTTGGGCACAACCGGATAGAAGAAGCCGATCACATAGACGCCCTCCTCCATCAGTTTCGCCGCCATTTCCTGGGCCAGTTTCGCATCGCCCAGCATTACCGGAATGATCGGATGCTCGCCCGGCAGGAGGTCGAAACCGGCTTCGCTCATGCCGGCGCGGAAGCGTTTGGCATTGTCGAACAGGCGCGCGCGCAGATCGTCGCCCTCGGCCACCATGTCGAGCGCCTTCAGCGAGGCGCCTGCAATGGCCGGCGCCAGCGAGTTGGAGAAGAGATAGGGCCGCGAGCGCTGGCGCAGCATGTCGATGATTTCCTTGCGCGCCGCGGTGAAGCCGCCCATCGCCCCACCCAGCGCCTTGCCCAGCGTGCCGGTGATGATGTCGATCTCGCCGAAAACGCCGCAATGTTCCGGTGTGCCGCGGCCCTTCGCGCCCATGAAGCCGTGGGCGTGGCAATCATCCACCATGGTCAGCGCGTCATACTGTTTCGCCAGCCGCACGATCTCCGGCAGATTGGCGATATAGCCGTCCATGGAGAAGACGCCGTCGGTGACGATCAGGATGTGGCGCGCGCCGTCGGCCCGGGCCTGTTTCAGCTGGGTCTCCAGATCGGCCATGTCCGAATTGGCATAGCGATAGCGCTTCGCCTTGCACAGGCGCACACCGTCGATGATCGAGGCATGGTTGAGCGCGTCGGAGATGATCGCATCCTCCGGCCCCAGCAGCGGTTCGAACACGCCGCCGTTTGCGTCGAAGGCGGCCGCATAGAGGATGGCGTCCTCGCAGCCGGTAAAGGCGGCGATCTTCGCTTCCAGCTGCTTGTGCAGATCCTGGGTGCCGCAGATGAAGCGCACCGAGGCGACGCCGAAACCATGACTGTCCAGCGTCGTCTTCGCCGCCTCGATCAGTTCCGGCCGGTTCGCCAGGCCGAGATAGTTGTTGGCGCAGAAATTGATGACATGGCTCTCATCGCCATTCGCCCGCACATCGATCTCGGAGAATTGCTGCGAGGTGATGATCCGCTCACGCTTGTAGAGCCCGTCGGCCTCGATGGTCTCCAGCTCGGCTCTGAGATCGGCGAAAAAGGCGTCGGACATGGCGGGGGGCTCCTTGGGGCAACTGTCCGCCCCTTCTATTGAGCCAGCGGGCGCTTGTCATCCTGCCGGAGCTCCGCCGCGCGCTTTCTTCCCCAACGAAAGTTGGGGAAGTGGGCCGATGCGCAGCATCGGGTCGAAGGGGCCTTTGGAGCCGAAGGCGAAGAAGGAAGGCGGCGAAGCCTGACGCAGAGATTCCGCCGCGCTGCGCACGGCGGCCCCTCCACCACTTCGTGGTCCCCCTCCCCATTCCATGGGGAGGAAACTCACTCCGCGAACTGATCCGGATAGATCCACCACCAGGGCACGGGGTTCTCGCCCATCGCCATTTCCGTGATCGCCGGATAGATCAGTTCCGCGCGCACCGAATTACCCAGCAACACGATGCAGCGCTGTGTCGCCTCGTGGCAGATGGCGCGATTGCCGGTCCAGGGATTGTGACCGCCCTTGTCGAACCAGACGCCGTTTTCGTCGCGATAGACGATGACGCCTAGACCGCCGGCCAGCCCGATCTCCGCCGCGCGCGGATCTTCCTGCGTGGTAATCGTGGGAAACTGGCTGGGCGAACGGATGGCCTGTGACGGCGCCACGAATTCCGCCCGTGCCGCTTCGCTCAGCCCCTCGCCGGCGACAAAGCCCGCCCACATGCGCGCCTGGTCGGCGATCGTCGTGTCCATCGAACCGGCAGCGGAAACGTTGGAGCGCTCGTCATGCGGCTCGAATGTGCCGTCCATGGCATAGCCGTCGGCGAGGTTCTCGCGGAAGTCCGGCCGCCATTGCATCGAGGTATTCTCCATGCCGAACCGGTCGAAGATGCGGCGCTGCATCTCGGCCTTCAGGTCCAGCCCCAGGCCTTCCTCGATCACGTGCTGGAGGATGTAGAAGCCTTCGGCCGAATAGGTCTGGCGCTCGCCAGGCGCGAAGTGGAATTGCAGCCGTCCGTCTTCTTCCAGCCAGCGGAAATTCGCGAACCCCGTCCCGTTCGACAGGATGATGCGCGGCGTCAGCTCGCGCCATTGCGGCTGGTCGGCCAGATCGGTCCAGTCGTCGTCCCCGGTGACGTAGTCCGGCAGCGGCCGCGGCAGGTAGTCCGCGATCGAGGTATCCAGATCCAGCCGCCCCTCATCGACCAGCATGAGCACATAGTAGGCAAAGGCCGCCTTGGTCAGCGACGCGCCGTACATGACGGTGTCGGCCTCCAGCGGCCATTCATGCTCGCGATTGCGATAGCCGAAGGCCGCCACATGCTCGACCTCGCCGCGATCAATGAGCGCATAGGCCAGGCCCACCACCTCTTCCTCGGCCATCATCTGCTGGATCGAGGCGTCGAGCTCGGCGATCTCGGCATCGGTCCAGCCATCCGGCTGGGCCTGGGCAGCTGTGGCGAGTGCGGTGATCGAAGCGGCGGCGGTCAAAAATCTGCGCATGGATATCCCTCCTTGGCGTCAAGGAAGGAGGCTAGGCAGCGATGTCAGCCCGGGGTACCGGGATGCTCAACGCGCGTATTCCCCCACCTCTCCCCCGCCGGGGAGAAGGGGTTGCGCGGCCGTGAGCGGGGACAGACGCCTTTTCTATCGAGCAGACGAACGCTTGCCGCCCCGGTCTACGGGTCGTCACCCTGACGAAAGTCAGGGCCCAGACCATAAAGCGGGATCGTGCCAATCAGGTTCCGACCGAGTTCTGCGATCTGGGTTCCGGCTTTCGCCGGAATGACGATGGTGGAGGTAGGATTATTCTACCACTTTCCCCGGACGTGTTCCGGGGTCTGGCGTTGTCGACAACTGCACATGGCGGCCGCCGCTTCCAGGCCCCGGAAGTCGCTGCGCTCCTCCGGGGAAAGTGGCTGCGTCCACCTACACCACGCTCGGCAAATCCAGCCCCTGCTCGCGCGCGCAGTCCTTTGCGATGTCATACCCCGCATCGGCATGGCGCATCACGCCGGTGCCCGGATCGTTCCACAGGACGCGGCCGACGCGTTCGGCGGCTTCCGGCGTGCCGTCGGCCATGACGACCTGGCCGGAGTGCATGGAATAGCCCATGCCGACCCCGCCGCCATGATGCAGCGAGACCCAGGTGGCGCCGGAGGCGGTGTTGAGCAGCGCGTTGAGGAGCGGCCAGTCGGCGACGGCGTCGGACCCGTCCATCATGCCCTCGGTTTCCCGGTTGGGGCTGGCGACCGAGCCTGAATCGAGGTGGTCGCGGCCGATCACGACGGGCGCCGAAAGCTCGCCCTTTGCCACCATCTCGTTGAAGGCCAGGCCCAGCTTGTGCCGTTCGCCCAGCCCGACCCAGCAGATCCGCGCCGGCAGGCCCTGGAACTGGATGCGCTCACGCGCCATGTCGAGCCAGCGATGCAGGTGCGGATTGTCCGGGATGAGTTCCTTAACCTTGGCGTCGGTCTTGTAGATATCCTCCGGATCGCCCGACAGCGCCGCCCAGCGGAAGGGACCGATGCCGCGGCAGAAGAGCGGGCGGATATAGGCCGGCACGAAACCGGGGAAGTCGAAGGCGTTCGCAACGCCCTCATCCTGGGCCATCTGGCGGATATTATTGCCATAGTCGAGCGTCGGGATGCCCATCCCCCAGAAGTCGAGCATCGCCTTCACCTGCACAGCCATCGAGGCCTTGGCGGCTTTCTCGACGGCGGCGGGATCGCTCTCGCGCTTCTCGTCCCATTCGGCCAGCGTCCAGCCGGCGGGCAGATAGCCGTTGACCGGATCGTGGGCCGAGGTCTGGTCGGTGACCATGTCCGGCTTGATGCCGCGTTTGACGAGTTCCGGGAAAACCTCGGCGGCATTGCCCAGCAGGCCGACCGAAACGGCTTCCTTCTTCGCGACGGCCGCGTTGATGATCGCCATCGCTTCGTCCAGCGTGTCCGCCTTGCGGTCGAGATAGCCGGTCTTCAGACGCATCTCGATCCGGCTCGGCTGGCATTCCACGGCCAGCATGGAGGCGCCCGCCATGGTCGCGGCCAGCGGCTGGGCGCCGCCCATGCCGCCCAGACCGCCGGTCAGGATCCAGCGGCCGGCCAGATCGCCGTCATAATGCTGGCGGCCGGCCTCGACGAAGGTCTCGTACGTGCCCTGAACGATGCCCTGGCTGCCGATATAGATCCACGACCCGGCCGTCATCTGGCCGTACATCATGAGCCCCTTCTTATCGAGCTCGCGGAAATGGTCCCAGTTTGCCCAGTGAGGCACGAGATTGGAGTTGGCGATCAGCACGCGCGGCGCATCCTTGTGGGTGCGAAACACGCCCACCGGCTTGCCGGACTGGACCAGCAGGGTCTCGTCTTCCTTCAACCGTTTCAGGGTCGCAACGATCCGGTCGAAACTCTCCCAGTCGCGCGCGGCCCGGCCGATCCCGCCATAGACGACCAGTTCTTCCGGCTTCTCGGCCACCTCGGGGTCGAGATTATTCATCAGCATGCGCAGCGGCGCCTCGGCCGCCCAATGGGTGGCGTCGAGTTCGCTGCCGTGCTTGGCGCGGATGATGCGGGAATTGTCGCGGCGGGTCTGGGTCAACTTACTTTACCTCTCCGGAATAGAGCATTGCGGCCGCTTTCAGGGCCGCCTTCATTGTGTCCTTGAGCGCCAGGCGCAGCCTGCCCGCCTTGTCCTCGCTGAATGTCCAGGGCTCGCCCTCGTCCATGTAGGCCGACTGGGCGAGTTCCATCTGCAGGGCATGCACGTTCAGCCCCGGGCGGCCATAGGCGCGCGTGATCCAGCCGCCCTTGAAACGGCCATTGACGATCGAGGCATAATCCTCGTGATCCATCATCGCCTTCACCGCCCAGCGCTCGATGGTCCGGTCGCAGCTCTCCCCGCCATTCGTGCCCAGATTGAGATCCGGCAGCACGCCCTCGAACAGGCGCGGCACTTCATCGAGGATGGAATGGGCATCCCACAGCACGACATAGCCATGCTCCATGCGCACCTTGACGATCATCTCGGACAGGGCACGGTGGTAAGGATCGTAGTAATCCGTGCGGCGCTGCTCGATCTCGGCTTCGTCCGGCTCCTCGCCCGGCCGGTAGACCGGCGATCCGTCGAACAATGTCGTCGGCACCAGTTCCGTCGTGGCCTGACCGGGATAGAGCGAGGCGCCCGTCGGATCGCGATTGAGATCGATGACATAGCGCGAATGGGTGGCGCGGATCGTGCTCGCGCCGAGTTCGTCGAGAAAATCATAGAGCTCCGGCACATGCCAGTCCGTGTCCGGCAAACCGCGTGCCGCCTCGGTCATCCGCTCGGCCATTCCGTCGGGCAAATGGGTTCCCGAATGCGGCATGGACACGATCAGCGGCGAGCTTCCGCGTTTCTCGAAGAAGACGTTCATCTAGGCAATCCCGGGCAATTCACCCGCCGCCGCGACGAGCCCCCTGCCCGTCACCAGGCTTCGGGCGCTGGCGATATCGGACGCAAAATAGCGGTCGTCGCCGTAGGCGGGAACCGCCTCGCGCAAACATGTCCGCACCGCCTCCAGCCGCGGCGACGAGATCAGCCCTTCATGGAACTCCATCCCCTGCACGGCGGACAGCGTCTCGATCGCCACCACATTGTGCAGGTTCTCCGCCATTTTCAGGAGGCGGAAGGCGCCATGCGTCGCCATGGAGACATGGTCTTCCTGGTTGGCCGAGGTGGGAATGCTGTCGACCGAGGCCGGGTAGGCTTTCTGCTTGTTCTCCGAGACCAGCGCGGCGGCCGTAACATGGGCGATCATGAAGCCGGAATTGATGCCCGGATTGGGCGTCAGGAAGGCTGGCAGGCCGGACACCGCCGGATCGGTCAGCAGCGCCACGCGGCGCTCGCAGATCGAGCCGATCTCGCAGGCCGCCATGGCGATCTGGTCGGCGGCAAAGGCCACCGGTTCGGCGTGGAAATTGCCGCCGGAAATGGCTTCGCCCGTATCGGTGAAGACCAGCGGATTGTCGGTGACGGCATTGGCTTCGCGCTCCAGCACCTGGCCGGCCTGGCGCAGGAGGTCCAGCACGGCGCCCATCACCTGCGGCTGGCAGCGCAGGCAGTACGGATCCTGGATCTTGTCGCAATTCTCGTGGCTGGCGAGGATGCCCGATCCCTCGAGCAAACCGCGCAACGCCCCCGCCACATCGATCTGGCCGGGATGACCGCGCAGCTGGTGGATGCGCGGATCGAACGGCGCGACCGAGCCCTTGGCCGCCTCGACCGAGAGCGCACCGGACAGCAGCGCCGCCTGGAAACCGCTTTCCACCTCAAACAGGCCGGCCAGGGCCAGCGCCGTCGAAGCCTGGGTGCCGTTCAGCAGCGCCAGTCCTTCCTTGGGGCCGAGCCGGACCGGTTCCAGCCCGGCCTTTTTCAGCGCGTCCGCGGCCGGCAGGCGCTCGCCCTGGTACGTCGCCTCACCCGCGCCGATCAGGGCAGCGGACATGTGGGCCAGCGGCGCGAGATCGCCGGATGCACCGACCGAGCCCTGGGACGGGATCACCGGCAGCACGCCGGTATCCAGCATGGCCTGGATCGCCTCGATCGTCGTCCAGCGCACACCCGAGGCGCCGCGGGCCAGCGAGGCCATCTTCAGGGCCAGGATCAGGCGCACGACCGGTTCGGGCAGCGCATCGCCGACACCGGCAGCATGCGACAGCACCAGCCTTTCCTGCAGCGTGGCCAGTTCCTCATTGGCGATACGGGTCTGGGCCAGCTTGCCGAAACCGGTATTGAGCCCGTAGACCGCCCGGCCCGAGGCGATGAGATCGTCGACGGTCTGCGCTGCGGCGTCGACATCCGGCTTGGCGGCCGGATCGATCGTCACGCCGGCACCGCGCCAGATTGCGGCCCAGTCGGCCAGGGTCATCCTGCCGGGGGTTACGGTCACCGAACTCACAGCCATTCTCCTCCCAGGATACGGCCATGCAGGGGCCGTTTTCCGATCCATTGAACCAGTTCCGCCGGACGCTCGATGTCCCAGACAGCCAGATCCGCCACCTTGCCGGCCTCGATCGTGCCGATCTCGCCGGCCAGACCCAGCGCCCGTGCGCCCTCGCGGGTAATGCCGGCGATCGCCTCCTCCACGGTCAGATGGAAGAGCGTGCAGGCCATATTGGCAGCCGTCAGCAGCGAGACGAGCGGCGAGGTGCCCGGATTGGCGTCGGTCGCCACGGCCATCGGCACACCGGCGGCACGCATGGCTTCGACCGGCGGTCTTTGCGTCTCGCGCAGCGCATAGAAGGCGCCGGGCAGCAGCACGCCCACCGTGCCCGCCTTGCCCATCGCGGCAATGCCCGCCTCATTCGTGTATTCGATATGGTCCGCCGACAGGCCGCCGAACTCGGCGACCAGCTGGCCGCCGCCGGTATCGGAGAGCTGGTCGGCATGCAGTTTCACCGGCAGGCCGGCCGCCTTGGCGGCGATGAAGAGGCGGCGCGTCTCTTCCGGCGAGAAGGCAATGCCCTCGCAATAGGCATCGACCGCATCGGCCAGCCCCGTCCGCGCGGCCTCGCGCACCAGCGGAATGCAGACCTCGTCGATATAGGCGCCCGAGCGGCCCTCATATTCCACCGGCACGGTGTGCGCCGCCAGGAGGGTCGCGGAAATGCGCATGCCCGAGGCCAGGCCGACCCCGCGCGCGGCCTTCAGCTGCGCCAGCTCGCTGTCATGGGTCAGGCCATAGCCCGACTTGATCTCGACCGTGCCGGCGCCTTCCAGCGCATAGGCATCCAGCCGCGACAGTGCTCCGGCAGCCAGTTCGGCCGCACCGGCCTTGCGCGTCGCCTCGACCGTCTTGCGAATCCCGCCGCCGGCGCGGGCGATGGCGGCATAATCCTCGCCCGCCAGCTTGCGCTCATACTCGTCCGAGCGGTCGCCGGCGAAGACGAGATGGGTGTGGCAATCGACCAGGGCCGGCGTGATCCAGCGCCCGTCCATATTCTCGGTGACGGCGGCTTCGCCCGGGACTTGCGACATCGGTCCGGCCCAGGCGATCCGCTCGCCGGAAATCCCGATCGCGCCGCCCTCGATGGCGCCATACGCGGCACCGCCGGGCACCATTGTCGCCAGGCGCGCATTCGTGAGAAGACGGTCGAATTGCATGGGACGGCCTTTGCATGCGACTAATTGTCTATACAATAAATTCCTCAAACCGAGTCTGTCCAGCGGGGTCATGCCGCCATGGCTGAATTTTATTGCCGGTCCGCCCTTCTGCCCGATGGCTGGGCCGATAGCGTTTCGATCCGTGTCGACGAGGCCGGCCTGATCGCCGATATCCGTCCCGCCACACCGCCCGCCAAGGACGCGACACGGCTGGGCACAGTCGTGCCGGGCCTGGCCAATCTGCACTCGCACAGCTTCCAGCGCGCCATGGCCGGTCTCACCGAGCGCCGCGGCGAGGGCGAGGACAGTTTCTGGTCCTGGCGGCAATTGATGTACGCCTTCAACGACCGCCTCACCCCGGACCATGTCGAGGCGATTGCCGCCTGGGTCCAGGTGGAGATGCTGGAGAGCGGCTTCACCTCTGTGGGCGAATTCCACTATCTCCATCACGGCCCGGACGGCACACCCTATGACGACCGTGCCGAGATGGCCGGGCGGATCTGCGCCGCTGCCGCCTCGACCGGCATCGCCCTCACCCTGCTGCCTGTCTATTACCGCTATAGCGGTTTCAACGCCGCCCCGGCCAGCCATGGCCAGCGCCGTTTCCTGCATGATCCGGACAGCTATGCCGCCCTCATCGAGGCCGCGCGGAGGCATGTCACAGCCCTGCCCCATGCCCGGCTGGGCCTGGCGCCGCACTCCCTGCGCGCCGCCCCCGTTAAGGATATTTCTGCCATTCTGCCACTTGTGGAAAACGCCCCGTTCCACATCCATATTGCCGAGCAGACACAAGAGGTTGAGGATTGTATCGCGGCGACGGGACAGCGCCCGGTCGCCCATCTGATGGAGCATGTCGCGGTTAATGCCGACTGGTGCCTCGTCCACGCGACCCATATGGATACGGACGAAACGACCGCCCTCGCCCGCTCCGGCGCGGTGGCCGGCCTGTGTCCGCTGACCGAAGCCAATCTGGGCGACGGGCTCTTTCCGGCACAGACCTATCTCGAGGCCGGCGGCCGGATCGGCATCGGCTCGGACAGCCATATCCGCATCGACCTGGCCGAGGAGCTGCGCCTGCTGGAATACGGCGTCCGCCTGACCGCGCGCCGCCGCAATGCGCTCGCCGCGCCCGGCCGCTCGACCGGCCGCACCCTGTTCGAGGCCGCCCTCGCCGGCGGTGCACAGGCCCTGAAACAGCCCGCCGCCGGTCTCGCCCCCGGCCAGCGCGCCGATTTCGTCGAACTGGACACGGATAATCCGCACCTGACGGGACGATCTGCGGACGCCTTGCTGGACAGCTGGATATTCTGCGGCGACAAGGGGTGTATCCGGTCGGTGCATGTCGGGGGACAGGCGCAGGTGTCAGCGGGCCGCGCCCGGGCGCGGGACAGCGCGCTGGCCGCCTATCGCACCGCCATTGCGGACCTGCTGCACGGAGGGGGCTGATGCCGCAGATCGAGGCCATCGAACTGGACGGACACGGACCGGTCTACGACCAGATCAAGCGCGCCGTCACGGCACAGATCCGCTCCGGTGCCTGGAAACCCGGCGACCGCCTGCCCTCGGAGGCCGACCTGTCGCAATCGCTGGCCACCGCCCGCATGACCGTCAACCGCGCCCTGCGCGAGCTGACCGAGGACGGGCTTCTCGTCCGCCGCCGCCGCGCCGGGACCTTCGTGGCCCAGCCCGACGCTCCCGCCGCCCTGCTGAAAATCGTCGACATGGCGAAAGCCATCCCGGCGCGCGGCCAGGTTTATGGTTATGTCTGCGAAACCGACGACACGGTGCCCGCCTCGCCCGAAATCGCCAGAGCGATGCGCCTGCCGCCCGGTGCCCGCCTGCAGCACGTGGAATGCCTGCACACCGCCGACGGCGAGACCGTCGAGTTCGAGGAACGCTGGATCAATCTTGCCCTGCTGCCCGGCGCCGCCAAGGCCGATTTCGACACCGAAGGACCCGGCGGCTGGCTGCTGCGCGCCGCGCCTTGGACCGAAGCCGAACACACCGTCTCCGCCGTCAATGCCGATACCGAGCTGGCCCGCCGTCTCGGCGTCGAGCCCGGCGCGGCCTGCCTCGTACTGGAGCGCCGCACCTTCCAGGGCAATGACGTCGTCACCTATGCCCGCCTCACCCATCCAGGCTCGCGCCACTCCATGACCGAACGCTTCAGCCCGCAGGGATGAATGCCGGCGGCTAGTCTCCGCTGGTCAGCGTACCGAGAATCTCCGACCGCAACCGCTCAAACTCGTCCGCATCGATCATGCCGGCCTCGCGCAACTCCTCCAGCTCGCGCATGCGCTCGACGGTCGAACGCGGCACAGCGGGCGGCGCGGAGGCAGGGGCTGAAGCTGCAGCCATCCGGCGCTGACCGCGCGCGATCTGTGCGGCACGCTCGGCAGCCGCGCCGGTCAGCATGTGCTGCGGCGCCTCGCCGCGCAGATAGGTCTGCAGCCGCGGATTCCCCTGCGCCGCGATCATGTCGGCAAGCCGGGACAGGGTCCGCGCCACGCCCTCCATTGTCGAAACGCCCATCGCACGGGAACTGTTCAGGCTCATATCGTTCGGCCGCACATGGTATTCCTCGGTGCGGATTGTCGTATCGATGAGGGTCTCGCCCTCGAAACAGACCTGTACACCGGTTCCCAGCCGGGCGTGAATACCGCGATTGGGGAACAGCCTGTGGGCATACTGATAGTCGAGCCCGGTTACAGTCACCACCAGCGGCGCGGCACTGTCCTCGACACGGGCGACAGCCTGCGCCGACGCGAACCGGTCCTGCAGCAATTCCGGGCCGATATCCAGATAGGCCTTGCCCAGGGCGAGGTGCGATGTCCGCGCCGCGCCGGCAAAGGAGGCCGGGCTGCCGGACCAGACAATGCCCAGAATGTCCGGCGGCAGGTGCAGCGAGACCGGCGCGTTGTATCGTGCACCCAGCGGGCGCTCTTCCAGGTTGGCCGTATCGAACTCGAAGGCCACATCGGTCAGGAGCCCGGCCGACACCGACTGCGCCATCTGGGCTTCGATGGCATAGGCATCGACACCGTTCTGTTCGGCCGCGGCATACAACTGGGTCCGGAACTCCCGCACCCGGCGATTGCCCTCATCCTCCCGCACCTCACCCTCAAAACCGGGCTGGAAACCGGATGCAGGACCACACGCCATCACCAGATAGGGCTGCGGTGTATTCTGCTCGGCCAGGGCGGCACGATAGGCATCGATCACCGCCTGCCGGCGTTCGCGCGCCCGGCGGCGCATATGCTCGGCCTCGACATATTCGTGCAGGTCGAAATAGGTCTGGAGATTCTGCCGCGTGGCGCGGTGGTAGAAATAATTGAACAGCCGCCGCGGCTCGGGCTCATAGCCCAGGATCTCGCGCACCATCGCCGGATAGGACCGGGTGTAGAGCCCGCCCACCCCGCCGCCACTGGAGGTGTAGTCGGTCGCCGTCAGCTCATCCATGAAGGGCTGTTGTGTAAAGCGCTCGAACAGCTGCGCCTCGAAGGCCCGCGCCCTGATCTGGGCCTGCGACCCGACCGGCAGCGCATAGCTGGGCATGAAGGCATAGCTGTCATCGTCGATATAGCCGTAGAAGGGCTCGTTCAGCTGGTCGACCATCGGCGCGCGCAAGCGGGTATATTCCGCTGCGACCTGCTCCTCCACCCAGCGATAGGAGTCGTGGTCGTAAAGCTGGGCGGCCCATTCATCGGTCACCCGGTCGATCTGCTGCGCGGCGCTCTGCACCAGTTCGATATACTGGCCGACGCCGGGCAGATAGGCCGACAGGATTTCCGGCCCCGCCAGCTGTGCCGCACCGCGCCAGTCGCGCTCCAGCGCCGCAGCGATGGTCTCGAACACCTTCTCGCCGGTCTCGCGCTCCAGCGCCGATCCGAAGACATGTTCGGTGGCCGTCTCGGCCGCCTCCCACAGCCCGTCCTCGACCGGCGAGCCGGACAGTGCCTTCAGCTCGTTCCACAACTCATCGTCGGAGCGTTCCGCCGGCGCCGTTGCGGCCGGCACAGCCTGCGCTGCCGCCTGTCCGGCCGCCTGGGCCGAAACCTCATCCAGTCCCGCCGCACCCAGGCACAGGGCCAGCGCCGTTGTCATCCACAAGCGATCCACGCCATCCCCCTGGCTCTGCCGTCATCGCAGCAGATTGGGCGCAGCACGGCGCGATGCGCAATAGCACAAACGGACAGGTTGACCGGCTATTGCGGCCCTGTCCCTACTCCTCCACCGCCGCCATCAGCCGGCGGATGAATTCGCCGCGCTGGCCGGCATCAATCCAGCGGACGACGGCGACGATGTCATGCTCGGGGTCGATGAAGATCATGTTCGCGCCGGCACCCAGATAGGCAAAGCTTCCGGCCGGAGCCTCCTCCACGGCAATCGCCGCGCGCTCATCGCCCGGCGTATTGAGGAAGAAATTCATATAGCCATAGGACGGCATCACATCGGTCGGCGTCAGCGAGCGCTCATACCAGCTCTCCGACAGCAATTGCTCGCCATCCCAGTTGCCGCGATGAAGACCCAGCAGGCCGAAGCGCGCCTGGTCATAGGCCGAGATCATCATGCCGCCGCCCCAATGGCCGCCGCCGGAGACCGACCACATCGTCTCGCCGCCGATCTCGACATGACTGTTCTCATAGCCATGCCACTCCCAGGTGCCGGACGATCCGATCGGGTCCATGATCCGCTCGGCCAGCACGTCGGGCAGCGGGCGCTGCCAGACATGCAGTGCAGCCAGCGCCAGAGCATTCACGCGCACATCGTTGTATTCCCACGCAGAACCCGGCTCGGGCGGACCGGCAACAAGATCGCGCGCGGGATTGTCGCGCGCCGGACGGTCGGCCCAGGCCGGCTTGCCGAACAGCGTGCCCCACCAGCCCGAAGTCTGGCGCAGCATCTGGTCCCAGGTGATCGGCGCATTGTGCAGCGTGCCGAAACGCTCGTCCGCGACATAGCCGGACACGGCATCGTCGACGCTGGCGATCAGCCCGTCATCCACCGCCAGCCCCACCGTGTGCGACAGGAAGCTCTTGGAGATGGAGAACGTCATGTCGACCCGTTCCAGATCGCCCCACTCGGCGACGATATAGCCATCGCGCAGGATGATCCCCGCCGGACCGCCGCGCGGCCGCAACGCGCCCACCGGGCTGGAATGCGGCTCGAACGCCCAGGTCAGCGGCACCATGACGGACAGGTCACGCACATCGACCCCCGTCCAGCCGTCCGGCGGCGCGGTCTCGTTGGCGATGGCGAAATCCACGGCAGCCTGCAAGGCAACAGGATCCAGCCCCATCTCCACCGCCTCCCGCCGCTCCCAGCCCGCATCGCCCCGCGGCGGGAAATAGTCCTGCGCGGTCGCGGTGGCTGTGAGGTTCAGGGCAGCTGCGGCGGCGGTCAGAAAGTACTTCATGCGGTTCTCCCGGTTGGCGACCTGATTGTTCCGACGCCCGCCATCCTTCCCCTTGATGGGGAAGGGGGACCGCGCCGAAGGCGTGGTGGATGGGGTGGCAGCGAAGTGTCGGAGGTTTCCAGCAAACCTGTCGGCGCCGGGCTTCACCCCTTCCGGCCCCTCCTTCGCCAAGGCTAAGGAGGGCCCACCTTCCCCATCAAGGGGAAGGATGACGCTGTACTCCATCAGGCCCTGCCTTTGGTGCACCACAACCCTCGCCCTACCCCGTCACCCGAATACCCACAGTGACACCGCGCGGTTCGCCGGGGAAGTAGCGGGGGCTGCCGAAGGCGTAGTCGGCGCGCTCGGCATAGGCTTCGCCGGTGAGATTGCGGATGGCGCCGTAGAGGGTGGTGCGGCCGGTGACGCGGTATTGCGCGCGCAGGGTCAGAAGGTCGTGGCCCCCATAGGTGTTCAGATTGCCGGCATCGGTGAAATACGCGCCGACATGGGTCCATTCCAGCGACACGTCCGCCTGCGGCAGGGGCGTCCAGGCCAGGCGGCCGGTCCACAGCCAGCGCGGCGCCGTGTCGACATCATTGCCCTTTGCGATGCCCTCGCTGGCGGCGCTGACGGGACGGTCGAAGGCATAGGTGTGGCGCGCCCATGTGCCGGTCAGTCCCGCTTCCAGCGTGCCGGTCAGCGGCCAGGCGATGTCGAACTCGACACCGTGATGATCGGTGGCCCCGTCGGTGACATTGAAACCGTCGGCATCGCGGAAGAAGACATTCGACTTTTCCATCGCAAAGGCCGTGATCTCGAGCCGCCCGGCGCCGACATCCTGGCGCCAGCCCAGCTCCGCACTGTCCAGGATTTCCGGCTCGATCCCGGCAATCGTCTGGCCGGGCTGCAACCGGTAGAGCTCGGCGGTCTGCGGCGCCCTCACCCCGCGCGCAACACGCCCGAATAGTGACGCATTTTCCGATACTTCAAACAGAAACCCGAAGTCTGGCGCGAAGGTGGAGAAGTCATCGCTGCGGTCGGGAAGGCGCAGATAGCGGCCGACCGATCCGTCCGCCAGACGGTTGTCATAGTCAAAGCGCGTCGCCTCCCAGCGGGCGCCGGCAATCAGGCTCAACCGCTCGCTCGCCTGCCAGCGGGTCCGGGCATAGAGCGCAGCTACGCGGGCATTGACGGCGTAGTCGTAATGATCGCCCTGGACGAAGGAGAATTGCGTCGGGTTTTCCTGCGTTTCCGACAGCCAGCCGCGCGTCCATTCCAGATCGCTGCCCAGTGTGATCCGCCAGGCGCCGCGCTCGCGATGCAGCGCGCCCTGCACGCCCGCCGAACGGTGCCCGCTTTCCTCCAGCGGATCGGTGGGGAAGAAATGCATGCGGAAATCCATCGCATTGGCGCGCCAATAGGGCGTCAGCGACCAGCTCCAGCCCTCCGCCGCCTGACCGCGCAGCGCCAGGCTCATCCGGCCCGCAATGGCATCGCGGAAGGCTTCCGGATCGCCATTGGCCCGCGCTGTGGCGCGGTCGCGATAGTCCGCGGCATAACCGGCCGTCTCCTGGTTCAGCTGCACCAGGGCGGCCGTAAAGCGCCAGTCGATCCCGCGCGCCTCGCCGTCGGCCCGCACCAGGGCGCGCACATGATCGAGACCGGCCGCCTCGCGCCAGCCCTCCTCGTGACGGGCAGACACCGCGATGAGGGCGGACACCGTCTCGCCCGGCCGCGTCAGCACGGCCTCGCCGCGATAACGTCCGAAACTGCCGGCCTCGGCAACAAGGCGCGAGGGCGTTGCGGCCGGGTCGGGCGTGCGCGTATTCACCAGACCGTGCAGGGCGTTGGAACCATAGAGCGACGGCCCCGGCCCGCGCAGCACTTCCACCGCACCGGCGAGCGGACCGATATCCTCGAACAGACCGTTCACATTGGCAAAGCCCGGTGCGCGCAGGGCAATCCCGTCTTCCAGATAGAGAAAACCGCCCGCCCCGGCCCCGCCCGTCAGGACGGGCGAGCGGATCGCGGTGAGATGTTCCGCGCCATTGCCGCGATGGATGAAGACCCCGGCTTCCCGGTTGAGCAGTTCGGCGGGATGCTGGGCCGCGATCTCCGCGATCTCCGCCGCACCGATGACGCCCAGCGACAGCGCTGCCGCGTCGCGCACCTCGCCGGTCCGGTCGCCGGTGACGGTGATGACCTCGTCCTGGGCGCTGGCCGGCACCGCTATACCGATTGCAACGACCAGTGCAACAAGCCCGGTTCTGGCCATTTCACGCCTCCCCAAAAAGGTCAGACCCAAGGCTTCCCCTGCGTGAGCGGGGGAAGTGGCCGAACCCGGCCCTCGGGCCGGGTGCGGTCGAAGGGGGTGAGTCACAGGTGCGCGCTGGCGCGCTCTGCGCCGCTTCGCGCCGCCCCCTCAGTCCGCTTCGCGGACAGCTCCCCCGCAGGCGGGGCGAGCCCTGTCCAGCTCGGCCCTTCTAGCTCCGCCCCGTCTTTTCCGCGCGCACGGCGTGGCGTTTGCGCAGCACGCCGACGACGTCCTCAAGCGAGAGGTCGCGGCTTTCCAGCAGCACCATGAGATGGAAGAGCAGATCGGCGGCTTCGGCCTTCACCGCAGCCTTGCTTTCCGACACCGCGGCCATGGCCACTTCCACACCCTCTTCACCGACTTTCTGGGCCGGGCGCTTCGGGGCGCGCGCCATCAGCCCGCCGACATAGGAACCCTTGGGATTGTCCTTCTTGCGCTTGCGGATGATCGCGCGCAGATGCGCCAGGAAGCCCAGACCCGGCGCCGGATCGTCGCCGAAGCAGCTCACCGTGCCGGTGTGGCAGGCCGGGCCTTTCGGCTTCACCTCGACCAGCAGCGTGTCCTTGTCGCAATCGGCGGCAATGGAGATCAGCTTGAATGTGTGGCCCGAGGTTTCGCCCTTCTTCCACAGGCGCTGTTTGGAGCGCGAGAAGAAATGCACCTTGCCGGTCTCGACCGTCTTCGCCAGCGCCTCTTCATTCATATAGCCCAGCATGAGGACCTGGCGCGTGGCATGATCCTGGACAATGGCCGGAATGAGCCCGTCGGACTTCTTCCAGTCCAGGGAGTTCGCTTCAATCATGGTCTGACCCTGATTCCCTCGGCGGCAAGATAGGCTTTCAGATCGCCTATCTGCATGACCCCTTTATGAAATACGCTGGCCGCCAGCGCACCGTCGACATTGGCCAATTCGAACACGGATTTGAAGTGTTCTTTTCGGCCAGCCCCGCCCGACGCGATCAGGGGGGTCGAACAGATCGCCCTCACAGCCGCGAGCTGCTCGATATCATACCCGTCGCGAACGCCATCCATGTCCATGCAGTTGAGCACGACCTCTCCGGCGCCGCGGTCAAGCCCCTCGGCGATCCAGTCCAGCGTGCGGCGTTCATCGGTGCGGGTCTTGTCCGGATCGCCGGTATACTGGTGCACCCGCCATTCACCCTCGATCTTCCGGCTATCCACGCCGAGAACGACACACTGGCTGCCGAATTCGCGCGCCAGGCGGTCGATCAGGTCCGGGCTTTCCAGCGCCGGGGAGTTGATCGAGATCTTGTCGGCCCCGGCGAACAGGCGCGCGCGGGCATCGTCGACACTGCGGATACCGCCGGCGACGCAGAAGGGAATGTCGATCTCCCGTGCCACCTTGCTCACCCATTCCGGCTCCACTGTCGCGCCTCGGGCCGAGGCAGCGATGTCGTAGAAGACCAGTTCGTCGGCACCGGCGGCGGAATAGCGGCGCGCGAGATCGACGATCGCGCCGACATCCTCGTGGTCGCGGAATTTCACGCCCTTGACGACACGGCCTTCGCGCACATCGAGGCAGGGGATTATCCGTCTTGCGAGCATATCAACGCCTCCGCAAGAGAAAACCGCCCTTCATACAAGGCCTTGCCGGAAATCGCCCCGGCAACACCCGCATCCCGCACGGCCGTGATATCCTCCAGGGAGGCGATACCACCGGAGGCCTGCCAGGCAATGTCACGGAATTGGGCAGTTATGTAGCGGTAAAGTCCCACATTCGGACCAGAAAGGTCACCGTCACGTCCGATGTCCGTGACAAGCGCGTGACGCAATTTCGCCCCGTCATACGCCTTCACGACATCGTCCAGCGTGGTATCCGCCAGATCCGTCCAGCCCTTCAGCGCGGGCCGGTACTGCCCGCCAACCGCTCGCACATCCAGCGCCAGCGTGATGTGTTCGCTGCCATAACGGGCCAGCCAGCCGGACACTTTCTCCGGATCCGTTACCGCAAGGGATCCAACGATCACCCGCTCGACATCCATCGCCAGGAGATCTTCCACATCCTCGGACGAACGCACCCCGCCACCGGTCTGCACCCGCAGCCCCGTGCGGCAGATATCGCGGATCGTATCGCCCTGCCGGCGTTGGCCATCCCGGGCGCCGGACAGGTCGACGACATGGATCCAGCTGGCGCCCGCCTCGCCGAACTTTTCCGCCACGGCGACAGGATCGTCGCCATAGTCCGTGACGGCGTCGAATTCACCCTTGTGCAGCCGCACCACGCGGCCGTCGAGAAGGTCGATGGCTGGATAGAGGATCACGCCTTGATACTCGCAAAATTGGAAAGGATACGCGCACCCACGGCTCCGGAGCGCTCGGGATGGAATTGACAGCCGGAGACCTGTCCCTGGCGTACAATCGCCGAGACAGGAACGCCGTAATCGCACTGGGCCCGCGTCACCCGGCCGGCAGGAACATAGTAGCCGTGGACGAAATAGGCATGGGATCCGGCCGGTATTCCGGTCAGCAGCGGCTCACCGATGCCGAACCCTTCCAGCGCATTCCAGCCCATGTGCGGCCAGACCAGCCCGTCCGGCCGCGGCAGGCGCTCGACCCGGCCCGGCAGCAGTCCGAGCCCGTCGACACCCCCCTCGGCCGAGTGCTCGAACAGGAGTTGCATGCCCAGACAGATGCCCATCAGCGGACGCCCGTCGCAAGCCAGCGCCTCGCTCCAGCCGCGCGCCTTGAGGCGCTCCATGGCCGGCCCCCCCGCGCCGACGCCGGGCAGGATGATCCGGTCGCAGTCCGCCGCGCCGGCCGGTTCTGTGACCACGACATGGTCCAGCCCCGCTCGCTCCAGCGCAAACCGGACCGAGGCGATATTGGCGCAGCCGGTATCGATCAGGGCGATGGTCATGCCAACATTCCCTTGGTCGACGGGAGGGCATCGCCCTCAATCCGCACGGCCTTGCGCAGGGCGCGCCCGAAGGCCTTGAAACAGGCCTCGACCATATGGTGGGCATTCTCGCCCTCGACTTTCACATGGATCGCCGCACCCAGGCTTTCCGCGATAGAGCGGAAGGCATGCGCCGTCATCTCGACCGGAAATTCGCCGACGCTCTCGCCGGGAATCTCGCCCTCGAATTTCGCAAATGGCCGGCCGGACAGATCGATCCAGACTGCGGCCCGCGTCTCGTCCATCGGCAGTTCGAACCCGAAGCGGGCAAGACCGCGCTTGTCGCGCAGCGCCTCGCGCAACGCCTCGCCGAAGGTCAGGCAGACATCCTCGATCGTGTGGTGCGCATCAATGTGAAGATCTCCCTCGACGGCCACATCGAGCGCAATCCCGCCATGCCGCGCGACCTGTTCGAGCATATGATCGAAATAGCCCACACCGGTCGCAATCCGGCTGGGGCCGTCGCGATCGAGATTGACGGTGACGGTGACATCCGTCTCGGCGGTCTTGCGGCGCTTCGTGCCCGCACGCGGACCGCCGGTCGCGGCCCCGTCCGGCTGGGCCTGAGCCCGTTCGCGGCGCAGGCGCATCGCTGTCGCATGGGCCTCCAGTCCTTCCAGCGCCGCCAGCCGCTCGACAGCCGGCGCCATGGCCGCCGCGCCCTCGGCCGTGGCGCGCAGGATGGTCGTGGTCTTCTGGAAAGCCTCCACCGTCACGCCGCCATAGGCCCGCGCAGCTCCGCTGGTCGGCAGGGTGTGATTGGGGCCGGCGGCATAGTCTCCCGCCGCTTCCGGCGTGAAGGCGCCAACAAAAATTGAACCGGCGTGCCGGACCAGGCCAACCAGGCGCTCGGCCGCGTCGGCCTGCAGGATCAGGTGTTCAGGTGCGTAGGCATTGGCCACCTCGGCCACCTCTTCCAGCGTGTCGCAGATCACCGTGCAGGAATTTGCCAGCGCTGCCCGCGCGATTTCGGCCCGGGGCAATTGCGCGAGCTGGTCCTCGGTTGCCGCAATCACCCGGTCGCGGGTCGCGTTATCGAAGCACACCAGAACGACCTGGGCGGAGGGATCGTGCTCGGCCTGGCTGAGCAAATCGCTGGCGACCAACTCGGCGTCGGCGCGGTCGTCGGCGATGACCATCACCTCGCTCGGTCCGGCCGGCAGATCGATCGCAGGCCCGCCCGGCAGTCCGGCGACATAGGATTTGGCCGCGGCGACATAAGCATTGCCGGGCCCGAAAATCTTGTCGGCCCGCGGCAGGCCTGCTGCGCCAGTCGCCAGCGCCGCAATCGCCTGGGCCCCGCCGATCGCATAGACCTCGTCAATGCCGAGAATATCGGCAGTGGCCAGGAGCGCCGGGTTCACCCCGCCCTCACCGGCCGGCGGCGCCACGACGACAATCCGCGGCACGCCCGCCAGCTGGGCCGGTACGGCCAGCATGATCAGTGTCGAGACGAGCGGCGCACTGCCGGCAGGCACATAGAGCGCGGCCACATCGACCGGCGTCGCCCGGCGTGACGCCATGACACCCGGCCAGGTCTCGACGGAATAACCGGTATAGCCTTGGCGGACGTGAAACCGCCGGACCGCATCCGCGGCCGCTTTCACGGCTTCAATGTCAGCCGGGTCCATGGCCTTGCGCGCCTCGCGCAGCGCTTCGGCCGGCACGCGGAAATCGTCCGGCGCGTGGCCATCCAGACGGGCCGCATAGGCGCGGACCGCCTCATCGCCACGCGCGCGCACCGCATCGACAATCTCGCGGGCCGCCGCATCGGCGGTACCGGTCTCGACCGGACGCCCCAGCGCCTGACGCCGTTGTGCCTCTGTGGCGTCTTTCCAGATCAGCGTATCGAGCATGACGAACCTCAGGCGAGCATTTTCTCGATGGGCAGGACGAGGATGGCGCGCGCGCCCTCCGCTTCGAGCGCTTCCAGGGTTTCCCAGAACACCCGCTCGCGGCACACCGCATGCATGGCCACGACGTCGTCCCGGCCCGCGACCTGGGCGATGGTCGGCGCGTCGGCACCCGGCAGGAGATTGCGGATTGCCTCGAGCCTGTCCTTGGGTGCGTTGAGCATGATGTATTTGGTCTGCGAACTGGCAATCACGCCCTCGGCACGGCGCATCAGCACATTCGCTACCGCATCGGTCCGGGGATCCCGGCCCGTGCCGCGCCGGATAAGTACGGCCTCACTCTCCAGCACCGTCTCGAAGGCCGCCAGCCCGTTGGCCTGCAGCGTCGCGCCGGAGGAGACAAGATCGCAGATCGCATCGGCGATCCGCAGGCGGGGTGCCACTTCCACCGAGCCGCGCATCTCGACGATTTCCGCCTCGATTCCCCGATCCCGCAGATACTGTGCCGTGAGCGCCGGATAGGAGGTCGCGACCGCCTTACCCGCCAGATCGGCAGACGAGCGGATATCTCCGCCCTGGGCGGCAGCCAGTTTCAGCGTGCAGCCGGCGAACCCCAGGCGCAGCGCCACATCCAGCTCGCGGGCCCGGCCGCCAGCCGCCTGTTCCTCGCGCAGCACATTCTCGCCAACGATGCCGTAATCGCATGCCCCGGACGCCACGAAATTGGGGATGTCATCATCGCGCACCAGCATCAGATCGACCGGCATGTTCTCGGCCCGCTGGTGCAGCTTGTCCCGGCCATAGGCGAAACGAAGGCCGCAGCGCTTCAACAGGTCCATACCGCCCTCGGCGAGGCGGCCCTTGCTTTGAACGGCGATACGCAGACGCGGGGAGGTCACGATTTCAGCTCCTTGAGGCGATCGAGAATGGTGCGGTAGCCCTGCCAGGGCTCCTGGCTAAGGAAGCGGGCGACCCGGGTCACCGTCGTGGTCGAGGCGCCGGTCATCTCGGCGATCTCGCGATAGGAATGACCGCCCTCGTCCAGCAGCCGCGCCACACGCCAGCGTTCCACCAATGTGCGGATTTCGCCGGGCGTCAGCAGGTCACGCAAAAACCGGTCGGCCTCGCGCTCATCGCGCAGGGCGAGCAGGGCCTCGCTGAGCGGCGCCAGATCCGGCGCCGGGGCGCGCGGGGTGTCATACAGGTCGTCCATGGGTCCGATCTCCTTGAGCGCCGATATAGCGTGTTAGCGCGCTAACACAATAGATCATTTCAGTTGGGTGCAGCTCGACCCAAGCCGCTTCCTCAATACGGCCCCTTCCCCCGCACCCCGTAATCACCTACACAAGCCCGTAGCTACAAGCTTCTGCAGGTAATCCATGCGCTACGACGATATGCGGCCGATCGCCGAGGACGTGTCCGAGATCATGAAGACCCTCGCCCACCCCAATCGCCTTCTGGCTATGTGCGCCATGGTGGAAAAGGAGCGGTCCGTCGGCGAGCTCGCCGAAGCGCTGGACATGCGGGCGCAGGCGATGTCGCAGCAATTGGCGATCCTGCGCAACAAGGGGCTGGTGCGAACGCGGCGTGACGGACAGACCATCTACTACGCCCTCGCCGACACGCGGCTGGAACACCTGATATCCACTCTTTACGACACCTATTGCCGGCCCGCCGGATAGGCTAGACAGTCGCCGCCTGCGTCCCTGCGCCGCATAGCATCATATTTGCATGAATATGCACATACCCTATATCGAGTCCGAGTAATCCGACAGGAGCCCGCCGCCATCATGACCCAGCTTGCCGTCAAGTCCTTCTTCGATCCGGATACGTTCACGATCTCCTATGTCGTGTCGGATCCCGAGACGGACCGCGCGGCGATCATCGACAGCGTGCTGGATTTCGACCAGGCTTCGGGCCGTACGGCGACCCATTCGGCCAATACCATCATCGAGCACGTGAAGTCGGCAGGTCTGACGGTCGACTGGATCCTGGAAACCCATGTCCACGCCGATCACCTGTCGGCTGCGCCCTATATCCAGAGCCGGCTGGGCGGAAAGATCGGCATCGGGGGTCACGTCACCGACGTGCAGAAAGTGTTCGGCGACCTGTTCGATGCCGGTCCGGACTTTGCCCGCGACGGTTCGCAGTTCGGCCATCTCTTCCAGGATGGAGAGCGCTTCTCGATCGGCAATATCGAAGCCGAGGCGATCCACACGCCGGGCCATACCCCCGCCTGCATGGTCTATCATATCGGCGACGCGGCCTTTGTCGGCGACACGCTGTTCATGCCGGACTTCGGCACAGCGCGGTGCGACTTCCCCGGCGGCGATGCGCGCCAGCTCTACCACTCGGTGCAGAAGATCTACGCCCTGCCGGACGAAACCCGGCTTTTCATGTGCCACGATTACAAGGCACCGGGCCGCGATTTCTTTGCCTGGGAGACCACGGTCGCCGAGGAAAAGGCCGGCAATATCCATCTCAATGCCCAGACCAGCGAGGAGGAGTTCGTGGCCTGGCGAACCGAGCGCGATGCGACGCTGGACATGCCCCGCCTGATCCTGCCCTCGGTGCAGATCAATATGCGCGCCGGCAATCTGCCCGAACCGGCCGCCAATGGCGTGCGTTACCTCAAACTGCCGATCGATGCGGTCTGATACGCTCCTTGATCGCGCCGCCCGTTTCCTGCCGGGTCTCGGCTGGCTGAAGACCTACGACCGCGCCACGCTGGGTGCCGATGCACTGGCGAGCGTGGTCACCGCCATCCTGCTGATCCCACAGAGCCTTGCTTATGCACTGCTGGCGGGACTTCCTCCCCAGGCAGGCCTTTACGCATCCATCGCGCCGCTGATCGCCTACGCCCTGTTCGGCTCCAGCCGCGTCCTGGCGGTCGGCCCGGTGGCCGTGGTGTCGCTGATGACGGCGGCGGCTGTCGGCTCGCTCGGTCTCGACAACCCCGCCGACCAGGTCGCCGCTGCCGGAGCGCTGGCCCTGGTGTCGAGCCTCTTCCTGCTGCTGTTCGGCGTGTTTCGCCTCGGCAGTGTCGCCAACTTCCTCAGCCGGCCGGTGGTCGACGCCTTCATCACCGCATCGACCGTGCTGATCATCGCCAGTCAGTTGCGCCATATGCTGGGGATCGACATGCATGGTGCGACCCTGCCCGAACTGGTGATGACCTTTGTCCAGGACCTTTCCGGTTTTGACGGGATCGCGCTGCTGGTGGGCGGTGCCAGCCTGGCTTTCCTGCTGATGACGCGGGGCGTTCTGCCGGCTCTCCTGCAGCGTATCGGCCTGGGCAAGCCCCTGAGCGACAGCCTGGTGCGCGCCGCGCCGGCTGCCCTGGTTGCCGCGGCAACAATCGCTGCATGGACGCTGCACCTGAACGAACGGACCGGTCTCGCGATTGTCGGCAGCCTGCCCTCAGGCCTGCCGCCCCTGCAATTCCCGACCGTCGACCTCCAGACCTGGCGCGCCCTGCTCGGACCGGCGGCCCTGATCTCCCTGATCGGTTTTGTCGAGAGCGTCTCCGTCGGCCAGTCGCTGGCCGCCAAGCATCGCGAGCATATCCAGCCCAATCGCGAACTTTTCGGCCTGGGCGCAGCCAATGCCGCGGCAGCGCTGACCGGCGGCTATCCGGTGACGGGCGGCTTCGCACGCTCGGTCGTCAACGAGACCGCCGGTGCCCGCACCCCCTATGCCGGCGTTTTCACAGCGCTGCTCATCCTGCTCGTCGCAGCCTTTCTCACACCGGCCTTCCATCATTTGCCCAAGGCCACGCTGGCCGCAACCATCCTGGCAGCGATCTGGAAGCTCGCGGACTTCAAGGGCGCCTGGCACGCCTGGGCCTATTCCCGCTCCGATGGCGCGGCGGCCTTCCTGACCCTGTTCGGCGTGCTCTTCCTGGGTATCGAGTTCGGCCTGACGCTGGGCGTCGCCGTGTCGGTCGGCCTGGTGCTCCAGCGCACGATGCGGCCGCACTGGGCCCGGCTGGGACAGGTGCCCGGCACGCACCATTTCCGCAATGTCGACCGGCATGACGTGATCGTCTCGCCGCATGTGGTCTCGCTGCGGGTCGACAGCGCGCTCTACTTCGCCAATGCGCGCTTCCTGGAAGAGCTGATCTCGCGGATCGCCGCCGGCGAACCGGAGATGACCGATCTCGTCCTGATGTTTCCGGCGGTGAACTTCGTCGATGCCAGTGCTCTCGGCAGCCTGCGTGCCATCAATGCGCGGCTGCAGGAGGCGGGTATTCGCCTGCACCTGTCCGAAGTGAAAGGCCCCGTGGCCGACGGGCTGATCAAGGCCGGCCTGTTCGACGAATTGTCCGGCCAGGTCTTCCTGTCCCACTATGCCGCCCTGCGCACGCTCGACCCGGCAACCACGCTGCGCGCCGAGGGCTAGTGCCACACCGGGAATTGCGCACGATCGGCAACGCGTTATCGTGCATGCCAGCAATCACAATCTGCCCAGAACGGCCGGGGAGTTCCTTCATGTCCCACCACGATCCCAACGAAATCTACCCGGTGCCGGAAGGCCGTGCTGAAACCGCGCTGATCAATGCGGAGCGCTATACGCAGATGTATCGCCGCTCGCTCGAGGATCCGGACGGGTTCTGGCGCGAGGAAGCGCGGCGGATCGACTGGATGACGCCCTTCACGGAAATCTCGGACGTGTCCTGGGACAAGGACGATCTGCACATTCGCTGGTTCGCCGACGGCAAGCTGAACGCCTCGGTCAACTGCATCGACCGTCATCTCGCCGAACGCGCCGACGAGACGGCAATCCTGTGGGAGGGCGACGATCCGGCTGACGACAAGGCGATCACCTATCGCCAGCTGCACGAGGCCGTGTGCCGCCTGGCCAACGGGCTGAAATCGATCGGCGTTCAGAAGGGCGACCGGGTCACGATCTACATGCCCATGATCCCGGAGGCCGCCTACGCCATGCTGGCCTGCGCCCGGATCGGCGCGGTCCACTCGGTCGTGTTCGGCGGCTTCTCGCCGGACGCTCTGGCGGGCAGGATTTCCGATTGCGAGAGCCGGTTCGTGATCACCGCCGACGAAGGCCTGCGCGGCGGCAAGACGGTCCCGTTGAAGGCCAATGTCGACAAGGCGATAGAGAGCGCCGGCGATGTCGATCAGGTCGTCGTGGTTCGCCGCACCGGCGCCGAAGTCGCCTGGGACGAGACCCGCGATGTGGACTACGCCACCCTGGTTGCCGGACAGGATGCCGACTGCGATCCGGAACCGATGAGCGCCGAGGATCCGCTCTTCATCCTCTACACCTCCGGCTCGACCGGCAAACCCAAGGGCGTGCTGCACACGACCGGCGGCTACATGGTCTGGGCGTCGATGACGCATGAATACGTGTTCGACTACCGGCCCGGCGAAATCTACTGGTGCACGGCCGATGTCGGCTGGGTGACCGGGCACACCTATATCGTCTACGGCCCGCTGGCGAACGGCGCGACGACACTGATGTTCGAGGGCGTGCCGACCTGGCCGGGGCCGGACCGCTTCTGGCAGGTGATCGACAAGCACAAGGTGAACACCTTCTACACCGCACCGACCGCCATCCGTGCCCTGATGCGTGAAGGCGACGAACCCGTGAAGAAACACTCGCGCGCCTCGCTGCGCCTGCTGGGCACGGTGGGCGAGCCGATCAATCCGGAAGCCTGGTGCTGGTACTATCGCGTGGTCGGCGACGAACGCTGCCCGATCGTGGACACCTGGTGGCAGACCGAGACGGGCGGCGCGCTGATCACCCCCCTGCCCGGCGCGACCGACATGAAGCCGGGCTCGGCGACACGACCCTTCTTCGGGGTCGAACCGGCCCTGATGGATGCCGAGGGCAACCGCCTCGCCGACAATGGTGCAGCCGAGGGTAATCTGGTGATTGCCCGCTCCTGGCCGGGTCAGATGCGCACCGTCTATGGCGATCACCAGCGTTTCATCGATACCTATTTCACCGCCTATCCGGGCTATTACTTCACCGGTGACGGCGCCCGCCGTGATGCCGACGGATACTGGTGGATCACCGGCCGGGTCGATGATGTGCTGAACGTGTCCGGGCACCGGCTCGGGACGGCAGAAATCGAAAGCGCGCTCGTCTCGCACGACGATATCGCGGAAGCTGCCGTAGTCGGCTATCCTCATGATGTGAAGGGCCAGGGCATCTATTGTTATGTGACCCTGATGGGCGGCCGCAAGGCGGAGGACGAGGACGTCGCGGAGATCAAGGCCTGGGTGCGTCAGGAGATCGGACCGGTGGCGACGCCGGACCTGATCCAGTTCGCTCCCGGCCTGCCCAAGACGCGCTCCGGCAAGATCATGCGGCGCATCCTGCGCAAGATCGCGGAGAACGACTTCTCCAATCTGGGTGACACGTCGACACTCGCGGATCCGTCGGTGGTCGAAGACCTGATCGCGAACCGCAAGAATCGCTAGCCGCCCTCTCGCCTCTCGCCGTTGCCGGGGAAACCGGCTATAGCGGAGGCGGGACGTTCCAGTGACCGGAGTTCAAGCCTTGCGTATTCGACTTGCCGTCCTAACCACCGGAGCCACGGCGCTGCTTGCCGGCTGCGCGACGGAGACCGTTCCCGCCTGCCGGGCGCCTCACTCCTACGAAATGGCCGCGTTTTCTGGCGTGATCAGCCACAACCCCAATGCGCTCGCCGCAGCCACAGCGCCCGGTGCACTCCGCAATGCTCTGACCGGCGGGACGCCGGCCGTGCGCGGACACTTGTGGGGCTATGACGGGATCACTGAGGGCACTGTGGTCGGCCTGCTGTCCCAGCCCCCCCTCTGTATCATCGACGATCCGTCGGCGCCGGACAGCGAAACGGTGCGTCAGGTCCTGGTCTATCCCCAGGCGAGCTACAGCCGTGTCGCGCCGCCGCCGGAAACACCACTCGCCGATGCCCCGCCGCCCTATGGCGTATCCCGGCGTGATTATCTGTCCTGCCGTTTCGAGATGACGGCGGAGGGCTGGAAGCTCGCGGACCTGTGCGGATATACACGCCCGGTTGCAACGCCGGTGACCGGCTAGAATTACGGGCTGTCTTGCACGGGTAAATGGCTGCAGCCCGGCCTTCCCCGACTCGATATGGCACTGTTACCGACGATACCGCCCTGTTGGCGTGTAGCGTTTTGGTGAGTACCATGCCCGTCATTCTGGAAGCCGGTTCTCCGGCCAGTCTTCTTCTTGTCCGTTTTTCCGGGACGCTGACACCCGGCGAGGCTGCCGAAGACCTGGCGCGCATCTCGGAGGAGAGCGCAGGCTATTCGGCCCTCCTCGCCGACTGGCGCGAGGCCGAGATTGCCCTTTCGACGATCGAGTTCATGGCGTTGACAGATGACTGGTTCCGCATGCCGGGGGCCCGCCTGAAAGCCGCCCATGTCTTCCATGCCGAGCGGCACAAGGACCAGGCCATGCTGTTCCAGACCAAGGGCTTCCTGGTCGGCGGCCAGTTCCGGGTGTTCGCCGAATACGGCGAAGCCCGATCCTGGCTTGATGCCTGGACCGGGCCCCGCGCCTGAGACGACCAACCGCCATCAGCTCCTGTTATTCATTCAGTCCTCGAACTCCATCAGACGCATCGGCGCCTTGAGCTCTGCCGTGATCCGGTCATAGGCCGGCAGGGTCAGGAATTCGGTGAACTCGTCCGACAGGACCAGTTCCGACAGGATGTCTGCCGCCGTCTGGATCCGGTCGCACAGCTCGTCCTGGCCGGGGACTTCGTCCTGGATGGCCGCACAGATGTCGGCGATCTTGTTTTCCAGAAATGCCGCGGTGATCGCTGTGCCTTCCTTGGTGGACTTGTCGAAACGGCGCCATTGCCACAGCTGAGCGCGGGCGATCTCGGCCGTTGCCGCATCCTCCATCAGATTGCGGATCGGCACGGCTCCGCGACCGCCCAGCCAGGCGGCGATATAGCGGATGGCGACGTCGATATTGTCGCTGACGCCATGATCCGTGATGTCGCCCTCGGGAGCCGCCAGCAATTGCTGGGTCGTCACCGGAAGCTCGTGCGGATCGGCCGGACGATCGATCTGGTTCGGCCCCTTCATGTGCTGGTCGAAGATCTCCATCGCGACCGGCACGAGGTCCGGGTGAGCCACCCAGGTGCCGTCATGGCCGTTCTTCACTTCGCGCAGCTTGTCCTGGCGCACCTGTTCGGTGGCCGCGGCATTGGCCTTCTCATCGCCCTTGACCGGGATGAAGGCCGACATGCCGCCCATGGCGTGGGCGCCGCGGCGATGGCAGACCGAGATCACCCGGCGCGAATAGGCCGCCATGAAAGGCACGGTCATGGTCACCGCCGAACGGTCCGGCAGAACGTGTTCTGCGCGTGACCGCAGGCGCTTGATATAGCTGAAGATATAATCCCAGCGGCCACAATTAAGACCGACGATATGGTCCTTCAGCTCGTAGAGGATCTCGTCGAGCTCGAAGGCGGCCGGCAGGGTCTCGATCAGCACGGTCGCGCGCAGCGTACCACGCTCCAGGCCCAGCTCGTCCTCGGCATGCTGGAAGACCAGGCTCCACAGGCGTGCTTCCAGCCGGCTTTCCAGCTTGGGCAGGTAGAAGTACGGCGCAGTGCCGCGCGCCTTCAGCGCCGCATGATTGTGGAAGACATAGAGACCGAAATCGAACAGTGAACCGGACAGCGCGTGGCCATTGATATGGACGTGACGTTCGTCCAGATGCCAGCCGCGCGGGCGGACGATCAGGACGGCGGCGTCATCGCTCACCTGATAGCGCTTGCCGGATTTCTCGTCGGTGAAATCGATCTCGCGGCGGATCGCGTCGCGCAGGTTGATCTGCCCGTCCAGCAGGTTGGACCAGAGCGGCGCGGTCGCGTCCTCGAAGTCGGCCATGAAGCACTTGGCGCCGGAGTTGAGCGCATTGACCACCATCTTGCGATCGACAGGGCCAGTGATTTCCACCCGGCGGTCCTGCAGATCGGCAGGCGCGGGCCGTACGGTCCACTCACCGGCCCTGATATCGGCCGTCTCGTGCGGAAACATCAGCAGCGCTCCCTGATCGAGCTCGGCTTGGCGTTCCTTGCGATAGCGCAGCAGGGACTGGCGGCGTTTCTCGAACCGGCGATGCAGGCCGGCGAGGAAGGTGAGCGCCTCGTGTGTGAGGATGTCGCCATAGCCGGGCTCAAGATGGCCCAGAACTTCGACGCCGGACGGTGCAATGAGAGTCATGGCTTGCTCCTGTGGGGTTGGAGGCAGGGCCGGGGTGCGCCTTGGGGATGCGCACCCCGGTGTACAGGCTCGGGCAGGGCCTGTGCTCTATTCGGCAGCGTGGAACTGCGCGGTCTCGGTCGAAGCGCCCATCGCCGTCGTCGACGATGTGCCCCCGGAGATGGCCAGATTGACCTTGTCGAAATAGCCGGTACCCACTTCGCGCTGATGGCGCGTTGCGGTGTAGCCATCGGCTTCCGAGGCAAATTCGGCCTGCTGCAGCTCGGAATACGCCCCCATGCCACGATCCTTGTAGCCGCGGGCCAGTTCGAACATGCCGTGATTGAGCTGGTGGAAGCCGGCCAGGGTGACGAACTGGAACTTGTAGCCCATCGCGCCCAGCTCGCGCTGGTAGGTCTCGATCGTCGCCTTGTCGAGATTGGCTTCCCAGTTGAAAGACGGCGAACAGTTATAGGCCATCATCTTGCCCGGATAGGCCTTCTGGATCGCCTCGGCGAAACGCTTGGCCTCGTCCAGGTTCGGCTTGGAGGTTTCCCACCACAGCAGGTCGGCCACCTTCGCATAGGCCAGACCGCGCTTGATGCAGTGATCGACACCCATGCCTTCCTTCAGGCGGAAGAAGCCTTCCGGCGTCCGCCCGGCATCGAAATCGATGAATTCGTGATCGCGCTCGTCGATGTCGGAATTGATCAGCGTGGCCGATTCCGCATCGGTGCGGGCAACGGTGATCGTCGACACGCCCATCACGTCGGCAGCGAGACGCGCCGCAGCGAGGTTGCGCTCGTGCTGGCTGGTCGGGATCAGCACCTTGCCGCCCAGGTGACCGCACTTCTTCTCGGCTGCGACCTGGTCTTCAAAGTGAACGCCGGAAGCACCCGCCTCGATAAAGGCCTTCATGATCTCGAAGCAGTTCAGCGTGCCGCCGAAGCCTGCTTCCGCGTCAGCAACGATCGGCGCGAACCAGTCGCGGCTCGGCTTGCCGTTTTCCGATACTTCGATCTGGTCGGCACGTTGCAGGGTGCGGTTGATCTTCTTGGCCAGTTCCGGCGCGGAATTGGCCGGATAGAGCGACTGGTCGGGATACATGGCGCCGGCCGTGTTCGCATCGGCAGCAACCTGCCAGCCCGACAGGTAAATCGCCTTCAGGCCGGCCCGGACCATCTGCATGGCCTGATTGCCGGACAGGGCACCCAGCGCATTGATGTAGGGCTCGGTCTTGAGGAGCTCCCACAGCTTCACCGCACCGCGTTCGGCCAGCGTGTGCTGGATCTGCACGGAGCCGCGCAGCTTGGCGACGTCTTCGGGCGTGTAGGGACGCTCGATACCGTCGAAACGGCCTTCCGGAGCACTCGGAACCAGATCCTTGAAAGTCGTCATTCTTGTCTCCCTGACGGGTTGGGGCAGATGCCTGTTGCGTTGCAACGAAGCTGTCAAACGGCAGGGATGGTGTCGATATGGCTTTTCCTATAAAGAGGATGCAGTGTATGATAATTACATTGTCATAGTGTCACTTTGTAAATCTGGACACAAAAATGAATGACGGACAGGGCCTTGAAAAGATCTTTGCCGGCGCGCGTCTGCGCCGCCTGCGCCGTGAACGCGGACTGACCCAGGCCGAGGCCGCCGAGGCTCTGGGGCTGTCAGCCAGCTATCTCAACCTGCTGGAGCGCAATCAGCGGCCGGTCACGGCCCGAGTCCTGCTGGCCCTCGCCGACGCTTTCGACGTCGATGTGCGCGCCTTTGCCAATGAGAGCGACCGCCAGCTAGTGGCTGACTTGCAGGAAGCGGCGGCCGATCCCGTCCTCTCCGGCCTGGGGCTCGACCGGATGGAATTGTCCGAATTTGCCGACAGCCAGCCGCGCGCTGCCGAAGCCTTTGCCCGCCTCTTCCAGGCCTATCGCGAGACCACAGCCGCGACGGCCGATCTCGCCACGCGCATGTCCGGCCCCGGCGCGGCCACGGGTGGCCCCGGCGCCGTGCTGGAAAGCGTGCGCGACGCGCTGGACGCGCGTCAGAACCACTTCCCCGAACTGGAGGAAGCGGCCGAGGCACTCGTCGAGCGGATCGGTTTGCGCACTCACCGGCGCGAACAGCAACTGGCCGACTACCTGCAACATACCCATGGTTTTACCATGCGCGTGCTGGACGAGGATGTCATGGCCGGCGCGCGCCGCCGTCTCGACTTTCACGGCCGCCGCCTTCTCCTCTCCGAGGCGCTCTCGGCGGGCTCGCGCGCCTTTCACATGGCAGTCGTGCTGGCCAATCTGGAACTCGGCGACACGCTGGACAAGCTGGCCAGCGAACCGCATCTGCCGGCCGAAGAAGGCCGCAAGCTGTATCGGGTCGGCCTGGCGAATTATTTCGCTGGCGCGGTTCACATGCCCTATGCGCCCTTCCTGAAGACCGCCGAGGGTACGCGTTACGATATCGACCGGCTGCAGCGGCGCTTCGAGGTCAGCTTCGAACAGATCTGCCATCGTCTGACGACGCTGCAGCGGCCCGGCGCCCGCGGCCTGCCCTTCTTCATGATCCGCGTCGACAGCGCGGGGAATGTGTCCAAACGCTTCGGCGGCGGCATCATGCCCTTTGCGCGATCGGGCGGGGGGTGCCCGAAATGGAATCTCTACGACGCCCTGCACACCCCCGAACGCCTGATAGCCCAGACATTCGAACTGCCCGACGGCACGGCGATGCTCTCCCTCGCGCGCGGTCAGCTATCGCCCGCCCCGGTCGGGCACCCGCCGGTGGTTCACGCCATCGCTCTGGGATGTGCACTCGAACACGCACCGAAGATCGTCCATGCGGACGCCGTTGCAAGCGTCACACCGGCGGCCGTCGGCATCACCTGCCGCCTGTGCGACCGGGAAGACTGCGCCCAGCGCGCCTTCCCGCCGCTCAACCGCAAGCTCGTGCTCGACAGCCACATGCTGCGCGCCTCACCCTACAGCTTCAATGAGGATTGAGCCGGTTTTGCAGTGCGCAATCGCGCGGATGTGGAGTAACCTCCGGGTCGACGGGGAATCGGGGGCGGCAACGAAGCCGGCGAGACGATAGAGACTTCAACGCCAACCCACGCGAGCCGGCAGACCTATCATGCCCCGCACACCATTGCCCGCCTTGCCGCGGTCATAATGGTGCTGGCCGTGCTGGGTTCTGTCTGGTTCATACTGTCGCTCGGCAGCACGAATATGACAGCCGAGGCTGCCGGCAACCATGACGGCATCGTGATAACCATTGACGGCGAACCCTACGACCTGGCCGCCAGTGCTCCCGTCTTCTTCAGCCGGATTTCCGGCGAACAACTGGTACTCCCGGCCGCACAACTGGCATCGGACCCGGCATTCGCATCCCCGCAGCGTCAGCAGCTGGCAGCCCATCTGCGAGCAGGTCTGGGCACGTCGGTGAGTTTCACCGACCTGTCCGGCACGCTGCATAGCCGTGAAGTTCAGCCTCGCTCCACCCGGCTGGACGAGCTCGATGCCAGTGACTGGATGGGTCTCGCGAGCGCCCTGCTGGGCGGACTGTTCGGGCTTGCCGTCTGGGCCTCACGGCCACAACTCCCGGCCGCGCTCAGCTACGGAGTCGTGGGGAGCACATTGCTTGCGTCGGAACTGACGCACCGCGTATCCCTGAAATTCGGCTTGATGACATGGCCCGAACTTTCCGTCGCAACGAGCCTGCTCAACGGTGTCGTGCTGCATGGTTTCGGGCTCGCTTTCGTCTTTGTCTTCCTGCTCTTTCCGAAGCCTCTTCTCGCACCCCGGACGGCCCTCGCAGCGGCAGCAGCGAGCGGCATTGCCACGTTGGCCTGTGTTGCTCTCGGGTATCTGGTCGACGCCCGGATCTCGTACTCCGTCCAGATGGTGGAGTATCTGGTGCTTCTGGCTCTGGTGGGCACCCAGTTCTGGATCGGGCGCAGGGACCCCGTCATACGGCCATCCCTGATTGTTCTTCTCGCGACCATTCTCCTGGGCATAACTCTCTACGCCCTGATGGTTCTTCTACCCGTGTCCGGCGTGGTGAAGGTCGGTCTGGACGAAGACACCGCCTTTCCCCTTTTCGTGTTGATCTACTGCGGGATCGGCGCGGCGATCGTGCGCACCAGCCTGCTATCGCTCGACGGGTGGGTAAGAAACACCGTCCTCTCGGTTGCCTTCCTTGCAGCAATCCTGCTGGTCGACATCGCCCTGCTCACCTTTGTGACCCGGCAGCAGGATGTGGCGCTCGGGGTCGCTTTTGCCGGAGCAGCACTGGTCTATTTCCCGCTGCGGGAATGGCTGGCGCGGCGCCAGGAACGCAGGCGGCTGACCGTGGTTCAGCACGCTCTCTCGCGAGCCGCCGATCTGGTCTTTGCCGCCAACGATGAACAGAGATCGGAAAGCTGGCGCGCGGCCGTCGAGGCGAGCTTTCAGCCACTTGAGATCGAGGCCGACCCAAACCCGGTTCCGGCGCCCCTTATTGCGCAGAACGGGACTGTCCTGCACCTACCCTCGCTCGGCGGCGCCCCGGCCCTGCTGTGCCGCCATGCCGATAGTGGGCGACGCCCGTTTGTGGCGGGCGACCTTCATACGGCGGCGGCACTGATACGCATGACGAAACGACTTATCGCAACGCGTGACGCCTACCTCGCCGGCGTGAACGAGGAACGGCACCGCATCGCCCGCGACCTGCATGATGATGTCAGCGGCCGGCTGATGATCAGCCTGCACCGGTCCGATACCGATGGCATGCGCCGGGACGTACGCGAAGCCATGGCTGACATCCGCACCATCGTTACGGGCCTCGCTGGAAAGCCGCGGCAGCTCGCTGACCTGCTGGCCGACCTGCGGGAGGAATCCCGTTCCCGCTGCGAAGCCGCCGGCTTCACACTGGACTGGCCCCCGGATGATCTCGAAACGGGCTGCCCGCTCGACTACGCTGTCTATCGGCACGTGCTTGCATTGTTCCGCGAAAGCATCAGCAACGCTATCAGGCATTCCGGCGGAGACCGCGTCACGATCCGGACGACGCTCACTGGTGGACGGCTGTCGGCGCTGATCACCGACAACGGCACCGCCAAGCCGCAAGACGCCCTGCCCGGGAGCGATGACGGGCACGGCCTGGACAATTGCCGCCTGCGCGCCCGCTCGCTGAACGGTCAGTTCGCGTTCGACCGCAGCGCAACCGGCAGTACGGCCCGTTTCGATATCGATCTGTCAGCAATGCCGCTGGCGACAGATCCGGGTCACTGATCCGGCTTTCCGCGCCTCGCCCAGGCCGCGCGCGCAAGTCGCATGACCGTGCAGTCGTCCTCCCCGAAGCGGCGCGGTCCGACCTCTTCAAAGCCCAAGCGGCGATAGAAGCGCTGGGCATCGGTGTTGGTTGCAAGGGGATCGATCAGGATCGCGGTGACCTCGGGCGCCGCAAAACAGCGCTCGATCGCCTGAGTCATCATCTGGGTACCCAGCCCCTGCCCCAGACAGTCAGCTTCGCCGATCCAGATATCGATGGCTCGCAGACCGGGCTCGCAATCACCCCAGTAGTGGGTCGGTTCTTCGGCCGGGTCTATGATCTGTACGACACCAAACGGACGGCCGCGATATTCACCGATCAACGTCTGGAAGGCCGGGCTCGTCAGACCGATATCTTCGGCCCAGTCCGGCGGTGCATCGCTGCCAGTGGCGGCGGCGACATGCGGCTGGCTGTCCCAGCGCTGCAGCACGGGGATGTCTTCCGGCGTGGCCGGACGAAGCTTTACGGACATGGCGAGCCTCCTCGCCGGGGCATGTAGGTCCGCGGCCGGGCTCACACCAGAGCACTCACGAAAAAGGGACCCGCAACGGGGTCCCCTCAGGCGCGCCACACCGGAAGCAGGCGAGTGCTTCCGGCAATACGGCGCCAAGTTTATTCGGCGGCTCCGGCGACCGCCTTCACATAGGCTGTGCGGACATCCTGGTGCTTGGTGTCCAGATCCTTGGCGATCGCTTCGTCCTGCTGGGCCAGCGTATCGAGATCCTGGTCGGCATAGTGCAACACACCCATATCAGCATAGGCCTTCTGGATTTTCGGCCCCCACAGCCCGATATCCTTAACCACCGGAACGATGCGCTGGAACAGCATCGTCTTGAACAGTTTCTGGATCTCCGACTGGGCCGCCCAGGCGACGCATTCCTCGACCGGCAGGCCGAGCGTCTCGTAGACCTCACGCGCCTCGAACCGGTCGCGCATGTGGTAGCAGGCCTCGACCAGGAATTCCTCGCGCTCGTCGCGCTCGGCCTGGGTGAGCTGCGGATAATAGTCGCGCAGGGAGAGACGGCCAAAGGCGACGTGACGGGCCTCGTCTTCCATCACATAGGCATTGACCATGCGTGCCAGCGGGTTCTGGGCGAGATCGCGGATCGTGCCGAAGGCGGCGAGTGCCAGCCCCTCGATCACGACCTGCATGGCCAGATAGGTAAAGTCCCAGCGGCTGTCGCGCAGCGCCTCATCGACGAGCTGGCGCAGCGGTTCGGTCATCGGATAGGCGACGCCGAATTTCTGCATCAGCTTCTTGTAGGCCTCGACATGACGCGCCTCGTCCATCACCTGGGTCGCAGCGTAGAATTTCGCGTCCAGGTCCGGCACCGACTCGACGATCTTCGCCGCGCAGATCAGCGCCGCCTGCTCGCCCTGCATGAACTGGGAGATGTTCCAGGCCTGGGCATGACGGCGGAACTCGATCTTCTCCTTCTTCGTCATCTTCTCCCACATCGGGGAGCCGTGCAGCGCAACGCCTTCATCGGGCAGCTGCATCGGATTTTCGAAGTCGAGCTCTTGCGTCCAGTCGATGCGGTTGACCGCATCCCACTGCATGTCCTTGCCCTTCTGGTACAGGTGCATGAGCGTCGTGCGACCTTCATCGTATTCGAAGTCGAACGTGGCATCGAATTGCTGCGGAACCGACCAGTGCTTGTCGATTTCCGGCATCGGATACAGCTCGCGGAGCGTTCCCATGGCGCGTTACCTCCCCAGGTGCGACCAATCATTATCTTTAGTGAACATTGTTCACATGCCCAACGTGATTCAAATCGCCGCACTTGGCAAGGGGGAAACAAAAATTGTGATGCCGCCGCCGCGGCCCGGCAATCGCCAAGCCTACAACCGGCCGCCCGGGTGCGGCAGGGCATGCTCGGCCAGTTCCCGGGTGATGTAGGCGAAGGCATCGTCGACAGAGTCGGTACGGTAGATCAGCTCCAGATCCTTGGCGTCGATCGTGCCGAACTCGACCATGGTCTCGAGATTCATCACCTTGTCCCAGTATTCGGTACCGAACAGCACGACCGGCACTCGCTTCTTGATCTTGCGGGTCTGCAGGAGGGTCAGCGTCTCGAACAACTCGTCCATCGTACCGAAACCGCCGGGCATCAGCACCAGCGCCTTGGCGAGATAGAGAAACCAGAATTTGCGCGTGAAGAAGTAATGGAACTCGAAGCTGAGCGCATGCGTGACCCAGGGATTATTGCCCTGTTCGAAGGGCAGCGAGATGCCCAGGCCGATATTGTCGCCATGCGCTTCGGATGCCCCGCGATTGGCGGCCTCCATGATTCCCGGCCCGCCCCCCGTGCAGATCACAAAGCGCCGGCCCGACTTGTCGCGCAGGCTCTTCGACCATTGCGTCAGGCGGGCCGCGAGCTCGCGGGTGGATTCATAGTAGCCGGAGAGTTTGAGCTTGTTCAGTGCCGGCGTCTCGTCGTCGCCCGCCTTGCGCAGAGCATCGAGTTCGGCCTCGGCCTCTTCACGAGACCGGATCCGGGCCGAACCGAAGAACAGGATCGTGTCCTGTACATTGTATTCGGCGAAACGGGCCTTGGGCTCGAGGTATTCGGCGAGGATCCTCACCGGGCGCCCTTCGGGCGCATTGATGAAATCCTCGTCCTTGTAGGCCTTGACGGGGTATTGTTGGGATTTTCCGGAACTCATGTGCACGTCCTTGAAAACAAAGGCGGCGGTTCATCATGCGCCCGCCCCGCAGCGGATGCAATCGGCAAATCGCCGGCGTTGATCAGGCGCCTGGAAGGAGCTGCTGCAGGGCCAGCCCGGCAGCACCGCCCAGCACACCGAGGCCGGTGACAACCGCGAGCGGCATGCCGTATCCGCGGCCGCCAGCCACCAGCGCGAGCACCGCCTTGGCGACCATGTTGACCGCAACGGCGAGCAGAACGGCGGCCGCGGCGGTGCCCGCTGCAACCTCGCCACCGGCCAGCCGCGCCGTCGACAGGGTGATGGCATCGACATCCACCAGTCCCGACACCGCGGCGACGAGGAAAAGCGTTCCCGCCCCCAGCCAGTCCAGCAGCAGGCGGGAGGCCAGGGTCACGACGCCCAGCAAGGCACCGAAACGGAGAACACCTGCCAGGTCGAGCGGGTTGTCCAAGGTCAGTCCCGGCGTTTTTCCACCAGACTGGTTGCGCCGCATCAGCAGCCACGCCGCCGCGAGGAAAATCACCACGACGGGCGCCATGGCGAGGCCGAGCGGCCGGGCCAGCTGAGGTGCCAGCGCTCCGCCGATGATCGCCACGCGGCCGGCCGAGAGCGCACCGGCAATAATCGCCCCGGCCGCCAAGCGGCTGGCATTGTCCGGTGTCTTGACTGCGAAACGGGCGAAGGAAAGCGTGGTGGCAGTCGACGATGCCAGGCCGCCTGCAGCGCCGGCAAAAACGATCCCTCGCGATGGACCGGCAATACGGATCGCAGCATAGCCGGTACAGGAAATCAGCGCGATCATGACGGTCAGGAGCCAGAGCTCGAACGGGTTCAGCGCGTCCCAGGGGTCGATCGTGCGGTTGGGCAGAAGCGGCAGGGCGATCAATGTCATCGCGAGCAGCACCAGCGCCGCCCGCAATTCCAGCCAGGTGAGCTTTTCCAGGAAGGCATGAGCGCTGCGCCGGGCAGCCAGCACGATCGCCACAGCCACCGCCCCTGCTCCGGCGATTTCCATGTCGCCGGATACGGCAATGGCACCGAGCACGAAGACCGCCAGCGCTGCCGTCACTCCGGCGAGGCTGAAATCCTCCACAATCTCGACCTCGCGCAGCCGCACAACGATCACCGCCCCGCCGAACAGGGACAGCAGCACGGCAGGCAGTACAGGACCAGACAGCGCAAGCAGATGTCCCGCCAGCCCGCCGAGCAGGCCGGCCAGACCGAATGTGCGTACACCGGCACGGCGGATACCGTCATCGCGATGCTCGCGCTCCTGCCAGCCGCGCACAACACCGACGAGAATACCGATGGCAAGGGCGGCGGTAAGCCGCTGGACGGTTTCAATCAGTTCCATCGCGCGATTTTCACCGGATCACGTTGCAAGACAAGCGTTTCGCGGAGCTCCTCAGAGTGGCCAGAAAGTCAGCACGGCAGGAACCCCCACGGCAATGATCAGGATTTCCAGCGGCAGGCCCATGCGCCAGTAATCGCCGAACCGGTATCCGCCCGGCCCCATGATGATCGTGTTATTCTTGTGCCCGATGGGCGTCAGGAAGGCACAGGAAGCGGCCACGGCCACCCCCATCAGGAAGGCGTCCGGATTGACCTCCAGCGACCGCGCAATGTTCAGCCCGACCGGGGCGGCGATCAGGGCGGTGGCAACATTGTTGAGGAAATCCGACAGCGTCATCGTCACCATCATCAGGATCGCAAGGATGGCCCAGACCGGAAGCGTTCCCGTCAGCGAAAGAATACCCTGCGCAATCAGCTGGGTACCGCCGGTTTCCTCCAGCGCCAGACCGAGCGGGATCAGCGAGCCCAGCAGCACCAGGACCGGCCATTCCACCGCTTCATAGACTTCGCTGGGCCCGACGATATTCAACAGGGCATAGAGGATCACCACGGCAGCCAGCGCGACGACCAGTGGCACGAACCCCATCACCGCAGCCGCGACCGCCGCGACGAAAATGCCGATCGTCATCAGCGCCTTGGAACGCTGGACAACGCTGTGGCGCCGCTCCGCCAGCGGCAGCACACCCAGCCATTCGGCGGCGTCATTCACCCGGCTTTCCGGCCCGAGCAGCAGGACGAGATCGCCGGCCCGGATCGGCAGCTTGCGGACCCGCTGGCGAAAACGGCGGCCCTGGCGGGAAATCCCGAGCAGGGTCACGCCGCGGCGGTAGAGCAGCCGCAGGTCTGTCGCGGTCCGCCCGACCACCCGGGCATCATGGGGCACGATAGCCTCGATCAGCGCCAGCGACTTGCCTGTCAGGCCTTCATGCGCGTCCGCGCCTGGCGGGTTGAGTTCGGCCGCCCCGATGAAGGCCTCGATCGAGGCCGGATCGCCTTCCAGAACCAGATGATCGCTCTTGCGGATTTCCTCTCCCGCGGCAAACCCGCCCAGGCGCTTGCCGCGCCGCACCAGGCCGAGAATGGTGACATCATGGCTGTCGGCGAGCGGATAGAGGTCGGCCGGGGTCTGGCCAATGGATTTCGAATCCGCCTTTACCCCGGCCTCGGCGACAAAGACATTGCCCGCCCCCTCCCCGGCCATGGTGCGGGCGTCACCCTTGGGAATGAGGCGCCAGCCCACCAAGGTGACGAAGCCGATGCCGACCACGGCGCAGATCAGGCCGACGGGCGAAAAATCGAACATCGAGAACGGCTCGCCCAGCGCCCGGTCGCGAAACTGTGCCACAACAATGTTCGGCGGTGTCCCGATCAGCGTGATCATCCCACCCAGAATGGTCGCGAAGGAAAGCGGCATGAGGCTCTGGGCGACCGAGCGCTTGGCCTTGCGTGCGGCCTCCATGTCCAGCGACATCAGCATGACCAGCGCGGCGACATTGTTGATGATGGCCGACAGCGCTGCGCCAACGACCGAGATCAGACCGACATGGGATGGCAGGGAGCGGGTCGAGGACAGCACGAAGCGCGCGACAAGCTCGACCGCCCCCGCATTGGTCATCGCCCGCGATACGATCAGCACCAGCGCGATAATGATCACCGCCTCGTGTCCGAAGCCGGCGAAGGCATCCTGTACCGGCACCACCCCGCCGATCACCGCAATGACGAGTCCCGCAAACGCGACAAGATCATAGCGCACCCGCCCCCAGACCAGCATCGCGAAGACAATGCCCAGCAGGACAAACAGGAAGATCTGGTCGTAGCTCATGCGTCGGCAATCTCCGGCAGCAACAGGTCGTACCAGACCTAACGCGACTCAGAGCGAAAGGGAGCAGGCTTTTGTGTGCATTCTCTTGATTCTTCCGGCGTCGGGCCTGAAGCCTTTTTATCACCACACCCGGGGAGGAAGGCAGCGTCTCACACCCGCGAGATGCGGCCGCCGGAGACGGGGTGACGGGCGCCGGTGGTTGAGGGGAGGCTGGTGGGCAGGCCGCGTTCGACGCGGACCGCCAGCCAGGCGAAAGCCTCAGCTTCCAGGAGATCGCCGCGCCAGCCGACGGCCTCGACCGGTTCGGCCGCAACGCCCAGATGTTCGCCCAGCATCCGCATCAGGGTCGGGTTCAGCCGGCCGCCGCCGGTGACCAGAAGACGGTCCGGCCGGCCCAGCCGGCCGATGGAATCAGCGACACTGCGGGCCGTGAAGGCCGTCAGCGTGGCAGCGCCGTCGGGCGCGGAGAGATTGCGGACGGGTTCGAGGGTGAAGTCCCAGCGGTCGAGCGATTTGGGTGGCGCGAGGGCGAGGAAGGGATGCTGCAGCAGATCGTCCAGCGTGGCATCATGCACCCGTCCGGACGCGGCCAGCGCCCCGTCACGGTCGAACGCCTCACCGGTATGGCGGGCACACCAGGCGTCGATCAGCCCGTTGGCCGGCCCCGTATCGAAAGCGACCGGATCGCGGTCCGATGCCATCCAGGTCACATTCGCGACACCGCCCAGATTGAGGACGGCAACTGCCCCGTCCAGCCCGGCATGATCGGCCAGAGCGCGGTGATAGAGCGGCGCCAGGGGCGCGCCCTGCCCGCCGGCCAGCATGTCGGCGGTACGGAAGTCATGGACGACATCGACGCCGAGCCGGCTGGCCAGTTTGCCTCCGTCGCCAATCTGCAGCGTCTGCCCGCTGCTGCCGGCCCCCGGCGCCCGGTGCAGCACGGTCTGGCCGTGAAATCCCACCAGGTCGACCGCGTCCATATCCAGGCCGGCCGCGGCGGCTACGCGCTCGACGGCTTCGGCGTGGCGGTCGGTCAGCACGGCCTCGGCGCGGCGGAAGTCCGGCGCCGGGCCGGTGAACTGCCAGTCCAGCGCAGCATCCACGGCAGCCTGCAGGATCGCCCGGTCCTCGCGGGTATAGGGCACGGTCTCACCGGGTCCGAAGGACGCGATGCGCACACCATCGGTCTCGATCAGGGCGGCATCGATACCGTCCAGCGAGGTGCCGCTCATCAGTCCGATCACGCGTTTCATGTGCGGCCCCTCTTTTCTCGGCGCAAAGCTCGACCTAGAAGCGCTCTATCAGGAGAGCGATCATGAGCGATTACAAGTCCGAACTCGTGCGCGTGCTCGTCGAGCGCGGCTATCATTTCCAGTCCACCGACCTTGAAGGCCTCGACAGGGCGGCCAGCGAAGGTGTGATGACGGGCTATATCGGATTCGACGCCACGGCGTCCTCGCTGCATGTCGGCTCGCTGGTGCAGATCATGATGCTACGCCGCATGCAGCAGGCCGGGCACAAGCCGATCATCCTGATGGGCGGCGCGACGACCAAGATCGGCGATCCGACGGGCAAGGACAAGGTCCGCGCCATGCTGGACGACGAACAGATCGCGGCCAACAAGGCGAGCATCCTCCAGCCCTTCTCGCGGCTTATGTCGATCGGCGACGGTCCGACGGATGCCATTGTCGTCGACAATAATGAGTGGTTCTCCGAGTTCGGCTATCTGGAATTCCTGCGCCGCTTCGGCACGCATTTCACCATCAACCGCATGCTCACCTTCGAGTCGGTGAAACAGCGCCTGTCGCGCGAAGAGCCGATGACCTTCCTGGAATTCAATTACATGCTCTTGCAGGCCGTCGACTTCCTGGAACTCAACCGGCGCACCGGCTGCACGCTGCAGCTGGGCGGCGGCGATCAGTGGGGCAATATCGTCAACGGCGTGGAATTGTGCCGCCGGGTCGACCAGAAGGAAGTCTACGGCTTCACCACGCCACTGGTGACGACGGCGTCGGGCGCCAAGATGGGCAAGACGATGGATGGCGCGGTCTGGCTGAATGCCGACATGCGCAGCCCGTACGAATACTGGCAGTTCTGGCGCAATACCGAGGACGCCGATGTCGGCCGTTTCCTGCGCCTGTTCACCGATCTGCCGCTGGACGAGATTGCCCGGCTGGAAGCACTGGAGGGCGCCGAAATCAACGATGCCAAGGTGCGCCTGGCCAATGAGGCGACCACGCTGCTGCACGGTGCCGATGCCGCCCGCGAGGCCGAGGCAACCGCGAAACAGACCTTTGCCGGTGGTGGTGCGGGCGACGCGCTGCCCACCGTCACCTTCGACATGTCGGACGAGACCGTGACGCTGGTCGGCCTGTTCGTCGACGCCGGCCTGGCCGGTTCGAACGGCGAGGTGCGCCGTCACATGAAGGCCGGTGCCGCCAAGGTCAACGATGCGCCGCTGACCGATCCCTTCGCCCGTCCAACGGCGGATCTGGTCGTCGACGGCGCGATCAAGCTGTCGATCGGCAAGAAGCGCCACGCCCTGGCCAAGCCGGCGTAGGAGGCGGGGTCGTACATACCCTTCTTCCGCGGGGAGAAGGTGCCCGAAGGGCGGATGAGAGGACATCCCGACGCCGGCGCGTGATCGCCATACGCGGTGTTTCCCCTCTCCCTCGATCTCTCTCCCGAGGTAGAGGGAGGTGGAGTTAATCGTCCGGACCTGTTTCTTCAGGCGTGTCTTCCGGCTCGGGAGCGGCCTCCTCCACACCGGCATCGCGGGCTCGTTCGCGGGCGGCGCGTTCAGCGGCCGTGCCCTCGAAAATCCGGCGCAGCAGGCCCGGCGCCAGGGCGGAAAGCGGATTGGCAAAGACTGTCAGGCTGTCGAACGGCCCCTCGACGGAATAGGTGATACCGATCACGCCTTCCCCGGGACGGGAGACCAGGATGTCACCGATCACCGGCACCCCGCCGAACATCGAGTTGAGCGCGTAGGACGGTGCGAGATTGCCGTCGATCGCGGCCCGTTCGGATGCAAAATCGATTGTTCCTGCAGCTGTCACGCCGAGCGCATTGCCCGCGGCACGCGCCTCTCCGATGGTCATGAGACCGTCCTCGTAGAGCAGGTCGGCATCGATGCGGTCGAAGACGATTCCTTCGCCATTAAGCAGCGCAGCAAGTCCCTGGAAGGAGCCGGCAGCGAGAATCCGGGCCAGGATCGGCACGCGGACGAGCGTCAGATCGGTGATCTCGAGCCGTGCCGACAGAGGCCCCTCGGTGCCCAGAGGGGGCGCTGACCCGAGCATCGCCATGCGTCCGCCCAGGGCATAGGATTCAACCCCGAACAGCGAGGCGACCCGTTCGACACTCGGCGCCTGCAGCCGGAATTCGCGTGCTCCGCCGGGTTCACTGGCACCAAAGGCCGCCTGGAAAGAGCCGTTCATGGTCTGGCCGGAAACGGAGAAGGCACGGATCCCCTCGACTTCGCTGCGCCAGATCAGGTTGAAATCGTCCAGGACCGAACGTTCGGACAGGATGAGCCGCGCAATATCGGCATTCACGGCCAGGGGCATCATACCCCCACCCTCGCCCAGCGAGGTCAGCTGCGCCACGAAATCGGAGACATCGACATACTGGCCGGACAGCTGCAGGTCGAGCGGCGCACCGGCGGTTTCCGGCACGACGAGCCGCGCCGAGATATCCGCCAGTCCCTCGATGAAAAGCCGGTCGAGATCGACGCGCTCCAGCCGTGTTCCCGCCGCCATGATGAGACTGCCGGTCACCTCCACCCCCTCACTGCGGACAGCCAGCGCGTCGACGGAATAGCGGCCGGTCTCGTCCACGGAGATGCGCAGCTCGGCCTCGCCGGGCACGCCGGCAGCCTTGCTCCACACACCGCCGGGCGTTTCCAGCAGCGCCTGCTCCAGATCGGCGCGAAGATCGATCGACCGGAAATCCAGACCGTCGGACACGGCTTCGCCGGTGAGACGGACGGGACCGTCGAAATAACGGCGCACCGGAATATTGAAGACGTCCAGCGTTGCCGCCGTGACATCGGCTGAAAGACCGATCCGGGTCGAGGCGGCATCGTCCGGCAGGCCGAATGTCTCGGTCCAGTCGATATGGACCGGGGTCTCGCCGAACAACGCATCGCCCGAGGCTTCCAGACCCTCCTGGCGCGCAGATATCGCGATCTCGCCGCCTGTAAGCTCGATCGGGGTGCCGGGAACATTCAGGCTGACATTGCTGAACGTGCCATCGATGAAGAAGGGTATTTCCTCAGGCGGAACATCGGTCAGCATGGCCCGGCGGATCTCGAAACGCATCTCGCCCTGCCCGCCGACCAGCGTCGGATCCAGCCCGTATTCTGATGGCAGGTGCAGCGGCGGTTCGTCAATCAGGGCCAGGATATCGGACGCATCGCCGCGCGCCACGCCGCCATAGCGCGCCATCGCGCCTTTCGGATTGAGCCGCGGGATATCGACGAAGCCGTCGACCAGTTCGATATCGCCGATACGGCCGCTTTGCATCGCGACCTCGAACGCATTGCCGCGCAAGACGGCGCGCCCGCGGCCTTCGACCAGCGGCGTCATGGTGGAAATGTAGAGGACAGAGGCGTCTTCGAAATCGAAGCTGAGCGTCATGCGCTCATTGTCCATCTGCTCGGCCTCTATATCGTCGGCCCGCAGATCCAGATCGAAGCGCGCATTATAAAAGCGACCACCCAGAATGCGCTCTTGCACCCAGCTGCGCGCACTGTCGGCCAGCTCGACCGGCCAGTAGGCGAGTACGGTCTCGGGTTGCACATCGCCCACGATCGGGCCTGTCAGACGCAGATTGGGAAGAAAGCGGCCATCCTCCGCGCGGCTCAGTGACACCTCGCCGGCCAGCTCGGCGCGAATGGTATCGACAGCCAGTTCGAGCCGGTCGAGCGTCGCTGCATACTCGTCCAGCCGTATCTCGCCCTGGGCAATCAGCGCTTCCCAGGACGGGTCGCGTTCAAACACATCGCCCAGCGCCACGAAGCCTTCACCGACACGGATATCGAAGCGGCCGCGCGTCGGCAGGGCGCCGGTATAACCGCCGATCTCCGTCACCTCGCCCTCAAGGCGGGCCGAGAACACATCCGATTCGATCCAGCCCTCATGGATGCTCATCGTACTCTCGACCGGGTCAAAACGGGCCGAGAGGTGCGCGCCGGCGATCCGGCGGGCTTCGCCGCCGGTCAGGATTTCACCATCGCCCACATCCAGCACGATGGATGCGGTCCGGATCCCGCCCTGGCGTGTCGCATCAACGACAAAGTCCAGATAGACCGGTGCATCCACTGCCCGCAGCGGCGCCAGGGGGCCGCTGTCCGGCAGCACGCCGGCGGGTGACAACTGCTGGAAGCGGGCCTCGAACAGCAGAGTTTCCAGATCGGAGCCGGCCTGCAGGCGCAATTCGACCGGCGCAAAGCCCGACGGTGTCGCGAACTGGCCCTCGATCTCGGCCAGAATGCGCGCCTCGTCACGCTCGAAGCGTACACCGGCATCATCCACCAGCCAGGCAATACCGCTCTGGGCGTCGACAATCCGCACGGCCGCCTGTTCGATCCGTACATGTTGCAGCCGGCTGAGACGGCTGGCGGGATTCTGCGGATCGGCCAGAAGCTGGAACAGGCTGGCGCTTTCATCACCGCCCCGTTCAGGCAGCTGTGCATTGGCGGCCACGCGCTCCGCACTGCCCAGTCCGGCCCCGACAGCACCGTCGGCCCGGCGAACGAGCGACAGCGACCCGCCCTGGATATTCAGCGCAACCGGCTCCAGCCGGCCCAGTAGAAGGGCATCGACCGCGAGACCGGCCTCAATGCGCGGGGCCCGAGCAATGACATCACCGGTCTCGTCGGCAACCGTGACATCGCCAGCCATAAGCATGAGCGCCCGCGTCTGCGGATCGAAGGCGGCCTGCAGCCGGCCGAGCGCCACGACATCGCCTTCGAAAGCCCGCGCCAGCATCTGCTGGGCATCCTCACGCAGGAAGTCGAGCTCCACCGGACCGCTGGACAGACGCCACAGGATGGCGGCAATGCCGAAGATCGCCAGTGCCAAAAGGACGGCGACTGCCTCGAGCAGGTAAATCAGGCTCCAGCGCAGGGATTTGCGCAGCATCAGCGCCCCCCGACCGCAGTGGAACGACTGGACGCGCCGGTTTCTACGCGCATTTTACACTCATCAGCCCGCATCCACGGCAACAAGCGCAAGAGGGATATGATGAGCGAACTCAAAACCGGCGACCTTGCTCCGACTTTCAAACTGCCCGCCGATGGCGGAAACGAGATCGACCTGGCCGATCTGCGCGGCAAGACCGTTGTGCTCTATTTCTACCCGAAAGACGATACGCCGGGCTGCACCACGGAAGCCATCGACTTCACCCGTGCACAGGCCGACTTCGAGGCCGCCAACACGGTCGTTATAGGGGTATCCAAGGATAGCGTGCAAAAGCATGACAAGTTCAAGGCCAAGCATGACCTTTCAGTGGCATTGGTCGCCGACGAAGCCGGAGAGATCTGCGAAGCCTATGGCGTCTGGGTGCTCAAGAAACTCTATGGCCGCGAATACATGGGCATCGAACGTGCGACCTTCCTGATCGGTCCGGACGGAAGAATCGCCGGGATCTGGCGCAAGGTAAAAGTAAAGGGCCATGCCGACGCCGTGCTCGAGGCGGCACGCAAGCTCGCCTGATGAGCGACGATACGCTTCTTCGCCTGGCGCTGCGGGTTCTGGAAACGGCAGCCCCACGGGCCAAGGCTGCGGCAGCACGCGAAGCGGCCCGGGCCTGGACCAGCGGCGTCATATCGCTTGGCGAGCCCGTCGAAGTGCCTGAACGACCCGCACGGCCCGCAGAACCGATCTGCGTCGCGCCCGGCAAGGTTCCGCGCCGCCGGCTCAATACACTCACCGGCCGCTGTGCCCTGATGCACGCGATCGCTCATATCGAGTTCAACGCGATCGACCTCGCCTTCGACATGGTCGTCCGCTTCGCCCATGATTCGACTCTGGACGATGCACAGCGCGCCAGCTTCGTCACCGACTGGATCGGTGTTGGCGATGACGAGGCCCGCCATTTCGAGATGGTGGCTGACCGCCTCGAAGCCCTGGGCAGCCACTACGGCGCCCTGCCCGCCCACGACGGATTGTGGGATTCGGCCCAAGCCACAGCCGGCGCCCTGGACGCGCGGCTCGCCGTGGCGCCCATGGTCCTGGAGGCGCGCGGACTGGACGTGACACCGGGCATGATCGAGCGACTCATGTCCGCCGGTGACCGGGAAAGCGCCGATATCCTGCGGATCATTTATGAGGAAGAAGTAGGGCATGTCGCCGCAGGCGCCCGCTGGTTCAGGTATTTGTGCGAAAAGTCCGGCCGCGAACCGGCGTCATATTTTCAGACCCTGGTAACCAAATATTTCCGCGGACGCCTCAAACCTCCCTTCAATACCGATGCGCGCAAGCGTGCCGATCTGCCGGCGGATTTTTACGGCCCCCTCGTCTGAGACGGCGCAGCTCTTGCATTGGCGTGTATTGATATCCGGCGGGCTTTTGTGTCACATGCTCGCGCAGGGAATTTGGGGCAGGCAAAATCTAAGCGGCGTAACGCATGTTATCACGAGTCAAAGAAGCTGTTTGGGGAACGGCTCAGCGCTGGTTTCCGGATCGGCAGATCTATCACCGGAGTGACGGACAGGTCCGTTATTTCGCGATCTCCACCGGCGTCCAGATCGGCGCGCTCCTCGGAGCGACGGCCTTGGCCGGCTGGCTGTGCTTCTCTACCGTTTCCGTCGCTTTCCACGGGCGTGCCATCGCGGCCAAGGATGCCGAGATCGAACGCGACCGGATCTATTATCACCGCATGGTTGCCGAGGCCCAGGCCAATGAGGCAACCGTTATCTCCTTCATGGAATCGCGCATGGAGGAGTTCGACCGTACCGCCTACGAATTCCAGATGCGTCACGAGACGCTGCGCCAGCTGGTCAGCTTTGCCGAGCAACTGACCGGTACGGAAATGTCGCCCTCGCCCGCGCTCGATGATGGCCGGGTCCTGATGGCGGCGGCACCTGCCGACCCGTCACCGCGAGAGGCCCGCGATCCCATGGCTGCCGTGGCCTCCGTCACCTCCGACGCGCCGGAAGACCAGATTGCCTATCTCATGGGCGAGCAGGATGCCGTGCTGGCCCGTGCCGAAGACGCCACCGAAGCCCGCTTGCAGAATCTGCGCGCCGTGTTGCGTCTGACCGGGCTGGACATCGAGGACGTGATTGCCGACCAGCGCGAAGGCGAAGAACGCGGCGGGCCCTTCCATCCGATTTCGGAGACCGACCTTTTCTCGGCAGGCTCCAATCCCAATTTCGAACTCGACGACGCTTTCTCCTCGCGCATCAACCGCATCGCGGCACGCCTGCTGGAAGTGGAAGAACTCGAGGACTTCGTGACCTCAGGCCCGCTGGGCGTGCCGATCGGCGACACCTATCGCCGCACGTCGGACTTCGGGGTCCGGATCGATCCGTTCAACGGACGCCCCACCTCGCACTACGGTCTCGACTTCGCCGCTTATCGCCGCGCTCCGATCATTGCGACCGGTCCGGGCGAAGTGATTTACGCCGGTTGGCGCTCGGGCTATGGTCGCACCGTGGAGATCGACCATGGTTACGGCTTTGTGACCCGTTACGGCCATCTCCACGAAATCGCAGTGCGACGGGGCGATACAGTTGACCGCGGACAACTCATCGGGGGGATGGGGTCCACGGGACGCAGTACCGCGACTCATCTGCACTATGAAATTTGGTACAACGGATCGGCTATCGATCCGGAACGTTTGTTGAGAGCCGGCCAGTATGTTCAACAAGGCTAAAGAGACCTCGTCCTCCGACAGCGGAGCGTCGTTTGCCCCTCCCCCGAAAAGGACCGCCATGAAATCGAAAGCTCCGTCCATTTTGTCCAGCGATCTGGTTCTGACCGGGTCGATTGTTTCCGACGGCGAAATCCAGCTCGACGGCCAGGTCGATGGCGATGTTCGCGCCGGGTCCCTGATCATCGGTGAGGACGCCTCCGTCTCGGGTGAAGTCTCGGCCGAGACGGTCGTGATCCGCGGCAAGGTGTCCGGCAGCGTCCGAGCCCGCCAGGTTCAGCTGGCGTCCACCGCACGTATCGAAGGCGACATCGTCCACGCGACGCTCTCGGTGGAAGCCGGTGCCTATTTCGACGGCCACTGCCGCCACTCGTCCGACCCGATGCAGACCGGCGACACTTCGAAGTCGACCAAGCCGAAGGTCGAAGCGCCCAAGGCCGACAGCAAGCCGCCGGCTCCGGGCAAGCCCGACCCGCTTGACTCCCTCGAGCCGCCGGTTGCGGCATCGAAGTCCGGCTTCTAGGCCCGGCTTCACAGACAGAATGACAAAACCGGCGCCCCACCAGGCGCCGGTTTTTTCTTGCGTGTCCGGCTGCTCCGCAGCTCTGACGCCATGAAGGCTAGAGCGGCAATCCCCAGAACAGGCCCAGCGGGTGATGAGTGCGGGCGACGGTGACAATGAAAAGAAAGACAGTCGCCGCGGCGGCGGTCGCTGACAGCCGCACGGCTGCCGGACGCGATGGCCGCAAGGCGATGATGCCCAGAGCGATATAGACGAGCAGAAGCACAACCTTCACCGTCAACCAGGCATCGACAAAGGGATATTGGCGGGTGACCACGGTCAGGGCGATCGCCGAGACCAGCAATACTGTATCGATCGCATAGCTGCTCATGCGGACGGGCCGCAGCCGCGGCCAGCCGGCTCCGGCCAGATTGACGGCGATCGCCCGGACGAGGAAGAAAACCCCGCTCAGCGCAACGGACGTCATATGGATGTGGCGCAGCGCTGTGTACCAGGTCTCCATATCGTCACCCGCCTAGGCGTCCGTCTCGTCCTCGCCACCGACCCGGGCTGCCAGGGCCGCGGCCATGAACTCGTCGAGATCGCCGTCCAGCACGCCGGACGTGTTCGACGTCTCCACATTGGTCCTCAGATCCTTGACCATCTGGTAGGGCTGCAAGACATAGGATCGGATCTGGTGGCCCCAGCCGATCTCGGTCTTGCTGTCGGCCTCGGCCTGGGCGGCGGCCTCACGCCGCTGCAGCTCGATCTCGTAGACTCGCGCCCGCAGCATGTCCCAGGCTTGAGAACGGTTCTTGTGCTGGGAACGGTCATTCTGGCATTGCACGACAATCGGCTTTTCCTCGCCGGGCATGTCGTAGGTCAGGCGCACCGCACTGTCGGTCTTGTTGACGTGCTGGCCGCCGGCGCCGGAGGCGCGATAGGTGTCGGTCCGCACCTTGGACTCGTCGATCTCGACCTCGATGGCGTCATCGATCTGAGGATAGACGCCGACCGAGGAGAAGCTGGTGTGGCGGCGGGCAGAGCTGTCGAAAGGCGAGATCCGCACCAGCCGGTGCACACCGCTCTCCGTTTTAAGCCAGCCATAGGCATTCTCGCCCTTCACCAGCAGCGTGGTGGACTTCAGGCCCGCCTCTTCACCGGCCTGTTCTTCCATCGTCTCGACCTTGTAGCCATGGGCATTAGCCCAGCGCGAATACATCCGCGCCAGCATGGCGGTCCAGTCCTGGCTTTCCGTACCGCCGGCGCCGGAGTGGATTTCCAGGAAGGCGTCGTTGCCGTCGGCCTCGCCGGAGAGCAGCGTCTCCAGCTGGGCGCGGCGCATGCGCTCGGCCAGCTGCTTCAGGCCGGACACAGCCTCCTCGACCATGTCCACATCGTCTTCCATTTCGGCAAGCTCGATGATCTCGATCGCGTCGGACAGCTCGCGCTCGGCTTCGACAACCGTCTCGATCGCTGTCTCCAGACGATTGCGCTCACGCATCAGAATCTGGGCCTTCTGGGGATTGTTCCAGAAGTCCGGCGCTTCGGATTTCGCGTTCAGCTCGTCGAGGCGTTTTTGAGCGGTATCCCAGTCAAAGACGCCTCCTCAGCAGGCCCACTGCCTGCTGGATTTCGTCGGATAGGCTCTGGATTTCAGGTCGCATGATGGCAAAGGCCTGGCTGATTCAAACAGGTGTGACTGCCGGGATAGAGGGGCACGGCACGCGAGACAAGACGGTCAGTACAGACCGCCCAGCTCGTCGTCTTCCGGATCCTCTTCTTCCTCCTGCTGCGCCTGCTGGGACAGCAGGACAGCCAACGGGTCGTCGCTGACGCTGTCACGGGCAAAGGAAAGCCCGTTTTCCTCATCCTCGGTGGTACGCGACGGCTCCGTGCCGGGGCGGAAAGCCTCCAGGATAACGCCGGACTGGCCCAGAGCCGCCGGCGCGCCGGTGGCTCGGTCAATGGGTACCAGACGAACCCCTTCGGGTACGCGGAATGGAGCAACCGGATAATTCTCCAGTGCGACTTCCAGGAAATCACGCGCGATCGGCGCAGCGACACGGCCACCCGCTTCACCATTCCCCAGCTGGTAGGGGGTGTCGAAACCGACATAGACACCGACGACGAGATCCGGGCCGAAACCGACGAACCAGGCATCGCGGAAATCATTGGTGGTCCCGGTCTTGCCGGCCAGCGTATGGCGCAGCGGACGAAGTGCGGTGCCGGTTCCGCGCTCGACGGCGCCCTGAAGCATGTTGACCACCTGGTAGGCCGTCACCGGGTCGACGACTTCCTCACGGGTTTCAGGGAATTGCGGCTCGTGCAGATCCGGCGACCATTCAGCCACGTCGCAGGTGTCGCAGGGCAGGACTTCATGCGCAAAGATCGTTGCGCCGGACCGGTCCTGCACCCGGTCGAGGATGGTCGGCTCAACGCGGCGGCCACCATTGACCAGCGTCGCATAGGCCGAGACCAGCCGGTACAGCGTGGTTTCCCCGGCCCCCAACGCCATCGCGAGGACGGGCTCGAGATCGTCATAGATACCGAAGCGTTCGCCATAATCGGCGATCGGCTCCATGCCCATTTCCTGGGCGAGGCGTACGGTCATCACGTTCCGCGACAGCTCGAGGCCGAGGCGCAGTGTCGACATGCCGTAATAACGTTCCGAATAATTGGACGGCATATAGAAGCGCTCATCCGGCCCGCCGGTCGCGATGAAGGGAGCGTCCAGGATCAGGCTGGCCGGTGTATAGCCATTGTCCAGTGCCGCCGCATAGACGAAAGGTTTGAAGGAGGAGCCCGGCTGGCGGCGCGCCTGGGTCGCCCGGTTGAACTGGCTGTGCTGGAAGGAATACCCGCCCACCATTGCCAACACGCGGCCGGTATGCGGGTCCATGGCAAGGATACCGCCATTGATTTCAGGAACCTGACGCAGTCCGTACTGACCTTCGGAATACCCCTCCTGATCGGCGATCGAGGCCACCAGGATCACATCGCCCTCACCCAGAACGTCGGACGGACGGTTCACGACTGCACCGAGCAGGCCGTCGGGCAGGGTTTCCCGGGCCCACTCCAGGGCCGACATCGGGATTTCGCCTTCTTCGCCATTCAGGAAACCGATCCGGGCCGTGTCTGCCGTGGTTTCGAGGACCATTGCGGGCATCCAGCCATCATCGAGATCGCCGGGAATCTCGACCTCGGAGAGGCGCTCGACCCAGCCGGCGCCGGTTTCGATCGTGGCCAGCGGACCGCGATAACCGTGGCGGCGATCATAGGCCTCAAGCCCGTCGCGAAGGGCACGCCGCGCAGCCAGCTGCATCGAGGTGTCGAGTGTTGTGCGGATGGACAGGCCGCCATCGTACAGCTCGTCCTCGCCATACATGGAAAAGACTTCGCGGCGGACATTCTCGACGAAGTACTCGGCCGCCGTGTAGGTCGCGCCGGACAGGCGATCGACGGTCTCCAGCGGCTGAGCCTGGGCCTCGCGGGCTGCCTCTTCCGAGACATAACCATTCTCCGCCATCCGCTCGATCACCCAGTTGCGGCGGGCAATTGCCGCCTCGCGATTGCGTTCGGGGTGATAGTTCGAGGGGCCTTTGGGCAGAGCCGCCAGGTAGGCGATCTCGTGCAGTTCCAGTTCATCCAGCGACTTGCCGAAATAGTTCAGCGCCGCCGCTGCCACACCATAGGCGCGGTTACCGAGATAGATCTCGTTGAGATAGAGCTCGATGATCTGGTCCTTGGTGAAGGCGCGCTCGATCCGGCGCGACAGGATCATCTCGCGCACCTTGCGCTCGATGCGCTGCTCCGAGGACAGGAGGAAGTTCTTGGCGACCTGCTGGGTGATGGTCGACGCGCCCTCGAGACGGCGCCCGTTGAGCACATTGCCGACATTCGAGATCGCCGCGCGGATGATGCCCCGCAGATCAAGACCGCCATGCTCGTAGAAATTCTTGTCTTCCGCGGAAATGAAGGCGTGGACGACATTCTGCGGGATATTGTCGATCGGTACGAAAACCCGATGTTCGCGCGCGTACTCGGCGATCAGCAAGCCATCGCCCGCGTGCACCCGGCTCATGATCGGTGGCTGGTATTCAGCCAGCTGTTCGTGATTCGGCAGGTCGTCCGTTACGCGCACCACATAGACAGCCGCAGCCACAAAGCCGATGACGGCCAGCACGACGGCGGCGATGCCGCCCCACAAAACGGTGCGCATCAGGTTACGCAGAGTGAAAATCTTCATTACGCCCTCTGGCCGCTCGACATGCAGCCCCCATCGTGACCGTCGGCACGATACCCAAAACCACGGCCGCATTATGGCCGCCTGCAGCCCTCGATCATAGGGGGTTACCGCGTCCGGGCGGCAATCGTGTCACTGCCGGCGAACTGCACATCGTCTCCACGCTGGGCAAAATAGCTGTCAATGCCGCGAACTACCGCCGACATCTGCGTCCGCCGGGCGCTGGCCGAGGTGAGATTGCTCTCGTCCGTTGCATTCGTCAGGAAGCCCATTTCGAGCAGGACGGCAGGCACGCGCGGGTCCAGCAGGACGAAGAGATTCGCCTGGCGATGCGGGTTGGCCAGCAGCGGGCCGGCCGAGCCGAGGTGCTGCAGCAGGACTTCGGCGAAAGCCGAGGACTGGTTGCGCTTCTCGCGCAGCTCCAGCTCCACGAGGATATTATTCACATCGATCTGCATCGTGTGATCTGCATCCTGGCGGGCGCGCTGGCGGGCCCGGTTCTCGGCCGTGTCGTTGAGCGTATAGACAGCTGCACCGCGAACACCGGAATTGCCAGACGAATCCGCGTGCAGCGAAATGAACAGATCCGCGCGGACATCGGCCATCACGGCAACGCGCTCGCCCCAGGACGGATAGACATCACGCTCGCGGGTCATGAAGACCTCGTAGCGTCCCGTCGCCTCGAGCTGGCGACGCAGCTCCCGCGCGGCTTCCAGTGTGACATCGCTTTCATGCGTGCCCGACCGACCTATGGAGCCGGGATCGTGACCGCCGTGTCCGGCATCGACGACGATAACGCGCCGCTCGCGCTCCGGCGGGACATAAACCGCCTCGACGCGTTCCGCGATCAGGGAGTCGAGGCTTTCGGCCCGGCTATGGGAGAATCCCGAGGAGGACTCGAAGGTTTCCTCGGTGACCCGCTCGACATCAATGACCAGGCGGTGATTACCGCCTGGATCGCTCGGATCGAGCGCGAACTGGTCGATGATGACGGCAGGGTGCTCCAGTTCGAACACGACACGCGAACTCGACGCGGAATTGTTGAAGAAGCGGAAGGTGTCGACAAGTCCATGGCCCATGCCCTCGCCGGTCGTCAGCCCGGACACCGACCAGCGCATGTCGGGCATGTCGACAACAAGGCGGTCGGAAAACCCGTCCAGGGTGAAGGCGCGAAAATCGGCAGGTTCAGCTGTTTCGATCACGACACGGGTGCGTTCGCCATCGACGCCAAAGCGCACATCACGGATTTCCTGGTCCGCGAGGCTGGTGCCCGCGAACGCCAAGAGACCCGCTATGGCCGATACAAACAACTGAAACCGCATTTCCACACCATCGTCGCTACCGTGATTCCCAAACGGCTTTTTTGCCAGACTAGGACGCGGAGCTTGACGTTTCGTTGATGCCTCCCGAAGAAATTTCTTGCAAGCACGGGACGGCGACAAACACTTTTCTTCGCGTTTGGAATGTTGCATGTTGCCAACGCCTTGGCGACCTCGCGTTTTTTGTTCGCGGATCGGGCCGCCGGGCAAGACCGGCCAAGCCCTTCGGGCCCCGGAATCACTATCGCCGTTCCGGCTCTCTTGAAGACCGGAGCCCCGACCGCCGCGCCCGACGCCCTCACAGCAGGCCGGGAGGCGCACATGGTAACTGCCGATGCGCGAGGAGCGCCTGATGCAACGTCGATCGCCAGTGTTTTCGAGATCGACGACGACAGGCAGCCCCCCGTCCATCACACCCCCGCCGCCGCCGACGTTTTTTGCCGTTCCACGCGATCGGTTCGTCCTGCTGGCGTGCGCAGGAGAGACTTTTAATGTCCAAGAAAATGCTGATCGACGCAGGTCATCGCGAAGAGACCCGCGTCGTTGTCGTAGACGGTTCCAAAGTTGAGGATTTCGATTTCGAGGCGGAGGCCCGCCGGCCCATTCGCGGCAATATCTACCTCGCCAAGGTCACGCGCGTAGAGCCGTCGCTGCAGGCGGCTTTCGTGGAGTATGGCGGTAACCGCCACGGCTTCCTGGCCTTCAACGAAATCCATCCCGACTACTACCAGATCCCCTATGAGGATCGTGTCGCCCTCGCCGAGGAAGAGGCCTCCGCCGTCCGCGAAGAGGACGAGGAGCTCCATGTCGAGGAGGCCGAAGCCCCCGCTGCGGCCGAAGATGGCGAGGACGCGCCCGAAGCGCCCGAAACCATCGGCGACGATTCCGAGGACGATGTGGACGATGCCCAGGCGGCCCGCCGCCGCCGGCAGATGTTCCGCAAGTACAAGATCCAGGAAGTCATCAAGCGCCGCCAGATCCTGCTGGTGCAGGTCGCCAAGGAGGAGCGCGGGAACAAGGGCGCGGCCCTGACCACCTATTTGTCGCTGGCGGGCCGCTATTGCGTTCTGATGCCGAACACGCCGCGCGGCGGCGGCATCTCCCGCAAGATTTCCAACGCGGCTGACCGCAAGCGCCTGAAGTCGGTGGTGAACGAGCTTGACCTGCCCAAGGGGGTCGGCCTGATCATCCGCACGGCCGGCGCCAGCCGCACCAAAACCGAGATCAAGCGCGATGCCGACTATCTGGTCCGGCTGTGGGAGAATATCCGTCAGCTGACCCTGAAATCCGTCGCACCGGCGCTGATCTATGAGGAAGGTAACCTGGTCAAGCGCGCGATCCGCGATCTCTACGACAAGGAGATCGACAGCGTGCTGGTCGAGGGCGAAGAGGCCTACAAGGAAGCCAAGGCCTTCATGAGGATGCTGATGCCTTCTCATGCCAAGAAGGTGCAGCACTACAAGGAAACCGTGCCGCTATTCCTGCAGCACCAGGTCGAGGCCCAACTCGAAGCGATCTATTCGCCGATCGCGCCGCTCAAGTCCGGTGGGTACATCGTTATCAACCCGACCGAGGCGCTGGTCTCCATCGACGTCAATTCAGGCCGCGCCACGCGTGAACGCAATATCGAGGCGACGGCGCTGAAAACCAATCTGGAGGCGGCCGCGGAAGCCGCGCGCCAGATGCGTCTGCGCGACCTGGCCGGTCTCATCGTGATCGACTTCATCGACATGGATGAGAACAAGAACAACCGGGCCGTCGAAAAGAAGATGAAGGACGTGCTCAAGCGCGACCGGGCCCGCCTGCAGGTCGGCCGCATCTCGCAGTTCGGCCTGATGGAAATATCGCGTCAGCGGCGCCGGACCAGCCTGCTCGAAGGCTCGACGGTCCCCTGCCCGACGTGCCGCGGCTCCGGACATCTGCGCTCTACCGAGTCAAGCGCCCTTGTTGCCCTGCGCGGCCTGGAACGCGAGGCCACGCGCGGCAAGGCCAAGCGCGTCCGCATCTCGCTGCCCACGGCTGTTGCGATCTACATCCTCAATGACAAGCGCGATCATCTGCTGGCGATCGAGGAACGCTTCGCGATGCGCATCGCCGTATCGGCCGACGACACCATCATGGCGCCGGAATTCACCATCGAGGCGCTGGAAAGCCGCGAGCCGGGCGAGGAACTGCCCGTCGCTCCGCTGTCCGTCGAGTCGGTCGAGGAGATCGATATTCCCGATCCGGTCGAGGCCGAGGACGAAGCCGAGGAAAGCCGGGAAGGTTCCGGCCGCCGCCGGCGCCGTCGCCGTCGCCGCAAGCCGGGATCCGGCGAGGACACCTCCAGCGCGATGGATGTCATCAAGGTCGAGGATGGCGACGCAGCCGAAGCTGCCGACACCGGTCCTGACGAAGACGGCACCGAGGACGGTGACGAGCAACCCCGCAAGCGCCGCCGACGCGGCCGCCGGGGCGGTCGTGGCCGCCGGCGCAATGCCGAGGGGCAAAGCGACGAGCAGGCCGCTGACAGCGAAGCCCGTGAGAGCGATGCCCTCGAGGTGACCGGGGACGCGCCGGGCGAGAATGCGCCGGCCGAGAACACGGAAGCGGCAGCCGAACCGGTTGCCGAGGCTGAACCGGCAGAGAAGCCCGCGGCGGAAGAAAAGCCCAAGCCGAAGCGCCGAACCCGCCGCAAGAAGACGGAAGAGGCTGATTCGGCGGCTGAGGCGGCTCCTGCCGAGGAGACCGTCCAGGCCGAAGCGCCGGAAGCAGCCGAAACGCCGGCAGCCGAGGACGAGAAGCCCAAGCGCCGGACCCGCCGTCCGCGCAAGAAAGCGGCCGATGCCGAAGCTGCACCGGCCGAAGCTGCACCGGCGGAAGAGGCACAGGCGGAAGCGCCGGCCGAACCGGCTTCAGAGCCGGTGGCAGAAGAGAAGCCCAAACCGAAGCGCCGGGCTCCGCGCCGCAAGAAGGCCGAACCGGAAACCCCGCCGGCGACCGAAGCCGAGGCTCCGGCCGAGGAAACCGCCGCCGAAGACCCCGCCCCGGAACCGGAATCCCAGCCTGAGCCGGCGGCGGCCGATGCAGGCGGCAAGGCTGACGACAAGCCCAAGCGCCGCGGCTGGTGGAACCGCACCGGCCTGTTCGGCAACTGATTGAATACCGGCCCGGCCTCTCGCGCGCACAGCGAGGCCGGGCCGTTCTCTTCCCGGCACGCCGGCTTGCACCCGGGCGCGGCGTGCCTAAATCACCGGTGGCGCACGGGGATCGCGCTGCTATCATGCAGGCATGAAAGGCGGGGGCCGAGTAGTGGAGGCAGGATGTCCGTCCTGAAAACCATCGCCGCAGCTGTCAGTCTTGCCGTGACCGCCCAGTCGGCGGGCTGGGCACAGTCGCTGATCCGCGACACCGAGATCGAGCATATCATGCGCTCGTATGCCGATCCGATCATCGAGGCCGCTGGTCTCAACGTCAACGATGTCGACTTCTATCTGGTGGCCGATCCCGAGATCAACGCCTTCGTGACGGGCGGCCAGAACATCTTCATGCACACCGGCATGATCGTGCAGGCCGACACCCCCAATCAGCTCAAGGGTGTCATCGCGCACGAAACCGGGCACATCACCGGCGCCCACCTGGCACGCTCCGGCGACGCCATGTCCGCCGCGCGAGCGCCCATGTTCGTCAGCCTGGGTCTCGGCGTGCTGGCCGCACTGGCCGGCGAAGGCGGTGCTGCCGGTGCCCTGATGGCCTCAAGCCAACAATTCGGCGCCCTGTCTTACCTCACCTACTCCCGCGCCCAGGAAGCCAGCGCCGACCAGGCTGCCCTGCAGTTCATGGAAGCTGCCGGTGAAAATCCGGAAGGGCTTGTCGGCTTCTTCGAGCGCTTCCGCTACCAGGAAGTGATGTCCCAGGCCCGGCGCTTTCCCTATTTCCGCTCGCATCCGCTGTCCTCGGACCGGATCCAGTCTCTGCGCCGCGGCGTGGCGGCGTCGCCCTATTCCGGCCAGCCGGATTCCCCCGAAGAAATCGCGGAATTGCGCCGCATCCAGGCCAAGATCTACGGCTTTCTTGTAGAGCCCGAATACGTTTTCTACCGCTATCCGGAGAGCGACACCTCTTTGCCGGCGCGCTATGCCCGGGCCGTGGCCTATTATCACGATGCCCGCCTGGAGCGCGCGGTCGAGGAGATCGAGAGCCTGCTCGCGGAGGAGCCGGAGAACCCCTATTTCCACGAGCTTCATGGCCAGATGCTGTTCGAGAGCGGTCATCCCGAAGAGGCCATCGCGCCGCACCGGCGTTCGGTGGAACTCGAACCGACCGCCCCGCTGTTGCGGGTCAACCTCGCGATTGCGATGATCGCCACCGAGAATCCGGACTATCGCGAAGAAGCGGCTCAGCACCTGCGCGTCGCGCTCGACATAGAGCCGGACAACGCCTTCGCCTGGTACCAGCTGTCCATCCTGCACGACCGCAATGGCGATACCGCCCTTGCCCAGCTCGCCGTCGCAGAACAGGCTTTTGCCGTCGGCGACCGGGTACGGGCGTACCAGTTTGCGATGCGCGCCCGTGAAGGCCTTGACCAGGGGACCACCTCCTGGTTCCGCGCCACGGAAATCCAGGCCGTTTCCCAACCGACCGAGGACGATCTGCGCGAAATGCGCCGCCGTGAACGTCAGCGGATGAACTGACGGACTGCCAGGCCGTGACACCGCCTCCCGCCGATGACGACCGGTCCTCACCGGAGCTGACGCTGCGTTCGGTGACCGGGCTGTCCGGGATCGAACCGACCGCCTGGGACGCCGTGGCCAATCCGCCCGGCGCAGAATACGACCCGTTCATCAGCTGGGATTTTCTTGAAGCCCTCGAAGCCAGCGGCTGTGTCGGCGAAGAGGCCGGATGGCTGCCGCATCACCTTGTTGTCGAGGATGTATCGGGACAGCTGCGCGGGGCCTTGCCGCTCTACCTGAAAACCCATTCCATGGGCGAATACGTCTTTGACCATGGCTGGGCCGATGCCTATGAGCGCGCCGGCGGGCAACATTTCCCCAAATTGCTGACCGCCGTGCCCTTTTCGCCGGTGACCGGGCGGCGGATCCTGTCCGGCGAGGCCGGTATTCGCCGCGCGCTGGCAGCCGCCGCCATCCAGACCGTGCAGCAATGGGGCCTGTCCGGCTGGCATGTGAACTTTCCTGTGGAGGCCGAATGGAACGAGCTGGCGGGCTATGGACTGCTGCAGCGCCTCGACCGCCAGTATATCTGGTCCAACCGCGGCTATGCAGATTATGACGCCTTTCTCGCCGACCTCTCCTCACGCAAGCGCAAGGCCCTGCGCAAGGAGCGGCGCGAGGCGCAGGCCGGTATCGAGATCGAGCATCTCTCCGGCGACGCGCTGCTGCCGGAACACTGGGACGTCTTCTTCGCCTGCTACCAGGAGACCGGGTCGCGCAAATGGGGTTATCCCTATCTCAATCGCGCCTTTTTCGACCTCATGCACCGGCGCATGGCCGACCGGGTGATCCTGGTGATGGCCAGGAAAGACGGCCGCTACATCGCCAGCGCCCTCAACCTGATAGGCTCCAATGCGCTTTACGGCCGCTACTGGGGGCGGCTGGACGAGCATCCCTTCCTGCATTTCGAGCTGTGCTACCATCAGGCCATCGATATCGCGATCGCGCGCGGACTCGATCGCGTGGAGGCCGGCGCCCAGGGCGAGCACAAGCTGGCACGCGGCTACCGGCCGCACCCGGTCTACTCGGCCCACCATATCGAGAATGAAGGCTTCCGTGACGCGGTTGCCGACTTTCTCGTTCGCGAACGGGTGGCCGTGGAGACGGATATCGCCTTGCAGGACACAGAGAGCCCGTTCCGGCGGTCAGACGGGTGAGCGCACGGGAGCCCGGGGCTCCCGGCCCCTGGGTGGACGAAGGACACATCGCTGCCAGCGCACCCAAGGCAGCCGGCATACCCGCGACGATCGCCGACCAGAACTTCCAGTCCATCTACCCCCACATCGAGTTGGGCATTGCCGCACCCGCATTCTGGTTCCGCCTCAATTTGCTGTAGAGGCGCGCAAGATCCTGAAAGACGCCCGCCAGCAGGGGCTATCCGAACCAACCCACCTCGCGGGGCAAGCGACCGACTCGACGCGTACGGCGCATTCTTGCCATGCTCATTATCACCGGGTTCGGAACGTTTTTCCCCTTCTTCAGCCGCCGCCGGCGCTGCCCGGAATACCGCAAGACCTGGCCGGCGCCCGAGGCCACCCTCTTTTCCGCCGACGAGTTCGACTACGATCCAGGCCCCGCTGGCGAAGCTCCGAACAGGTCTGGGCAACTTGGCCAGCCCGGCCGAAACAGCTACACACAAACCGGGACATGGGGGGACAGTGTGAACACAGCCAATCTGATCCGGCGCACGCTTGCGTTCGTTTTTCTGGGTGCACTTATCATCGGCGGTTTCGGCGCCTATTTCGCGCTCAAGACTCGCGCGTTTGAAGATGCGGCGCGAGAATCGCGTCTGCTGCTGACGACGGCGCTCGCCATTCGCAACTACACAATCGAGAACATCGCCCCGGTGTTGAATGCCGGGGGATATGATGGCGAATTTCACGCTGAAACAGTGCCCTCCTTCGCTGCACAGACTGTTTTTGACCGCGTCTCCGCAGAGGATATTGCCTACACCTATCGTGAAGTTGCGCTCAATCCCACGAGCCTTGACGACCTGCCGGTCCCCTTCGAAATCCAGCTCATCAACGCGTTTCGGCAAGACCCCGACCTTGTCGAGCGCATGGGACACTGGGAGTTTGAGGGACGGGAACTTTTCTACCTTGCCCGGCCGATCCGTATCGAGAACGAGGCCTGCCTGTCCTGCCACTCCACACCGGATGCGGCACCGCCCGCCATGGTGGCTCGTTATGGCCCGAATAACGGTTTCGGCTGGCAGATGGGGGAAACCGTCGGCATCCAGATGGTCACAGTGCCCATCGAGCAGGAGATGAAGGGCGCCTACGAACTTGTCCTGATCCTGACAGGCGGACTGGTGGCTATTTTCGTGATCGCCTATGCGCTCTTGTCCGGCACGATCCACCGCAATGTCGTGCTTCCCCTGCAAGCTCTGGCGGCACGGGCCGACGATGCCTCTGTCGGAGCCGGCGGCGGTGATCCATTGCCGGAGGACGGCGCCGAGGAGGTCCGGAAGCTGTCTCGCGCAATCAGCCGTTTGCGGATCAGCCTGGCAAAGGCATTGCGCGACCGATCCGGTCAGGACGCGGAATAGATGTTCCGGCTCGCTCTGCTCGCCTTCATCACGGCACTGGCCTGGCTGATCTTTGCCTGGTCGGACGGCAACCAGCTCTTCAGCAACAGTTTCATTCCGGTGACGCTGCAACATCTCGCGATCGGGCTCACCGCCGGGTTTGTCGCGCTGGCTGTTGCCGGTCTCGTGCTCAATCTCGGTCTTCGCCAGGGCCTCGGCGTGGAGCCGACCGGCGCTCAGCGGGTGATCGTCTATGCCCTGGTGACCTTTGTCGCCAGCGCCGTGGCGCTGAAATTTCTCGGCCAGAACATCACGGCGATCCTGACCACATCCGCCATCATCACGGCGATTGTCGGGTTTGCGCTCCAGCCCACGCTGGGCGGTCTGTTTTCCGGTGTCGCCCTTCAGCTCGACCGGCATCTCCGTCCCGGCAGCGGCATTGTGTATGAGGGCGAGGATACCCGCATCGAATCCATGAACTGGCGCTCGGTTATCGGCCGCCGCCGGGATCACTCCCTGATCGTCATTCCCAATTCCAAACTCGCCAATGAGGCCGTCGAGATCTACGCGGAAGACCGCGCGATCCGCCATGACACCGACTTCTACGCACCTGTTTCGATCCCGCCCCAACGCATATCGAAACTGGTGCGCGATCTGGTTTCTGACCTGACCTATGTCGAAGGCACGCATGCGGTCATGGTCTCGCCCGTCGAGCAGTTACCGGACATCGCAGCGCTCAAATACCGCGTGCGCTACCGGGTCGCCTATTATTTCGAGATCCCCGAAGTCGAGGGCGAAGTCTATCGCCGCATCTGGTACGGCTTCCAGCGGCACGACATCCCCCTGCCTGTCTCGCGCCTCTACAGCGAGGCGTTGAGGGACCGCCAGACAGGACAGCTGGGTTTTCCCGAGGGCTTCGACGTTCGCGACGCCGTCCGGGTCGCACTGGCAAGCTCTGTGACCGACGACCAGATCGAGTCTCTCGCACGGAGACTGGAGACGGAAGGCCGGGTTCTCCTGTATGGCCCCGGAGAACGCATTTCCATTCCGACGCCCTGGAGCGGACGACGCTATCTTCTCGCCGCTGGCAATCTGTCGCAGGACGATCCTGAGTTTGCCGACCGCAGATGCTACGGCCCCTACCCGACGACGGGCGCAAGGCGGCTGTTCGTCCATCAGCTGTCGGATGGCGCACGGTTGCGCCGCATCGCTGACGAGCTCGCCCACATTATCGGTCCCTACGCCGAAACCGCCGTAAAGCAGGCGGCACTGACAGCGCGCGACCTGGCCGATCTGTGCCATCGCCTGGCTGCGGAGATCGACACCGCTGCCGAACGGGAAAGATTTCTCGCCGCGTGCCTGCCTGCCGAGGCCGACAGCTGGTCACCAGGGCTGGTATTCGAAGCGCGGCGCGATGTTACCGGACATTTTCTGTCGGTTCCGCACTTCCGGGCGGTCGACGAAGCCGTCATCATCGTATTGCCTGACGATCTGAAAGAGACTTTTGAACTGCGTCGAGGAGACACGGCATGAGCCTGGAAGGCCCTTACGATCCGGACAATATCTTCGCCAAAATCCTGAAGGGCGAGATGCCTTGCGTGAAAGTCTATGAGGACGAGCACGTCATCTCATTCATGGATATTTTCCCGCAGGCGCCCGGGCACACGCTGGTGGTACCGCGAGAACCGGTACGCAACGCGCTTGAAATGACCGACGGCGCGTTGCAAGCGACCATCGTCCGGGTCAAGCGGATCGCCAATGCGGTGAAGTCCGCCCTCAAGCCGGACGGAATTGTGATCACCCAGTTCAATGGCGCGCCAGCCGGGCAGACCATCTTTCACGTCCACTTCCACATCATCCCGCGCACCGAAGGCATTGCCCTGGGCGCGCATGGCGGCGGCCAGGCGGATATGGATGAGCTGAAGGCGCAGGCCGAGAAGATCGCTGCAGCAATCGAAAAGCCCTAGACGATCTCGCGCGAAGCAGGACCGGTCCGGCCGAGAGCAGCGCTTGGTCCGTCATGCGCGGGTGGCTGCATCGCATCGCGCTCTTCCAGCCACATCAACAGGGCCTGCTCGAGAATGGCGCTGAACCCGTGCGGGCCGACATGGCGGGCAGCCCGGCGCACGAGTGCATCAGGCAGATCGACAGAAAGGGTACGCTTTGTGACAGGTGGCATGATCGTGTCCTGAAGGCCGGGGAGAACGAGCGGGACACCGCATAGAATATGCGCATCTTTTTTCAGGCAGCGTGTCCGCCGTCACGCGCAATTTCTCCTTGTCGCGTTCAACCCGGCCGCGCCGGAATGTCGTACACCGCCCGACAGCCCGCAGCGTAAGCCGCCGGCTGCAATTGATTTCTCAGCTGCGCCCGGCGATCACGTCGAGAAAGGCCGCGCCGTATTCGCCCAGCTTCTTGGGGCCGACACCCTTGACCAGGCCGAGATCGTCGATCGTTGCCGGTTTCAGACGGCACATCTCGATCAGGGTTGCGTCGGCGAACACGACATAGGCCGGCACATTGCGCTCGGCGGCGAGCGTCTTGCGCAGGCCTTTCAGCTCGGCCAGCAGGCCGGTATCGACATCGGCATCATCGGGCAGCGCAGCGATCTTCTGACGCCGTTTTTCCTGCCGCGAAAGGGTGATCTCGCGAATTTCCAGACGCTCGCGCCCCTTCAGCACAGCGTCGCCGGACGGTGTCAGCTTCAGCGCACCGAAACCCTCGATATCGAGTTCGAGAAAACCGCCCGCCAGACACTGCCGCACCAGGCCCTGCCAGAAGGGCTTGGGCCGGTCGGCGCCGACACCCCAGGTCGGAAGCTGATCATGGCCGCGCTCGCGGATCTTTTCGGTATCGGCCCCGCGCACGACATCGATGATGTGGGCAGCACCGAAACGCTGTCCGGTCCGCACGATGGCCGACATCAGGATCTGCGCCTCGCGCGTGCCGTCGACGAGTTTGGGCGGATCGACACAGACATCGCAATTGCCGCAAGGCTTGCCGCCCGTCTCGCCGAAATAGGCCAGCAACGCCAGCCGCCGGCAACGCGTCGCCTCGCAATAGGCCAGGAGCGCATCCAGACGCTTGTGCTCGCGCCGCTTGTGGGCGTCGTCCTCGCCATCCTGATCGATGAATTGCCGCCGCATGCGCGCATCCGACAGACCGAAGAACATCATCGCCTCGGCCGGCCGGCCGTCACGGCCCGCGCGGCCGATCTCCTGATAATAGGCCTCCATCGAGCCCGGCATGGCGAGATGGACGACATAGCGGATGTCCGGCTTGTCGATTCCCATACCGAAAGCGATGGTCGCCACCATCACCACGGCGCTCTCCGCCATGAAGATTTCCTGGTTCTCGCGACGCACACTCGCGTCCAGGCCGGCATGATAGGGCAAGGCGCGATAGCCTTCGGCGACCAGTGTCTCGGCGATCGCCTCGGTATCCTTGCGCGACAGGCAGTAGACGATGCCGGACACGTCAGGCCGGTCCTTCAGATAGTCCAGCAATTGCGCCCTGGCTTTTGCCTTGGGCTCGACGCCCAGGAAGAGGTTGGGCCGATCGAAACCGTGCACCACGATCTCCCCGCCCCCGCCGAACAGTTTGGCCGCGATATCCTCGCGCGTGGCCGCATCCGCGGTCGCGGTGAAGGCCGCCAGCCGGGCGCCGGGGAAGCGGGTCCGCAGGGCGGCGAGCTGTTCGTATTCCGGCCGGAAACTGGCACCCCATTTGGAGATGCAGTGCGCCTCGTCGACCACGAAGAGCGCCGGCGCAACGGGCTCCAGCGCCGTCAGCATGCGCCCGGTCATGAGGCGCTCGGGCGACAGGTAGAGCAGCTTGATCTCGCCGTCCTGGAAGCGCCGCCAGTCCTCGACATTGTCCTCCCGCATGCGGCCGGAATGGATCGCCGCCGCCGCCACGCCATTGGCCTTCAGCGCGGCGACCTGATCGTCCATCAACGCCGTGAGCGGTGACACCACGATGGTGGGACCGTCCAGCAGCAGGGCCGGCACCTGGTAGCACAGCGACTTGCCTGCCCCGGTCGGCATGACGCACAGGGTGGGCGTGCCCTCGAGGATATGATCGACAATACCGGCCTGGCCGGGCCGGAAAGCATCAAAGCCGAAGACGGACTGGAGGATGGAGCGCGGATCGGACATGCGGGCATCCCTCCCGACCTGCCCGCATCCGTCAAGCCAGCGGGTCAGCCTTCGCTCAGCCAGTCCACAGCCGCGGCCAGAGCCGGGTCGTTATTTGCATCGCCTGCAAAACCGGGTTCGATGCGCAGCGGCGGCGTGAAGGCTTCACGCGGCGTCCCGTCGACATGCGACAGGCGTTCGAAGGGCAGTTTGAAAATCCAGCCGGTTTCCTCGAGCCGGTAATCCCCGATCGCACCCAGCAGCCCCGCCATGGGCGAACCCATCACGTCCACGCCCAGCGCATCGAACCCGACCGCCATCCCCTCGCCCATGCTTCCGGTCCAGCGTCCGACAAGAACGACCGCCCGCCGCTCGTCGGCAAAGACCGGCTGGCGCGGTGAGACCTCCTCGATCCAGGAGCGCTGCACACCGCTTTCCCGGGCCTCGACCGGCAGGGCATGCCGCTGGTACGGCGCGACGGCTTCGGTGAAGTGTCCAAACACAGCACGGCCCACACTGGTATTGCCGCCCGACGGCGTCTCGCGCAGATCGATGATGAAGCGGCTCCCCGCCGGGGCCTCCGCAACGGCAGCATCGAACGCCGCAATCGTCGCGGCGTCGCCCAGGCTGTCATTGAAGACGATATGGCGCAGCTGCGGCCCGATATCCTGAACCGACAGAGGACCATCCGGCCGCTCGATCCCGCGCGTATAGAGCCCATCGATCTCGACCGTGATGGCCTGGCCATCACGCTGCACCGTCAGGCGGCGCTCGCCCTGCCGCGGTCCCGCAGCCAGCACCCGCGCGGCATAACCCGCACAGGCATCGCCCCGAGGCGGTTCGCCATCCCAGAAAGCCGCCACGGCATCGCCGGTTGAAACGCCGCCGACTGCGACCAGGTCATCCCCCGGCATCAGGCCGGCTGCCGCGGCCGGACTGGCGCGCCGGACCTGGGTGATGCGGAAACTTCCGTCCGCCTCTTCCACCCACAGATCGGTGAAGCTGGGCACGAGCGCGGCCGAGTCAGTGGAGGACGGGCCGGTGATCGCGTGGTGGTCGCACAGGCGATGCAGCGCCGTTTCGGCAAAGCCGAGCAGGTCACGCCGGCTCTTGATCTGCCCGATCGCATTGCGAAGGCCGGCATGATGATCCGCCCACCCCTCCGGCACACGTTCCGGATAGGCGTAATTGTGCTCGACCAGGTCCAGCATGGCCGCTGCATCCGCCTGCAGACCGTCAGCGGTCTGGGCCAGGGCGCTGCAAGGCACGGCGAGTGAGAGAAGCAGGGCAGACAGGACGCGCATCACGGACACCACAGACAACGGCCGGAATCGGCCGACTATGACCAGTGTACACACTGCGCACAGGCTGGCCCCGGTATCTGCACCGGTCCCGTCCCTCCCCCCTCACAGGTGCGGGCTCCACATCACCATCCACGCGCCGAACACGCCGAGCGCGGTGAGACCCGCCGCAGCCAGCATCACCCCGGCCATGCCGAGCTTCACCGGTACGGCGCGGTTGTCGCAGGCGCGCAGATAGAGTTCCAGGATCGCCCAGGGCAAAAGGAAGCAGGCATAGGCCAGTGCGTAATCCGTCAGCCCGTTCATGCGCTCACCGATCCCGGCCCCGCCGGTCGTGATCCCCCAGGCCATATAGCCGACACGCAGATACCAGACGCCGCTGACGAAGATGAACAGCCGCATTGCCCAGCGCCGGTGCCGGTCGATCTGGCGACGGCGGATGAAGTGCAGCACAAAGCCGGCCGCGACGAGGATCAGGATGCCGTCGATCGTTGTGGCGAGGCCCGTCACATCATTCAGACGGGTGCCCCGGCCCCAGATCAGGATGATGCCGCCCACCGCCATGAAGACGCTGACAGCGAGGAAGGTCCGCCCCATCCAGCGGTGAAGGACAGGCACACGCTGGCGCAATTGCGGAATCAGCTGCAGCGTCCCGCCCAGCGTGATCACCGCCGCCAGCAGGACATGGCTGATAAAGCCCAGATTGCCCGGCAGATCGCCCTCGATGAAGCCGTGGATGAGGCCGGTCTCGTCCCAGCTTTCCCACGCCCCCGACAGGGTCGGCGGCATATAGGCGGCCAGGATGTAGTAGACGAACAGCCACTGCCCGGCGATGACGGCCAGAAACCAGAGTGCGCCGGCCCCCTTCAACAGGCGCTGGGCGAGCGGAATGGATGGCAGACGCACAGCAGGCGCAACGGTTTCGGACATGACAAACCCCTTTTTGGACGCAGCGTCGCGAGACGCCCGGATATGCGGGATTGAGGGCGGCGCGATGCCACTTGTCTTGCCGATTTGGAAATCGGCTATACTGACGCTTTCCTTGAGCAGGTTTGACCGGTGCCCTTGGCGCGCCGCATGCTTGCTGCAAAGGCGGAAGGCAGGAGACGGGACATGCTGGAAATCGCGGATGCCATAAAGCTGGCGGTAGCCGGTCTCGCCCTGACCTGGATCATCGCCATCGCCGCCATGCCGAAGCGCTCGACCCTGCACCTGACCTGGGCGGTTTTCTGCACCGGTCTGACGGCGGTCATGGTCCGCGAGGTTTTCGGCGATGCCCTCGGCCCTCTCACGCCACTGGTCATCATTGCCGGATGCGGCACCTGCAGCGTTTTCTGGCTGGTTGCCCGGGCCCTGTTCAGAACCCGTACGGTCATCGGTCCCGTCGAGCTATTGCTGGTGGCCGGCATCTTTGCGCCGACCGTGATCGACCAGGCTGTGCTCAGCCCCCTCATGCCGGACGCGGTCAGAAACATCTATTTCCCGGCCGTGGCCGACGGGCTGGACGGGTTCCAGACCCTGTTGAGCTCGACCGTGCTGATGCTCGCCTTCTGGGAAGGGCTGCGCGGCTGGTCCAGTGGACTGGCCACAAACGAGCGCCGCATGCGCCTGCTCTACCTGTCGACCTTCGGTCTGTGCGTGTCGACCTGTGTGATGCTGCTGGACCACGGCAGTGCGCCCCTGTCTGCCGAGCTGATGGCCGGCATCCAGGCGGCCTGCGCCCTGGCGATCCTGACCGTGACGAGCGTGGCCATCCGCTATCGCGCCACACATCCGCTCACGCCAGAGACACCCGCCCGCACGGCCGGTCCGGCCAGCGCAGACGATCATGCCCTCGGCCGCCGCATCCGGGACATTCTGTCGGCCGAACACCTCTATCTCGACCCGGAGCTGAAAGTGGCAGGCCTTGCCCGCCGGCTGCGCGAACCGGACTACCGGATCAGCCGCGCCATCACGGCCGGGCTGGGCGAGCCGAACTTCAACCGGCTGGTCAACCGCTACCGGATCGAGCACGCCAAGGCGCAGCTGCACGCGCCTGACAGTGCGGACCTGTCGATCCTGGAAATCGCCCTCGACAGCGGTTTCGCCTCGATCGGCCCCTTCAACCGGGCCTTCAAGGAGATGACTGGCCTGACGCCCCGTGTCTTCCGGCTGGAGCGGTACAGCCCGGCCAACAACGCCCTGCCAGCCTCCCGCCGAGGCGCAGCCTGATCGCAAAACATCGCTGGCGGGTTGGTGTCGTGCCGATTTCGTCCCTCCGGCCTTGCCGCATGCTCCTGCTTGGGCCTCAATGCCGGGAGACAGGTTGCAGGCCATGAGATGACCGAAACGATCAAACGTCTGCGCCGTGATCGGGGCTGGTCGCAACGCGACCTGGCGCTTGCATCCGGCGTCAGTGAACGGACCGTCCAACGGATTGAAGCAGGAAGGCCGGCCAGCCTTGAGACACAATGTGCCCTTGCAGCGGCCCTGGGTGTCGATACCGTCGAAATCACGGCTGGAGCCGATGCAGATACCGGCGAACAGCGGACAAGCCCGTTCACGCGCATTCCGGTTGGCTGGCAACCATTTGCCCAGCACACAGCAGCATTCCTGCTGGGTCAGGGTCTGGTCGTATTCGTCTCGATCGCCCTGGGTATAACGGCACGCCTTCCTGTCGGGGTCGCAATGCTGTGGGGTGGCTTCCTGCTCGTGTGGTTGGCCGTGCGCCTGCACCGCCTCGAAAGAACCGGCCAGACATGAGTGAACTCAAACGAAAAACGGCGCCCCGCGGGGCGCCG
>JAZAHA010000015.1:0-22543 GCA_036231565.1 Pseudomonadota bacterium
TTCGATGATCCACCACTCGAAATCGGTCAACTCGTAGCGGCGACGGCCCATGATCCATATCCTCCTCGCGAAGGTTGAATCAGGCTTCGGCCAAAAACGGAATCCCGTTTATGAGTTTATGACCTAGCCGAGCCGGCCCTGTTGACCCCGCTGCTCTCCCAGGAGGATCGCGCGCACTGGATCCGACTGGTCGGCGCGGAGGCGCGGCCAGTGCAAGGCGTTACGCGCCTGCGACCGCCGATCAACGCAGCATGGCGCACCGCATTCGGAACGCTCATTTCGTCGGGCCAGCTCGAAGAGAGCGATGGTGGAGACTGGATCAGGGGGCGGCATTTCGATCCGGCCGGATTGAGGGCCGAGTCGGCCGACGCGCAGCGCGCTGCGTTCGCGCTGCAAATGATCCGGCGGCTCGGCCAAGATCGAATAGCCGCTGCCGTCGCGCAGGAGGACAATATCGTTTGGGCGAGGTTCGGGCATGGCACCGGCTGACCTGTTCGCGCCTCACTTGCTGCCGCCCACCGCTCCGAACGGGCGCCGCGAACCACGCCTGTGGGTACGCCGTCTGGCCCTGTTCGAGGATCCGAAGACCCTCAAACGGGATATCCCGCTCAAGCCCGGTCTGAACATCGTGTGGACACCCGACATGTCCAGCAGCGGCCAGGCGGCGCTGGCGCATGGAAGCGGAAAGACGACGTTCTGCCGCTTGCTCAGGGCCTGCCTCGGCGAGCCCGACTACGCAGCAGACAGCCAGCGCACCCGCCTTATGGCCAAGCTGCCGAATGGACTGGTGGCGGCCGAGGTCATCGTCGATGGAATCTGCTGGATCGCCGTTCGCAATCTGGGTCTGGGGAGCGGCAGTTTTGTCGCTCGGGCGGATAGCATCGAGGATGCCTTGGCACGAGGGCGTCAGGAAGGCGATGCAGAATCACTCGATCCAATCATCACGAGCGCCTTCTTCTCCGCCCTCAACGGAAGATCGCCCCAGGAGGTCGGTGACGAACACATCTGGGACGTGCTCAGGGCATGGCTATCGCGTGACCAAGAGTGCCGCTTGGGCGACATTCTGGCTTGGCGGACATCGAAGACGCAGACTCGCTCGCGCGCGCAGGTTTTGAGCGAAACCGCGAAACTGACCATGGTGCGTCTTGCCCTGCGCGCGCTCGACGCGGAGGAACAGCAGGCCGCCGCGCGCGAACGGGAGCTAGCGAGCGCTGCAGACGAAGAGCGCAAAAAACATGCGTACGGTGAGCAGCGGCGGGCCGAGAAACTAGGTGCCCTTCGCAATGCGCTGGGTGTGGGTGAGGATGTCGGACTCGATGACACCCTCGATCAGAAAGGCCTCGTGTCGCTTGCCGAGACGGCCCTCGCTGAGGCAATGCGGGCAGAACTGCCGACACCTCCCGACGTCCGCGCGCTTTTCGATCGCTTGGCAGATCTCAACACCCAGCGTGCGGCTCGCGTTGAAGACCGGCAGAAGCAAGATCGAGATGCGGAGCGGAAGCGGGGCGAAGCAGAACACCTTCGCAGCGAAGCGAGCCTTGGCGAGATCGACATCAGCCAGGGCCGTATCCGGGTATGCACGGTCTGCCGAGTTCCAATAGATCAGGCACTGGCACAGGGGTGCGGGATTTCTCTGGAGCGATGCGACACCTCCGCCATCCAGGCCGAGATCGCAGAAAAACAGAGGAAGGCGGCAATTCTGGATCAAGAAGCAGAGGGTGCCGAAACCGAAGCAAAACGCATAGCGGCCGCCATCACGCAGATCGATCAGGAAATACGGACAGCAGAAGGACAAGCGAAGGACGCCGATGCCGCACTTCGAACTGCGCAACGAGCAGCAGCAAGCGTCCAGGATCGGGTCTATCAGGCAAGGCGGTTGCTCGACGACGCGCGTACCCTCCGGCAGAGTTCAGCGACTGCAACACCGGCATCTCTCACGACAGATGATCTGGAATCCGTGCGCGCTCAGTTGGAACAGGGGAAGAAACGCGCGCAGCAGGCTATTCAGATTTTGGAGGAGCGATATCGAGGGATTATGTCCACTTGGCTTCCCGAAGGTGTCGATGGCGCGATCAAGCTCGGCGCCAAGGGGCTGAAGGTCGACGCGCAATTTTCTGGTCGGGGAGAGGTTTCAACAGCCGCGCTCGACTCTCTGAAGATTGTTGCCTTCGACCTTGCGGCACTGCACTTGGCAGTCGAGGAAAAAGCGGATCTGCCGGCATTTCTCATTCATGACAGCCCGCGCGAGGCGGACCTCGACGGGACGCTGTATGCCCGCCTGTTCGAACTGGTCCAGCGTTGGGAGGATGAAGCTGGATCACCGTGCTTCCAATATATTGTCACGACGACAACGGCTCCGCCGAAGAAACTTCAGAACGACCGGTACGTAAGGCTGCGAATGAGTTCGACGCCAGCGGAACAGCGCCTCTTCAGGATGGACATATGATAGTCGAGGCGCCCCAGTCCTTCGTCGTCCGCGAGGAATGTGAGAAGGCCGCCTGGCAGCACGGCTTTCGCCGCAATCTCGACACCGACGCGGGTTGGGCCGCCTTTGGTTCTACCACCGCACACGGCACGATCCATCTGGCCGCCGCGGGGTCGCAAGGGCCATGGTGCCTAGCCCTCGATCATGCCGGCGTCATCGAGGAGCTGGGCCTGCCTTCGGCTGAAATGCCAGGCCCCGGCCTTGCCCGCTACATGTTCGACACGCTTGGCGCGCTCTACGCCGTGTTGCCGCGCATCTATCAGTTAGCGGCAAGTCTGCCCGACGCACCGCTGCGGGAATTCCAAGCGAGGGTCAAGAACCTGCCAAAGACTACGGAGGCCGAACGGCTGGTCGTCCAGCGCGTCGGCCAGGACATCTTTCGCGCGAGCCTCATGGACTATTGGTGGGGCAGCTGCCCCCTCACCGGGATTACGGACCCGGCATTGCTGCGCGCCTCGCACATCATCCCGTGGAAGGATTGCACGGCGGACTCGGAGCGGCTCGACGTCCACAATGGTTTGCTGCTTTCGGCATTATGGGACGCAGCCTTCGACCGAGGGCTTGTAACCTTCGATGACGGGGGGAGACCGGAGTTTTCGCCCAGCCTAAGCGAGGCTGGGCGCGCTGAATTGCGCTGGCAGACCCCTATCCTGCTGACTGACAAGCACAAGAACCGGCTTGCTTGGCACCGAGCAAACCTGTTTGTCAGCCAAGAAATCAATGGGACAGCTAAATGAACCGGGAAGAGCTTTACGCTCAGGCTTGGGCGGAGCCAATGAGCAAGCTGGCAGAAAAGCTTGGCGTGTCCGGTTCCTACCTCGCTCGCATATGTGACCAACTCAATGTGCCGCGACCTTCGCGTGGCTACTGGGCCAAGTTGGCGGTCGGCAAAGCGCCTCCTGCGCCGCCACTGCCTGAAGCACACCCCGGCGACCCCGTCACATGGGAGCCGGGCCAAATGCCGGTCTTGCCACGACAACGCCCCCGGGCACCGGCCAGCGAGGAGACGCGGCCGCGTGTGCGCCTGCCGCGAAACAAAACCCACCCCCTCCTCCTCGGCATCAAGGCTCATTTCGAGAAAACGCGGTCCCGCAAAGCGTTAGCTTACCTGAGGCCCTACAAGAAGCTCCTCCCCGATATTACCACGACGCCGGCACGTCTCGATGCCGCGCTGAGCCTGACCAACGATCTGTTCAATGCGCTCACTTCAGCTGGCTATCGCGTCGTATTTGCACCGCAAGGCGCGGGCCTTCAACGCCCGGATATCGAGGTGCGAGAAGAGCCGGCGACGAACCCGCACCATGAGCGACTAGGGCACTGGACACCCCACCGTCCGACTGTGGTCTACGTCGGGACGATCGCGATCGGGCTTGCCGTGGTGGAAACCTCCGAGCAGGCGCTGGTGCGCTACATCAATGGCGATTACGTCCGCGAAGCGGACTACAAGCGGATGAGCGCTCCAGACCGGATGGGACATGGATATACCTGGACCTCGACGCGTGACACGCCGTCGGGGCGCCTGCGCATTGTGGCCTACTCGCCCTATTGGCGCGTTCCTTGGACGGCGGCCTGGAATGCCGCCGGACGCAAAAGCTTGCCCAGTCAGCTGAAGGACATCGTGGGCGAGATTGAGGAGGCGGCCCGCGCTCTTGTGCCAAGACTCGAGGAAGCGGAGCGCCAGGCCGAGATTGAGCGACAGGAACGCGAGGCGGCGTTCGAGCGCTACAACCGCCAGGAGGATGCGCGTCGGGTGGAGGAGGCCCGGCAGGAAAGTCAGGAGCAGCTCGCCAACGTCATACAAAGTTGGTCGAGGCGGATGGATATCGAACATTTTTTTGCCGGGGTGGCCGAGCGGGCTGAGGCCCTACCGCCCGAGGAGTGCTCGCGCGTGCTCCAACGACTGGCTCTGGCGCGTGAGTTTCTCGGCTCCGTCGATCCGATGGACGCCTTCCTGGAGTGGAAAGCACCCGAAGAGCGCTATCAATCAAAGTACAAGTGATGCCAATCGGCCTTTATACCCATTCGCAATGCGCAGGACAGGTCTGTCTCCGCATGCCGCTGTGAGGTTGCGCGTGCTGATCTCTCCTGCATGGCCCACACGCCCTGCCCGCCTTTCGCTCTGACCTTTTTCGGCGTTATAGTCTCACCATCTGGAGCAGCAATCATGGTCCGTTTCATCCTGATCGATACCGCGCCGCGACCACTCACGCTTGGACCGATCACTCCCGAGGAGGCCGTGGCGGGGTTTCACGCGGTGGCGAGGCTGTTCACCAAATGGGGGGTGCCGGAGACCCAAGCGGCGGCATTACTCGATATGCCGAAGTCGACCTACCGCCGTTGGTGCAAGGAGGGGCCCGGCCGCATATCGCGCGACCGCGGCATGCGCTTGGGCATCCTGCTCGGCATCCATAAGGCTTTACGCATCCTGTTTCGCGAACCGTCTCGCGGCTACGCCTGGATCAGGAAACCGAACGCCGATTTCGGTGGGCGATCTGCGCTCGACATCATGATGAACGGCTACATTACCGACCTGATGCGCGTGCGGGACTATCTGGATGCCGAGCGCAACGGCCAGTGAACAATCGGTTCCGCAGGCGAGGTCCCATCGACATGTTCCGCCTTCGGCGGTTGCACTCGAACGCGCAGCAAAGCGACAAGCGCTTTGCTGCACCTTCGAGCGCCAGAAACGGGTGTTGCCGATCGGCCACCGCTGCCCCTAAAACAACCAACGTCAACGCACCAAAATTCTGGCAAACAGCACGCACCACCTAATGGGGCAGTCTAAGCGAAAACGCTAAGATCTACAGATACTTTGCCTGCGCACCGGTCTGCGAAAGTTCCGCCTTTGCGCGAAACGGGTACAGCAATTCGGCACTGCGGCATCAACCTCTCCCTCAATGCTGGACGGATATTCTCCAATAATTTCGGATAAATGCATCGGCTTTTAAAGCCAATGTCTCATTCGGGTTTCTGGTTCGCGTGGTATGGCAGGTGCGATCTGTGTTGCGGCTTGAAGTATCCTGCATCGCGTCGCGCGGCCGTTCCGGGCTAGCATCGCGTTCGATTCCCGCGACCGCCGCCACGGAGCCGACATGACCGCGCCATCGCCCGATCTCGCCCCTATCGATCGCCTGCTCGCCATCATGTCGAAACTGCGTGATCCGGATGGCGGATGCCCCTGGGATCTGGAACAGGATTTCCGCTCGATTGCGCCCTATACGATCGAGGAGGCCTATGAGGTTGCCGACGCGATCGAGCGCGGCGCGCATGGCGAGCTGAAGGACGAGCTGGGCGATCTTCTCCTGCAGGTCGTTTTTCACGCCCAGATGGCGCAGGAAGCCGGCCTGTTCGACTTTGCCGATGTCTGCCGGGCCATCAATGACAAGATGATCCGCCGGCATCCCCATGTTTTCGGCGATGCGGACACGCGCGACAGCGAAACCCAGACTGTTGAATGGGAAGCCATCAAGGCGGCCGAGCGCGCCGGATCGGCCAAGGGGGATCGCGTGCTGGACGATGTTCCGGTCGCCCTGCCCGCGCTCAAACGCGCCCAGAAGCTTCAGAAGCGCGCGGCGCGCGTCGGGTTCGACTGGCCGGACGCCGAGCGGGTGCTGGACAAGGTGGATGAGGAAATCGCCGAGGTCCGCGAAGCCATCGCCTTGGGCAATGCCGCGCATATCGCCGAGGAGATCGGCGATCTGATGTTTGTCTGCACCAATCTCGGCCGCAAGCTGAAGGTCGATGTCGAGACTGCAACGCGCGATGCCAACGCCAAGTTCGAGCGCCGCTTCCGCTATATCGAGGACCGTCTTGATGCTGAGGGGCGCAAGCCCGAGGATGCCAGCCTGGACGAGATGGAAGCGTTGTGGACCGAAGCCAAGCTCAAGGAGAAGGCCGCGGCACCGGCCTGAATCCCGCCTCTAGAACAGGCTCGTTTCCCGCGAAATCGCCCCTGCTTAAGAATCTTGAGCGGTCGCGTGATCGAACCGGTGAACCGGTTTCCACTTCACCTGATCACGCTTCAGAACTCGTCCTCGTCCACCTCGCCAATCCCTTGCGGAATGGCCAGGTCCGGGAATTGCGCCCGGAAACGACCGGCTTCGGCAGGCGCCAGGCGGACCCTGACGGTCGTCACGCCGGTTTCGGGATCCATATGGCTGTCGCGGATCTCGCCATGCGAATGCAGCCAGGCCAGCGCGCGCGGCTGTTCCGGAGGTACACGCACCTCGATCCGCTCGTCATCGGTCGCCAAGGCTTTCTCGATAGCATCGATTAGCGCCTCCACGCCATCGCCGGAGATCGCCGACAGCGGTAGTTTGACGGCCCGGCCCGCCTTCATATTGGCGATGTCTGCCTGGATGGCGAGATCCTCGGCCTCTTCGAGCGCGAGATTGTCGGCCTTGTTCCAGGCTTCGATCATCGGCTGTTCGTGCGCAGGACCGGCCTCGATCGCATCGAGCACGCTCATCACATCGCCGATCCGGCCTTCATGGTCGGGATCCGAGGCATCGATGACGTGGACCAGGAGATTGGCCTCGCGCACTTCTTCCAGCGTGGCCCGGAACGCCGCGATCAGCTCGGTCGGCAGGTCGGTGATGAAACCCACCGTGTCGGACAGGAGAATGCGGGTGCCGCCGGGCAGGTCGACGGCCCTCACGGTCGGGTCGAGCGTTGCAAAGGGCATGTCCTGGGCGAACACCCCTGCCCCGGTCAGCTTGTTGAAAAGCGTGGACTTTCCGGCATTGGTATAGCCCACAAGCGCGACGGTCGGGAACGGCACTTCCTGGCGCTGCGCCCGGTGCAGGCTGCGCGTGCGCCGGACATCCTCGAGCTGACGGCGCAGCTTGGCCATCTTCTCGTTGAGCAGGCGCCGGTCGGTCTCGATCTGGGTCTCGCCGGGACCGGCGAGGAAGCCGCGGCCGCCGCGCTGGCGTTCCAGGTGGGTCCAGGTCCGTACCAGGCGCGAGCGCTCATAGGCCAGGCGCGCCAGCTCGACCTGCAGCACCCCTTCCTTGGTACGCGCGCGCTGGCCGAAGATTTCAAGGATCAGACCGGTTCGATCTATCACCTTGACGTTCCAGGCCTTTTCCAGGTTTCGCTGCTGAATCGGCGACAAAGCCGTATCGATCACGGCGACATCCGCCGTGTTCTCCTCGATCCGCGCCTTCAATTCATCCAGCTTGCCGCGGCCGAAATAGCGTCCCGCATCGATCTTGCGGATCGGTGCGATGAAGGCCTCCGCCACCTCCAGGTCGAGCGCTTCTGCCAGACCGGTGGCTTCTTCCAGACGCGCCTCCGAGCGTGCCACGCCATCGCGGGCGGTGGGATGAATGACAAGGGCGCGCGATACCGGCGCCTCGCGATCAATCAATCCGCGGTGCTTTCATCCGTTGCGTCATCCTCGTCCGCCCTGTCCGTATCGAACAACTGAACCGGCGCCGCCGGCATGATGGTCGAGATAGCGTGTTTGTAGACGAGCTGGGAAAGCCCGTCGCGGCGAAGAAGAACACAGAAGTTGTCGAACCAGGTTACGACGCCCTGAAGCTTCACACCATTGACCAGAAAAATGGTCAGCGGCGTTTTCGTCTTACGCACTGAGTTCAGGAAGACGTCCTGCAGGTTTTGTTTTTTATCGTGCGACATGTCGGCTCCACATGACTCGCTTGAAGCAAGCGATTCGCCAAACAGGGTATACAGGCCCCACCATGGCCTGCAACCATCTCATCTTTCTAAGAAAGCCGGAATGTTGATCACACGGCGGCCAGATAGGCCTGACGCAGCTCGGCAGAAACCGAACCCGGTTCGCCATTTGCCACCGGGCGGCCGTCAATCCGGGTCACCGGCATCACGAAATTCGTGGCCGATGTCAGAAAGGCCTCGCGGGCTTCAAGCGCTTCCGCGATCGTGAAAGGCCGCTCTTCCAGACGATAGCCGGCGGCCGTCGCTGTGCGGATCAGCGTTGCCCGCGTGATGCCGTGCAGGATGGCGTGATCGGCGGGCCGCGTGACCAGCGCGCCATCGGCGGTCAGTATCCAGGCGTTGGACGAGGTGCCTTCGGTGACAAAGCCGTCGGCATCGACCTGCCAGGCCTCATAGGCGCCGGCATCGCGTGCCGCCTGCTTGGCGAGCGTATTGGGCAGCAGGTTCACGGTCTTGATGTCGCAACGCGCCCAGCGCTGGTCGGGTACGGAGATGACCGACACCCCCTGCTCTGCGCGTCTGGCCACGGCGCCCAGATCGAGGCGCTTGGCGGTGAGAACGAGCGTCGGCCGTGTGCCGGGCGGCGGGAAGCCATGGTCGCGGCGTGCCCGGCCGCGGCTGATCTGCAGATAGACCAGGCCGTCACGGATCCGGTTGCGGCGGATCAGTTCGCGGATGAGGATGGTGAGCGCCGCCCGGGTGACCGGATGCGCAATGCGCAGCTCGTTCAGGGAGCGGTCAAGCCGGTCGAAATGCCCCTCGGCGTCCAGCAGCTCGCCCTTGCGCACCGCCCAGACTTCATAGATCGCGTCGGCGAACTGGAAGCCCCGGTCCTCGATGTGTACGGCGGCGAGGTCGTGGCGCTGGAAGCGGCCGTTGACGTAGGCAATCCTGGACACGCGTTCTCTCTTATTTCCTGATGAAGAGCGCCCATATGGCCGCAACCGCGGCGAGCACCTCCAGACGCCCGAGAATCATGGCTGAAATAAGGATCGGTTTGGCCTTGTCCGCAAGCTCGTCCCACCCGTGTCCTGCATTGGTTTCGTGCAGCAGCGGCCCCGCATTGGCCAGCGCGGCAGCATTGGCCAGGAAGGCCGTCTGGAAATCCAGCCCGGCCAGTGTCAGCACCAGGGCACCCAGCCCCAGACAGGCCAGGAAACCCAGCACATAGGCCCAGATGCCGATCAGGGCCGTGTCACGCACCGAGCGTCCGCGGAAGGTGACGGGCACCAGGCTGGACGGATCGGTCAGCACGGCGAGTTCCGACCCCATGCGCCGCCAGAGCAGCAGAATGCGAGAGATTTTCACACCGCCGGTCGTCGAGGCGGCCGCCCCGCCCACGAGCGCCACGAAGACCGCCGCCACCGGGACCGGCGATGCCGGCGCAGACACGGTATAGCCGCTGGTCGAGACGACGAAGAAGGCATCGATGAAATGCGAGGGAATGTGCGAAGTGTCGGCGATCACATAGAGCGCGCCCAGACCGATAACGAGCGCGGCAATGCCGGCCAGGTCAGGATCACGCAGCACACCGCGATCGCGCAGAGCATCCCAGAACAGGGCGATGTTTACCGTGCCGGCGAGACAGGCCAGCGCCACGATCAGCATTGATATCGTGCCGAAATTGGTCGCCAGCCCGCCATCGACCGGCGCATAGCCGGAGGTGGAGATCGCCGACATGGCCAGCACGCTGGCATCGAAGAAGCCGTTGCCGGCAAACAGCAGCATGAGCCAGGTGACGGCGGTCAGCACGGCATAGACCAGCCCGACCCGCCGCGCCGCGACCGGCAGGTGGGAGAGGATATTGTCGGGCCGCACGGTGAGGAGTGCCGATTTGCGGATCGCAGGCACATCCCGGTCGAGCGCGGCAAAGACGGCAATCGCCAGCAGGAGTGTCGCATAGCCGCCCAGCCAGGCCAGCACAGCACGCCAGAAGATCAAGGAGCGCGGCAGCTCGCCGGCAGGCAGCAGGGTCGCACCGGTTGTCGTAAGGGCCGAATAGGCCTCGAACAGCGCATCCATCGGACCGAAATAGCCGGTCAGCCAGAATGGCAGCGCAGCAAAGGCCGGAGTGGTCACCCAGGCGAGCAGGGCCAGGCCCAGCGCATCAAGCGCGCTGGCGCCGACCTGCACGCCGCGCGTGGCTGCCAGGACGAATGCTCCGGGCACGAAGGCGAGCCCCGCCGTGGTGATGAAGAAGGGCGCCAGATGCCATTCCTCCACCGCCGGCGCACAGGCAGCTGCCAGCAGTGCGATCAGCGCGACCAGCACCCACAAGGCCCCCAGGGGGCGGAAGAGCGCCGCGGGCGACATGGATCAGAAATATTCCAGGCTGACCCGGAACAGGTGCTCGACCTTGGGAACCAGCGCCTTGTTGCAGAACAGGAGAACACGGTCGTTTTCGCGGATGCGGCCATCATCGCAGGGCAGGATCACCTTGTCGCCGCGCACCACGGCGCCCAGGGCCACCCCGTCTGGCAGTTCCAGCTCGTCCAGCGTCTTGCCGACCAGCGGCGAGGTCGACAGGGCAACGCCTTCCAGCGCTTCTGCCTCACCGCCGCCGAGTGTCTGCAGGCCGGTGATCCGGCCGCGCCGGATGTGCTGGAGAATGGTCGACACGGTGGTGGCGCGCGGATCGATCAGCACGTCGATACCCAGCGGCTCGCGCATGCCCTCGAACGTGCGGTCATTGATCAGGCTGAGAGCGCGTTCGGCCCCTTCCCGCTTGGCCATCACGCCGGAGAGCATGTTCACCTTGTCGTCATTGGTGACGCAGATGACGAGTTCGGCATTGGCAACGCCGGCTTCGCGCAGCATGCGGGCGTTAAGCCCGTCGCCATGCAGCACGACCGTCCGCTTGAGGCGTTCGGCGGCATGTTCAGCGCGGGCCTTGTCGGCCTCGATCAGACGCACCTTCACACCGCCGGCGCGTTCCAGCGCCCGCGCCACATAGACACCGATATTGCCGGCGCCGATGACCACGACACGGCGGATCTGCTCGGCGCTGCGGCCGAAAATGTCGAGCAGGCGCCGTACCTGCGCGCTCTCGGTGACGACATAGACATCATCGCCCGGCAGCAGCGGATCCTTGAGCTTGGGAATGAAGAGCGTGCGTTCGCGCTGCACGCCGACCACGGCCAGGCGCAGGTCCGGGAAGAGCTCCATGACCTGTTCGGTCGTCGAACCGGCCACCGGCGAGGTCTCCTCGAGACGCAGGCCCAAAAGCTGCACCCGCCCGCCGGCGAATACCGCTGTTGAGAAGGCGCCGGGGGTTTCCACCCGCTGCAGGATGGCGCGGCCGACCTCGAGCTCCGGCGAGATCACCACATCGACCGGGAGATTTCCGGTCGAGAACAGATCGCCCCAGGCCGGATCGAGATATTCCTGGGCTCGCACCCGCGCGATCCGCATCGGCGTGGAGAACAGGGAATGCCCGACCTGGCAGGCGATCATGTTCACCTCGTCCGAATAGGTCACGGCGACGAGCAGATCGGCCTCTGCTGCGCCGGCCTTTTCCAGCACATCCGGGTGCGAGGCGTGGCCGACGACACCGCGCACATCGAGGTCGGTCACGACATTGTCGATCAGCTCGGTCGACCAGTCGACGACGGTCACCGCATTGCCTTCCCGGGCAAGCGCCCGGGCGATGCCCACGCCGACCTGCCCGGCTCCGCAGACTATGGCTTTCATGTCGTCTCCGTTGGGTGCGGACTAGGCCGCGCCGTCGCGCTGCGGCGAGGTAACGCCGAGCGATTTGAGTTTGCGGTGAAGCGCCGAGCGTTCCATGCCGATAAAGGCTGCCGTGCGGGAGATGTTGCCGCCGAACCGGTCGATCTGGGCCTTGAGGTATTCACGCTCGAAATTCTCCCGGGCCTCGCGCAGCGACAGGGCAATCATCTTCTCGGCATCGAAGCCGGTCTCGTGATTGTCGCGCGTGACGACTTCCGAAGGCAAGGCGTCCAGCGTGATCGGCTCGTTCGCCGGACCGGTGGCGAGGATCAGGAGGCGCTCGATATTGTTGCGCAGCTGGCGGACATTGCCCGGCCAGCTGTGCGCCTGCAGCGCCGCCATGACGTCATCGCCGAAGGCCCGCAGCGGCAGGCCGGCGGACTGCGTCAGATTCTTCACGAAATGATCGACCAGCGCGGGAATATCCTCGCGCCGCTCGGCCAGGGCCGGCACGGTGACCGGCACGACGGCGAGACGGTGATAGAGGTCCTCGCGGAAACGGCCTTCCTGGATGCGCACGGCCAGATCCTGGGCGGTCGAGGAGATCACCCGCACATTGACCTGCACATCCCCGGCCCCGCCGATCCGGCGGAAGCGCTGTTCCACGAGCAGGCGCAGGAGCTTGCTCTGGGTGGCCGTCGGCATGTCGGCGATCTCGTCGAGATAGAGCGTGCCGCCATGGGCGCGTTCCAGCAGGCCGACATGCTTGACCGAACCGTCATCATTCTCGCGGCCGAAGAGCTCCTCCTCGACGCCTTCCGGTGACATGCCCGGCGCGCTGACGGCGACGAAATCGGCACCCGAACGCGGCGAATTTTCGTGGATCAGGCGGGCGACAAGTTCCTTGCCGGCGCCCGAAGGACCGCGGATCAGGACACGGCTGTTGGTCGGCGCGACGCGCTCGATCAGCTGGCGAACCTGCAGGATGCCGCTGGAATCGCCGATCAGCGTGCTCTGGGCCTGGGTGCGGGCACGCAGCTCGGCATTCTCGCTGCGCAGGCGGCTGGTCTCCAGCGCCCGCTTCACGGTGAGCAGAAGCTTGTCGCTCTTGAACGGCTTTTCCAGGAAATCATAGGCGCCCTTGCGGATCGCCGCCACGGCAGTCTCGATCGTGCCGTGACCGGAAATCACGATCACCGGCAGGTCCGGATCGAGCGCGCGGAATTCGTCGAGCAGTTCGATCCCGTCCAGCCGGCTGCCCTGCAACCAGACATCCAGGATGATCAGAGACGGTTTTCGCTGGCGGATCACCGCCAGGGCGCCATCGGCATCGGCGGCCTCACGCGGCTCATAGCCGTCATCCTCGAGCAAACCGCCGATCAGTTCACGAATATCGGCCTCGTCATCGACGATGAGAATATCCCTGGCCATGTATCAAGCCTCCTTCAGGGACTGCGGTGCCGGATCGGCCATGTCCGCCAGAGGGAAAACGAGCCGCACGACGGCGCCCTGCCCGCTCCGGGGAATATCCAGTTCCAGACGTCCGTTATGGTCTTCCATCACACGCTTCACGATGGCGAGGCCAAGGCCCGTGCCCTTTTCGCGTGTGGTCATATAGGGTTCGGTCAGGCGTTCGCGATTGGGGGTCGGCCAACCCAGACCGTTATCGGCCACCTCGATCACGGCATAGCCGTTCGCCTCGCTCAGGCTGACGACCAGCTGACCCGGCGTGCCGTCCTGATCCATGCGAGCCGAGACGCTCTCGCAGGCATTCTTGAGGATATTGGCCAGCGCCTGCACGGAAAGCCGGGCATCGCACATGGCATGAACCGGCACGCCGGGGTGCTCGAACACGATCTCGATGTTCGGCGAGGCGACCCGCTGGGTGAAAACCGAGGACTTCACCAGCTCACCCATCTCGACACGCTCCACTTTCGGCTGCGGCATTCGGGCAAAGCTGGAGAACTCGTCGACCATACGGCCGATATCGCTGACCTGGCGCACGATCGTGTCGGTGCAACGGTCGAAGGTCTCGACGTCGGAGGTGATCTCGTCGCGATACTTGCGCCGGATACGTTCGGCCGACAACTGGATCGGGGTGAGCGGGTTCTTGATCTCGTGGGCGATGCGCCGCGCGACCTCGCGCCAGGCCGCATTGCGCTGGGCGGTCACCAGGCGGGTCACATCGTCGAAAGTGATAACGAGGCCAGCCTCCTCGTCCATCGATGCCCGGGCCGTGAGATGCCTGATCTGGTCGTCCGGCGCGTTGAGATCGATCTGCGCCTCGGCGACGGCGCCCGGGCGCCGGCGGGCTTCGGCGGCGATCTCCGCCAGTTCCGGCGTGACTTCATCAATGCCGACACCGATCAGATCGTCCGTCCCCGGGGCCAGCATGGAGATGGCCGAGCGGTTGATCAGCGTGATCCGGTTATCCTTGTCCAGACCGATCACACCGGCCCTTACCCCGGCGAGAATCGCCTCGATAAAGGCGCGGCGTTGTTCGGATTCGGCGTGCGACTCGATCAGCTCGCGCCGCTGGCTGCGCAATTGCCGCGTCATCCGGTTGAAGGCCCGGGCGAGCGCGGCGATCTCGTCATCCTCGCGGCCCATCTGGACCCGCGCATCCAGATCGCCGCGACGCACGCGCTCGGCGGCTCCGACCAGGCGTGAGATCGGTGTAACAACCCGGGTCGCGGCCGAAAGGGCCAGCCAGATCGAGCCGATCACGATCAGTACCGCGACCTCGAAATAGAGGAAGTAGAAGGAGCCGCGGACCCGGCTTTCCTGGTTGCCGGCATCGCGCAGCTCGTTGCGGGCCTGCGCCATCTCCCTGAACAGGTCGATATTCACCGGATAGGAGACGAAGAGATAGGCGTCCGGATAGGCATCGAGACGATAAAGCAGGCGCATCACATCGACCGCCTCGGCCGACGAGCTGGGCGTGGACACCGCCACATCGCCGTCATTGGCGTAGTCGTAGAGCACTTGCGATGGCGCGGCATATTCCTCGTTTTCCCGGAAGCGGGTGCGGGCAAGCAAGGTGCCGCGACCGTCAACGATATAAGCCGCCGCGAAACCGCGCCGCGCGGCCTGGAAGTTCAGGTAATTGATGTACTGGATCCGCGATGTGGTGAAAGCGTCGACCGAGCCTTCCTGGCTGAGATCGGTCGCCATGCTCTCCACGTGACCCGATGCCGTTGTCGCCTCACGGCCGTAGAAGTCGAACGCGACATCTTCCAGCCGGTCGACCAGCGTGGCGATCCGGTCGTCGAACCAGAGATCCACGCCCCGCGTGATAACAAAGCCCAGGAAGATGGCGGCGAGGACGGCCGGGGTGGCCGCGGCGATAGAGAACAACGCCACGAAGCGCAGATGCAGGCGCGGCGTCGGTTCGCCGAAGCGGCGCGCCCTCACCCGCCGCACAAAGCGCAGCACGACGACGCCGGCGAGGCCGAGCAGGAGCACGAGATTGCCGACGAGAATGCCGAGCGCGATCCGGTTGTTGGCGCCGGTCAGCCCGCCTTCGTTCAGCAGGATGAAGGCGGCCACGCCCAGAAGACCGAGCGAAACCAGAAAGCCGGCGCCGAACAGCGCCGCCGAGCGCGGAGAAATGTTCCGGATCAGAGTGTTCCTGGACGCGTTCGGCAAATCAGCCTCACTTGCTTCAAGCGACCAAGCTTACTCCAGCGTTGCACGAAATCAACACAGTGCCGCACCCGCAACAGTCAGGCTGTTTCCTCATCTGTCCCGTCCAGTTCGGACAGCCGCCGCGCCAGGGTGTTTCGGTTCAGCCCGAGCAGGTCTGCCGCCCGCGACCGGTTGCCGTTGCAGCGGTCCAGCGCCTGGGTGAACAACGCCCTTTCCAGTGCATCGACGGCACTCTGGCGCGCATCCGGCCGCGACAGGGCCAGCGCCGCGAGGGCATTGGCATGGACGGCAATGTCCTCGCTCGAATCGGCCCCGTCGGGATTGAGCGCCTGGGTAACATCGTCCAGACCGGCCACGCGGCCCCGCGTCGCAAGGGCGAGGCGCGACAGCACCGAGCGCAGCTCGACGACATTGCCGGTCCAGGGCGAGTTCACAAGATAGTCGATGGCGTCCTTTGACAGGCGCACAGGGTCCTGTTTGTCGCGGCGGGCGAACTGGCCGAGAAAGGCTTCGCACAGCGCAGGGATATCGCTGCGACGTTCGCGAAGCGGCGGTACGGTGATGACGCATTCGGAAAGCCGGGCCGCCAGCCGGTTGTCGATCGGGTTCGACGGTGCCTGCGATACCGTGGCGATGACGCGGCCGGAGCCCCCGTCAAGCGCATCGCGCGCCGCGCGTTGCTGCTCGGCACTCCACTCCTCCAGACGCAGCCAGACCACCTGACGGGCAGCCTGGGTGGAGCCGAATATCTCGGTGGCGGTATTGGAAGGCGTGACGACGACGGCATCCTCGGACGCCACACCGCGGGCCCGCAGCAGCGCCTCGGCGGCCTGGCGCTTGCCGACACCGGGCTCGCCCGTGATCATGACATGGGCCTGGCTGGTCGCGGCGCGGGCGATCGCCTTGAAAGCCGACTGCATCGCGACGGACTGGCCGATGAAGCCCGTCGGTTCCTCGGTCGAGCGCGATGGCTGGCCGGCCCGCTTGTCGCCCAGCGCGGCGGCGACGGCCGAGATCATGTCGTCCAGGTCGAAGGGTTTGGGCAGGTATTCAAAGACACCGCCCTTCGCGGCGTTGATCGCCGTGGAAGCGGTCGCCTGCGCACTCATCACGATGACCGGCATGTTGGGACGCAGGCGGGCGACGAGGCCGAGATTTTCCAGGAAGTTCGTTCCGTCCAGCAGAACGTCGGCCAGCAGGAGATCGCCCTCGCCATTGCGGATCCAGCCCAGCGCCGTGTCCGGCGAGGCGGTCGCGCGCACCTGGTAGCCCGCCGAACCGAGGGCGCGGGAGAGGATGAGTTTCAGGCTTTCATCGTCCTCGAGAAGCAGGATGCGCGCGCTCACGATGTTTCCTCCCTGGCGACCGGCAGGCGCAGGTTGAAACCCGTCCGTCCCGGTTCGCTTTCATAGTCCAGCTGACCGTCATGCAGCGCGGCGATGCGCGCGGCGAAAGCCAGTCCCAGCCCCTCGCCCGCCGGTTTGGTGGTGACGAAGGGGGTAAAGATACCCGCGCCCAGCGCATCGGGGATGCCCGGACCATTATCCCGCACCACAAGGACCAGCGGCGTCGGATTGGCGCCGGTGCGGCTGCGCGGCCCCGTATCGAAGCGCGTCTCGACCCGGATTTTCGGATCCGGCATGTCGCGCACCGCATCCAGCGCGTTCTGCAGGAGGTTCAGAACGACCTGCAGCAGAAGATCCCGGTCGCCATCGACCGGTGGCAGCGAGGGATCGAAATCCTCTTTCAGGACCGATCTGGAGCGCGGATCGGCCCGCACAATGCTCTCCATCGCATCCACCGCCAGGTGGTTGAGATTGACCTCGCCGCGCTCGCCCAGGCGGATATCCCCTACCCGGCTCCAGTGATTGGCCAGGCGGGTGATCCGGTCGACGTCCTGGATGATGACCTGGGCGAGTTCAGCCGCCGCCTCGATATTGCTCTCCCGGCGGATCAGCTGGGCCGCGCCGCGCACGCTGGCGAGCGGGTTCTTGAGTTCGTGCGCCAGCATACGGCCGAAACCCAGCGCCGGCGCCTGGGATGCCTTGGCACCCGGCTCGCGGTGCGGCAGCACCGACAGTGTCACCAATGAGGTCTCGTCGGACCAGCGGGCATGCAGGTCGAAGGGCCCGCCGGGGCCAAGCACACGGCCCAGCGCCACGACGGTACGCCGTGCGTCGCAGGCCTGTTCGACGATCTCGGCCAGATTGGCGCAGACCGGCGACTGAGTGCCGAAATCGCCTTTCATGAGGTGCCGGGCCGACAGGCCCAGCCATTCCTCGGCCTGCGTATTGGCCCAGATGAAGCGGGCATCCTCGGAGAATTGCAGCAGGGGGATCGCCGCCATTTCGGCGGCGGGTTCGGCCGGCGATGTCGGGGCCGCGGGTCTGTTCATGCGACGGCCCGTTTTTCCGGCACGGCCAGCCGCGCCAGCGCATCGTGGATCGCCGCGGCATCGGTCGAGCGGCACAGTGTGGCTTTCAGCCCCGAGAGCCAGTCCGGATCGCACCCTTCCGCTTGCGCCTCGACATCAACAAAGGAGGCGAAGTGCTTGCGCATCATGCGAATTCCAAGCTCGCCGCCATAGTGATCGAGCGACATGTCGAACTGTGCAGCCAGCGCCGGCAGCTTGTCGGCCCAGGGCGTTTCGACGGGCTTGCCCAGCAGCGCCGCGCCGATCTCGCCGACCAGCCAGGGGCGTCCCTGTGCGGCCCGGCCGATCATCGCCGCATCGGCGCCCGAGGCCGCCATGGCCTTGCGCGCATCCTCGGCGGTATGGATATCGCCATTGACGATCAGCGGGATGGAGATCGCCTCCTTCACCGGACGCACCGCCGACCAGTCGGCCTCGCCCTTGTAGAATTGCTGGCGTGTACGCCCGTGCACCGTCACCAGCTGGATACCGGCCTCCTCGGCCCGGCGCGCCAGTTCCGGTGCATTGATACTGTCATGATCCCAGCCCAGGCGCATTTTCAGCGTCACTGGGACGCTGGACGCTGCGACGGTCGCTTCGATCAGGGTCAGGGCGTGGTCGAGATCGCGCATCAGGGCAGAGCCGGACAGCCCCTTGGTCACCTGCCGGGCGGGGCAGCCCATGTTGATATCGACAATATCGGCCCCGGCATCGACGGCGATTTTCGCGCCTTCCGCCATCCAGTGCGCCTCGCGCCCGGCCAGCTGGATGACGCAGGGCGACAGCGAGGCGTCCAGCGCCGCCTTGCGCACCATGTCGACCCGGCCGCGGGCCAGCGCATCGCTGGCGACCATTTCCGACACCACCATGCCCGCCCCGAAACGCTGCGCCTGGCAGCGGAATGGCAGATCCGTCACGCCCGACATGGGCGCCAGAATGGCCGGAACGGTGATCCGGTGGGGGCCGATCGAGAAGTGCATGCGTCTGGACAAATCCTGAAGGGGCGTCGTAAGCCCGTCAGGCTAGCGATTATGCTGCGCTGCGGCAATGCACGAGGATGCCGGATGACAATCGATGCCATCATCGTGGCTGCGGGGCGCGGCGAACGCGCCGGCGGCGGCATTCCCAAGCAATTCAGGTCCCTGGCCGGCCGCAGCGTGCTGGCCCGGACGCTGGACGCCCTCGCCGGCCATGCTGCAATCCGCCGGGTCATTGTGGTCGTCAATCCACAGGATACGGATCATGTCGAGGCCGTGCGCGGGGAAACCGCCCACAGCTTCGCAACGGTGCCGGGCGGTGCGACGCGGACCGACAGTGTCCGGGCCGGGCTGGCGGCGCTGGCAGGCGATGCCCCCGATGCGGTGATGATCCATGACGCCGCCCGCCCCTTCCTGTCCGCCGCATTGATCGATCGTATCGCCGAGGCGCTGAACCGGCACGCAGCCGTGATCCCCGCCCTGCCCGCGACCGATGCGCTGATGCGGGTGATGACCGATGGCATGATTGCCGAACCGGTCGACCGGGCGGTCGTGCGCGCCGCCCAGACGCCGCAGGCTTTCCGCTTCGATACGTTGAGCGCGGCCTATGCCCGGCTGGGCGGCGGCGGACTGGCAGATGATGCCGCTGTGATCCTGGCCGCAGGCGGTCAGGTCCACACTGTCGAGGGCGATGCAGACAATTTCAAACTGACCATGCCGGCCGATTTCCGGCGTGCGGAGGCGATGCTGATGGGCGAGACGATCACGGTGAGCGGCCAGGGTTTCGACGTGCACCGTCTGGAGCCGGCCGAAACGATGTGGCTGTGCGGTGTGGAATTGCATGAGGGGCTGGGTCTGGTGGGCCATTCCGACGCCGATGCGGGGCTTCATGCCGTTACCGATGCCGTGCTGGGCTGTGCCGGTGCCGGCGATATCGGCCAGCACTTCCCGCCCTCAGATCCGAAATGGAAAGGCGCTGCCTCCGACGCGTTTCTCCTGCATGCGCTGGAGCTGCTCGGGCAAGCCGGCGGCCAGGTCATCCATGCCGATGTCACGCTGATCGCTGAACGGCCGAAGATCGGGCCCTATCGAGAGGCGATGCGGACCCGGCTGGCGCAGTTCCTGCGACTCGATCCAAAGCGCGTCAACATCAAGGCCACCACGACGGAAAAACTCGGCTTTACCGGGCGCGGCGAAGGCCTCGCCGCCCAGGCCATCGTCACCGCGAGACTGTCATGATCTTCAATCACTCCCTCGTCGACCAGGCGGAAACCCTGCTGGAGCGGGCGCGCACCGCCGGCGTGATGATCGCCACGGCGGAAAGCTGCACCGGCGGTCTCGTCAGCGCGCTGCTGACCGAGATCCCGGGCTCCTCGGATGTGGTGGATCGCGGCTTCGTGACCTATTCCAATGCCGCCAAGACCGAGATGCTGGGCATTCCCGCGCGTGTCATCGAAGCGCAGGGCGCCGTGTCCGACGAGGTCGCGCGCCGCATGGCCGAGGAAGCGCTGCTGCGCTCGAACGCGGATATCGCTGTGGCGATCACGGGCGTGGCCGGTCCAGGCGGATCGGAGCGCAAACCGGCCGGTCTGGTGCATTTCGCCCTCGCCCGCCGCGATGGCGCCACGATCACCGAGGTCCACCGTTTCGGCGATCGCGGCCGCGATGCGGTGCGCCTGGCCAGCGTGGCCACGGCGCTCGACCTGTTATCGCAGGGCGTCGATTTCTTTGGATAAGTCCTTGGCCGGCGAGCCGGTTTTCGCATAGCGCCGTTCGGCCTCGGCCGAGAATTTCTGCACCAGTATGCGGCCGGCGCGCTCGCGATTGGTTTCCAGCAGCATCTGCAGGATCGGATTCTTGAACGCCGCCTTGATGGAGAATTCCACCAGGGTGGAACCGTCCGACAATTCGCGGAACCGCCAGGCGTTTTCCAGCACCCGGAAAGGCCCGGCCACGAAACTCACATCGATCGAGCGGCGCGAGGCGTCGGCGATCACCCGCGAGGTGAAGCGTTCCGAGACGAATTTATAGCGCACCCGTGCTTCCGCCGTCATCTCGGTCAGCGGCCCGTCGCGTGCTTCATTGAGCACGCGCATCGCCGTGATCTGCTCGATGAATTGCGGATAGCTGCGCACATCCATCACCAGATCGAACAGATCGTCCGGCGCATGAAACAGCCGCAGGCGTTCGCGGGTCTCGACGGTCACGCCGGCCCCGTCAGCCGCGCGCCAGCATGGCGTCGCGCGCCTCGCGGAGCTTGCGGAAATCATCGCCGGCATGATGGCTCGAACGGGTCAGCGGCGTTGCCGACACCATCAGGAAACCCTTGGCGCGCGCGATCGTCTCATAGGCCTTGAACTCGTCCGGCGTCACGAACCGGTCAACGGCCGCGTGCTTGCGGGTCGGCTGGAGATACTGGCCGATGGTCAGGAAATCGATGCCGGCGGACCGCATATCGTCCATCACCTGCATGACCTCTTCCTTGGTCTCGCCCAGGCCGACCATGATGCCCGACTTGGTGAATTGTGCCGGATCACGCTCCTTCACCCGCTCCAGAAGGCGCAGGGAGTGATAGTAGCGCGCGCCCGGACGGATCGAGAGATAGAGCCGCGGCACGGTTTCCAGATTGTGGTTGAACACGTCCGGCCTGGCATCGATGACGCGCTCGGCCGCACCGGGCTTGCGCAGGAAGTCCGGGGTGAGGATCTCGATCGTCTTGCCCGGCGTCTCGCGGCGGATCGCCTCGATCACATCGACGAAATGCTGGGCACCGCCATCGTCCAGATCGTCGCGGTCGACCGAGGTGATGACGACATGGTTCAGCCCCATCTGGGCCGTCGCCTCAGCAACGCGGCGGGCCTCGTCATGATCGACCGGGCCCGGCAGGCCGGTTTTCACATTGCAGAAGGAACAGGCGCGGGTGCAGGTATCGCCCAGGATCATGAAAGTGGCGTGCTTCTGTTCCCAGCACTCGCCGATATTGGGACAGCCGGCCTCCTCGCACACGGTGACGAGACCGCCCTTCTTCACGATCTGCTGCGTCTCCGAGAAGGTCTTGCCCAGCGGCGCCTTGACGCGGATCCAGTCCGGCTTGCGCAGGACGGGGGTATCGGCACGCTTCTGCTTTTCCGGGTGACGGGCAGCGCGGGCGTCGGACGCGGCGCTTCGCGCCGTATTGTCGATCAGATTGGCCATGTGCAGCACATAAGCCCGTGCGCGGTTTCCATCAAGTTGAGCCTGCTGCTGGCCGGTCTGCGGATTTGCGGGGGGTGAAGTGTTTTTCTCCCACCTCGCTCTGTTTCCCCCGGCCTTGTGCCGGGGCCCGGCTGAACCTGCATCCGAAACGCCGCCAGACCCCGGAACAAGTCCGGGGAAAGCATCAGCGCTCTCTTTCTTCCCCACATCGTGGGGAAGTGGGCCGCGGCGTCAGCCGCGGGTCGAAGGGGCCGGCGCGTGAGCGCCGGGGGGCGGTGGAGCCTGTCTCAAGCATAACGCCGCTGGCGCGGCGCCCCTCCGTCTCGCCGCCTGGCGGCGATCCACCTCCCCATGAAATGGGGAGGAAACAGCACAAAACCCTCCACGGGCTTGCGCCCTGGAGCGATGAGAGGGGTGCGGGATGCACGGCGGACATCGTGTCCGATTTTGAAGTGT
>JAZAHA010000016.1:0-128484 GCA_036231565.1 Pseudomonadota bacterium
GGCGGCTCCGCCGCCCTTGACCGCGGGAATTCAATACGGCCCCCTGCCGGCAAGGGATTTATGGCTGGCTGCGCGCCGGGCGCGCTCTTCCTCACACACGCACCCGTTTTCCCCGGACCCGTTCCGGGGCCTCGTGAGGGGTGCGGTTTCGTGCGTTGGTGCCTGGACGGGTGAGGGCGGCAGGCCCCGGAACGGGTCCGGGGGAAGTGGCGCATTTCCTTTGAGCACCCCACCTTGTCATCCCGGCAGTACGGCCTGCGCCGGCAGGCCGGAGGGCCGGGACCCATACGTGCCCGAGTCAGCCGCAAGCAGGCTCGATGTCCGCGACGGCTGGATAAACACCGGGCGTATGGATCCCGGACTTGCGCCCCGCCGTCGCGGGGCATTCATCCGGGATGACAAGCTCACGCACCCCCGTCATCCCCCTTCGCGCGTCCCATCGCCAGGAAGATCAGCGTGGCGGTGATGCCGGCGCCGATGAGGCCGGCGACGGGCAGGAGTTCGGGGTCCCAGCCGGCGAAGGCCTGCATCAGGGCGAGCCCGGTCACGACGGCGATCGAGGCCGCGGCTGCAAGGATGACGCGTTGCCAGGCGGCGGGGATGGATGCGGCAGGCGGGGTGGATGTCTCGGGCGTGGCCATGGTGGCGGGCTCCTCCGGTGTGTCGATCAGGTCCCGCAATTGCGCCGGGGAGAGGTCGAAACTGGCGGCCAGGGCGCGCACGGTTTCCAGGCTCGGGGTCTCGCCGCGCTCGGCCCGCTGGATCGTGCGGTCGCTCAGTCCGCTGATCGCGGCGAGCTGTTCCTGTGACCAGCCTTTCTCAAGACGCAGTGATTTCAGTCCCATCGGTCGAGCCGTCCCGTTCAATTGCGGCCTCGTCTTCTAGCCGCCCCGCCCCCTGTCGCCCACGACAGGCAGGCGACACGAAGGTGACAAGGACAGCCCGTCCAGGCAATGCGCCTTCTGTTTGTGGCGGGGAATAGCGCCGCTCAAGCCACCCGCACCTCGCGCACCTTTTCGCCCAGTATGCCATTGGCGCGGATCGCCTTGCCGCATTCGAAACTGCCGGCGCGGAAGGCGCGGCAGGCTTCGGGGCGGTTGTCGTAGACGGTGCAGATTGCCTGGCCGGCGGTCAGGTCCAGATGGGCGCAATGGCCGCAGGAGAAGTCGACGAAGCTTCGCTCGCCGTCGATGACGAGGCTGTCCCGGGGGAGGTCGCGCTCGCGGTCTTCCGGGAGCAGGACGAGATAGCGCGGATTGCGGCTGAAACAGCAGGCTCCGCAGGCGACGCAGTCAAACGCCGTGTCCGACATCGGTGTGTCAAAAATCCACCGCGCGAAGACGGCCTCCCGCCCCGGCCCGCGGCGCGCGGGGACATACGCCAGAACGCGGGCGAGTGCATCTGAAATCTTGGGGGCCTCCAGCAGCCTTGTCATCCCGGCAAAATGGCCCGCGTAGGCGGGCCGGAGGGCCGGGACCCATACGCCCGGTGTGGGTCGTAAGCAGGCTCGATATCTGTGACAGCTGGATGAGCAGCGGGGTTATGGGTCCCGGACTTGCGCCCGGCTTTCGCCAGGCATCCATCCGGGATGACAGGGAAGAGCGATAACCGCTCACCCTCCATTAATCCGGCCCGTGCTTGTCTTCGCTGCAACAGGGGGAGACATCATGCGGACAGCACGCATCGCGATCACGGCCTTGCTGGCGGGCGCGCCCGTTATGGCCCAGGACAATTCCGACACGCCCGCCGGGCAGGAATTCGACATTGCCGTGTCCACGGATCATTGCACGCTGCGTTTCGACGATACGGTCGAGGCGCGCGATGCGGCGCACCGGATGGGGATCGGCAGCCTGGACTGCAACGGCTATCCCAGCATGATCAGCTGGGCCCTGATCGGCGAGCCGGGCGGAGGCGAATTCCGGATCACCGGCGCCCCGTGGTTCGAGAATACCGATTGCGCCGGGGGCTGGCCGCATTTCGAGATCGGCGAACGCCGCGACGGCGCCTGCTGGCTCGACCCCGAGCTGGGCGGCGGCACTCTGCGCGTGACAGTGACACGGACAGAGTAGGGGGGCAGGCTCCAGGTCCTCGCCCTTGATGGGCGAGGGGGACCGCTGCGTCAGCAGCGGTGGAGTGGGTGACTTTGGGAGACCGGAAACGCGTTGCGTTTCACCCCTTCCGTCCGGCTGCGCCGGACACCTTCCCCATCAAGGGGAAGGACCTTTGCGCCTCGATTCGACCAGGTTCCGCAGGCCATCGAGGACGGCGTCGATATCGTCGTCGACTTCATGGTTCCAGGCGCGGAAGACGGCGAAACCCTCCCGGCGGAGCCACGCATCGCGAATGGCATCTTTTGCGGCGTGTGCCTCGGAGGTGTGCTGGCCGCCATCAAGTTCGACCACGATTTTCGGGCGAAAGCAGGCGAAGTCGACGATGTAGGGGCCCAGTGTCACCTGACGCCGGAATTTGAGACCGTCCGCCCGCCACGCCCTCAGACAGGCCCACAGGCGCACTTCGTGCGGTGTCATCTGCTGGCGCAGAGTCCGGGCGTGCGCGGTGAGCGGGCTTTTCATTCCGGCAGTCCAGTACGTAACGGCCGGCCTTGCGCGTGATGGCGGTCTCGCTGCCGGGCCTTCCATCCCCCCGCTCACCCTCCGTTAATCCCGCGCGTGCTCATCTTCTGGCTGCAAACCGGGGAGGCGTTCATGAAGCGAGCACTTGCGGGCCTGGCGGCCCTTGGCCTGGCATCCGTGCTGGCGGGGCCGGCGCTGGCGCAGACCCCGCCGGAGGGCGTGGAGGTGACGATCGACCTGCGCAGCGAGACGGTCGACGAATACTGGTTCTACAAATTCCAGTCCGGCGGCGCGCTGACCATCCGCGTTCTTACCCAGCCGCATGACGGCCGGCCCTTCAGCGAGCTGCCCGAAAGCCCGGTGGGCCAGTGGAGCCTCGATGCCGATGGCGCGCTGACGGTCAGCTGGAATACGGGCGAGACGCGGCATTGCGATGCCTGGCCGGACTATGGCTATAACGGCACGCTGGACGGGATGCCGGACGGGACCTGCTGGCTGAGCGATGATCTGGTCGAAGCCGTGCAGGGTGGCGCGCTCACCTCGGTGAATTGATCTCCGGAACCTGATCTCCGGACGGCCGGTCGCGGCGCATAACCAACGAAATATTAAGCCTGTTCGCCCAGCAAGGCGGTGAAAGCACCGTCTTGAGGGAAAGTCATGCCGTCGCGCCGTTTTATGCCCTGTGTCCGGGCCGCTGCCGCCATTGTCCTGCTGTCGGGTCTGACACCTGCAGCCCTGGCCGAACTGCCGCAGACCTATCTGGCCCTGCTGCAGGAGGCCGACAGCCGCGACCTGTCCGACGACCGCTTTCTGGAAACCGCTGACATGGTGTCCGTTCTGGTCGATGGCGGGCGCGCCGAAGTGCACGCCGCCATCCTGGCGCACCTGCCGGGCCGGGCCGGTCTGGTGGCCGACTGGCCGCTGCCCGATCCGGAACCGGCCGCGCCGGCCCCGGCTCCGGCGGCGCCGCAACCGCAACATCGCGATCTGGGCGAGGCCCCGGTCGATCTGGCCGAAGCGCCCGGGGGCTCGGGCGGCTGGCTCGCCGCGCCGCTGCGTGCCCTGCAGGACGACACATGGGCCGGCCATATCCGCGCCGGCATCCAGCTGGAGCGGGGCAATTCGGAACTCACCGATCTCACCTTCGCCGTCGAGCTCGACCGCGAGCTGGAGGATGGCTGGCGCATCGACAGCCAGTTTGAATACTTCATCGCCGAACATGACGGCCGCACCACGCGCGATAACTGGCTGGCCGAGCTGCGGGTCGAGCGCGAGCTGGACAATGGCACCGGCTATTATGCCGGCGGATCCTATGACCGCGACGAGATCGGCCTTTACTCGCAGTCGGCCTTCCTGACGGCGGGCGGTATCTGGCACGTGCTGGAACGCCAGCGCATGGACTGGAAGCTGCGCGCCGGTGCCGGTCAGCGCTTCCGCGAAGCCGCTGCGACCGGTGTGACGACGACCGACTGGGTCGCCGAGGCCGGTTCCAGCTTCAGCTATGATCTGTCGGAAACCTCGCGCTTTGCCTCCGAGACCACCGCCTATGCCGGCGGCGGTTCGCGCATCGACCAGCGTTTCACGCTGACCAACCGCCTGTTCGGCGACTGGGCGGTGCAGACCGGTCTGCGTATCGAGCACGAGTTCGAGGACCGTCCCGGTTTCGAACCCACCGATGTCCGCCTCGACATCTCGCTGCTCTACGCGTTCGACTGATCCGGCTGCGCTTGCCGCCAGGGCGGGCCGCGATCCAACTTATCCCCACCCCCTCCGGGCCGTGCGATACTGGCACGGCTCTGTCTCAGTGTTGCGCATCGAAAAGCTTTTCGCTCCGGCGGAGGGAACCAATTCCGTCTCCGTGAATTTATTATGCATGCGCCGGCCTTCCCTGCCGGTCCCCCGGTTTCCGGCGCAGCAGCAGAGTACCGATCCCGGCGGCCCTCCGGCCGCCGCCAAAGCCAGGAGGCGTACATGTCGGAAGAAATGCTGAAACTGGCCATGCTGGCCGACAAGGTTGAACGTGAAGAACAGCCCGCCCGCGCGGCATCCGCGCCGGTGAGCCCGCTCGACACCTTCCTCTTCTGGACCGGACGCACACCGGCCCAGCTCGCCGCCGCCGCCCAGGCCGAGCGCGAGGTCGAGCGCGTCTGATCCACGCGTGTCTCACGAGATCCCCCCAAGGAAACGCCCGTGTCACCGGCTGTGGCACGGGCGTTGTCTTTATGGGGTATTTATCGGGCACATATGGAGTGCGTGTGGAGCCCTTACGGCTCCAGAGCGGCACCTTCGCGGCGCGGGTCCGCCCCGCCGGTCAGCGAGCCGTCCTCCAGCCGCCGCACCGCGTGCAGGCCGGAGTTTTCCCCGCGATTGGCGTCAATGCTGAAGCCCAGCTCGCGCAGGCCTTCCAGCACGTCCTGCGGCATCCCGTCCTCGATCCGCACCGTGTCGCCGCGGGCCACGACATTGGGCAGGGCGACGGCATCCTGCGGCGTGAGACCCCAGTCCAGCATGCCGACCAGGCTTTTGGCGACATAGCCGATGATCGACGACCCGCCGGGCGAACCGGTGGCCAGTTCGAAATGGCCGTCCGCATCGAAGACGATGGTCGGCGACATGGACGAGCGCGGCCGCTTGCCGCCATCCGGCGCATTCGGCACCAAGCGTCCCTCCGCATCGCGCGGATCGCGCGAGAAGTCGGTCAGCTGGTTGTTGAGCAGGAAGCCGCCGGCCATGCGGTGGCTGCCGAAAATGCTCTCCACCGTCGTGGTCATCGACACCACATCGCCATCGCTGTCCACGATCACGAAATGGCTCGTGCCCGGCACATCGGCCGTGGCATCGGCGCCGGGGGCGTCCACGCCCTCGGGAATACCCGGCACGACGCGTTCGATCGCGCTATCCCGGTCGATCAGGGCCGAACGGGTGGCGATATAATCCGTGTCCAGCAGACCTTCGGATGGCACGAAGACAAAGTCCGGATCGCCGATATAGGCGTCACGGTCGGCATAGGCGAGGCGGCTCGCCTCGATGAAGCGGCGCCAGCCCTCCACCGTATCCGGACCGGTCTCGCTCATGTCATAGGGTTCCAGAAGGCCGAGGATCTCGTTGACCGACACCCCGCCGGAAGCCGGCGGCGGCATGCCGCAGACCGACCATTCGCGGTAATCCCGGCAGATCGCCTCGCGCCGCACCGGTTCGTAATTCGCCAGGTCTTCCAGCGTCAGCGTGCCTGGGCGCGGCCCGGCCTGGACCGCCGCGACGATCTCTTCGGCGATACGGCCGGTGTACAGATTGCGCCAGTCCTCGGCGAGCGCCCGCGTGGTGGCAGCGTAGTCCGGATTGCGCAGCACATGGCCGACCGGCAGCGCCTCGCCCTCATCGGTGAAGAAATACTCCCGGGTCGCTTCCCACTCGTCCAGCGGCGTGCGCGGGGCGGTTGCCGCGATCAGGCTGTGCAGGCGTGGCGAGACCTCGAACCCGTTCTCGGCAAGCTCTGTTGCCGCGGTGAAGCCGTCGGCCCAGTCCAGCGTGCCGTGATCGCCATGGGCCATGGCCAGCATCGCGACCGCACCCGGTGCGCCGACCGAGTGGCCGGAAAAGACGGCGTCAAAGAAGCCGAGCGGTTCGCCGGTCGCCGGGTCGATGAAAAGTTCGGGGCTGGCGGCAGCCGGCGCTTTCTCCCGGCCGTCATAGGCGGTCAGTTCGCCTGTCTGGGCGTCGTAGTAGAGCATGAAGGCGCCACCGCCCAGGCCCGAGCTTTGCGGTTCGACCAGGCCCAGCACGGCCTGCACGGCGATCGCTGCATCCACCGCGTCGCCGCCATTGCGCAGCGCTTCCAGACCCGCCTCGACAGCCAGCGGATTGGCGGCAGCCACCATGGCCGGTCCCTCGGCAGGCGCTTGCGCGGTGCTGTCCGGCGCCGGGGCCGGGTCAGGTGCGGCCGGTCCGGCATCCTGTCCGGCCTGGGAACAGGCGGCCAGTAGCAGGCTGACAGTGATGGCAGTGGTGGTCTCAAGCATACGCAACATGTGACTTGCCCCTCATTCTCTTCCGGTCACGATAGACACAGCGTTTGCATCAGGTAAGGGGCCGATCATGGCGATGCCAGGAAAAACCAACAGTTTGACGGATGTTTCCGGCATTGGTGTCGGCCAGGCCGAGGCCGCGGGCGCGAAGACCGGTGTCACCGTCATCCTGCCGGACAGCCGGGCGGTCTGTGCCGTCGATGTCCGCGGCGGCGGTCCCGGTACGCGCGAAACCGACGCGCTGGACGCCCATACCCTGGTCGATGCCATCGACGCGGTGGTGCTGTCCGGCGGCTCCTCCTACGGCCTGGCCGCCGCCGACGGCGTTGCCGCGGAACTCGGCGCCTCCGGCCGCGGTTTTGCCCTGTTCGACATGCCCGGCGTGCCGCGCTCGCCGGTCGTGCCCTCGGCCATCCTCTATGATCTCGCCAATGGCGGCGACAAGGCCTGGGGCGCCAGTCCGCCCTATCGCGATCTCGGCCGCGCTGCGCTGGCCGCCGTGTCGTCCGGGCCGGTCGCTCTGGGACGGGCGGGCGCCGGTTTCGGTGCGATGGCCGGCACGCATCCCGGCGGCACCGGCAGTGCCAGCCTGGTGACGGGCGAGGGCTATACCGTCGCCGCCCTGGTCTGCGTCAACGCCTTCGGTTCGGTGACGATGCCGGGGCTGGACGATGTCTACTGGGCCTGGCCCCACGAGATCGATGGCGAGTTCGGCGGCGCCCGCCCGCCGGCCGGCTGGCAGGCCTCCCCGGCCGACTGGGGCGCGGCCAAGGTCAATCCCGGCGTGCGCGAGAACACGACCATTGCAGTCGTGGCGACCGATGCCGCCCTCACGCCCGCCCAGGCCCGGCGCCTGGCCATCATGGCCCAGGACGGTCTGGCCCGCGCGATCCGGCCCGTGCACACCCCCTTTGACGGCGATGTGGTGTTTGCCCTCTCCACCTCGGCCCGCCCGCTGCCGGAGAGCGGTGCTGAACTCGCCCTTGCGGCGTTGGGATCGGCCTGCGCCGACACGTTGGCCCGGGCCGTGGCGCGCGGTGTCCACGCAGCCCGCACACAGGCGGCATGACGCCGCTGCACACGGGTGTGCATTTGCCGCTTTGCGGTACTTGCATTCGGTGAAAGTCGCGGCTAGTTTCCGCGCCTCTTCGGGGCTGAGACCTCGAAGCCATACGGCCTGCACCGGTAGCTCAGCTGGATAGAGCACCAGACTACGAATCTGGGGGTCGGGAGTTCGAATCTTCCCCGGTGCGCCATTTTTTCCTTGTTCCCGCTCCGCTCGACCCGAGCCTGTCGCCGATCCCGGTGCCGGGGGCGATGCTCACATGGAACGCGCTCAGGGCTGTGGGGTTTGAGCTCGATCTCGCGAGTCCTTGATTTCACGCAACTCCCCTGGATCGGGTCCGGACCTCGTCTTTGAAGGGTGGGCGCGCGGCCCCCGCGAGCGACAATGCTCGCGAGCCTGCGGGCTTGGGCTGGGACCCTCGTCGCGTCTGAACCGTCGTTCGTCGCAGGCTGCCGCGTTTGCCGCAGCGTCCCGTTGCCTGTCTCAAAGCAATGGAAGTCACCGGCCCGGTTTGGTTTTTTCAACCCCGACAGCCGGGGGCGGCGCCGATCCGGGCGCCTCGCTTGGCCGACCATGTTCGTTGCGGTGTTTATAAGGTCTGTATCCCTCCGAGTAAGCGCCAACGAAGAAGGGGGTCTAGCCCCCGGATCTATGCGGCAGTGCTCACGACACTGCCGCATTCTTTTTTCCGAACGCATTTTCTTGAGCTGCCGCGGCTGCGAAAAAGTGTCGCGCAAGATGCAGGATTCACCCGCCTCCCGAAATGCGTGTAGCCCTTTGCAGGCGGGCTCGCTGGCGCCATGAGCCAGGCCCTGGCTAATAAAATATGCCATAACAATTGGTTACCGTCCCCGGCACGGAAAGGAAGGTTTAACCGTCTTGGCAGCAACTCGATCCCCAGCGCGGCTTGTGCTGCCGATCTCCCGATCCGGTGCATGACGCGTGATGATGCACATGTTTCGAGAATAAGGGGGCGTAGCTCCGATGCTGACCAGTCTGAACCGTCTTTCACTCAAGGCCCGCCTGTCCCTGCTTGCCGTGGCCTCTGTCGCGCTGATGCTGGTCTATGTCGGTGCGAACGGCGTTGTCCGCAGTGCCATGGTGAAGGCCGAGGCCGAAGCCGAGCAGGCAACACTGACCCTGATCGCCGCCAATACGGTCGAGAAGGATCTCACCTCCCTCCTGCGCGATACTTATCTGATGGCTGCCACGCCGACCGCCGAGCGCATCGAAGCGGCGCGCGGCAACCTGGTCGATTTCGAGGTCTCGCTGTCCGAGGCCGACGCTGTGGTCACTGACGCGCGCTATACCGCGGCCCTGTCAGAAATCCGCGCCGACTACGGCGATCTGGAAACGCTGATGAATGATCGCATGCAGCGTATCGCCACAATGGGCAGTGCCGACATCAACGCGTTCATCGACCATCTCGCAGTTTTCGACGACGCCATGGACACCGCGATCGAGAGCGTGCGCGACGGAGCATGGGAGGATCTCGAGACGGCCTGGGCGCGGCGTGATCGCATGGCGCAGATGTCCTTCTGGGTGGCCGTGGTTGCGGTTCTGCTGACCGCAGGCGGCCTCTACGGCCTGACCCAGGTGATCGGCGGCACCATCCGTGCAGCCGTTTCCAGGGTTCAGGATGTTGTCGGCAGCCTCGCCCGCGGCGAGCGCGGCCTTGAGGTTCCCGGCACCGAGCGAACCGATGAATTCGGCAATCTCGCCCGGGCGCTGGATACCTTGCAGGATACACTGACCTCCGCCGACGAGATGCGCGAACGCGAAACGGTCGAGGCCCGCGCCAAGGCCGAGCGTGCGGCGCGTACCGAAGAGGCTGTGGCCCGCTTCGAGCAGGCCTCCACCGCGCTCCTGGCGAGCGTGATGGAAGCGTCCGAGCAGCTTTCTGCTTCCGCAACCCAGATGCAGGCGACATCCGGCGAGGCGGCTACCGTGTCCGGATCTGCCCGTGACGCGGCGAGCAATGCCGCCTCGAGCGTGCAGGCGGTGGCAGCGGCTTCCGAAGAGCTCGCCGCCTCGATCGCGGAAGTCTCCACCCAGGTGACCAAGACGAGCGAGCTGTCGCAGCTGGCCGGGCAGGAAACCAGCGCCAGTGCCGAAGGCATCCAGGAGCTGGCGGAATCGGCCCAGGCTATCGGCGCCATCGTCGACCTGATCGACACGATCGCCAGCCAGACGAACCTGCTCGCCCTCAACGCCACCATCGAGGCGGCGCGGGCCGGCGAGGCCGGTCGCGGCTTTGCGGTCGTCGCGTAGGAAGTGAAGGCGCTGGCCGAGCAGACCACAACGGCCACGCAGCAGATCGCCGAGCGGATTTCCAAGATCCAGTCCTCCACGGAAGCGTGTTCGCTGTCGGCTGCCAAGGCTCTGGACGCGGTGTCGCAGCTGGGCGAGCTGGCCGTTGCTTCGGCTTCGGCGATCGAACAGCAGCGGGTTGCCACTTCGGAGATCGCCCAGTCGGCACAGAAGGCCCAGGATGGAACGACGAATGCGGCGTCCAATGTGGACCGCGTGGCCGAGTTCACCCGCCAGACCGACCAGGTTTCGAAGTCTGTGCTCAGCGCGTCCGAAGAAATGTCAGGCCGCTACACCGCCTGGAAAACAGATTTTGAATCCTTCCTCGAAGACATTCGCGCCGCGTAAGGGCGCGACAGGAGACAATCCCATGAAGACCATGACCGCTACGTTTGCGGCCGCGCTGCTCGTCGGTGCCGCTGCAGCTCCCCTCGCTGTGGCCGATGACAGCCTGCCGGGCGACATCCTTGTCGATCTGCGCATCCGCTACGAAAACGTCGCGCAGGACGGCAAGCTCAGCGCTGACGCCGTTACGCGGCGGCTTCGCCTGGGCTGGAAGTCGCCGGAATGGAACGGCTTTACCTTCCTCGGGGAAGTCGAGAATGTCGGACCGCTCGACGGTGATGATGACTATAATTCCGGTCTTAACGGGCTGGGCCAGTATGCCGGCATCAAGGACGCCGATTTCACCGAACTGAATCGTCTTCAGGTGGCGTTCTCGCCGATCGAGAACCTCTCCGTGACGCTGGGCCGCCAGTACCTGCAGTTCGATGATGGACAGTTCGTCGCCTCCGCCGGTCATCGCCAGGACAAGAATTCTCACGACGCCATCCAGCTCGGCTGGTCCCATGGTGCCCTGGATGCCAGCTATGTCTATCACGACCGGATCAACCGCGGGCCCGGCGACAACTCCGACTGGCAGAGCGACAGCCATCTTTTCCATCTGGGCTATGATTTCAACGATGCGTTCGAAGTCTCGGGTTTCGCCTATTTCATCGACATCACGTCTGCGGGCGGACGGGATCGCTCGAACACGACGCTCGGTGCCCGTCTGGCCGGCGAGCGCAGTCATGGCGGCCTGGGTGTCGAATATGCGGTGATGTACGCGCACCAGACCGACTATGCGTCTGCGACCACCGATTTCAGTCTGGCCTATTTTTCCGGCGATCTGGCGTTCAGCTATGGCGGCGCCGAACTGGCGCTTGGCTATGATGTGATCGAGGGCAATGGCTCCACCGGCTTCTCCAACCCGCTGGGCAAGAACCACGACTTCCTGGGCTGGGCCGATGTCTTCTCCGGCGGTGGCCGCCAGGGCACGGTCGACGGGGTTGAGGATTTCAATGTGATGCTGTCCTGGAGCCGGCAGTGGGAGGCGGGTTTCATCCGTGGCCTGTCTACCGGTGTGCGTCGTCACGAATTCGAGGCCGAGCGTACCGGCGCCGATCTGGGCAGCGAATGGGACGCCTTCGTCGAGTTCGACCTGCCGCAGGGCCTCTCGCTCGCTCTGGAAGCCGCCGATTATGACGGCCCCGGCGTGGCACCGGCTCCGGCCGACGTGTCCAAGACCTGGATCGTTCTGAGCTACCGCCGCTAGGCGGAGTGCATCGGGCACAGAAAAAGGGGCGCTGCGATCTCGCAGCGCCCCTTTTTTGTTGCTTGCGGCCGGGGCCCTGTCAGGCGCCGGCGCGCTCCAGCTGATGCGCCTCCTGCAGCGCTTTCAGCTTTTCGGAAATGGCGTCGAGGATTTTCCAGTCGGCATCGCTGTCGGTGACTTCGTAGAGGTCGCCCTCGACAATGGCAGAGGCGGTGTCCTCGCCCGGCCCGGTATCGTTGCCGGAAATCTCCGAGAGCAGCGGCGCGCTGCCGGTGAGGGCCACGACCGGCTTGCCCGCATCACCGAACTGCTTGGCAAGCTTGGTTGCGCTGGGCGCCAGCTTGGACGCCCCTTCCATCAGCACCAGGGCGTCATACGCGTTCGGTTCGATATTCTCCGTCGTTTCGGCGACCGCGAAATTGATCTCGGCGGTGCCGTTGTAACCGCGCAGCAGGGCGTGCTGGTCGGACACCAGAACGGCGCGGCGGTTGTGGCGCTGCAGCGCTTCGGATGCGGTCTGCAGCTGGCGGACATTGACGGATTCAGCAACGAAAGCGGCGACCCTGCGCGGGCGATGGGAATGTCTCATATAGTTTATCGTTCTCCGTTTACAGAAAATGGGGCGTGCAGGTCACGCGGAAGTCAATCTGGCAATATGGATAGTTCTTTTGGCTCGATAATCAAGGTCTCGTGGTGCACATAAAATACAATGCACCCTGTATGGAACCATTTTCGCTTGGAATGAGTTTACAGCTTGCGTACCGTATTATGTGCTGACTTGGTGATGGTGCCGTGTCGGGCATTATGGGGTGCGCAATACAGATTCAATACAGGGGGTAATATAGCATGTGCGGGATTGCCGGCGACTTGTCGTTCCAGAACTCTCCTTCCGACTCACAAGCACTCGAGCGGATGAGCTGGGCCATGCGCCGGCGCGGGCCGGATGGCGGTGGCATGGTCATCCGCGACGGGGTCGGTCTGGCTCATCGCCGGCTCAAGATTATCGACCTCACCGAAGCCGGTGCCCAGCCCATGCATGACGCCCAGCTGGGCCTGACGCTCGCCTTCAATGGCTGCATCTACAATCACCGTGAACTGCGCGCCGAACTGGAGAGCAAGGGCTATCGCTTCTTCTCCACCAGCGACAGCGAGGTGATCCTGAAAGGCTATCACGCCTGGGGTCTGGATGTGGCGAAACGCCTGTCGGGCATGTTTGCCTTCGCCATCGCCGAGCGCGACAGCGGCAAGGTGGTGCTGGGGCGCGACCGCCTGGGCATCAAACCGCTCTACCTGTCCGAGACGCCCGGCCGCCTGCGCTTCGCCTCCAGCCTGCCGGCCCTGCTGGCCGCCGGCGATGTCGACCGCGAGCTCGATCCGGTCGCCCTGCACCAGTATTTCAGCTTCCATGCCGTCGTGCCGTCGCCGCGCACCCTGTTCAAGGGCGTGCGCAAACTGCCGCCAGCCACGCTGATGGAAATCGAGCGCGACGGCACCCGACGCGAGCACCGCTACTGGTCCTGTCCCTACGACATGCGCGAGGAGGAGCAGGGGCTCGATGCCGATGGCTGGCGCGAGCGGATCGCCGAGGCGCTGCGCGGCGCGGTGAAGCGGCGCATGGTGGCCGATGTGCCGATCGGCGTTCTTCTGTCCGGCGGGCTCGACAGCTCGCTGATCGTGGCATTGCTGGCCGAAGCCGGTGTGAAGGACCTCAACACCTTCTCCATCGGCTTCGAGAGCGTGAATGGAGAGGCCGGCGACGAGTTCCGTTATTCCGATATCGTCGCGAAGCATTTCGGCACGCAGCATCACAAGATCGAGATCCCGGCCTTGCGCGCACTGCGGGCCCTGCCGGAAGTGATCGCCTCCATGTCCGAGCCGATGACCAGCCATGACTGCGTCGGCTTCTTCCTCCTGTCCGAGGAAGTGTCCAAGCATGTGAAAGTGGTGCAGTCCGGCCAGGGTGCCGACGAGGCTTTCGCCGGATATCACTGGTATCCGCCCATGGCCGGTGCGAACGACGCTTTCGGCACCTACCGCGATGCCTTCTTCGACCGCTCCCACGACGAGATGGCCGAGCTGCTGCAGCCCTCCTGGCTGGGTGGCGACCATGCCGGCGATTTTGTGCGCGATCATTTCCAGACGCCGGGCGCAGCCTCGCCCCTCGACAAGGCGTTGCGGCTGGACACCCATGTCATGCTGGTCGACGACCCGGTGAAGCGGGTCGACAACATGACCATGGCCTGGGGGCTGGAAGCCCGTGTGCCCTTCCTCGATCACGAGGTGATCGAGCTGGCGGCCCGCTGCCCGGCCGAGCTGCACCTGCAGCAGGAGGGCAAGGGCGTGCTCAAGCATCTGGCCCGCCAGGTCCTGCCGCACGCGGTCATCGACCGGCCCAAGGGGTATTTCCCCGTTCCGGCCCTGAAATACCTGCAGGGCGACTTCCTCGACATGGTGCGCGATGCGGTCCGCAGCCGGTCCTTCCGGGATCGCGGCATCGTGCAGGAGGCCTATGTCGATCACCTCCTGAAGGACCCCGAAGCGCACATCACCAAGTTGCGCGGCTCCAAGCTCTGGCAGATCGGCGTGCTGGCGCTGTGGCTGCAGACCCATGATGCGCCGGTGAAGCCGGCCCGGGTCGAGGTGGCTGCATGACGCGGCCAGGGACCCGCCAGCCGGCCGGGGCGATCTCGCACCGGCTCCGGCGCAAGCGTGAACAGGCCCTGCTGCCGGCCGACGAGGCCATCCCGCCGGCCGAAGGCGAGGGCGAGGCGATTGTCAGCGATGCGGCGATCGATTGCGGCTGGGGGCAATTGCTGTTCGCCCATACCTTCCGCGACCAGAATACGCTGATCGACCGGTTGCTGGCAGAAAAGCCGGACCGGCGCGATATTGCCTTCTATGTCCGCGACCCGCATGTCCTGCTGGCGCTGGCGCCGCAGGAGATTTTTCTCGACCCGTCGCACACTTACCGTCTGGAACTGCCTACCTATCGCGATGCCGGCGATCCGCCGCGCGGTTTCCAGGTGCGGCGCATGGCGGCGCGGTCGGATGCCGATGCCGTGAACCGCATCTATGCGGCCTGCGGCATGGTCTCGGTCGACCCGGAGTTTTTCTGGCAGCACCGCGACAGCCGCGAGATCGTCTACTTCGTGGCCGTCGACGAGGCGAGCGGCGAGATCATCGGCTCGGTCACGGGGATCGATCATGCGCGCCTGTTCAATGATCCGGAATGCGGTGCCTCGCTGTGGTGTCTGGCGGTCGATCCGCGCGCCAATCATGCCAAGGTCGGCGAGGCGCTGACCCGCCATCTGATCGCACACTTCTCGGCGCGCGGCTCGCGTCATGTCGACCTGTCGGTGATCCATGACAATGAGTCCGCGATCCGCCTCTATGAACGCCTGGGCTTCGAGCGCACGCCCTTCTTCACGGTGAAGCGCAAGAACCCGATCAATGAAAAGCTCTTCACGGGCGGCAAGTCGCTGGAAGACGGGCTCAACCCCTATGCCGAGATCATTGTCGCCGAGGCCCGGCGCCGCGGCATTGCGGTGGATGTGCTGGACGCCGAGGGCGGTTTCTTCCGTCTGACCTTCGGCGGCCAGTCGGTCGTGTGCCGGGAATCCCTGACCGAACGCACCTCGGCCATCGCGATGAGCCGGTGCGACGACAAGGCCGTGACGCGCCGCCTGATGACCGAGATCGGCCTGGACGTCGCCGAAGCGGTCGATGGTAATGATGAGGACGCGGCGCAGGCGCTGCTCGAACGGGCCGGATCTGTGGTGGTCAAGCCGGCGCGCGGTGAGCAGGGCAGGGGCGTGGCCGTCGATATTCGCGATGCTGACAGCCTCGAAAAGGCCATCGCCAATGCCCGCAATTACTGTCCCGACGTGCTGGTGGAAACCTATGTGCCCGGCGACGATCTGCGCGTGATCGTGATCGATCGGGCGGTGGTCGCCGCCGCCCTGCGCAAGCGGCCGGTCGTGGCCGGCGATGGCCGCAAGACCGTGCGTGAACTGGTCGAGGGGCTCAGCCGCCGGCGGGCGGCCGCCACGGGGGGCGAGGCGCGCATCCCGCTGGACGCCGAGACCGCGCGCTGTATCGCAGCCGCCGGCTATGGCTGGGACGACGTCCTGCCATCGGGCGAAACGCTGGAAGTGCGCCTGACCGCCAATCTGCACACGGGCGGTACGCTGCACGATGTCACCGACCTCCTGCATCCACAGATCGTCGAGGCCTCGATTGCCGCGGCCAAGGCGCTGGATATTCCGGTCGTCGGCCTGGACTTCATCGTCAAGGCGCCGGTGCTGGACGAGTTCGTCTTCATTGAGGCGAACGAGCGTCCGGGGCTGGCCAACCACGAACCCCAGCCCGTCGTGGAGCGCTTTCTCGACCTGCTGTTCCCGCGCTCCGCCCGTATCGAAAACCTCCGTCCGGGAGCTGACCGTGTCCGAGCTTGAAATCGACGAAACCTATCTGCGTGAAACCCTCAAGACGCTGCTCTCCATTCCCAGTCCGAGCGGCTATACCGACAAGATCGCCCGCTGGTGCTGCGAGGAGCTGGAGCGGCTCGGCATCGAGTACGAGCTGACCCGGCGCGGCGCGATCCGGTCGCGGCTGCCGGGGCGCGAGGAACAGCCCGCCCGGGCCATCATCTCGCATGTCGACACGCTGGGTGCCCAGGTCTCCTACATCAAGGAGAACGGCCGCCTGTCGCTGGCGCCGATCGGGCACTGGTCGGCCCGTTTTGCCGAGGGCGCCCGCTGTACCCTGTTCACCGAGCATGGCAGCTATCGCGGCTCGATCCTGCCGCTCAAGGCTTCGGGGCATGTCTATAACAAGGAAATCGACACTCAGCCGGTCGCCTGGTCGCAGGTCGAGCTGCGCATCGATGCGCCGGTCCACAACGATATCGACGCCGCGGCCATTGGCGTCGCTTCGGTCAGCATGGACTCGCTGGGGATCGCCGTCGGCGATTTCGTGGCTATCGACCCGTGTCCGGAATTCCTGGGCAATGGTTTCATCGTCTCGCGCCATCTGGATGACAAGGGCGGGGTTGCGGCGATGTTCGCTGTGCTCAAGGCGCTCAAGGAAAGCGGGGCAGAACTGCCGGTCGATACGCTTTTCCTGTTCTCGATCTCCGAAGAGGTCGGTGTCGGCGCGTCCTCGATCCTGACCCATGACGTGGCCTCGATGGTCGCGGTCGACAATGGCGCCGTCGCGCCCGGCCAGAATTCCAAGGAGACCGGCGTTACCATCGGCATGGCCGACATGACGGGGCCTTTCGACTATCACCTCACCACCAAGCTGATCCATCTGGCCAGGGACCGGCAGATCCCCTTCCAGCGCGACGTGTTCCGCTACTACCGCTCCGACGCCGCCTCCGCGATCGAAGGCGGGGCGGATGTGCGCACGGCGCTGGTGACCTTCGGCATCGATGCCTCCCACGGCTATGAACGCGTGCACGAGAACGCGCTCTTTTCCGTCGCGCGCCTGTTGAAGGCCTATGCGCTGAGCGCGGTCGAGATCGAGCGCGATGCCGAGCCGTCGGGCGATCTGGAAGGCTTCACCGACCAGCCGACCGAGCCGGCCGAAGCCGGCGAATAGGCGGGCTCACGAGCGCCAGTACCCGTCTTCCTCGTCATCATCGTCCAGGGCGTCGTCGATATCGTCCTCGTCATCCATGACCAGGCCGGAATCGGCGAAGGCCATGGCGGGGTCGTCATCGTCTTCGGCCTCGGCTTCCTCGCTGGCGATCTCCGTCAGCTCATAGACAGAGACACTGGTCGCCGAGGTGGCCTCGAAATCGGCCTTGTCGGTGTCGCTGACCGGCGGCTTGCCGGTGCGGCGGTAGAGCATGGCGCCGAACAGGCCGAACAGGATCACCGCGGCGTAGAGGAAGAGGCCCGACGTGCCCACCAGGCTCATCGTCGCGCCGGCAATCACCGGGCCGATCATCGCGCCGGTGGCATAGACCGTCAGAATGCCCGACATCATGTTGGTCGCCTGGCCCTCGTCCGCGCGGTCGGCAGCATGGGCCGCGGCAATGCCGTAATAGGATTGCGCCCCGGCCCCCCAGATGCCGGCAATCACGAAGACCGCGATCAGCGGCAGCACGCTGGACATCAGCCCCAGTACGACGCCCGCAATCCCGGCCGTGACGGCCAGGGCGGCGATCACGAGGCGGCGGTCGATCCGGTCGGAAATCATCCCGGCCGGCCACTGCGCGATCACACCGCCACCCACCATGAAGGCGGAGAAGACCGCGGCCGTGGCGGCGACGGACTCGGTTCCCATCCCGCCGACATAGACGGCGTAGAGCTGCATCACCGCGCCATTGACCAGACCCGCGGATCCGGCGGCGATGACGGCGGACGGTGCGGTCTTCCAGATCCGCAGCGGACCGAAGGGCTCGGCCGAGGGTGCGGCCGGCTGGGCTCGGTTGGTGGCGGTCGCCGGGATCAGGCTGGCCGTGTAGAGCGCTGCCACGATCATGAAGCCGACGGCCGCGCCGGGCGGCACCGAGGCAACGAGGAAGGGGCCGAGGATGAAGCCGATCTTGGCGGTCACCAGGTAGAAGCTGAGAATGGCGCCGCGCTTGTCGCTGGGGGCGGCGTCCGCCACCCAGCTTTCGCCGGAAGCCAGGAAGCCGGCCACGCACACGCCCATGATGAACTGCATTACCAGCCACCAGGCCAGCGCGTCACTGACATAGAGGAGGGCGGCGGCGATCGAGGTCACCCCGGCAAAGGCGGCGACGGCGCGGATATGACCGATGCGGCGGATCTCGCGCGGGGCAAAGTGTGCGCCCAGCAGGAAGCCGAAGGCATAGCCGGAAACGATGGTGCCGATCTTCAGGGTCGAGGCGCCGCCGGAAATCAGTGCCAGCGGGCCGACCACGGACAGGGCGCCGGCCGCCATCTGCAGCATGGCCAGGGCCAGCACGATCGCGGCGACATTTCGGTAGCTTTCGCCCCGGCGCCGGGGCTCGGGGTCGAGGGCGGTGTCGTCGGTCAGATCGGTCATGATGGGCATCGCGGGGTCAGCTCTCGGACGGGCAAGCTTCGCCCATCGCGTGCCCCGTATCAAGCGTGCCAAGTGCCCGTCAAATGGGAAGTTTTGTCGTGTTCTTGATCGCTTCCATGGCAAAGCTGGCGCTGACGTCGGAAAGGGGCGCAATCGCGATCAGCTTCTTGTAGACCTCGTCATAGGCCCGCACGTCCGGCAGGCAGAGCTTGATCAGATAGTCGATATCGCCGCTCAGCCGGTAGAATTCGACCACTTCCGGCATGCGGCGCACGCCTTCGGCAAAACGCCCGAGCCACTCCGCATCATGCCGGCTGGTGCGCACCGCGATGAACAGGGTGGCCTGCAGGCCCAGCGCTTCGGGGTCCAGCAGGGCGACGTGTTTCTGGATGATGCCGGCCTCGGCAAGACGCTTCAGGCGCCGGGCCGTCGGTGTCGCGCTGAGGCCGATCAGGTCGGCCAGTTCCTGCACAGTCCGGTCGGAGTCGGTCTGGATCTCGCGCAGAAGCCGGCGATCATAGTCGTCAATCTCCACAATCTGTCTCCCTGGTAGTGAAAATCACCATAATTCGGCCTGGTGCGGGTTTCAATTGGCGAAAATGACCCCGGAAAACATGATGTAGTCGCGTCCCAGCCAGGAGAGACCGCACCATGTTCGACGAAAGCCGCACCGAAACCCTCATCGACCGGGTCCGGGCCGGGCTTGCGGGCGGCGATGTGCGGCTGGAAACGCCCTTCGGCTCGCGGCCGCTCTTCTATGCCGACTACACGGCATCCGGCCGGGCCCTGGCGGAGATCGAGGCGGTCATGCAGTGCCTGGCGTCGGACTATGCCAATCCCCACACCGAGGACAGTGCGACCGGCCGGGCCAGCAATGCCTGGATGCGCGAGGCGGAACGCATCATCAAGTCGGCCGTCAATGCCGGTCCCGGCGATTGCCTGATCCCGTGCGCTGCCGGCGCGACGGGCGCGATCCACAAGCTGCAGGAAATCCTCGGCCTGGCCATTCCGCCTGCCACCCGCGCGGCGCTGGGCGGGCTTGGGGACTACGAGCCCGACACCGTCGTCTTCGTCGGCCCCTACGAACACCATTCCAACGAGCTGACCTGGCGCGAGAGCCTGGCCGAGACGGTCACCATTCCGCTGGCTGCCGATGGCGGGATCGACCTGTCCGCCCTCGCTGCCGCTCTCTCGGATCCGCGTCATGCCGGCAAGCGCAAGATCGGCGCCTTCTCCGCGGCGTCGAATGTCACCGGAGTGCGCACGGATGTCACCGCTCTGGCGCGCTGCCTGCACGCGCATGGTGCCATTATGTGTCTGGATTGCGCCGCCAGCGCACCCTATCTGCCGATCGACATGCACCCGGCCGATCCGGAAGCGGCGATCGATGCCGTGTATTTCTCGCCCCACAAATTCGTCGGCGGTCCGGGCAGCTGCGGCCTCCTCCTGTTCAACAGTGCGCTCTATCCCGAGCACCTCCCGCCGACCCTCTCTGGCGGCGGTACGGTGCGCTATGTCTGGCCGGGCGGGCATGATTTCATCGACGATATCGAAGCCCGCGAACGGGCCGGCACGCCGGGCCTGCCGCAATTCGTCCGCGCCGCCCTGGCCCTGCAGCTGCAGGCCGAAATCGGTCATGACACGATCGCGGCGCGCGAGCACCGGGCGCTTGAAACGGCCCTGTTCCGCTGGAGCGAAAACCCGCGGATCGAGGTTCTCGGCCCGGCCGATCCCGCTCGCCGCATCGGCATTGTTTCCTTCAACCTTCTGAGCCGGAACGGAAGTCGCATCCCGCCGCGGCTGGTGACGGTGCTGCTGAACGACCTGTTCGGGATCCAGTCGCGCGCCGGCTGTTCCTGCGCCGGCCCCTATGGTCACCATCTGCTCGGCATCGGGGATGACGAGACGATGGCGATCCGGGAGCGGGTTCTGGCCGGGGAAACCGGAGCGCGTCCGGGCTGGTGCCGGGTCAGCCTGCACTGGACGATGAGCGCGGACGATGTCGATTTCCTCGTCTCTGCCGTCGAATTCCTCGCGGAACATGCCGACGTGTTTGCCCGCTTCTATGATTGCGACGAGCGGACGGGCAGCTGGGCCTGGGGCGGCGGCGAGCCGGCGCGCCAGGAAACGGGTTTCCCGAAGCGCCTGCTGTCAGAACCGCAAATCGCGCGGAGCTGCGAGCCCGTGCCGGATTTACGGGAGTTGCGGCGGGAAGCTTTCGCGACGGCGCGGAATGTGCTCGCGCGGTTCAGCGACCCGGTTCACTAGGTTTTACAACGGACGCCGGTGGCGCAGCACGCCCTCGCTTGCCAGCAGCCGGTCGATGGCATCGCGCTGGTCTGCGCTTGCCAGGGTGCGCCGCGGATAGAGCGGTGACGCGCTGTCGCGGTCATCGATCCAGGGTGCATCCCACAATTCGGTATTGCGGATGAAGGCGCGGGCCCGGGCCTCGCCGCCGGTTTCCAGACAGCCGACCAGACACGTGTCGACATAGGATTGCGGGATGGGATGGCCGGCATCGGCCCGGACCTGTTCGCGGTTCACTACGATCCAGTAGCGACCGTCGGGCAGGGGGCTCCGGTCCGGATCGGCCGGCAGCACGGTCTCGCGCGGCAGCTCGGTAAAGACATAGCCGCGCTCGCGGTGACGCAGGGCATCGGTGATCTCGGTCGGCACGAGTGCCGCGTCGAGCGCATGCCCGGGTGCCGCGCGGACACCGGCATAGGTCGCCGCCTCGTCGGTGTATCGGACCGTCCAGCCCCTGCGCCAGCCCAGAGCGACAACAGGCCGCGCCGGCTCGGTCAGACCGGAATAGGTGGTACGGCTGTAGCTGGAAAGCAGGCTGCCATAGCCGACGACATAATCTCTGGCTGACATGGTGATGTCCCGGTTTGCTGCGGCCTGAAACGGCGAACGGCGCGAGCTTGCGCCCGCGCCGTTCATCTTGGGTCCGGTGCCCCCGGGGTCCAGACCTGAATTGCAGTCGGTGCGCCCTATTGCGCCCGGCGGCTGGTGCGCGTGGAGTAGGAGACCTGCGCCACCGGAACTTCTTCCGAATAGCTGTCGTCCTGTACCTGCACGTCCGTGCCGTAGAGATAGGTATTGCCGCGCTGCGGTGCCGGAGCGGCCCGGTTGTGCGCGACAGGCGGAATCTCGGTGCTGGTCGGCGGGTTGTAGCCCGGCAGCTCGATGTCCTCACAGTCGACCAGGCGCCATTCCCAGCGCTCCTCGGTACGCAGCGAGTAACGGGTGACGGTTTCCGTCTCCACCGGCACGACATGGCTGTCGACGCTGGCATGCTGATCGATGACCTGGATGCGGTAGGTATCGCGCAGCTCCTCGATCGGAACCTGTTCGAAACGGGCTTCCTGGACGAGAACGTCGCGTGTGATCGTGGCGTATTCCGCAGGGTGCTCGACTTCGCGGATCTGGGCCGGTTGCACCACGATATTGCGGGTGACGGTGCGATATTCGCCCTCTTCCTCGACCAGACACCAGACTTCTCCGGTCTCGCTGTCGAAGCGGGTCATCTGGGCACCCGGCGTATAGCCCCGGCGCCAGACCATGCGCGGCTCGCGGACCATGATGGTCTCGGTCACCGTGTCATGGACCGCCGGTTCGACGACGTATTCCACATAGGACGGACGAACCTGTACCGTCTCGGTGACGGTCTCGTAGACCGGCTCGGTGACGATGTAGCGCATCCCGGCTTCGCGGGAGATATATTCGCGGCGCTCCTCGCGCAGGCGCGGCGGGGCCACGGTGTAGCGCTCATAGCTGTCCTGCGTGGTGACCTGTTCGGAATAGGCGTCATATTCCGGCGCGATCCGGACGCGCGCGTAACACTCGCCGGCGGCCGCGCTGTTCGGCGGATCCGGCGGGAACCATTCGGCATCGCCGGCAAAAGCGGCAGATGCCGAGATGAGTGCGGCGGCCGAGCCGCACAGAAGCGTGTGTCGGAGCATGTGATTCCCCCTCTATCGACACTGCGGCGACCGAACGGCGGCCTCGCAAATCGCAAGAATGCTAGCGCAAATTGCAGGCATGGTTAAGAAAGATTAACCATGCCTGTCCGGAAAACACCCGTGAGGGGAATTCGCGTCAGGCGTTCCCTGCGCGGTTGTCTTGCTCGCTAGGGCGTAACCGTCGCACCCATCATCGCCATCATGATGTAGCCCGTCGTCATTGCCGCCCAGGTGCCGACGATATACCCGACCACGGCGAGAAGGACGCCAACGGGCGCAAGCGAGGGGTGGAAGGCCGAGGCAACGACGGGCGCCGACGCGGCCCCTCCGATATTGGCCTTGGATCCGACCGCGATAAAAAAGGTCGGCGCCTTGATCAGCCAGGCAACGGCCAGCAGCAGGATGACGTGAACCGCCATCCAGATCAGGCCGATGATGAAGAATTCGGTGTTCCGGAAGATTGCCGTGATGTCCATGCGCAGGCCAATGGTCGCGACCAGTACATAGATAAACACCGAACCGACCTTCATCGAACCGGCGCCGGTCAACTGGCGGGCACCTGTGAAGGACAGGGCGACGCCTGCGACGGTGGCGATCAGCATCAGCCAGAAGAAGCCGGAATCGAGCCCGAAATCGGCCAGGGCCGGCATGTTGGCTCCGATCCACGGTCCCATGATGTCGGCGACAACATGCGCCAGACCGGTCATGCCCAGACCGATGGCGATGATGATCATCAGGTCTTTCAACTCGGGCACGCGCGCGTGCTCCTGCTCGAACTTTTCCGCCTTGACGCGCAGTTCGTCGACAGCGCCGGCGTCGGCCTTGAGGAAGCCGTCGATCTGCTTGGCATTCGCAACGCCGAGGAGCAGGAAGGCCATCCAGATATTGGCAACAATGATGTCGACGGCGATCCAGGCGGAATAGACCTCGCTGCCCACGCCGAAGAATTCATACATAGCGGCCTGGTTCGCGCCGCCGCCGATCCAGGTGCCGGCCACGGTCGCCATGCCGCGCCAGACCGCATCCGGGCCGGTGACGCCGACGATGTCGGGAAAGAGAATACTCGCGATGAAAAGTGCGACAGGACCGCCGATGACGACACCGACCGTGCCGGTGAAGAACATGATAAGCGCCTTGGGCCCCAGCCGCATTGTCGCTGGCAGGTCGGCTGACATGGTCAGAAGCACCAGGGCGGCCGGCAGGAGATAGCGCGACGCGACGAAATAGGTCTGCGACTCTTCCGGGTCGACGATGTTGAAGAGGTTCAGAAGCGAGGGCAGGAAGTAGCAGAGCAGAAGGGGCGGGAAGATCCGGTAGAAGGTCTTCGCGGCCTTGTTCTGGAGGCTGGAGGTCCAGAATACGGCGCCCAGAAGCAGGGCGAGCAGGCCCATGACAACGGCATCATTGCTCACCAGCGGTGCGGTTTCGGCTTCCATGATCTCCCCTCGTGGATCGTGTCTTTTTCAGGGGCGGATAAGACCGGGTTTGCGGCTTGCGAGCAAGGCCGCAATGCAAAACGGCCCGGTCGAAAGACCGGGCCGCTTCGTGTGTGTGACGGAGCGCCTACCAGATGGAGACGCGCTCTTCCGGCGGCAGGTAGAGATCATGCTCTTCGGTCACGCCGAAGGCCTCGTACCAGATATCCATATTCCGCACGACACCATTGGTCCGGTACTGGCCGGGGCTGTGAGGGTCGGACAGGAGTTGAGCCCGGGCCGCATCTTCCAGCTGCAGGACGCGCCAGACCTGCGCCCAGGAGAGGAAGAATCGCTGCGCTGGCGTGTAGCCGTCAAGCACTTCGGGAACGTCATGCTCGGCGGCGTACATCTGGAAGGCCCGCCAGGCCATGGAGAGTCCGCCGATATCGCCGATATTCTCACCCAGCGTCAGCTGGCCATCGACGTGCATGCCCTCGACTGGCGAGAACTGCTCGTACTGCGCTACGATCTGGTCGGTGCGGGCATCGAACTGTTCGCGCGAGGCATCGGTCCACCAGTTGCGCAGCACGCCGTCACCATCGGACTGGCTGCCCTGATCGTCGAAGCCGTGACCGATTTCGTGGCCGATCACCGCACCGATGCCGCCGAAATTGACGGCCGGGTCGGCATTCGGGTCGAAGAAGGGACCCTGCAGGATGGCAGCCGGGAAAACGATCTCATTGCCCGTGGAATTGTAGTAGGCGTTCACCGTTTGCGGCGACATGCCCCACTCCCAGTGGCGGATCGGGCCGCGCAGCCGGTCACGGCTGTCGGCACGGAACCAGGCATTGATGCGTTCGGCATTGCCGAACAGATCGTCTTCGCGAATCTCGATGCTGGAATAGTCCGGCCAGACATCGGGATAGCCGATCTTCGGCAGGAAGGTCTCCAGCTTGGCGAGCGCCTCGGTCTGGGTCTCTTCGTCCATCCACTCGAGCGTCTCGATACGCTCGCCGAGAGCGGCGCGCAGATAGCCGACCAGATCTTCCATCTGGGCCTTGTGCTCGGCCGGGAAGTATTGCTCGACATAGATCTGGCCGATGGCTTGACCCAGATTGCCGTTGACGAACTGGATCGCCCGGCGGTCGCGCGGGCGCGGTTCAGCGGTACCGCTCAGCGTGCGGCCCCAGAAGTCGAAGGACCGTTCATAGACCTCTTCGCTCAGGAGATTGGCCGCCGCGTTGAGGTATCCGAAGGTCAGGTAATCCTGCCAAGTCTCGACCGGCGTGTCCTGGAAAATGGCGGCCGCGGCGTCGATGGCGGACGTCTGGGAGACGATGAAATTCGTCTGGTCGGCAAAATCGCTGCCGTCGAGGAAGGCGGTCCAGTCGAACTCCGGCGCGAACTCGCGCAGTTCGTCGAGTGTCATCGGGTTGTAGGTTGCGACACGGTCACGGGTCTGGGCCGGCGTCCAGTAGACTTCGGCCAGTGACGTTTCCAGAGCGATGATCCGGTCCGCACGGGCCTCGCCATCCTCATAACCGAGAAAGCCGAACATGTCGGCGATGTAGGACCGGTAAGCCGCGCGGTATTCCACGAATCGCTCGTCGTCGAGCAGATAATAGTCGCGCGTCGGCAGGTGCAGGCCGCCCTGGTTGATGTAGACGATGTAGTGGCTGGGATCACCTTCATCGCGCGAGATATTGGTGCCGATCATCGACGGATAGCCCGGCAGGCCGAACAGGCGCGCGATGTCGGCGTGGGTTTCGGCGTCGGCGATCGGGGCCAGACCCGGACGCACCGGATCGATGCCGCGGGCATTGATCGTGTCGACATCCATGTAGCTGGCATAGAGATCGCCCACCTGCTGGGCGAGCGTGCCGGCCTCGGCGTCGGAGGCGGCGGACGCCTGGATGATCCCCTCGATCCGGTCCTCGGATCGCAGGTAGAGCTCGTGGAAGGCGGTGTAGGACGAGAAACCGGCCGGGATCTCGGTGTTCTCGAGCCAGCCTTCATTTACATAGCGGAAGAAGTCATTGCCGGGATGGATTGTGGTCGAGATGTGCTGGGTCTCGACGCCCCACTCCCCCAGCTCCGCGTCCTGGGCCTGGGCCCAGCCGGAAACCGCAAGGCAAAGCGCCAGGCCGGCGGTGCCGGCGCGCAGGATGGATTTCATGGATTTTCCCCAGTTGAAACTAGACAGCATGGGGAAGATGCCGGGCGGAGCCCGTCGGCTGTGTGGGGATTTCCTTACGGTTCAGCAAGAAAAAGGCCCGGTCCTGCGACCGGGCCTGATCCTGTGAGCCGGGATTGGTCTACCAGATGGAGACGCGCTCTTCCGGCGGCAGGTAGAGGTCGTCATCCTCGGTCACGCCGAAGGCCTCGTACCAGACGTCCATGTTCCGCACGACGCCGTTGACGCGATACTGCGACGGGCTGTGCGGATCGGTGGTGAGGCGGGAGACCAGGGCGTCCTCGGTGTAGAGGCGCCGCCATACCTGGCCCCAGGCCAGGAAGAAGCGCTGGTCCTGGCTGTAACCGTCCAGCTCGGCCGGAACTTCATGATCCGCGGCATACAGCTGGAAGGCCCGATAGGCCATGGAGAGTCCGCCGATATCGCCGATATTCTCACCCAGCGTCAGGCGGCCGTCGACATGCATGCCCTCGACCGGCGAGAACTGTTCGTATTGCGCCACGATCTGGTCGGTGCGGGCATCGAACTGCTGACGCGAGGTGTCGGTCCACCAGTTGCGCAGCACGCCGTCACCGTCGGACTGGCTGCCCTGGTCGTCGAAGCCATGGCCCATTTCGTGGCCGATGACGGCACCGATACCGCCGAAATTCACGGCCGGGTCGGCATAGGGGTCGAAGAAGGGACCCTGCAGGATGGCAGCCGGGAAGACGATCTCGTTGGAGGTCGAGGAATAGTAGGCATTCACCGTTTGCGGCGACATGAACCATTCCCAGTCGCGGATCGGACCGCGCAGCCGGTCGCGGCTGTCGGCACGGAACCAGGCATTGATCCGCTCATTATTGCCCCACAGATCGTCTTCGCGAATCTCGATGCTGGAATAGTCCGGCCAGACATCGGGATAGCCGATCTTGGGCAGGAATTTGTCCAGCTTGTCGAAGGCTTCGACGCGGGTCTCGTCGTCCATCCATTCCAGCGTCTGGATACGCTCGCGCAGGGCGGCCCGCAAATAGCCGACCAGCTCGTCCATCTGCTCCTTGTATTCCGGAGGGAAGTAACGCTCGACATAGATCTGGCCGATGGCCTGGCCCAGATTGCCGTTGACGAACTGGATCGCACGGCGGTCACGCGGACGCGGCTCTTCCGTGCCGTTCAGTGTGCGGCCGTAAAAGTCGAAAGAGCGGTCGTAGAAGGCCTGCGTCAGCTGGTCGCGATGGCTCTCCATCCAGTGGAAGGCGAGATAGTCCTTCCAGGTCTCGACCGGGATCTCGCTGAACAGCTGGGCCTGCGACTGGATGGCCGTATTCTGGCGCACCACGAATTCTTCCTGGTCGGCAAAGTCGAGGGCCGAGAAGAAGGTCTCCCAGGGGAAGCCGGCGGCATAGCTGCTGACATCCTCGGCGGACATCAGGTTATAGGTCGCCACGCGGTCGCGGCTCTCGGCGCGCGTCCAGTGGATTTCCGCCAGCGCAGTTTCCAGATCGAGGATCGCCTGGGCCCGCTCGGCACCATTGTCCATGCCGATCATCTCGAACACGTCGGCGATATATTCCAGATAGGCTTCGCGGTAGGTCTCGAAGCGCTCGGTGTCTTCCAGATAGTAGTCGCGATCCGGCAGGCCGAGGCCGCCCTGGCTGACCGAGACGACATAGCGCTGGGGATTGCCCGGGTCGCGGCCGACATAGGCACCGAAGATAGACTGGGTGCCCGGTGCGCCCATCAGGCTGGCGATATCGTCGTGCGACTGGGCGGCGGCGATGCGCTCGAGTCCTGGACGGGCCGGGTCGAGACCCAGTTCTTCCAGGCGTTCGGTGTCCATGTAGGAGGCGTAGAGATCGCCCACCTGCTGCGGCAGGGTGCCGTCGGCGGCGTCGCTCTCGGCGGATTCCAGGATGATGCCCTCGATCCGGTCTTCGGACCGCAGATAGAGTTCGGTGAAGGAGCCGAAATTCGAGAAGCCGGCCGGGATCTCGGTCGTGTCGAGCCAGCCTTCATTGACGTAGCGGAAGAAGTCGTCGCCCGGATCGACCGTGTCGGAGATGTGCTGCGTCTCGACACCCCAGTCGCCCAGTTCCGGAGTATTTTCGTTGCTTGCGGTCTCGGTCCCGGCCTCATGGCTTTCGCTGGACGCGCCGGTCTCGGCCGCCGGCGTCTCGTCTTCCGGCTGTTGGCCGGCCGGCTGGCACGCTGCGAGCAAGGCAAGGCACGCCGTGCCCAGAAGCAGTTTCTTCATGGTGACACTCCCCGTAGTCCGATTCATGAAACTTGCCGGGAACACTAGGGCGCGAAAGCGGAGTCGCAAAGGCTGGGCCTGCGTTTTCCGGGGGCATGCAAGGAAAAACGGCCCGGCTTGGAAAGCCGGGCCGTGAAACATCTACCAGATGGAAACGCGTTCCTCTGGCGGCAGGTAGAGATCATCCTCTTCCGTCACGCCGAAGGCTTCGTACCAGGCATCGAGATTCCGCACGACACCGTTGGTCCGGTATTGCGACGGGCTGTGCGGGTCGGTGGTCAGGCGCGAGATGAGGTTGTCCTCGCGATAGAGCCGCCGCCACACCTGGGCCCAGGCCAGGAAGAAGCGCTGGTCGCCGGTGAACCCGTCGATCACCGGGGCCTCGCCGTTGCAGCAGGCGTCGAGATGGCGGTGATAGGCCGTATAGGCCATCTGCAGCCCGCCCAAGTCTCCGATATTCTCACCCATGGTGAAAGTGCCGTTCACAAAGCGGCCCTCGACGGGCGAGTAGCCGTCATACTGGGCACCCAGCCGGTCGGCGCGTTCCTCGAAACGCTCATTCGTCTCGCTGGTCCACCAGTCCCGGATCGCGCCGGTTTCGTCGAAGCGGCGGCCCTGATCATCGAATCCGTGACCGATCTCGTGGCCGATAACCGCGCCGATGCCACCGTAATTGACGGCCGCGTCGGCATGCGGATCGAAGAAGGGCGGTTGCAGGATGCCGGCCGGGAAGGTGATCTGGTTCATCAGCGGGTTATAGGACGCGTTCACCGTCTGCGGCGGATAGGGCCATTCGCCCCGGTCTACCGGACCGTCGAGATCCTCCACCTGCTCGTTCCAGCCGAACTCGCGCAGGCGCACGATGTTGCCGAAAATGTCGTCGGCGCGGATTTCGAGGGCGGAATAGTCCTGCCACTCATCCGGGTAACCGATCCGCGGCTCGAACGTCGACAGCTTGGTCAGCGCATTGGCGCGGGTCTCGTCATCCATCCAGTCCAGCGACTGCAGACGCTCTTCGAAAGCGGCCGTCAGGTTCGCCACCAGCTCCTCCATCGCGTCCTTGGACGAAGGCGGGAAGTGGCGCTCGACATAGATCTGGCCGACGGCCTCACCCAGCTGGCCGCCCACGAGATTCACGCCGCGGCGGTCGCGCGGGCGCTGTTCCTCGGTACCGTTCAGGACCGCGCCATACATGTTGAAGCTGGCCTGGTCGAAAGCGGCCGGCAGCTGAGCCGCATTCGTGCGCAGGAAGTGGAAGGTCATGTAGTCCTTCCAGACGTCGACCGGCGTTTCCTCGAAGATCGCGCCAGCGCCCTCGATGGCGCTCGGCTGGGCGACCAGGTAGGTGGCAACGCCATCGAGACCGAGCTGGGCCATGGCCTGCGGGAAGCCGAATTGCGGTGCCAGCGCGTCAAGCTGGTCGATCGGCATGGGATTGTAGATCTTCTGGATGTCGCGGCTGTCGGCCTGGGTCCAGTGAACCTCGGCGAGGCGCGTTTCCAGGGCGAGGATCGCGTCGGCCTTCGCTTCACCGTCCTCGATCCCGGCGAGGGCGAACATCTCCGCAATAAAGGCGCGATACGCATCACGATATTCTGCGTTCTCGTCTTCGAGATAGTAGTCACGGTCCGGCAGGCCGAGGCCGCTTTGGCCGACAAAGACGGTGTAGCGTGTGGTGTCGGCCGGATCGGGGATAATGCCGACGCCGAACGGGCTTTGATGATGGATCGTTGCGAACAGCGCGTTGATGTCGTCATGGCTGGCCGCTGCAGCAATCTCGTCGAGATACGGCTGGGCCGGGGCAAGCCCGCGTTCCTCGATCACTGCGGTGTCCATCCACGAGCCGTAAAGATCGCCGACCTTTTGCTCGACCGTGCCGTCTGCGGCGTTCCGGGCCGCCAGCTCGGTGATGATTTCCTGCACGTGCACTTCAGCTTCCAGCGCGAGCTCGGTGAACATGCCGTAGTTGGAGCGGTCGGCCGGAATCTCGGTCTCGTCTAGCCAGGTCCCGTTGGCATACTGGTAGAAGTCATCGCCGGCATCGATCTCGGTATTCATGCCCGCGAGATCGAATCCCCATTCACCGATCTCGGGTTGTCCGGCCGGTTGCGTGACGGCGGCAGAGTGTTCCGGTTGTGCGGTATCGGTCTGGCCACAGGCGGCGACCAGCGCCAGCACCGTGGTGCCTAGCAGCAGCTTCTTCATAGGATGCATCCCCAAAAATACGCTTCGCGAAAATGTTTCGCCCCGCATTGTTTACAACGCGGGGCGAGACTTGGCTATTGAACGGATGTGTTGTCCGCGACCTATTCGGCGGGCGACTCTTCCAGATGTCCGGGAAGCTCGCCGTGCGCGAAGTCGGTATCGGTGTAGTGCTCGCCCAGCCGCGGCTGACGCTCGCCCGTCCACATGGCGCGGAACAGGCGGGCGATATCGACCCCGATCGCATACAAGGCCGGAACCAGCAGCAGGGTCAGGAACAGGGCGAACACGACCGCGAAGCCCAGCGCCACGACCATCGGCTTGAGGAATTCCGCCTGGGTCGAGGTTTCCGCCATCATGGGGAAGATGCCCAGGAAGGTGGTCACCGAGGTCAGCAGGATCGGACGGAAACGCTGCACGCCGGCATCGACCAGGGCCTGGAAGGCACCCACGCCGTTGGCCCGCAGGCGGTTCACGAAGTCCAGCAGCACCAGGTTGTCGTTGATCACGACCCCCGCTGCGGCCCCGACGCCGAAGTAGGAGAACAGGGCGATCGGCATGTCGAACAGGAAGTGTCCGAAGATCGCGCCGGTCAGGGCGAACGGGATTGCCACCATGATGGCGAGCGGCTGGAAGTAGGACTTAAAGGCCACGGCGAGCAGGATGTACATCGAGCCCAGGGCCAGGATGAGCAGGTTGATCAACTCGGCCACGAACTCGCGTTCGCCTTCGGCCTGACCGATCTCGTCCCGCGACAGGCTTGGGAATTGCGCGTCGAAGGTCGGAAAGAAGTCCTCGTTCAGGCTCTGGTTGATGTCGCCGCGCGCCGCCGGATCAGACAGCTCGGCCGACACCGTGACAGTGCGCATGCCATTGCGGCGGTTGATCCGGTTCAGACCCGGGGCGAAATGCGCCTCGGCAACCGAAGACAGCGGCACTTCGCGGCCATCGCTGGTGCGGATACGGATCTCCTGCAGCGTGTCCAGCGAGCGGCGGGACGCCTCGTCCATGCGGACCTGCACCCGCACATCCTGGCCGTCGCGCGGCAGGCGCTGGGCTTCCTCGCCGTAGAAGGACTGGCGCACCTGGCGGGTGACGTCCTGCAGGGTCACGCCCAGGGCCTGGGCGTTCGGGCGCAGGCTGAACTGCAACTCCTCGGTCGAGGTCTGCAGGCTGTCGACCACGTCATAGAGCGTGTCATAGCTGCGCAGCTGCTCTTTCAGGGCATCCGCCGCTTCACGCAGGGTCGCCAGATCCGGGTGGGACAGGGCGAAAGTCATGCGGCTGCCGCCATCGTTGATGGTCGAGTCCAGGCGCACTTCCTCGGCATCCGGGATCGGGCCCAGGAATTCGCGGATCTGCTGCGCGACCTCAGCCGTGGGCAGATGCCCCGGGCGTTCTGCCGGCACGGCCAGTTCGATCCAGGCACGCACCCGGCCATCGGACGCGATGGTGGAGCGGCTTTCGATCATGTCGTTCTCGCCGGGGTATTCCTGACGGTAGTACTCGAGCGCTTCCGCCTGGGCGTTGTCCAGTTGCTGGCGGACCTGTTCGGTCCGGTTCCAGGGCGTGCCCTCGGCCAGCTGGATATTCACCTGGATCGTTTCGTTTTCGATCTGCGGCATGAAGACGGAACCCACGCGGTTCGTCATCAGCAGGGCGATGGAGACCAGGAAAATCATCAGGAAGCCGACCAGCGTCGCATACCGGTTGCGGATCGCCAGCTTGGCGGCCGGCCGGTAGATGTTGCGGGCAAACCAGATCAGCGAGTTGGCGATCGACCGCTGGAACTTGATCAGCGGGCCGAAGAAGCCTGTCTCGGACTGCGGTTTCATGTGCGACAGGTGGGCCGGCAGGATCAGCAGCGACTCGATCAGCGAGAAGGCCAGGGCGGCAATCACCACCAGCGAGATCTGACGGGTGAACTGCACTTCCGGACCGGTCAGCAGCATCCACGGCGAGAACATCATGATCGTCGTGATGACTGCGAAGATGACCGGTTTGGCCACCATCTGGGCGCCGATGATCGACGCCGTCAGGCCTGGCTCTCCGCGTTCGACCCGGTCGTGGATATTTTCCCCGACCACGATCGCGTCGTCGACCACGATCCCGATCACGATCAGGAAGGCGAACAGAGACAGCATGTTCAGCGAGACGCCCATCATCGGCAGGATCAGGAAGGCGCCGCCGAAAGCGGTGAAGATGCCGACCGTTACCCACAGCGCCACGATCGGACGCAGGAAGAGGAAGAGCGTGATCAGGACCAGGATGCCACCGAACAGCGCGGAGCTGGAAATCGTCTCCATGCGGTCGGAGTACATTTCCGAATTGTCCCACCACAGCGAGATGCTCACGCCATCGGGCAGCTCGGCCTGTTTGCGTTCGATGAAGTCATGCACGGCCGCCGCGGTATCGACCACGTCGATGCCGGGCGATTGCTCGACCACGATCAGCACCATGGTCTCGCCGTTGTAGGTGGCTTCCATATTGCTGTCGACGAAACCGTCGGTGACCCGCGCCACATCATTGATGCGCAGCGTGCCGCCGGCACTGGTCTGGCGGATGATGATGTTTTCGAACTCGGGTGCCGTGTCGGCCAGCTGGCGCGCGGTCAGGCCGAATTCACCCAGCTCGGTCCGTACGGTGCCGGCGGAGGCGTTGAGAGACGACGCCCGCACGGCCCGCACGATCTCGTCGAAGGACAGGTTGTAGCGGCGCAGGTTTTCCTCGGAGACCTCGATCGAGACTTCTTCGCCCCGCGATGCCCAGAGATTGACGATGGAGGCGCCGGGCAATTGGGCGACCTCGTCGCGAACTTCGCGGCCGATGGCCTGCAGGTCGCGCCGGTCTATATCTCCGTGGACGGCAAAACCGACGACCTGTTCCTGGTTGCGCCACTGCGACACGATCGGACGGTAGGCCGATGGCGGCAGATTGTTCACCGAGTCGACTTCGAGCTTGATGTTGTCGATGAACTCGCCGATGTCGACGTTGCGCTTGCCTTCGATATTGACGAAGCCGACGCTTTCACGGGCGGTCGAGGTGATCGTCTCGATCCCGTCCATGTCTGCGAGTGCTTCCTCGATACGGACGACAATCTGCTCTTCGATGTCCTGGGGCGAGGCACCTGGCCAGGAGACCGACACGGTCGCGCCGTTGAAGGACGCCGTCGGGAAGACTTCCCGGTTGAGCATGTTGTAGCCCAGGAAACCGCCGACGATGGCGACGATCATCAGGAGGTTGGCGGCAACGGAATTCCGTGCCCACCAGCTAACGATGCCTCCGGGCACCTCGTCATGTGTCTTGTTGGGATCGGTCATGACCGCTTCCTCTCCTGCCTTCGGGCCTAACCGGCACTCGCCACGGCATTCTCGCCGTCGGCGACGCTTTCACCGGTTTCCTCGCCTTCCGGCGTTTCTTCGTAATTGGCCGAATAGTCGGCGAGCTGCTCGCCGTCGGCATTGTAGGTGTGCACGCGCATGCCGGTGCTGGCGCCGCGGATCGGCGATACCACGACCAGGTCGCCGGCTTCGACGCCGCTCGAGACGATGACGCGTTCCGGGCTGGAATCGATGATGTCGACCGTGTGGATCTCCAGCGTACCGCCTTGTCGGACGATATAGACGCTGTCCTCGCCACGCAGGGCGTTACGCGGGATGATGTAGGCGTTGTCGACTTCACGGCCCTGGATGGCCGCGTTGACGAACAGGCCGATCGCCAGCGGAGCGCCATCATCGGCACCGGAGCCGTAAGGGTCGGAGACTTCCGCGATGGCGTACAGGACGCGGGTTTGCGGATCGATGGCGCTGTCGGTCCGCGTGATGCGGCCTTCCCACTCGTGATAGCGGCCAGCGACCGTGGCCGAGAGGACCACCGGAACACCGCCGCGCTCGTCGCCGGCTGCATTATAGGCGACCGGAATGCCCAGCAGGGACAGGTCGTGGTCGGTCAGCGGCAGGCGTACCATCACGGTGTCGGTCGAGAAGACCTCACCCAGATTTGTGCCCGGCGAGACATACTGGCCAAGATCGGCATTCTTCGAGCGCACCCGGCCGGCGAACGGCGCGGAAATCCGCGTGCGCTGGAGGTCCAGGCGGGCCGATTGCAGGGCGGCCTGGGCCGCGGCCAGCTGGGCCCGTGCCTCGGCCAGTTGCGGCTCGCGCAGGGTCAGGGCGGAAGCTTCGCCTTCGCCCAGCTCTGCCCATTCACTGGCCGCCAGTTCGGATTCGGCGCGCTCGCGGGCGAGCGCCTGTTCGGCCTGGGCGACCTGGGCAGAAGCCCGTGTGACGGCCAGGCGATAGTCGGCATCCTCGATCTGGATCAGGGTTTCGCCGGCCTCGAAGAAACCGCCCTCGATGAAGTCGGGGTTCACGAAGGTGATGCGCCCCGCCACCTGCGGTACCAGGTTGATCTGGGTGCGCGGCTGGGCCTCGCCCTGGGAATCGACGGTGAGGGCAACCTCGCCGCGTTCTGCCTCGGCAACAAAGACGGCGACCGGCCGCGGCGCCGAATTGGCCCGCTGCGGTTGCGGTTGCGTCGCGAACAGCATGAAGAGAACTGCAACACCGACGACGGCAACACCGCCGATGATGACGAAACGTCCGATGAGCTTACCCATGATTATTCTCCTGTCGGGGCGGCCGGGTCTGCGGACTGGGCCGCGGAGAAATCGCCGGCGATGGCGAGATAAAGATCGACACGATTGGCCGCGCGCTCGCGGCGTGCCGAGATGTACTGGCTTTCGGCGCTGATGCGCCGGGACTGGGCGTTGAGCAGGTCGAAGATGGTCGCTACGCCGCTGGCATACTGGCGGATCACGAGATCTTCGGCCTCGGCGGCCTCTTCATAAGCCTGGCGCAGATTGTCCACGCGCTGGGCCAGGATGGCGTCCGCGTGGATCGCGTTTTCGGCTTCCTGCCAGGCGGTCAGCACGGTCGAGACATAGCTGGCCAGCTGGGCTTCGGCATTGGCCTGGGCCTGATCGCGGGCACCGCGCAGGGCGCCGCCATTGAAGATCGGGCCTGTCAGGCTGGCCGTCAGGCTGGAAACCAGCGAGTCCAGGTCGAACATGTCGTCGACACCGGCACCGCCCGTCCCCGAACTGCCATTGAGGGACAGGCTGGGGTAGAGCGCCTTGCGGGCGGCATCGGCGCGCAGGCCGGCCGATTGCAGGCGCCGCTCGGCGGCGCGCACGTCGGGACGGCGTGTCAACAGGGCTTCCGGCGTGCCGAGATCGCCGACCAGACCCAGCTCCGGGAAGTCGCCTTCCGGGGCGAGGCGGGCCGCGGGGTAGCGGCCCAACAGCGCTTCCAGGCTGCGGGAGGCCGCGGCTTCGGCGCGCCGGCGCGAGGCCAGGGCCGCTTCGGATGATGCGAGGGCCGAGCGGGCCGTACGCACGTCGGAACTGCGGACCAGGCCGCGGGCAAAGCGGCGTTCCGTAAGGTCGAGCGAGGACTGGCGGGTCGCCAGGTCGCGTTCGGCCAGTTCGGTCTGGAGATGCGCTTCGATCAGCGAGAACCAGCCCTTGGCAACCAGGCCTGCAACGGACAGTTGCGATGCGCGAACATCGTCGGCTGCCGCTTCAGCGTCCAGTGCGCCGGCGTTCGCGCCGTCGGCGACCCGGCCCCACAGATCGGCTTCCCATGCGGTCGATAGACCCAGTGAGAAGCTGTCACTGCCCGAGCCGGTGTTGCGTTCGGTGCGGGTGTAGTCCATCCCGCCGTTCAGCGAAGGCAGGCGGTCGGAACCCGCTATCCGTGCCGCAGCCCGGGCTGCGCGATAGCGCGCGAAGGACTGGTTGAGGCTCGGATTGGCGTCGAACGCCTCGTCGATCAGTGTGGAGAGCCGGGCATCGCCCAGCTCTGCAACCCAGTCACGGGAAGCCTGTGCACCTGTATCCCTTGGAGCTGCGACCCATTGCGCCGGTGCGTCCGGAAGGCCGTCCCCGGCCTGGTAGGCCGGAAGGCTGGCGCAGGACGCCGTGGCAAGGGCCGTAGCCAAAACTAACAAACTTTTACGCATGCGTTGTCCCCGCACGTCACGATCTCGATGATTTTTGCATCCTAGAAAGGGCATCTCGAAAGTCAACAGATTTTTATCGAAAAACACTAAATCTATAGCGAATGGCATGAAAACTCTCTCGATTTTCGAGATGCATCCCTCGTGCGTCCCGGCTTCCGGTGGCGTCACGGCTTCGCGTGGCACTTCGAATATGCGATAGAGCTTCAACTAGCCCGTGGGCACTTATTTTTTGTTAGATGCCCCGGCTTCCCGGATCGGATGCACACGGAGTCAGAATGAGGCAGCCTTCTGCAGACGAACGGCCCCTGATCCGGATCCGGCGCCGGGATACGGCGGCTGTCGCGGCCCTGGGGGCGATCGTCATCCTCTTGTTCTGGATGTTCGGGGAGCTCGGCTTTGTCGAAACACTCGTCGCAATAGCAACGATAGCGGGATTGTCGACCTTTTATTATCTGACCGTGTCGACCACACTGAATCCCGCAAGAGGGCCGGTCGCGGACAACCACCCCCTGGCGCCGGTAGACCCGCAGGCCCGGGCCCAGCACATGCTGGACAGCCTGCCGATCCCCGTGCTGCTGATCGGGGCGGGCGGGCGGATTGAAATGGCCAATCCGGCGGCGCGGGAATTTCTCGGCCTCGGATCGGCTGCCGGACACCTGTCCGCCGTGCTGCGCCAGCCGCAGGTTCTTGAAGCGGTGAGTACGGCGCTGCGTGGTCAGGCCGTCGACCCTGTCGAATACTCCATGATGGCGCCGGTCGAGAGCCATGTGCGGGCTTTCGTGGCGCCGCTGCGCGCCGAGGACGACCGGGTCATGCCCTGGCGGGCCATGCTGGTCCTGTCCGACGAAACCTCGATCAAGCGCGCTGACCGCATGCGAGCCGACTTCCTCGCCAACGCCAGCCATGAGCTGCGTACGCCGCTGGCCTCGCTGGCCGGCTTCATCGAGACATTGCGCGGACACGCGCGCGATGACAACGAGGCCCGCGAGCGCTTTCTGGGTATCATGTTCGACCAGACCGAGCGTATGCAGCGCCTGATCAATGACCTATTGTCGCTGTCGCGGGTCGAGATGGACGAGCACGTTCCGCCCAGCAGCGAGACGGACCTGTCGGCCCTGGTCGAGGATGCGCGTGACTATCTGCGGCCGCAGCTCGAGGAGAAGGCGATCCGCCTTACCGTGCGCAAGCCCGCTTCGGCGCCCGCCGTCGGCGACCGCGACCAGCTGATGGAAGTGCTGCTGAACCTGATCGAGAACGCCATCAAATACTCGCCCGAAGGCTCTGCCGTTCAGATCGAGGTCGACGGACCGCTGATGCGTGACGAGGCGGAACGGCCCCAGCTGGTGCTGGGCGCCCAGGCGAGCCGGTTGACGCTGGCGGCGCCGGCTTCGGAGCCGCGCGAGCGCTATTTCGCTATCCGCATCCGCGATGAGGGCAAGGGAATTGAGCGCCGTAACCTGCCGCGCCTGTCCGAGCGATTCTATCGGGTCGACGGTCAGAAGAGCGGTCCGAAGGAGGGAACCGGGCTGGGACTGGCCATCGTGAAGCATATCGTGAACCGCCACCGTGGTGGCTTCACGGTCGAGAGCGCTCCCGGCGAAGGGTCTGTATTCTCGGTCTTCTTGCCGGTTCCTGCCGCGGTGCGCGAGCAGGCCCGCGAAAGCGTCTGACGGCTGCGCCTGCAGACTGGCCGTGCGTTGTCACAAAACTGTAGCGACTCTGTCATAAACGGGGGCCGCGACACCCAGTATCTGTCACGCCTGCCGCGCAGCCGGTCCGAAGCCGGACGTCCGAAGGACACTTTGAATGTCAGTGATCGCCATCGTTGCTCTCATGGTCATCGTCATGCTGGCGGGCGGATTCTATGTCGGCCGGGCGCGGGCGATCGGCGCGGTGAACGGCAATACGGTCCGTCTTCACTCGCTGCCGAATTATCATGGCTACTACGTCGCGATCTGGACCGGCCTGCCGGCATTCCTGCTGCTGGCGGCCTACGGTATTTTCGGCGGCCAGGCCGTCGAACGCCTGACTTTTTCCGAGCTTCAGCGTGAAGCCAGCGCTCTCAACACCCGTCTGGAAGAACGCCTCCTGTCAGATGCCGAGTATGAGGAATTCCGGGGCGCGGCTCTGCAGCTTCGCGAACGTGTGAACGCGATCGGCGACGACATGCAGCGCTTGCGCAGCGCCCGCGGCGAGGAGCGCGATCCTGCCCGTCTCGAGCAGTTGCAGCAGGAGCAGCGTGAGGCACTGAATTCCGCAACGGCAGCCGAGGAAGCCGCGATCGCCCGGCGTGCCGAGCTGGTCGCAGCCGTCGGCAGCGAGGCCGAGGCGGCTGGCGCGCCGATGCGTCAGCTCGCCGGTTTCGAGCTTGTCCAGGCGCCGCGCGAACAGCGTCAGCTCTTCCTGTCCGACGCCATGCAGATCGCCAACGGAGCACTGTCCAGCCGCGAGAGTGCCGAACTGAATGCGGCCGCCCGCATCGTGGCCCGCTATCAGGACCGCATCCGCTATCTTGTGGCTGCGCTGGCCCTCGCTCTTGCAGCCGGAGGCCTGCTGCGCACGCGCAGCCAGGTCATCCCCGATTTCCGCGCCCGCAATCATGTCGAGCGGCTGATCACCGGCCTCCTTCTCCTCTCCTCGGTGCTGGCGATCCTGACCACGGTCGGCATCGTTTTCTCGCTGCTGTTCGAGAGCATCCGCTTCTTCTCGACGGTGCCGGTCTCCGAATTCCTGTTCGGCCTGCAATGGTCGCCGCAGATCGCTCTGCGGGCCGATCAGGTCGGCCAATCCGGTGCGTTCGGGGCTGTGCCGCTGTTTGCCGGTACGGCGCTGATCACGTTGATCGCCATGGCCGTGGCCGTACCGATCGGTCTTCTGTCGGCCATCTACCTGTCCGAATATGCCGGCCCGCGCTTCCGGGCGACGGCCAAGCCCGTGCTGGAAATCCTCGCCGGCATCCCCACGGTGGTCTACGGCTTCTTTGCGCTGCTGACGGTCGGTCCCGCGATCCGCGGCCTGTTCACCTGGCTCGGTTTCGAGGATGTGGTGACCCAGAGCGCGCTGTCGGCCGGACTGGTGATGGGCGTGATGATCATCCCCTTCATCTCCTCGCTGTCCGACGATGTGATCAATTCCGTGCCGCAAACGTTGCGCGACGGCTCCTATGCCATGGGCGCCACCCGGTCGGAGACGATCACCCGCGTGGTGGTGCCGGCCGCCCTGCCGGGCATTGTCGGCGCAATCCTGCTGGCCGTGTCGCGAGCCGTTGGCGAGACCATGATCGTCGTCATGGCCGCAGGTCAGGGGGCCAATCTGACGGCAAACCCGCTGGAATCGGTGACCACCATCACCGTGCAGATCGTCATGCTGCTGACGGGAGACCAGGAGTTCGACAGCCCCAAGACACTGTCGGCCTTTGCTCTTGGGCTGGTCCTGTTTGTCATCACCCTGATCATGAACGTCATCGCCCTGCGCGTGGTGCAGAGATACCGGGAAAAATATGACTGATACGTCCGACACCACGTCCATTCGCGATGCGGTGAGCCGTCAATTGCCGCGGCGCTACCGGGCCGAGCTGCGCTTCCGTGCGGCGGGACTGGTAGCGGTGGCATCGGCCGTGGGCATTCTGGTGGTTCTGCTGATCTCGATCCTCTCGCAGGGACTGCCCGCCTTCACCGTCAACCAGCTGGTCCTGCCGGTGCATCTCGAACGCTCTGTGGTCGATCCGCAAGGCGATGCGAGTGAGGCCTCCCTGCGCCGCGGCGCCTACAGCCGCGTTCTCCAGGACGCCATCCGCGCCGAGTTCCCCGAGGTCACGGAACGGCGCGACCTGCGCAACCTGTTCGGCCTCTACACGCCGCTCAACGCGACCCGGCTGATGGATGATGTTCTGGCCGACCCGTCGCTGGTCGGCGAGACCTATACCTTCCGCATGCCGATCGCCGACGATCTCGATCTCTATCTCAAGGGCAGGCTCGTCGACGACCGGACGCTGGAGACCGGCGGACTTCTCACGATCAGTGCCGATGGCGATGGCCTGGCGCTGAATTCCAGCGCACCGGATTTCGCAAGCCTGGTCGAAGACGCGCTGGTGACCATGCGGGCCGAGGCCACGGCGCTCGATGCGCGGGCCGGGCGGGCCCGCAATCTGGCTGCCGAGCTCGAGGGAAGCGATGCCGAGGATGCGCTCTATGAAGCCGAGCGCCTGTCTGCCCAGGCGCAGGCCCTGCGCGAGGAACTGGGCGGGAATGACGGCCGGATCGAGCTGAACCGGGACCTGCCGACCATCCTTGTCGAGCTGAGCAGCATCGCCGTCCGGCTGACCGCGCTCGACATCAATGGCCGCTCGGCCAGCGGCGAGGTTATGCTGGGCGATGCTGCGGAGGTTTCCGGCGCGCCGGACTGGACGCTGTATGTAATCGATACGCCGGAAAGCCGCCGCCGGGTCTCCGACCAGGCCATCGTCTGGACCCGGGCGCTGGAAGAGCGCGGGCTCGTGCGCACCGACTTCAACACCTACCTCTTCTCCAATGCCGACAGCCGCGAGCCGGAACTGGCGGGTGTGAAGGGCGCGCTGTTCGGCTCGATCCTCACCATGTTGATCGTGATCTGCCTGTCGGTGCCGGTCGGTGTGTTCACCGCGATTTATCTGGAAGAATATGCGCCGAAGAATCGGCTGACCGACCTGATCGAGGTCAATATCAACAATCTGGCGGCCGTGCCTTCCATCGTTTTTGGCCTGCTGGGGCTGGCGGTTTTCATCAATGCGTTCGGCCTGCCACGCTCGGCCCCGCTGGTGGGTGGCCTGGTGCTCTCGTTGATGACGTTGCCAACGGTGATTATCGCCTCGCGTGCTGCCCTCAAGGCTGTGCCGCAATCGATCCGCCAGGCGGCGCTCGCCGTCGGTGCATCGAAGACCCAGTCGGTGTTCCACCATGTCCTGCCGCTCGCTGCGCCGGGCATTCTGACAGGCTCCATTATCGGCCTGGCCCAGGCGCTGGGCGAAACGGCCCCGCTCCTGATGATCGGCATGGTCGCCTTCATCGCCGATGCGCCGACACTGGGGCTGGAAGGCCTGACCCAGCCGGCAACGGTGATGCCCGTGCAGGTCTTCCTGTGGTCCGACGGTGCCGAACGGGCCTTCGAGGCACGCACCGCGGCCGCCATTCTTGTTCTTCTGGCGCTGATGATCGGCTTCAATGCCCTGGCGATCTATCTGCGCCGCCGTTTCGAGCGGAGATGGTAACCCCATGCCCGACAATCAGTCCCACATCATCGACCAGAATGCCGGCTTCGGCGAGACCGAGCCGCCGATCAAGGTGGCCGCGCGCGATGTCTGCGTGGCCTATGACGGCAAGCAGGCGCTCAACCACGTCTCGATCGATATTCCGGATCGTTCGGTGACAGCCTTCATCGGCCCGTCCGGCTGCGGCAAGTCGACCTTCCTGCGCTGCCTGAACCGCATGAATGACACGATCGAGGGTGCCCGGGTGACCGGTTCGCTGAAGATCGACGGCGCCGAGGTGAACGACAAGTCGATCGACCCCGTCGTGCTGCGCGCCAGCGTCGGCATGGTGTTCCAGAAGCCCAACCCGTTTCCCAAGTCGATCTATGACAATGTCGCCTACGGTCCGCGTATTCATGGCCTCGCCCTTTCGCGCGACGATCTGGACGGGATTGTCGAGAGCAGCCTGCGGAAGGCCGGCCTGTGGGACGAGGTGGCCGACCGGCTGAACGATCCGGGCACCAGCCTGTCCGGCGGCCAGCAGCAACGGCTGGTGATTGCCCGGGCGATCGCGATCAATCCGGAAGTCATCCTGATGGACGAGCCGTGTTCGGCGCTCGACCCGATCGCGACGGCCAAGATCGAGGAACTGATCGACGAGCTGCGCGAGAACTACTGCATCATCATCGTGACCCACTCGATGCAGCAGGCCGCCCGCGTGTCCCAGCGTACCGCCTTTTTCCACCTGGGGACGCTGGTCGAGTTCGGCCGCACCGAAGACATCTTCACGAACCCGCGCGATCCGCGCACGCAGGACTACATCACGGGGCGCTTCGGCTAGGGGCCGGCGCCAGATGAGGAGGTAGCGCAATGGCGCTGTCCAAGACCGCACATATCGTCACCGCCTACGGCGAGGAACTCGACCAGCTGGCCGACGAACTCGCCCGCATGGGCGGCATGGTGGAAACCCAGCTGGAAACGGCGCTTGCCGCCATTGTCCGCCGCGATGCCAGCCTTGTGGCCGGCGTGCGCGAGCGCGAGAAGCAGGTCAATGCCATGCAGGACGATGTCGAAAAGCGCGTGCTGCGCCTTTTCGCCCTGCGCCAGCCGCTGGCAACCGATCTGCGCATGACGATTTCCGCGCTGAAGATCGCCAATGATCTCGAGCGTGTCGGTGATCTCGCCAAGAATATCGCCTACCGTGCGGAAGACCTCGCGGAATATGCGCCGCTCTCCCTGCTCGACCAGGTCGAGCGTCTCGGCGCGATCGTCGTGAAACAGCTGCACGAAGTGCTCGATGCCCTCTCGTCGGCCGATGTCGAGCCGGCGATCCGGGTCTGGCGCACCGATGATGAAGTGGATGAGCGCTACAATGCGCTCGTGCGGCAGATGCTGATGAGCATGACCGAGGATCCGGGGCAGGTGGAGCCGGGTGTTCACATTCTTTTCGTGGCGAAGAATCTCGAACGTATCGGCGACCACGCGACGAACGTCGCCGAGGCTGTGCACTTCATGGTGACGGCCGGGCCGCTTGAGGCGGACGACGTCAAATCTTGATGACCTTGATCGTGGAGACGGAACGATGAAGCCTCAAGTTCTCGTGGTCGAAGACGAAGATGCCCTCGCCACACTGCTGCAGTACAATCTTGAAAAGGAAGGCTATCAGGTCTCCCTCGCCGGTGATGGCGAAGACGCCCTTATCCAGGCCGAGGAGACCACGCCGGACCTGGTGCTCGTCGACTGGATGCTGCCCAAGGTCTCCGGTATCGAGGTCTGCCGCCGTCTGCGCGGCCGCCAGGAGACCGCCAATGTGCCGATCATCATGCTGACGGCGCGCGGCGAGGAGACTGACCGGGTCCGCGGGCTTGATACCGGCGCTGACGACTATGTCGTCAAACCCTTCTCGATGACCGAGCTCTTCGCCCGTATCCGCGCCGTGCTGCGGCGGATCCGGCCCGGGCTTGCCGAGGATGTGATCAGCGCCGGTGACATCACGATGGACCGTGTCGCCCACCGGGTGCGGAGGGCCGACCGCGAGATCCATCTCGGCCCGACGGAATTCCGCCTGCTGGACTATCTCATGCAGCACCCCGGGCGGGTTTTCTCGCGCGAGCAGTTGCTCGACGCTGTGTGGGGCTCGGACGTCTACGTCGAGGCGCGCACGGTGGACGTCCATGTCGGCCGCCTGCGCAAGGCGCTGAACACCAAGGAAGAGCGCGATCCCATCCGCACGGTCCGCTCGGCCGGCTACGCCTTCGACGTCAACGCCTGACCGTCTGCGTATTCGGCAACCAGAAAATCGATGAGCGCGCGCACTTTCGGTGCGCGCTCGCGATGGGCCGGATAGACGGCATGGATATGCTGGTCGTCGACATGCCAGTCCGGCAGGATGCGCTGCAGCCTGGCTTCGGCCAGCGCTCCACTGGCGACGAAGTCCGGCAAAAGGACAATGCCGCAGCCCGCGATCGCGGACGTGCACAGCGCAATCGAATTGTTGATGCGCTGATTGCCGGCAACAACAATCTCGACCGTTTCTTCGCCGCGCCGGAAGACCCAGCTGTTTGGCTGTGCCGCCATCGTGAAGACGAGACAGTTGTGGCCGGTCAGCGCCTCGGGCGTTTCCGGCGTGCCGTGGCGGGCCAGATACTCCGCCGACGCACACAACAGGCGGTGCAGCGGGCGCAGGCGCCGCGCCTTCAGGCTTGAATCGGGCAGGGGACCGCTGCCGCGCAGCGCGACATCGAATCCGTCTTCCAGAAGATCGGCCTGCCGGTCGTTGAACTCGACATCGAGGATCAGCTCCGGATAGCGCTGCTGGAAGCGCGGAAGCCGTTCGGCCAGGTCGGTCAGTCCGAAGGACATGGGGGCGGAGATGCGCAGCCGCCCGCGTGGCGACGCGTCGGACCCGCTGGCGGCCTCATCGGCGTGGGCGAGCGCTTCGAGGATCTCGACCGCCCGGTCGTAATAGGCCTGTCCGGTATCGGTGAGCCGGAGCTTGCGGGTGGTGCGCACGAGGAGTTGCGCCCCGAGTTCCGCTTCCAGGGCGCTGACGGTCTTGCTGACCCCGGCATTGGACAGGTCGAGATCGCGTGCCGCCGCGCTGAACCCGTTCAGCTCCACCACACGGCGGAAGACCTGCAAGGCGCGAAACTTGTCCATTCTTCACTCCGGGTAAAAAGAGTTCTCAATTATGCCGCCTTTGTCTTCTCAATGGAACGAATAAATACGGGTGCGCCGGATCGGTCCGGCAAGGAATCCCGGAGGACGACATGAAACATATTCTGATCGCCAGCCTTCTGGCCCCGCTGATCGGCCTGGCTCCGGCCCGCGGCCAGGATACCGTCGGCACCAGCCCCTGGGGGCCGGATGACGAACTCGGGCGGCTCAATCTGATGACCGACGAGAGCCGCGCCGCCATTCTCGGCCGTATCGCCGGCGGCCGCGCCTATGACCTGTCGGTCGAGTATTTCATCGGCATGCCCGGCTGGCAGGCCGCCGGAGACCCCCGCTACCAGACCTGGATGACCCACACGCCGCGCGGCACTGTGGTCGACGATCCGATGGGGGTGGGCGAGGCGCAGAACGGGCACGTCTCCTACACGGGCTCCGCGATCTCGATGTACACCCACACCGGCACGCATATCGATGCGCTCAATCATTTCGGCGTCGACGGGGAGATCTGGAACGGTTTCTCGGCCGACGAGCACCTCGGCGACCGTGGCTGGCAGGTGACCGGAGCGGAAACCATTCCGCCCATCATCGCCCGCGGCGTGATGATCGATGTTGCCGCGGCGCTGGGCGTCGAGCGGCTGGAGGACGGCCATCGCATCACGCGCGCCGATCTGGAGCGGGCACTGGAGCGCCAGGATACGCCGCTGCACGAAGGGGATGTGGTGCTGATCCGCACCGGCCGCATGCAGGATTATGAGACGGCGGCGCGGTATATGCACAATCCGCCGGGCCTGGGCATGGAGGCTGCACGCTTCCTGGTCGAGGAGGGTGGCGCGATGATTGTCGGTGCCGACAATCTCAGCCTTGAAGCCTTCCCGTCCGAAGTGCCGGGCAATTATGTCCCGCTGCACACCTACCTGCTCGCCCAGCACGGCGTTCCGATCATGGAACTCGTCAATCTGGAAGGGCTCGCCCGGGACGGTGTCCACGAATTCGCATTCATCGGCGGCTCGCTGAAATTGCGCGGGGCCGATGCCGCGCCGATGCGCCCCGTCGCCCTGCCGGTGGAGTAGCTCATGCCACGCTTGTTCGACATTCTCCTGACGGCGCTGGCGCCGGCGATCTGGGGCAGTACCTATCTGGTCACCACCCAGTGGCTGCCGGACGGATACCCCGTCACGCTCGCCCTGCTGCGGGCATTGCCCGCCGGGCTCCTGCTGCTGCTGTTCGTGCGCCGTCTGCCCGCCGGCGCCTGGTGGGGCCGGGCCTTCGTGCTGGGTGCGCTGAACTTCACCGTGTTCTGGATCTGCCTCTTTATGGCGGCCTATCGCCTGCCGGGCGGGATCGCGGCCACGGTCGGAGCGGTCCAGCCGCTGATCGTGCTGGGCCTGGCCCGGCTGGCACTGGGCACGGCCATCCGCCCGCTTGCCGTGATCGCGGCCGCCGGCGGACTGGCCGGCGTGGCCCTGCTCCTGGCATCGCCGCAGGCCGGCTTCGACCCGATCGGTGTCCTGGCAGCCCTTGGCGGTGCGGCATCGATGGCCACCGGGACGGTGCTGACCCGGCGCTGGGGACCGCAGGTTCCGCTGCTCACCCTGACCGCATGGCAGCTGACCGCGGGCGGACTGTTGCTGCTGCCGCTCGCTCTTGCCGTCGAACCGCCGCTCCCCGCGCTGGAAGCCGGGCACATCGCCGGCTTTGCCTACCTCGCCCTGATCGGTGCGGCCCTGACCTACCTACTGTGGTTCCGCGGCATTGCCCGGCTGGGGCCGCCGGCCGCGACGATGCTGGGCTTTCTGAGCCCGGTCAGCGCGATCGGGCTGGGCTGGATGGTACTGGGCGAGCAGCTGGACGCAATCCAGTTCGCCGGTGCCGGTCTCGTCCTGGCCAGCATCTGGCTGGGCCAGAGCGTCACGCACACGCCGGCAACTGCCTTATCCGCAAAACAGGAAGGAATGGCATGAAACGGATCGCTGTATACGGTGCGGCCGGGGCTGTCGGACGCTGTGTCGTGAAAGAGGCGCTCGACCGGGGGCATGAAGTCACCGGTGTGGTACGCAACCCTCAGCGGGCGGCTGGCTTGCCGGGGCTCGCCATCCCCGCCTTCGCCGACGCGGGCGACGGGAGGGCAATCCGCGCTGTTCTGCGTCACCAGGATGTGGGCGTGATGGCGTTGCGTCCCCCCGCCGGACGGGAGGCTGAACTGGTCGACTATACCCGTACCCTGCTGGATGCCGCTCTCGAGACCGGCGTGCCGGTCGTGATCGTCGGCGGTGCGGCGAGCTTGCGCTTTCCCGAGCAGCCGGCCTGGACCGTCCTGACCCGGCCCGGCTTCCTGCCCGATGCCGTCCGGCCTATCGCGCAGGCCTGCCAGGCCCAGCGTGAGGCCGTGCTGTCCACGGGTGGTGAGGGGTGGTCCCATATCTGCCCGCCCGCCAACCTAGAGCCGGGCCGACGGACCGGCCGCTACCGGCTGGGCACAGATATGCTGGTAACGGCCGAGGATGGCCGCTCGGCCATCTCTGTCGAGGACTTCGCTATTGCCATTGTCGACGAGGCCGAACGCCGCGCCCATGCCGGACGCAGCTTCACGGTCGGCTGGTAGGTGTCGCCGGGCGGGCTCATCGACAGTCCGCCCGGCTGCCTCTAGGGTCGCTCCTGTATATGGAAAAGGGTGTGCGATGAAGGCGGGTTGGCTTTGTACAGCGGCAATCGCGGTTGCCCTTTCTGCCTGTGATGGTGGTGCCGGATCGGCCGCGCTGGAGCTTCCGCCGGCCGGACACCGGGACGCGCTCGCCGTTGAGGCGCCGCCCGTCGCACGCTGCATGAATCTGTCCGGTGCGCTGGAAGCCGAATACGAGGGCGCCTGGGGGTACACGATCGAATTCGGTCATATCGATGCCATCGCCGAGGCCGGGTTCGACACGATCCGTCTGCCGGTGCGCTGGTCGGCGCATCTGGGCGCAGGCGAGAGGATCGATCCCGCCGTGCTTGCCCGGGTTGATGCGATTATCGATCACGCCCTTTCGCGTGGGCTGACCGTCATTGTCGATGTCCACCATTTCGATGCGCTGATGCGCGACCCCGAGGGCCGTTTGCCGCAGCTGGCGGCGATCTGGCGGCAATTGGCCGAGCACTATGCCGGCCATTCAGACAGGCTTGTCTTCGAACTGCTGAACGAGCCGACCGACCGGGTCAGCGCGGCCCAGGTCAACGCGATCAATGCGCACCTGCTCGCCGTGGTCCGCGCGGTGTCGCCGGAGCGCTGGGTGATCCTGTCCTCGGCCCGCTGGAACAATATCGAGGGTCTCGTCCAGACCGAAGTGCCTGCGGACGATCCGCGGGTGATGACCACGGTGCACTATTACTCACCCTTCGAGTTCACCCATCAGGGCGCGCCCTGGTCGAACCAGTCACGCATCGGCGTTGAATGGGGAGGTCCGGCCGACGAGGCGGAACTGGCCCGCGACTTCGACATCGTGGCGCAGTATGCGCGGGCCCAGAATGTGCCGGTCCTGATCGGCGAGTTCGGCGTCTATTACGAAGTGCCCGAGCATTTGCGGGCGCGCTGGGTGGGGGCGGTGCGCCGGGCTGCGGAAGAGCGTGGCTTTGCCTGGTGTCACTGGGGTTTCGCCACCACGCTGCGGGCCTATGACCGCCGCACGGACAGCTGGATTCCCGAAATGCGCGAGGCATTGGTCGGGGATCCGCGCGACTGACCCTTCATACGGAAGCACAAAAAGAAAACGGCCGCCCCGAGAGGCGGCCGCATTACCGGACCCGAGGGTGAGGGCAGGGCCGGTTATCAGAAATTATAGCGCCGGGTCGCGGCGATCGCGTCGAGGGCGGCACCGGCATCGCTGGTGCGGCGGCGGCGCTTGGCGCTCGGCTGGTAGGCCATCGAGGAGTGGGCCTCGCAATAGGCATTGCCGCCGGCGGTCTTGCGGCCGCAGAAGCGGAACTCGGCCTGGGCGGGATCGCCGATCGGCCATTTGCACATCGAGTCACGCAGGGTGAGGACGGTGGCAAACTCGCCAGACGGCAGGACGGCAGGCTCCACCGGCGCCGGCTTGGGAGCAGCCGGGGTCGCAGTTGAGGGGGAGGGACGCGACACCGGGCGCTGGGCCGGCGCGGTGGAAGCCGTTGTGGTGCGCGGACGGGAGGGCTTAACAGTGCGGCGGGCCGGGCGCGACGGGGTCGCGCGGCCTGACAAACCGAGACGGTGGACCTTGCCAATCACGGCATTCCGGGTCACACCCCCCAATTGTTTGGCAATCTGACTGGCGCTCAGGCCTTCCGACCAGAGCTTCTTGAGTTGCTCGACGCGTTCGTCAGTCCAGGCCATCGCACTCATCTCCTGAGTTGGATGCGCTTCATTGCCTTGAATGTCGGCTAAGAGCGCATATCTCAATTCATGTTTAATTACACTAGATATTGTACCCGCGCTAACTGAGGCCACAAGATCGGGGGATGACCATTCCTGTGGAAAGCTCACTTGCACGCCTAATCGTTAACGCGGATGGTTACCGGGATATTAAGGGTAATTCGATATGAGTAATGCCAACTTAACCCGTCTTAACGAGCCGAGAAAATTCGGCTTTATCAACTGGTTAGGTCTGTGGACGCTGTACAAGAAGGAAGTGCGGCGTTTCCTGAAGGTCTACACCCAGACGGTCGCTGCACCGGTCGCAACGACGCTGCTTTACATGACTGTTTTTGCCGTCGCGATCGGCTCGCGGCGCGGTGATGTGAACGGTATTCCTTTCATCGAATTCCTGGCGCCGGGCCTCATCCTGATGGGCCTGTTGAACAATGCCTTTGCCAATTCGGGCTCCTCGATCCTGGTGTCCAAGGTGCAGGGCAATGCGGTCGACTTCCTGATGCCGCCGCTGTCAGCGCTGGAACTGTCGATCGGCTTCATCGCCGGCGCGATGACGCGCGGCATCATGGTGGCGGTTGTGACGGCGGTGACGCTGATACCCTTCATGAACATCATGCCGCAGCACTGGTGGGCGGTTCTCTATTTCGGGATCTCGGCCTCGGCCATGCTGGGCATGGTCGGCGTGATCGGCGGTCTGTGGGCCGAGAAGTTCGATCACATGGCCGCCGTGACGACCTTCGTGATCACGCCGCTGACCTTCCTGTCGGGCACTTTCTATTCGGTCACGGCACTGCCCGAACCGATCGCCACGATCAGCCATTTCAACCCCTTCTTCTACATGATCGACGGCTTCCGCTACGGCTTTACAGGCCATGCCGACGGTCATCTCGCCATCGGTGCTGCACTCGTGCTTGCGATCAACCTTGCACTGGCCGCAGCCTGTTATCTGCTCTTGCGCGCAGGCTGGCGCTTGAAGAGCTGAGCGGGGAGGCCTAGACGAGTATCAAAGGCGTCCGAAAACGGGCGCCGCGATGCTTTTGGAGGACCTCATGCCCGCCCCGATGATGGATACCTATTCGCCGCCGGATCTCGTGTTTGAACACGGCAAGGGAACGCGCCTGTATACCGAGGCCGGCGATGCCTATCTGGACTTCATCTCGGGCATTGCAGTGAACTGTCTGGGCCATGCCCATCCCAAGGCTGTGGCCGCCCTCAACGAGCAGGCCGGCAAGCTCTGGCACCTGTCCAACATGTTCAAGGTGCCCAAGGGGATCGAACTGGCCGAGAAGCTCTGCGCGGCGACCTTCGCCGACCGCGTCTTCTTCACCAATTCCGGCGCCGAGGCGATGGAATGCGCGCTCAAGACGGCGCGCCGCTATCACTATGTGAACGGCAATCCGCAGCGCTATCGCATCATCACCTTCACCGGCGCCTTCCACGGCCGCACCTATGGCGCGATCAATGCCGGCGGCAATCCGAAATACCTCGAGGGCTTCGGCCCGGCGATGGAAGGGTTCGACCAGGTCGAATTCGGCGATCTGGACGCCGTGAAGAATGCCGTCACCGAAGAGACCGCGGCGATCTGCGTCGAGCCGGTGCAGGGCGAGGGCGGTGTGCGCGCGCCGGAGGACAGCTTCCTGCGCGGCCTGCGTCAGCTCTGCGACGAGCATGGTCTGATGCTGATCTTTGACGAGGTCCAGTCTGGTGCCGGCCGGACCGGCAAGCTGTTCGCCCACCAATGGGTTGAAGGCGCCGAGCCGGACATCATGGCCGCAGCCAAGGGGATTGGCGGCGGTTTCCCGATGGGGGCGTGCCTGGCGACGGAAGCAGCGGCGGCCGGCATGGTCGTCGGTACGCACGGCTCGACCTATGGCGGTGGCCCGCTGGCCATGGCGGTCGGCAATGTCGTGTTCGACGAGCTGACCTCCGACGGCTTCATGGACCAGGTGGTCGACGTCTCGAACTATCTGCGCCAGCAACTGCACGGCCTGATGGACCGTCATGGCGACAAGATCGCCGAGATCCGCGGCAAGGGGCTGCTGGTCGGTGTGAAGCTGAAAGACGGTTTCGATCCCAAGAAGCTTGCAGGACTGGCCCGCGATCGCCATCTCCTGGTCGGCGCGGCGGGCGACAATGTCTGCCGCATGGCGCCGCCGTTGATCATCACGAAGGACGATGCCAGCGAGGCGGTGGCCGTACTCGATGACGCGCTTGGCGCACTCGAGGCCAGCTAGTCCATCCCTTGCCGAACGGAGAGACGGCGTGAGCGATCCGCTTGGAGAGCATGACAATATCGTGGCCGGTTTCCAGGTTGAGGGACGGGCCGTGCGCGGCCGTGTCTGCCGCCTGGGATCGACGCTGGACGCGATCCTGTCGGCGCACGCCTATCCCGAACCGGTCGCCCATCTGCTCGGCGAGGCGGTGATCATCGCCGCCCTCGTCGGGGATGCGCTGAAATTCAACGGCCGGCTGATCGTGCAGGCGAACGGGTCCGGCCCGATCCGTTTTGTTGTGGCCGAATATGTCAGCGGCGAGGGCGTGCGCGGCTTCGCCAAGATCGATCGTGAGGCCGTCGAGGCCGTGCTCGCCGATAGCCCGCCCCGCGATACGCTGATGGAGCGTCTCCTGGGCAAGGGGGCCTTCGCGATGACGCTCGACTATGGTCCCGACAAGGACCAGTACCAGGGCGTCGTTCCGCTCGAGGGCGCGTCCCTGTCGCAGGTCGCGGAAGGCTATTTCGCCCAGTCCGAACAGACGCCCACGCGCCTGCGGATCGCCATCGGCGAAAGCTGGAAGGAGGGCGAGGCCCGCGCCTGGCGTGGCGGCGGGGCCATGCTGCAGCAGGTCGCCGGCGACGAAACCCGCGGTTCGGCCCGGGATGACTGGGATCATGTCCGCGCGCTCTACGAGACCGTCGAGGACGCTGAACTCCTCGATCCCGACCTCTCCGCCGGCAATCTGCTCTATCGCCTGTTCAACGAGGATGGCGTGCGCCTGTTCGAGCCCGCGCAGATCGCACGGCGCTGCTCGTGCGAACGCGAGCGCCTGCTGGGCATCGTCGCCAGCTTCCCGCCGGAAGACCGCGCGGAAATGGAAACCGACGGCACGATCGTGATGACCTGCGAGTACTGCAACAAGGACTGGGGCTTCGGCCTCGAAGAGGTTGCTGCCGCAGCCACGCGCTAGCGCATTTCCAGCGAAACCGGTTCCCGCTTTCGCTGGAAATGCTCCTAGTTCCGCCAGAAGCGCGGGCTGAGGAAGACCAGGACCGCGATCACTTCCAGCCGGCCGATGAACATGTTGAAGGTCAGGAGCCATTTCTCCGGATCGGAGAGGGGAGCGAACGTGCCCGACGGGCCGATGATCGGACCCAGGCCCGGACCGGTATTGGTCAGGCTGGTCGCCGCCCCCGACAGTGCCGACACCGTGTCCATCCCCATCGCCGACAGCAGCGCCGCGGTGATCGCGTAGACGGCGAAGAAGACGAAGAAGAATCCGAGTACGGAGTGGAGCGTTTTTTCATCCACTATGCGGCCGTTATAGTGCATCGGTATCACCGCATTGGGGCGCAGAAGTTTTGCCAGGTAACGCCGCATCGCCGTACCTGCGATCTGGTAGCGGAAGATCTTCACCGAGCAGGTCGTCGATCCGGCACAGCCGCCGATGAACATGAAGACGAAGAAGGCGGCCTGGGCGATCGGCCCCCAGCCGCCATAGTCTGCCGTGGCAAATCCGGTCCCCGTGATGATCGAGACCGAATTGAAGGCCGCCTGGCGGATCGCCCCGCCTTCCTCATGTGCGCCCGTCATCCACAGGAGTACGGTCAGAAAGGCCGTGGCGACGGTCACGACAAGCAGGAAGCCGCGCACCTGGGCGTCGCGCCACAGGGCAACGGGCTTGCCGCGGATCGCCACGATGAACAGGACGAAGGGCAGGGAGGCCAGGATCATGAAGGCCGTGGTGATGATGTCGGCACCCATATGCACGTAATTGCCCATGGAATTGTCCGACGCCGAGAAGCCGCCCGTCGAGATCGTCGACATGGCGTGGCAGAGCGCGTGCAGCCAGTCCATGCCAACCGCGATGAAGGCAAAGAAGCAGACAAGCGTCAGGATCAGGTAGATCAGCGAGATGCTGGCGGCGATCTGGGTCGCGCGCGGCAGGATCTTGTCGGACTTGTCGCCGGTCTCCAGCTGGAAGAGCTGCATGCCGCCAATACCCAGCATCGGCCAGAAGGCCATCGCCGTCACAATGATGCCGATCCCGCCGATCCACTGCAGGATGGCCCGCCAGAGCAGGAGCCCTTCCGGCCGGTAGTCTAGGCCGGTAATCACGGTCGCCCCGGTCGTTGTCAGCCCGGAGACCGCTTCGAAGAAGGCATCGGTCCAGCTCAGCCCCTCGCCGGCGAGGCGCAGCGGCAGCGCGGCACAGACGGACAGTGCCAGCCAGGCACCCACCGTGAGGACAAAGGCCGTGCGCGGTGTGATGGAATCCACCGGTCCGCGATTGACCAGCGCCGTGGCGCCGCCGATGAACATGCCCAGAATGGAGGAGATAAAGAAGGCGCTGGCGCTTTCCCCGTCACCTTCGGCCGCATCCAGCATGGCCGGAAAGACCATCGCGGCCGCCAGGACGGCGACCATGATGCCGACCATGAACAGGACCTGTCGCAGGGATGTGGTCACGGCGAACCCCAGGAAGCCGGCCGGTACAGCCGCATCAGTGCAGCTGGACCCGGTCGGTCGGCCGGTCCAGCGAGAAGCCGGGAATGATCGCCGCGAAACTCTCACCATTGCGGCGGCGCATCTCGTAACTGCCCTGCATGAAGCCCGACGGCGTGCCCAGGGGCGCACCGGAGGTGTAGCGGAAGCATTCGCCCGGCTCGATGACCGGCTGCTCGCCGACAACGCCCTCACCCTGCACATGCTCGGTCCGACCCATGGAGTCGGTGATCACCCATTTGCGGGCGAGCAGTTGCACGGCTTCATGGCCGGTATTCTCGATCTCGATCGTGTAGGCCCAGACATAGCGGCCTTCATCCGGATCGGATTCATCCTCCAGATAGTCCGGCATCACGCTGATCTTCACGCCGCTGCTCTCGTGCTCGTACATGCTGCGCTTCCGCCCTCCCTGCGCAGCCTCAAGGCGCGCTCCGGCGCGCATAATCCTCTTCGCGCGGGCCCGGCTCAACCCCCACGGTCAGCGCGTCTGGACAGGGCGCGGCAGATGGGGGACATGTGGTCGTCCCCGCTCGGCAACCGTACGGACGATCATGACTGCCTCCGGAATCCTGCCCGACCACCGGCTGAAAACCCTGTTCGATACCGGCGTCGTATCGGCTGACACACCTCCGGCAGAGGGCCAGATTCAGCCGGCCAGTATCGATCTCAGACTGGGCAGCCATGCCTGGCGTCTGCGGGCGAGCTTCCTGCCCGGGCCGGGCCGGACCGTGTCGGACCGGCTCAACGAAGACGTGGTCATGCACACGGTCGATCTGACCAATGGTGCCGTGCTGGAGACGGGTTGCGTCTACCTCGCGCCCCTGCAGGAGCGGCTGAAACTGCCGCCGGGCCTCAGCGCCGCGATGAATCCGAAGAGTTCGACCGGCCGGATCGATGTCTTCACGCGGGTGATCACCGATCATGGCGTCGCCTTTGACCAGGCACCGGCGGATTATGATGGTCCGCTCTATGCCGAGATATGCCCCTGCACCTTCTCCATTCTTGCGCGCACGGGCGACCGGCTCAGCCAGATCCGTTTCCGCGAAGGTGCCCATGTGCCGCTGCGCGATGTGACCGTCAGTGTCGATCTGGCCGGTTTCGAGGACGGGATTGTGGGTTATCGCGCCCGCCGCCATGCCGGGCTGGTCGATCTGGCGAAGATCGGCGGGCATGAACGCACGCGGTTCTGGGAGCCGATGTACGCACCGGATCGCCGTCTGATCCTGGATCCGGGCGAGTTCTACATCCTGGCCTCACGCGAGGCCGTGTCGATCGGGGCAGAAGAGGCGGCGGAGATGGCGCCCATCGCCACGGAGATCGGCGAGTTCCGCGCACACTATGCCGGCTTCTTCGATCCCGGTTTCGGCATTGCCGAGGCGGGTGGGACCGGCTCGCGCGCGGTGCTGGAAGTGCGTGGCCGGGACGTGCCCTTCATTCTTGAACACGGACAGCCGATTGCACGGCTCGTCTACGAGCCGATGCGCGAGGCCCCGGAAACCCCCTATGGCCGCGTCGCTTCGAACTATCAGGCCCAGGGGCTGAAACTCTCGAAATTCTTCGCCTGACACGTGCCAATCCGCGGCCTTCCCGGCCAGGTGTGCGAGAAGCGCTGATCAAGGTCGCATCTTCGGCAAGCCGCTCCGACCGGGTGCCGGAGCACGCTGAATTTGCGCTGGCAGCGTGGCAGGCCTTGGGAGTAGTTTGCCGGCATGAACAACCGGTCTTCAACGGGCTCGCAGGCCGGCCGCCGGAATGCGAGCGTTCCCGGACAGGTCAATCCCGTCGTCTATATCCTCTCCCTGCTGGTCGGCGGGCTGGGCGCGACGATGGTCATCCCGCTCCTGGTCGAATGGGCAGCCCCCGACGCACATCCCACCATGTTTGCCGTGCCGATGCTGGCCGCGGTGGGGACGGGTATTGTCCTGTTCGCCGCGACGCGCAGCGACGCCGATCTCGAGCTGGACCATCGCCAGGCCTTCATCGTGACGGCCGGCAGCTGGACGATCCTGCCCGTCTTCGCCGCCATCCCCTTCGTGTTTGCAGGACTGGGCTGGACCGATGCGATCTTCGAGGCCGCATCGGGCCTGACAACGACGGGCTCGACCGTGGTGCAGGGGCTGGATGCCTGGCCGGCCAGCCTTCTGCTCTGGCGCTCCTTCCTGCAATGGATCGGCGGTGTCGGCATCATCGTCACCGCGGTGGCGCTTCTGCCCTTCATGCGGGTGGGCGGCATGCAGTTGTTCAAGGCGGAAAGCTCCGACCATTCCGAGAAGTTCGAGGCGCGCGCCCATGTCTTCGTGGTGCGGATCCTGGTGATCTATCTGTGCATGACGGCGGGCTGTGCGGCGCTGTACGCCAGTTTCGGCATGTCCGGCTTCGATGCGATCAACCACGCGATGACAACGCTCTCCACCGGCGGATTCTCGACCCACGATGCCAGCTTCGCCTTCTTCGAGCCGCGCGCGCTGCACGCCATCGCGATCGTCTTCATGATTGCCGGTGCGATCCCGTTCGTGGCCTACATGAAATTTCTCGACGGCCAGCGCACCATCTTCCTGCGTGACCCGCAGGTACGGTCGCTGCTGGTGCTGCTCGCCGGCGTGTCGCTGGTGCTGGGCCTGTGGCACGCAACCCAGTCCGAGGACGGGCTGGGTCAGTCGATCATCTACGCCGCCTTCAATGTGGTGTCCGTGGTCACCACGACCGGCTTCGCCAGCACGGACTACACCGCCTGGGGCAGCGCGACGATCGCGACCTTCTTTGTGCTCACCTTCCTGGGCGGCTGTACCGGATCGACCAGTGGCGGGGTGAAGACCTATCGCATTCTGGTCCTGTTCCAGGTCGTGCGGCGGCACCTCATGCTGACCGTCATGCCGTCGCGTGTGGTGGCGCGCACCTTCGACGGGCGGCGCCTGGAAGAGGACGCATGGATCGGTGTGCTGGTGATGGTGGTCGTCTTCCTGGCGACCTTCCTGCTTTTTGCCATCGGCCTGGCCATGACCGGGCTGGACTTCATGACGGCGCTGTCAGGCAGCGCGACGGCGATCACCAATGTCGGCCCGGGGCTGGGTGATATCATCGGCCCTGCGGGCAATTTCTCGACGCTGCCCGATACGGCAAAATGGCTGCTCTCCGCCGAGATGGTGCTGGGCCGGCTGGAAGTGCTGACCTTCCTTGTCGTCTGCCTGCCCAGCTTCTGGGACTAGGTCTGCCAGGCGCCGGATCAACGCACTTGCACGCACCGGAAATTTCGCTGTATTCATGCGGATATCCAGCGCCCGGGCGGGTGTAGCTCAATGGTAGAGCAGAAGCTTCCCAAGCTTACGACGAGGGTTCGATTCCCTTCACCCGCTCCACCGGATCTCTCTGCAACGCCATCCGGAATTGTTGTCCTTCGTCGTTGAATTTGCAGTTGAACGCCGTAGGCTGCCCCCATTGATCTTTTCCGGGGGGATACATGCGGGGAATTCTGGCTGGCATTGCCGCAGTGGCAATGTCGTTTGCGAGTGCGCAAGCACAGGATCAACTTGAAAACTACGCTGCACTGCCGCGCATCTGGGATGCCGAACTATCGCCGGACGGTTCCATGCTGGCGACCGGTTGCAGCCCGCGCGGTTTGCGCGAGATTTGTATTTTCAATCTTGCGACGGGCGAGCGCAGCGTCATTCCCCAGCCGGACGGCGCATCGATCACCGGCTTCTTCTGGCCGTCCAGCGAGCACCTGGTTTACTGGATTTCCTCCTATCAGCGTGTTGGCGGGCAGATGGCTGGCGAGAGCGGGTTCACAGCAGTCCGGGCTGTTTCCTATGGCGTGGAAGATCGCAGCAATGCGGTCCTGCTGGGCCAGTACTCGAACGTGACCGGGCTGGGTGACATCACGTCAGCGCTTGTCGGGCGGGATGATGCCGTTGCCATCGAGTTGACGCTTGCCGTCGATCAATCGGCCAATACAGGGTCGCGTTTCGGCGACCGCCGGACCAACGAGACGGTGGCGTATGCGGTGCGCCTGGAAGATGGCCGGATGGATGAGGTACTTCACACCTCGAATGCCTCGGTCCTCGAATTCGTCCTTGATGCAGAGGGTGAACTTGTCGCGGAAGTCTGGTTCGACGACACGAATGGCCGGTATTCGATCCAGGGCGCGTCAGGGCAACGGCGGACCGAAATCTACAGTGCTGTTCACGACGTCGAGCGACCGGATATCTACGGTCTCGTCGATGGCGGCGCCGCGTTGGCTGTCTTCTTCCCGCAGACGGGGCTGCAGCGGCTCAATCTCGAGACCGGGGAGGTCTCGGCATTCGTGGTCGACGGGCAGGAAGTGTTGAATGTCGACCCTGTTCTGGACCGCATTACGCGCGAAGTCGTCGGCTTTTCCTATGCCGACAGCCTGCCTCGGCAGATCTTTCTGGATGGCGATCTTGCAGGCCTGCTCGCGGAGCTCGAGCAGATACTCACCGAAGACTCCGTCGTCATTTCCGCCTGGAGCCAGAACCGGGAAAAATTCGTCGTTATCGGCCGTGATGCGGGTATGCCGGCGAACTACTATCTGCTTGATCTGACCACCGGCGGCCTGGGGCTCTTGGATGTGGAAATGGCCTTGCCTGAAGGCGCCAGCCACACATCCCGGCGTCAGATTATCTACCCGGCGTCGGACGGCTTGGAGATCGAGGCCTGGCTGACCCTTCCGCCGGGGGCGGCCCCCTCGGCCGGCAACCATCCGCTCATCGTTCTGCCACATGGTGGGCCGCAAGCGCGGGACATCGGCACATTCGACTGGTGGCCGGCCTATTATGCGTCGCTGGGCTATGCCGTCCTGCAACCGAACTATCGCGGATCCTTCGGGCGCGGTCATGAGTTCATCGCCGCCGGCTATGGCGGGTTCGGCACGCGGATGATCGACGACATCGTCGACGGCGCCCGGTATCTCGAGGCGGAAGGCATTGCGCGGTCCGGTGGCTATTGTGCGGTCGGTGCCAGCTATGGGGGATATGCGGCCCTGATGATGGCGCTGCGCGATGCGGACAATGTTGCTTGCGTCGTGACTTTTGCCGGCGTTACCCACCCCTTCGCCCTGCTCGGCGGACGCGGCAATTCAAGCTATGTCCGTTTCTGGGAAGCTTACATGGGCAGCCGCTTCGAGGATCGGGATTATCAGAACCTGATTTCGCCCATGGCGCGGGCCGGCGAGATCAGCCAACCGGTCCTGGTCATGCACGGCGATCAGGACACCACGGTTCCCTATGTCCAGATGGAGATGCTGGAGCGCGCCGCGGAGGGGCGGCCCAATATCCGTTTCGTGACGTTGGCCGGTGAGGATCACTACCTGTCCAATGCACAGGCCCGGCGTGTTCTGCTGGAGCGAAGCGGAGCGTTCCTGTCCGAACATCTGCCGGTTCAGTAGGCGTTTGCGGATCTGGCTGGCCGCGTCAGAGCCGTGGCGATCTCTGACCCATGTCAAAACCGCCCAGCTCGGCGAGATGGACGAGGAATATCACGGCGAGGCCGCCCATCACGACGGCGATCAGCGTCCAGGGGATCATCCGCGGGCCGCGCTCGGGTCTGACGGGCTGGCCGGCCCGCCAACGGGCGAGGACGAAGACTGCGATACAGATCGCAAGGGCGATGAGGGTCGCTGGCAGGGAGAGGTACATGGGTTTTCCGCCAGCGAGCTGACACCGTGTTCTGTCTTTTCCCAGAGATAGGGGTTTTGTCCGAGCTGTACCAGAGCGCGAACAGCTGGCAGGAACTGGACTGACCAGTAGACGGGCAGCAGGGCCAGATCGCTGATGCGGATCGGCAGGCCTGCACGGGCCATGCCTTCGACCGCGCTCATGAGGCCACCGGCATATCCCGCACCAAGGATCGACAGGCAGGCCAGGGCGGGCAGCGATACACCTCGCTCCACAATGGTCACCACCAGCGCCGCGGCGAGCGTCGGGCCGTGGATGAGTGCAGACAGGACAGCGCCGCCCAGCGTCATCACCAGCGGCAGGCTGAGGCGCCGGCGCTCGCCGTCCAGTCCGAAATGAACCCCGAGCGTCTGCCAGTAACCTTTCAGCCAGCGCGTTCTTTGCGGAGTCCAGCCGTGCAGGCCCACCGGAGCCTCTTCCAGTGTTGGCGGCGCGATGAGACCGCAACGATAGCCCAGCCGGTGAAGACGCACGCCCAGATCGGCATCCTCGGTGACATTCCAGGCATCCCAGCCGCCGCTGCGCAGCAGGGCCTTCGTACGGAAATAATTGCTGGTTCCGCCAAGTGGCAATGGCCAACCGAGCCGCTGGTAGAGCGGCAGCATGACATGAAAATGCGCGGCATATTCCATCGCGAACTGGCGCGTCAGCCAGGTCTCGCCCCGGTTGTACCAGTTGAGCGGCGCCTGCAGACAGGCCAGGCCCGGCGGGGCGAGACCGAAGCTCTCGGCGGCATGACGCAGCTGGTCGGGATGCGGCCGGTCCTCGGCGTCGTGCACGGCAATGATCTCGCCACCACAAAATCTCAGGGCGTAATTGAGTGCGCGCGGCTTGGTGCGCGGATGTCCGGCCGGCGCGATCACGACTCCGAAGCGGCTGTCCAGCCGGCAGTTCCCGATGGCCGCGAGGGTCTCGGTGTCATCCGCTTCCAGAACCAGACGTATTTCCAGCTTGTCGTCTGGATAGTCGATTGCCGCGAGGGTCGCGACGAGTTGGGGTATGACCGCGGCCTCGCGATAGAGGGCCACAATAATGCTGGCTTTGGGCAGGGCGGCCTCGGACAGGCGGCGACGTGGCGCATAGCGGGGCCTGCTCAGTGCGCCTGTCATGCGCAGAAGGGCCAGGCAAAGGCAGACCGGCGCGAGTATCGCCAATAACAGGGCGGACGTGGAAAAGGGCAATGCCGGCGCGGCAAAAATATTGGCCAGGACAAGGCCGCAGAGCAGGCCGACCAGGTGCGGGAAGCTCCGGTTCCGGGCGCTCAGTTCCGGGCGGCGGCGCGACAGACCGATCGCCGCTTCGTCTGTCCACAAACGCGCGAGAATGCCTGGCGGTGTGTGCAGCTGACCGCCTCTGCCAGGTGTGCTGCGTGGCGGAGCGGTGCACGTGGAAGCACCGTGCGATCTGGCTGTTCGGGGCGTGCGGCGTGCCACCGCCCCGACTTCGTCAATGCGCTGTGCGCCATCCATATCGCGCTCCGGTTTCGCCGTCCGGAGGCATCAAAGCAGAAATGCACGCAAAACGCGAGTCGCGCAAAATCAAGTCTTGGGGTTGATCACGAAGTCGAGGCGGGGCCGGGACAGGTCGTCATCGTCGAGGACAAAGATGCTGGCTGTCGCCGTGGGGTAGCCCAACGGCATGCGCGCCGTTTCGCCACTCCGCTGCGCCAGCTTGTGGGCAAAGCCGCCAATGCCCGGATTGTGTCCGACCAGCAGGATGGTGCCGGCTGTGCCGAGGACCTGGCGGGTGGCGCGTTCCAGCATCTCCGTGGAGGCGTGATAGAGCGCCATAGGATCGTCCATCTGCGGCTCGCCGATCTGCGGCAGCATCTGGTCATAGGTCTGCCGCGTGCGCCAGGCCGGCGAGACGAGGGCGAGATCGACCCGGATCCCGCGCCCGGCGAGCATCTCGGCGGCCGTGGCGCTGTCTTCGCGGCCGCGCGCGGTCAGTCCGCGCTGGAAATCGTCTTCCGCCTCCAGCCGGTCGACGGCCTTGGCATGGCGCATGAGGATCAGGGTGGTCGTCATCGTGTCGGTACGGTCCGGATGTTGGCGCGGATGTAGGCGGTCCGGCGGCGGTCTTGCAATCGCGTGGCCGGAAGCGCACCTAGTCCTAAGGTGTTTTTGCCGCCAATTGAACCGAGGAGGACGACATGGGTCTGTTGTTGGGGGATACCGCCCCGAATTTCGACGTCGAGACGAGTGAAGGCGCAATCAATTTCCACGACTGGATCGGCGACAACTGGGTGATCTTCTTCTCCCACCCGGCCGACTACACGCCGGTCTGTACGACCGAGCTGGGCTTCACCGCCAAGCTGAAGGACGAGTTCGCCAAGCGCAATGCCAAGGCGATCGCGCTTTCCGTCGACAGCGTCGAGGACCACAAGGGCTGGATCAAGGACATCGAGGAAACGCAGAACTGCGCGGTGAACTTCCCGATCATCGCGGACACCGAGCGCAAGGTGTCCGAGCTCTATTCGATGATCCACCCGAATGCCGATCCGAAAGTCACGGTGCGCTCGGTCTACATCATCGACCCGAACAAGAAGATTCGCGCCACCTTCACCTATCCGCCCAGCGCCGGCCGGAACTTCAACGAAGTGCTGCGTCTGCTCGACAGCCTGCAGCTGACCGATGGCTACAAGGTCGCCACGCCGGTGAACTGGGAAGATGGCCAGGACGTGATCGTCGTGCCGTCGATCTCCGACGAGGAAGCCGACAAGCTCTTCCCCGCCGGCTACAACAAGATCAAGCCCTACCTCCGCGTGACCAAGCAGCCCAACAAGTAAGGCTGTACGCATCGCTGACGGTTTCGAGGCGCCCGGGGGATTCCCGGGCGCCTTTTCCCGGCCCGGTTTTGACAAGTTTCCTTGACGACAAGCTTGCTTTACAGATATGACAAGCAAGCTTTACAGTTCAGGAGATGAAGATGCGATCACTGCTAGGCCTCGGCGTTGCGCTCTGCGCGCTGACGGGACCCGCCATCGGCGACGACCTCTATTTCGGCTTCACCCGGCTTGATCCGGAGACGCAAAGCGTCGTGGCTGACAGCTATGTCGTGGTGCGTGACGGCCTGATCCTGTCGGCCGGGCAGGGCGATGCACCCGCAGCGGCTTACGACAACCGCCATGACATGTCCGGCCTCTACGCCTTGCCGGGCTTTATCGATGCGCACGGCCACCTCGTCGCCGGCCCCCACACGGTGGAGGTCGAGGACGGCGCGCCCGTCGTCAAGATGGACAGTATCGACGAGGTCACACGGTACAATGCGCGCATGGCGCTGGCCTTTGGAGTCACGACGGTGCGCAATCCCGGCGGCGGCACTGAAGCCGCGGCGGCCTATGACCGCAACATCGCCGAGGGACGCTGGACAGGGCCGGACGCCCTGCATGCCGGTGCGGTGATCCAGCCGCCACCCTTCGGCGGCAGCGCGTTTGCCTATCCGGCCAGCCATGCCGGGTGGGACGCTGAAGCTGCACGGCAGGCGGACGCCGGCATGAGCTATTTCAAGCTCTATCACGGGCTTTCGGAAGAGGAACTGGCGCTGGGGATAGCGGCGGCCCACGCCCACGGGCTCGATGCCATCGCCCATCTCGACCAGGTCAGCTGGACCCGCGCGGCCGAGCTGGGCATTGACGGCCTGCTCCATTCACTCCCCACCAGTGCCGATCTTCTGCCGGAGGCCGAGCGCGCCGCCTACACCGCGTCGCTGGGCCGCGATTCGACCCCGCTCTATCGCTGGTTCGAGCTGGCCGATCTCGACGGACCGGAAATCACGCACATGCTGGCGACCCTGGTCGAGCACGATGTCTCGGTCGACCTCACCCTGACCGTCAACGCCATGATGACCGAGACCGATCCGGCAGCCGTCTTCTTCCCGCCCGAGGAAGTCGCCTATCTGCACCCGCAGTCGCGGGACGCAATGCTCGCCATGCTGCCCCTGTCCACCTATGGCTGGACGCCGGAAGACTTCAGCCGCGCCCGCGCGGCGATGGAGCAGGTCTACGCCTTTGCGCGGCGCGTCGATGCGGCCGGTGTCACCCTGCTGCTCGGCACTGACGGCAATGGCGGCGGCCCCGCCCTGGCCCGCGAGCTCGAATTCCATGCCCGCGCCGGCTTTCCCAACTGGGAGATTCTCGAACTGGCGACGAGCCGGAATGCCGACGGTCTGGGTCTGTCGGAGCAGACCGGGCGGATCGCGCCGGGGCTGGAGGCCGATCTGGTCTTCCTGGCCCGCAATCCTCTCGACGATATCGGCCATGTCCGGACGGTCGAATGGGTCGTCACCAATGGGCAGGCTCACAGCTTTGCCGATCTCACCGCCAATCCCGCCGCTCAAGATGGAGAAGACTGATGGACGATCGCAACGACCACACCAACGAGATGCACGACGGCACGGAGCCGGGCGGGCACGATCTGTTGACCGCCGGCCTGATGGTGGTTCTCTTTGCGGGGATCGCCTTCGCACCGGAGGCGCTGCCCGAGACGATCCGGGCCGGGCTTGAAACGCTGCTTGCCCAGCTGCGCGACCTGCCGCGTGAAGCGGTCATGGTCGGCGTGCCGCTTGCGGTTTTCGCGGGCGTTGCTATCGAAAAGCTGTCGCGCGCCCTGCGCCGCGTCTCGGCAAGCAGAGGAGGCCGGGCATGACCCCCGAAATGAAGCGCTACACCTGGCGCACCCTCGTCCTGATGCTGATCTTCACCGGTCTCCTGGTGGCGATCGACAAGACGCTCGATCCGTCGCGCAATGGCTGGCCGGCGGTGCAGGCCTGGCCGCTGGTCGGGCTGACCTGCCTGCCGCTCCTGGTCTATGGCTGGGAAGTGATCCGCTATGTCCGCTCGATCGACGAAATGCTGGCGCGCTTCCAGATCCGCGCGGCAGCGGTCGCCATGCTGGCCATGCTGCTGGCCGCTGCCGTGTTCGGTGTGGCGGAGATCTACGGCGTGATGGAGCCGCTCAACATGACGATGATGCTGCCCATCGCGGCGGTCGCGCACAGCGTGGCCATCATGATCCAGCAGGCCCGGGTGCAATGAAGAACCGGCTCAAGGAGCTTCGCGGCGAGCACGGCTGGAGCCAGCAAGCCCTGGCCGACCGGCTCGATGTGTCGCGCCAGACCGTCAACGCGCTGGAGACGGGCAAGTACGACCCCTCCCTGCCGCTCGCCTTCAAGATCGCCCGCCTCTTCGGCCAGCCCATCGAGACGATCTTCGATGATGAGGTGGAGGTTCAGCGCTGAGGGCAACAAGCCAGGCGCGTTGTCATCCCGGCCGGATGCCCGGCCTCGGGCCGGGCGCAGGGCCGGGACCCATAAACACGATCGTTGGCCGCCAGCAGGCGCTGCACCGACGCTGCAAATGACTGGACGAGCGGCGCGCTTATGGGTCCCGGACTTCCGCCCCGCCTTTGCGGGGCATGCATCCGGGATGACAAGATCAGGGAGTTCCAACTCCAAGCGGGCAGGTCCTCGCCATCGCCCGCCCCATCAGTCCAGCGTCCGCCGATACCGCAGCATGGCGACGGTTGCGATCACGGCAAAGATCACGGCCAGAGGCCAGATCTGCGGTATGATATCGCCCAGGCTGGCGCCCTTCAGCATGATGGCCCGCACGGCGCGGATGAAGTGTGTCGTGGGCAGGGCCTGACCCAGCGTCTGAGCCCAGGCGGGCATGCCGGCGAAGGGAAACATGAAGCCGGACAAAAGGATCGAGGGCAGGAAGACGAAGAAGGTCATCTGCATCGCCTGCATCTGCGTGCGCGCCACGGTGGAGAAGAGGAAGCCCAGCGACAGGTTCACCAGGATGAAGAGCGACACGCAGACCAGGAAGGCCGGCGCCGAGCCCAGGAAGGGCACGCCGAACAGGAAGCGCGCGCCGGCCAGCATGATCACCACCTGGATGAAGCCGACGAAGACATAGGGCGTGATCTTGCCGACCATCACCTCATAAGGCCGCGTCGGCGTGGCCAGCAGGGTTTCCAGCGTGCCACGTTCGGCCTCGCGGGTGAGCGCCATCGAGGTCATCATCGCCATTGTCATGGTCAGGATGACGCCCAGCAGGCCGGGCACGATATTCAGCGCGGTGCGTCCGGCCGGATTGTAGCGGCGGTGGATGACCGTCTCGACCGGCGGTGTCATCTCGCCGAGCAAGGGCGCCAGGGCTTCCTGCACCAGGGTGGGGAAGGCGCCTGTGCCGGCGCCGGCGGCGACCGGGTCCGAGGCATCGGTGTCGAGCAGGATCTGCGGGTGGTCGCCACGCAGCAGGTCGCGCTCGAAATCCGGCGGAATGGTCACCACGAACAGCGCCCCGCCGGTCTGCAGCGCCGTATCGGTCTCGGCCCGCGAGTGGGTGATGCCGATCAGGTCGAAATAGTCCGACGTTTCCATTGCCTGCAGGATGGCGCGGCTGGCCGGGCCATTGTCGCCCATCTCGACGAGCGTGGGCAGGTGGCGCGGATCGGTGTTGATGGCATAGCCGAACAGCAAAAGCTGCATCACCGGAATCCCGACCATCATGCCGAAGGTCAGCCGGTCGCGGAGCATCTGGATGAACTCCTTGCCGATCAGGGCGAGGATGCGGCTGAAACTGTTCATGTGAAATTGTCCTGCGAGCCGGCCATCAGCCAGATGAAGGCTTCCTCCAGCCCGGTCTTGGCGAGATCGACACTGATGCCCTCGCGCCCGCGATAGGCACAAACCGTCCGCTCCAGCGTGTCCGCATCGCGTCCGGACACGTGCAGGGCCGAGCCGAAGCGCGCGATCTGGTCGACGCCCTCGGCATCGTGGAGTTCGTCATAGATGGGCTGCAGCCCCTTGCCCTCGATCCGCCAGGTCACAAGGCCGACCCGTTCGGGAATGTCGGCGGAGGGCGCGTCGATCAACTTGCGGCCATAGGCGATGAAGGCGATGTAGTCGCACTGCACCGCCTCATCCATGTAATGGGTCGAGACCAGAACGGTGACGCCCTTGCGGGCCAGCCCGCGGATCCGGTCCCAGAAGTCCCGCCGGGCCTTGGGATCGACACCCGCGGTCGGTTCGTCGAGCAGCAGCAGGCCGGGATTGTGCATTGAGGCCGCCGCCAGCGCGAGGCGCTGTTTCCAGCCGCCCGACAGCGTGTCGGCCAGCTGGTGCGCCCGCGGTCCCAGATCGTACTCCTCCAGCGTGTCGGCCACGATCCGTTTCGGGTTCTTCAGCGCATGCAGCCGCGCCATGAAGGTAAGGTTCTCGCGCACGGTGAGATCGCCATACAGCGAGAAGCGCTGGGTCATGTAGCCGACGCGCGACTTGATGGTCCGGCTCTCCTCGATGATGTCGAGGCCAAGTGCGGTGCCGCCGCCGCTGTCCGGCTTCAACAGGCCGCACATCATCCGGATCGTCGTCGTCTTGCCGGAACCGTTCGGACCGAGAAAGCCGTAGATCGACCCCTTGGGCACCTGCATGTCGAAATCGTCGACGACACGGGTTTCCCCGAAACTCTTGGTCAGGCCTTTCACATCGATGGCGAGCGTGTCGCTCATGGTTGCGGCCTGAAGCGCAACGGCGTTCCCGGCGGGGGCGGTGCGCCTTCGAAGCGCGCTTCGGCGCGATAGACCAGGCGGGCGCGTTCATTGTCTGAATAGATCACGGGCGGGGTGAACTCGGCGGCGTCCGCGATCGAGGCCAGGCGGGCCGTGAGGCCTGTCGCACAGCCATCGCAATCCACCGCGAAGCGGTCGCCCGTGGCATGGCCGCCAATCCCGGTTTCCGGAATGAACAGCACGGCATGGACCGCGCCATCGGGCAGCAGCTCATAGACGGGCTGGGCCGGGCCGGCCTGTTCGCCGGCAAAGCGGATCTGGCGGTGCACGGCGGCGTCGGCGGGCGCTGCGACGGTCCGGCGGTCCAGGGCATCTGCGGCGCGGTCGCGCTCGGCCCGGGCGGCGGCGATCTCGGCCTGCAGGGCACGCAGCTGGTTCTCCCGCGCCGGCAATTGAACGAGGCTCAGCCGCTGGCGCATTTCCGCCACCCGGGCATTGGCCGTCCGGGCCGCCGCCATGGCCTGGTCCAGCCGGGCCTGGCTGACATGACCGTCCTCGAACAGTTCGCGCGTGCGGGTCAGCGTGTCATTCGCTTCGCGAGCGGCGGCGTCGGCCTGGTCGAGCTGGTCCCGTGCCGCCTCGATCTCCGGCGAGCGGGCGCCCGCGGCGGCGTCGTCGAACCGGGCCAGGGCGGCCTCGATGCGGGCCTCGGCTGCGGCGAGGGCGGCCCGTTCCGCCGTCGCGTCCAGCGAGAACAGGGTATCGCCCGCGGCGACATGCGTGCCTTCGCTCGCCGGGGTTTCGACAATGCGGCCGGGCGCGTCCGGTGCGATGGCGGTGAAATCGCCCTCGGCATAGCCGTGCAGCGTGTCATCGGGCTGATCGCTGCAGGCGGTAAGGCCCAGCGCCAGTCCGGCCAGCAGGAGATGTCGGCTCAATCGCATCACGCGTCCTCGCGGGGTTTGAGGCCATGGAGCAGCAGGTCCGACAGCGCGTCTGCGACATCGACCGGCTCCCTGAGGTTTTTCGGATGAAAGTCGAACGCGCTCGCCAGCATCATGTGGCCGAGGCAGGGGCCGCCGATACAGCGCATCAGCATGTCGGCATCGACGGGGCGGAATGTTCCGGCCTCGACCCCGTCGGCGGCCAGGGCCTCGATGGCGCGGCGTGCGGTTTCCAGAACCTGGTCGCGATAATGCGCGGCGATGTCGGGGAAGCGGTGGGCTTCGGTCAGCACCAGGCGCGGGGCGGCGGAAATGTCCGGGTCGGTCATCGCGGTGATCATCATGAAGATGACGCCGCGCAGTGCCGCTTCCGGATCGCGCGGCGCACCGACCGAGACCAGGCGTTCGGCGGCCTTGGCCAGCGCACCGGCCGATTGTTCGACCAGCGCTTTCAGCATCGCTTCCTTGGACGGGAAATAGAGATAGACCGCGCCCTTGGAGAGGCCGGCCCGTTTGGCGATGTCTTCAACGCGCGCGGCGGTGAAGCCCTGTTCGACAAAGACGGACAGGGCAGCGTCCAGGATTTCATCGGGCCGGGCTTCAGGCCGGCGGCGTCGTGTTTTCGTGCTCATGCCGATTTAATAACTGACCGGTCAGTTAGTTGCAATGAAAATTTCGGGCAACGGAGTTGGAGGCGCGGTCAAGACCTGTACCGCTGCCGGGGTGTTCGGGCTAACGGGACTCGCCGCGCGCCGGGCAAAGGTGTTGTATCGAGCCCTCGAAGCGGAGGCGTAGGCGATGTACCAGACCATCTATCTGGCACTGCATGCGATTGTCGCACCGGCCTGGATCCTGCTGGCCGTCGCGCCGGGCTGGCGCTGGACCCAGCGCCTCGTGCACGCCGCCCTGATCCCGCTCGTCCTGTGCGCCATCTATCTGGCCTTCCTGACCGCGGCGATCGGCTTCGGACAGGCTGATCCGGACGCCGGGATGAGCACGCTGGCCGGTGTGATGGCGCTGTTCTCGCATCCGGTCGGCGCGCTGACCGGCTGGACGCATTTCCTCGTCTACGACCTCTTTGTCGGCGCCTGGATCGTGCGCGATGCGCGCCGTCACGGCATCGCCCACTGGATCATTCTGCCGGCGCTCTTCCTGTCGCTGATGTTCGGACCGCTGGGCCTCCTCCTCTACCTCCTGATCCGCAAGTTCAGCGGTAAGGGCGGCTGGTCGCTTGATGAGGCGACGCTTTCCTAGCGCCGTTTCGGCAGCCGGCCGTCGCGCCGCGGGGCTTCGCCGGTCTTCAGCTTCCAGCGTTTCAGGAGGCCGTCGACCGGATGGACGTAGAGCCGCCCCGGTTCGGGACCGTCGGCGAGGTAATAGCGCCGGCTCCACAGCCATTTGCCGTCGCGTCCGATGGCCGGCCGGTCGACGAAGTCATACAGATGCTCCAGCACGTGCTGCTTCACCGTGTGGCCGGGATCGAGATGCTCGCAGATCTCGGCATGCACCTTGTTCCAGGGCCGGCCGACCTGTTTCTCCAGGAAGCGGCGCAGCGGCGCGAGATTCTCGTTCAGCCATTTGGAATGCGTGCCGTTCTCCTTGCGCTGGCGGCGCAGGCCCTGCTTTTTCGGCAGGAGGTCGCCGGCCCGGTCCAGCTTGCCGCGCGCCAGCCTCTGCGTGCGCCAGCCGGCCCGCGGCCGCTCGACGATCACCTTGAACATGTCCTTGCGCATGTGAATGCCTCCCGGGTGGTGCGGGGCAGGGCCCGAATTGGGAGGGTGCGTGTTGGGGGCACGCACCCTCCCGGGGCAGGGTTCCGGCCGGCCGCTGGGGGAGAGCCGTGGCCGGAACGAAAAAACCCTCCGCGAGCAGCGCTCGGGAGGGCGGGTCACCGGGACTGTTGGGGGTCAGTCTACCAGGTGATCGCGGACCCTTCCGCGCGCGCAGTCTCGGCCGGCCAGAAGGCCGAACCGGGGAGGCGATATGTGGTCTGAACTGCGTTCATCATCGTCCCTCGTTTGCGCGCCCGTTCGCGGGCGGGTGGTGATCGGGAGGCGGCTTATGACGCCGCTCGCCTTCGCCTTCAAGACGGAATCGACACGGTGAGGTTGGATCGCCGCGATGTGTGACTTTTGAGGCACGTTTTGCACCCCGCTTGCGATTTCTGTCGCGCGGCCGGCCCGGTTCGCCCTAGTCTCGCGCAGACAAGACCGGGGAGGACGCCGATGTTTCAATCCATCATGACGCCTGTGCTCGCACTCGTCGCCTGGACGCTGGTGATGTGGCTGTGGATGTATGCCACGCGCCTGCCGGCCATGCAGAAGGCCGGGATCGACGCGACGAAGATCCAGCGCAAGGGCGATCTCGACGCACTGCCGGTCGAGGTGCAGCGCATTGCCGACAATTATAATCACCTGCACGAGCAGCCGCTGATCTTCTACGTGCTGTGCATCTACGGCCATCTGGTCGGCGTTGCCGACGAGCTGAACATCATGCTCGCCTGGGGCTATGTCGCGCTGCGCATCCTCCACTCGCTGATCCAGGCCCTGTGGAATTTCGTCCCCGTCCGCTTCGCCGTCTTTTCAGCCTCCTCGATCGTGTTGATCGTGATGACGGTGCGCAATGTGATCGCGGTGATGTGACGGGGTGAAAAGCCTGCCGGAAGGCGGCTGAACAGCCGATCAGGATTTTCTTCGCCATCGCTTGGTGATAACCGGAGCCCATGCACGCACCCGAAGCCCGACTCTCCCAGGTGATCGACCGGTTCGAACAGGTGGAAGCCCGCCTGGGCGCCGCGGGCGATCCCGATGAAATCGTCAAGCTCTCCAAGGAGCACGCCGAGCTGAAGCCGGTGGCCGAGAAGGCCAGCGAGCTGAGGGCTGCGCGCGCCGAACTCGATGATCTCGCCGAGATGATGGAGGGCGGCGATGCGGAAATGGCCGACATGGCGCGCGAGGAATACTACGCCCTCAAGGAGCGCCTGCCCGAACTCGAGCACGAGATGTCGCTGCTGCTCCTGCCCAAGGACAAGGATGACAGCGCCGACGCCCTGATCGAGATCCGCGCCGGGACCGGCGGCGACGAGGCGGCGCTGTTCGCCGGCGATCTCTATGCCATGTACCAGCGCTATGCCCAGCTGCGCGGCTGGAGCTGGGAACTGGTCTCGGCCTCGGAAGGCGAGCATGGCGGCTACAAGGAAGTCATCGCCCAGGTCTCCGGCAATGGCGTGTTCGGCCGGCTGAAATTCGAAAGCGGCGTGCACCGTGTGCAGCGTGTGCCGGCGACGGAGAGCCAGGGCCGCATCCACACCTCCGCCGCCACGGTGGCGATCATGCCGAAGCCGGAAGAGGTGGATTTCGACCTCGACATGAGCGAGGTCCGCGTCGACACGATGCGTGCGTCCGGGGCCGGCGGCCAGCACGTCAACAAGACCGAGTCCGCCGTGCGCATGACGCACCTGCCGACCGGTATCATGGTGGTGTGCGCCGAGAAGTCCCAGCACCAGAACCGCGCCCGCGCCCAGGAACTCCTCAAGGCCAAGCTCTACGACATGCAGCGCGAGGCCGCCGCGGCCGAACGCGCCGCCGAGCGCAAGGGCCAGATCGACTCCGGCGACCGTTCCGAACGGATCCGCACCTACAACTATCCGCAGGGCCGGGTCTCCGACCACCGCATCAACCTCACCCTCTACAAGCTGGACCAGATCGTCGCCGGCGACGAGCTGGACGAGGTGATCTCCGCCCTGATCGCGGAAGACCAGGCCGCCCGCCTGGCGGCGCTGGAAGACGCCTGATCCGGCGATGACCGGGCCCTTCGACAAGCTGGTCGGCGATGCGAAGGCCGCGTTCGACAAGGCGCCGAGCAAACCCCTGCGCGAAGCCTGGCAGGGGCTGGGCCTGGCGGATATCCGGCGCGATCTCGTGCAGCGTCTGCTCGTGGCCGGGATCGGCGAGGCCGAGATCGAGGCGCGCCACATGCTCTCTCACGTCCTTGCCCCGGCAACGCTGGCGGAGGCCCTGGCCGACCCGGCCCTGGTCTCCTGGCAGCGCGTCGCCGGCCTCGCCGATCTCGCCTGGGACCGGCTCGCCCGCAAACCGCTGAGCCAGGTTCTGGGCAGCCAGCCCTTCTGGACCCTCGATCTGGCGGTGACGTCCGATGTGCTGACCCCGCGCGCCGATACCGAGACCCTGGTCGAAGCCGTTCTGGCCCGCTGTCCGGATGGCGATACCGAACTCCTCGATCTGGGTACCGGCTCGGGGGCCATCCTGCTGGCGCTTCTGAGCGAGCGGCCGGGCTGGTACGGCACCGGGATCGATCTGTCCGATGCCGCGCTTGGCGTGGCACGCGGCAATGCCGGGCGCTGCGGCCTGGCGAATCGCGCCCGCTTCGCACGCGGTCAGTGGTCGGACGGTCTGGCGGATGCGGCCTTCGATATTGTCGTCTCCAATCCGCCCTACATCGTCTCGGACGTGCTGGCCGGACTGGAGCCGGAAGTGCGCGATCACGAGCCGGCGCTGGCATTGGATGGTGGTGCTGACGGGCTGGACGCCTATCGGGACATTTTCCGGGACGTTCCGAGAATCCTGAAGAAAAACGGTCTTTTGGCGGTCGAGATCGGCTATGATCAGGGCGCATCCGTCAGCGCGCTGGCCCAGGCGGCGGGCTTGACCGGGATTGCCGTCCTGCGCGACCTGGCCGGTCAGGACCGGGTGGTTATCGGATACAACGGCGAAAACCGCTAAAAGGGCTTGGAATGCCGGGCTCACCGGTCTAGGGTCACCGACAAGGCAGGTGGATCGCGCCAGTACGGGGGTCTCGCGCGGCCGGATGAGCCACCTGCCATTATCCGGCCAATTCGACGATCAACGTGTTCGGTGGCGCACAGGCTTGCACCTGCAAATGCACAGCAAAGCCAGCAGTTTAGATAAGCATCGCTGTTAAACAGGGATAGGCGATATGAAGCGTCAACGCGGTCGAGGACGTAAGTCCGGCAATTCGGCTAACCGCAGCTATGAGAGCAACGGTCCGGAAGTAAAGATCCGTGGCAATGCCTCCCAGATCTACGACAAGTATCTCCAGCTGGCGCGCGATGCATCGTCGGCCGGTGACCGGGTGCGTGCGGAAAATCTGTATCAGCACGCCGAGCATTATTACCGTATCGTCCAGGCCAACCAGCCCAAGCGCGAGCCGGGCCAGGACGATAATGGCGACAATGCCGAGGCCAACGGGGATGACGAGGACAATGACGATCTGTCCTACGGCTCCAATGGCGGCAATTCCAGCAATGGATCCGGCCATGATCAGGGCGGGGACCGCGAGCGCGAACCGCGCCGTGGCCGCGGCCGTCAGCGCCAGCCGCGCGGGGCCGATCGGGGCGACCGGGGCGGTGAGAAGGAAGATCCGCTCGGTGTCGTGACGCCGGAAGGCGAAAAGCCGGCCACCGAAGAATCCAGGCCGGACGACAAGTCCGACGCCAAGTCCGAAGACGGCGAAGACGGCACGCGCCGCCGGACCCGCCGTCCGCGCCGCACCAAGGCTGAAATCGCCGCCGACAAGGCCGCTGCAGAGGCCGCGCTGGAAAGCGCCAGCGCCTCGGCCGACGGCAAGACCGGCGGCGGAGACGACTCCGAAAGCGAAGCTGCCTGACGGGCGCATCGCAATGCGGACTGTGAAAGATGGGCGGCCGGTTTCCCGGCCGCCCTTTTTCTTGTCTGGACCGTGATCAGGTGAAGTGGGAACCGGTTCACCTGATCACGCGACTGCTCAAGAATCCGGAGCGGGAGCGATTTCGCAGGAAACGATCCTGTCTAGAGCGCAGCCCGGCCGCGCAGGCCGCGGGGCACCAGGCCGAAATCATGCCCGTCACTGCGGGCCGCCTGGACCAGCACAGCCAGCGCCACCAGGGCGAGCAGCACCTCGGCCGACGGGCCTGCCATCCAGATCCCCCATTCCCCGAACCAGACCGGGAGGATCAGCGTCAGCGGGATCGCGAACAGATAGGTGCGCGACAGGCTGAGCAAGGCCGCCCGCAGCGCATCGCCGACGGCCTGGAAACAGGTCGAGATCATCACCGCCGGACCGGCCAGTACATAGGCGGCCACGATCACCGGCAGCAGGCGGCCGACCTCGGCGATCACGGCCGGATTGCCGACGAAGAGCCCGGCCAGCCCGGTCGCGCCAAAGCTGAAAATCGCCTGCGCCGCGCCGGCATAGACCAGCCCGCAGATCAGGCCCAGCCGCAGTGTGCGGGCGACCCGGTCGCGCCGTCCGGCGCCGAAATTATTGCCCACAATGGCCTGCAGCGCCTGCGCCATCCCCATCAGTCCGAGAAAGCTGAACGAGAGCAGACGCGTGGCGATGCCATAGGCGGCGACCGTGGTGTCATAATCGTCCAGTGCCGTGTTCTGCAGCATGATCAGGATCATGCCCGATCCCAGCGACAGGCCGAGGAAGGACAGGCTTTGCGGGGCACCGAGTGCGAGAAAATCGCCCCAGCCCGCCCGCCAGTGGTGCCAGGGCAGGGCGAAGGCCGGCAGGTCGCCGCGCCCGCTGGCGCGGAAGGCAAGCACGATGGCAAGGCCGATCGCCTGGGCCAGCGCGGTGCCGATGGCGGAACCGGCGACACCCCAGCCCAGGCCTGCGATCAGCACGAAATTGATCGCCATATTGGCGATGGTCACCAGTGCGCCGGTGATCGCCATGAAGCCGACCCGGCCCTCCACGCGCAGGGCGGTGGTCTGCAGGCCGAGGGCGAAGGCCAGCGGCGCGGTGATGACGGTGATCTGCAGATAGCGATAGCCGTGTTCGCCCAGCGGCGCCGAGCCGTTCGCCGCCAGCTGTACCAGCGGTTCACCGCCCAGAAGGAACAGGGCGAGGAGGGTGAGGCAGGTGAGCACGGTCAGCCCGTGCGCACCGGCAAAACTGGCCAGGGCGCCGGCATGGTCGGCCGCACCCAGCTGGCGCGCCAGCACGCTGGCCATGCCATTGGCCACGAGTGTCGCCAGGGCAATGCACATCATCACCAGCGGGAACATCAGGGTGACGGCGGCGAGGGCGTCGGCGCCGACGAACACACCCAGGAAGATGGCGTCGACGACGGTGAGAAGCCCGTTCACGCTCATCAGGAAAACGATGGGCAGGGCGGTTCTGGCGAACAGGGGACCGATCGGTCCTTCCAGGTATTCGGTCTTGCGGGCAGCAGTCTGGCTCATGGGTCACATCCCGGTCGGGCACCGCCCGGTGACCGGGCGGCGCGACATCCTGCACGGGCCATACGACGGCGTTCGCTTTGCCGCGAGGCCGGGCAGGACAAGTTGAATTCGGAAAGCGGGTTTCACCGGGCAGTCTATCTGCCAGCGGCGGGCACCCAGGAGCCCGGAAGACGAATGGCTAGGCGGTCGCCCCGGTCCCGTCAAGCAAAACCGGATCGCCCACCGCGATACGCCCGCCCTGTTCGACGCTGAGATAGAGCCCGCAGCGGGTGTGGCCATAGTGTTCGAACAGCGCCTTGGGCAGATCGATATCCCGTTCGCCCGTATCCAGATTGACGCTGGTTGCGGCACAGCGGCCGATCGGGTCCCGGGCCCGCAGCACGGCATTGCCGATGCGGACATCCCGGCCGAGCCAGTCAAACTCCGCCCAGGGTTCCAGCCCGTCGATCAGCAGATTGCCGCGGAACCGCAGCGGGTCGAGTTCGTGACCGGTGCGCTCGGCCAGATCGCGCACCGAGGCGGCATTGATCAGCGAGATGTGCGGCTGGGGAATATCCGTCATCGCCTGGCCGGGCGCAGACACGATGCGCATCGGCCCGCGCAGCTGGTCGCCGAGAAGCCCTGCCATCCGGTCGAACAGGGGCGCATGCGTCGTCGCATCCTCCAGGTCGACGGTCACCGGATCCCCGGCATCGACGGCGACGGACAGGCGCTGGCCCGCATCCCCATAGCGGCAATCGAGCCGCGCCAGTTCTGCCTGTCCGGCGAGCATGAGGAAGTGTTTCTTCTTCACATGGCCGGGATTGTCCGGATCGAAGGGGCCGGGGCCATTCTCGATCGCCCAGCGGCGATCGCCGGGCAGGACCTTGCCCGCCTGCAGCCCGGCAGCGTCCAGGCGATCGGGGCCCAGCCCCTTTACCGGAAAGCGGGTGATGGCGGTAAGCTGGGGCATGGCAATAACCTGTTGGTGAGGCAGGGGCAGAATGTCGCGACCCGTCCACTTGTGTGACTCAATGGCCACACCTACATCAGGGTCGGAACGCGGCGCCGTCGTGCTTGATCAAGGCGACAGGCCGCACGTTATCTCGCCTGATTTGGGAGATCGATATGGATTTTGAGAAATACACAGACCGTGCGCGGTCGATCGTCCAGGCTGCCCAGGGCCTGGCGCTGAAGTCGAACCATCAGCAATTTGCCCCCGAGCACGTGCTCAAGGCGCTGCTCGACGACGAGGCCGGGCTTGCCGCCAATCTCATCGAGACCGCCGGCGGCCGCATCCGCCAGGTCCAGGACGGCACCGCCCAGGCACTCGCCGCCATTCCCAAGGTGGAAGGCGGGCAGGGCAAGCTCTACCTCGCGCCGGACACCGCCAAGATTTTCGGCGCTGCCGAGGAAGCGGCGCAGAAGGCCGGCGACCAGTACATCACGGCTGAACGCCTGCTGCAGGCGATCAGCCTGACCGCCGGCAACAAGGCCTATGACGTGCTCAAGGCGTCCGGCGTCACGCCGCAGGCGCTCAACACGGCGATCAATGATCTGCGCCAGGGCCGCACCGCCGACAGCCAGTCCGCCGAGGACAGCTATGAGGCGCTGAAGAAATATGCCCGCGACCTCACCGAAGTCGCGCGCGAAGGCAAGCTCGACCCGGTGATCGGCCGCGACGAGGAAATCCGTCGCGCCATCCAGGTTCTCTCCCGCCGGACCAAGAACAATCCCGTCCTGATCGGCGAGCCCGGCGTCGGCAAGACCGCCATCGCGGAAGGTCTGGCCCTGCGCATCGTCAATGGCGATGTGCCGGAAAGCCTGAAAGAGAAGAAACTGCTGGCGCTGGACATGGGCGCGCTGATCGCCGGTGCGAAATACCGCGGCGAGTTCGAGGAGCGCCTGAAGTCCGTGCTGAACGAGGTGCAGTCGGCCAATGGTCAGATCATCCTCTTCATCGACGAGATGCACACCCTGGTCGGCGCCGGCAAGACCGATGGCGCGATGGATGCGTCCAACCTGCTGAAGCCCGCCCTGGCGCGCGGCGAGCTGCACTGTGTCGGCGCGACGACGCTCGACGAATATCGCAAGCATGTCGAGAAGGACGCCGCGCTCGCCCGCCGCTTCCAGCCGGTCATGGTGGATGAGCCGACCGTCGAGGATACCGTGTCCATCCTGCGCGGCCTGAAGGAGAAGTACGAGGTGCACCACGGCGTGCGCATCGCCGACAGTGCCATTGTCGCTGCCGCCAACCTCTCCAACCGCTATATCACCGACCGTTTCCTGCCGGACAAGGCCATCGACCTGATGGACGAGGCTGCCTCGCGCTTGCGCATGCAGGTCGATTCAAAGCCCGAGGAGCTCGACGAGATCGATCGCCGGGCGATCCAGCTGAAGATCGAGGCCGAGGCGCTCAAGAAGGAAAACGATGACGCGTCGAAGGAGCGCCTGAAGACGCTCGAGAAGGAGATCGCCGAGCTGGAAGGCCGCTCTGCCGAGCTGACCGCGGCCTGGCGCGCCGAGAAGGAAAAGCTCGCCTCCGCGACCACGATCAAGGAAGCGCTCGAGCGGGCCCGCAACGAGCTGGTCGATGCGGAACGCCGCGGCGATCTGGGCCGGGCATCCGAGATCAAGTATGGCCGCCTGCCGGAACTGGAACGTCAGCTCGCCGAGGCGGAAGCCGAGGGCGATGGTGCTGACGGCCAGATGGTGCAGGAAGTCGTCGATGACGAGCAGATCGCCCATGTCGTCTCGCGCTGGACAGGCGTGCCGGTCGACAAGATGCTGGAAGGCGAGCGCGACAAGCTCCTGCGCATGGAAGAGGCGCTGCATGGCCGCGTTGTCGGTCAGCAGGCGGCGCTGGAAGCCGTGTCCGACGCGGTCCGCCGTGCGCGGGCCGGTCTGAAGGATCCGGCGCGTCCGATCGGCTCCTTCCTCTTCCTCGGCCCCACGGGCGTCGGCAAGACCGAGCTGACCAAGGCGCTCGCGGAATTCCTGTTCGACGACGAGACCGCGGTCACGCGCATGGACATGTCGGAATACATGGAGAAACACTCCGTCGCCCGCATGATCGGCGCGCCCCCCGGCTATGTCGGCTATGAGGAGGGCGGTGCCCTGACCGAAGCCGTGCGCCGCCGGCCCTACCAGGTCGTGCTGCTGGACGAGATCGAGAAGGCCCACCCGGACGTGTTCAACGTGCTGCTGCAGGTGCTCGACGATGGACGCCTGACCGACGGCCAGGGCCGCACGGTGGATTTCCGCAACACGATCATCATCATGACGTCGAATCTCGGCGCTGAATTCCTGCAACAGGTCGAGGATGCCGAACAGGCCCGCGACCAGGTGATGACCGCGGTGCGCGGCCATTTCCGGCCGGAATTCCTCAACCGGGTCGACGAGATCATCCTGTTCCGCAAACTGGCGCAGGAGCATATGGGTGCCATTGTCGACATCCAGATCGAGCGTCTCGCCCACCTCCTGGAAGATCGCCGCATGACGATCGAGCTGGACGCCAGCGCCCGCGACTGGCTCGCTGCAAAGGGCTATGACCCGGCCTATGGCGCGCGTCCGCTCAAGCGGGTGATCCAGAAGGAGCTGCAGGATCCGCTGGCCCGGCTGCTGCTGGAAGGCCGCATCAAGGATGGCGACACGATCAAGGTCTCCACCGAGGCCGGCGTGCTCACCGTCAACGGCGTCGCCGTCGGCGTGAAACCGCCGCTCCAGGCCGTGGTGAACTGATGAAGAGGGCGGGCCCGGGTGATCCCCGGGCCCGCGTCTTTTCTACATCCGGATTTCCAGGTGCGGGCGTCCGTCCGATGTCCGCGACGCCGAGACGCCATTGCGGCCGATCGTGCCGTTCACGCGCTTGCGCCAGGCGGAAAAACTGTCGAACGTCACCACGTCGACAGCCTCGTCCAGATCCAGCGTCACGCGATAGCGCGCGCCGTCATTCAGCCGGGTCAGGCCGATCACCTCGGCGGTAAAGGCCTGGCCGAGATAGCTGCCGGACACTTTCGCGCCCAGCGACAGAAGTTCGGCCGGACGATTGCCGGTTGCGGCGTGGATCGTGTTCCAGTCGCGATAGCCGTATTGCCGGGCGACAAGCTCCAGCGCTTCGGAATGGGAAATGAGATTGCCCTCCGCCTCGAGCGATTTGCGCAGGCGTTTCGCCTGGGCCTTCAACCCGTCGAGCGCAGGGAGGAGTTGGGTCGTCATGTCTTCAGCCTCATGCAGGTGCTGCATGCGGTCTTCTCGATGGGTGCCCGCCTTGCCATCCCGCCGCACAGCAACTGTTTCGGCAAAGATCATGTCCGGGAGAATTTCACCGTGGCTTGCGCCTGCGGGCGGCAGGCATCTCCCGAGCCTGAGAACCTCACATAGTGCGACACCGGCGCAACGTCAATGTTGCTCCAATGTCGCACCAATGTATCCGGTATGAGGGTGTTCTGCAGGCCTACTGGGCGCCGTTGCCAGCATCGGCCATGAGCGGCGCATTGCCGCTCGACGCCGACGGCGCGGCATCGCGGATCGCCAGGATCCGGTCCCGCTCGGCTTCGAACAGCGCGATCTCGTTATCCGCCAGCTGGCGGCCGGTCGGCAGGTCGAGCGTCATCGGGTTCACCGGATTGCCGTTGTGGTGAACTTCGTAATGCAGGTGCGGACCAGTCGAGCGACCGGTCGTGCCGACATAACCAATGGTCTGCCCCTGGGTCACCCGGGAGCCGGCCCGGATATTCCGCGCAAACCCGTTGAGGTGCGCATAGGCCGTCTGATAGCCGTTGGCGTGCCGGATGCGGATATAGTTGCCGAAACTGCCGAACCGGTTGGCCCGTTCCACGACACCGTTGCCCGCTGCCATGATCGGCGTGCCGGTCGGGGCGGCGAAATCGGTGCCGTTATGGCGGCGCGTATAGCCCAGGATCGGGTGACGACGCGCGCGCGAGAAGTGCGAAGACAGGCGGGCGCCGTTGATCGGCGTGAGCATCAGCAGGCGCTGGGCGCTGGCACCGTCGGCGGTGTAATAGCCGACGATTCCGTCCGGCGTCTCGAAGCGGAAGAATTCCTTGGGCTCGCCGCGGCCGTCATAGCGGGCATAGAGAATGTCGCCGGTGCGGGCGACATCGCCCTCATCATCGATCATGCGCTCGAAGAGAATATCGAATCCGTCGCCTGGCTGGATCGAGCGCTGGAAGTCGATCGCATAGCCCAGAACGCCGGCCAGCTCGACGACGACACGGTCGGTCGCGCCGGCATTGAGCGCGTCCACATAGAGGGAGGTGCTGATCTCGCCGGTCGCGCGGACGAGTTCCCGTTCGAATGTCGCCTGGGTTTCTCGCGCGCGGTAGTTATCGTCCCACGTCCGGGCAACGGTGATCGACCGTTCGACATCAGGCCGGAAGGACAGGCCGTTCAGACGAACCGCCGACGCCGTGTCGCCGCCTTCGGCGTCCGGCGTCGTTTCGACATAGAGCCGGATGCGTTCACCGACGGGCAGGCGCCGCAGGTCGTAGACCGTGCTGAGCGCGGAAATCGCGCGCGCGGCCTCGACGCGGTCTATGCCGGCATCGTCAAGCAGGCCGGCGAGCGTGCCGCCGCTGGGCACCACCCGTTCGACCTGGATCGTCGTGGCACAGTTCACGCAGTCGGTGAAAGCGGAATAATTCAGTTCGACCGGGTCGAGCGCCGCCGCCAGCGTCATCGGTGGCGGTTGCAGCACGTCCTGGCTCGATGCGACCTGGCTCGCTTCGGCCAACAGCTGGGTGTTGCCTGCGACGGGCGTATCGAGCGCCGGCTGGCGGTCGATCGGAGACGCATCGCTTTGCGGCTCGTTACTGGTCATAAGGGCGACAAGAAGCACCGCGGAGAGCGTCAGGCTGGCAGCAGCCACAAGGCCACGGGTGCGGTGGGTGTCGGCACGGGATACGTCAAATCCGGACATGTCGGCGTCCATACTCCGGTCAGCTCGTTAACACACGGCGTGTCACACGTGATGTCTAGCAAGTCTCGCGCCGCCCGAAGCTGTATACCCCGGAATGGCCGAGCGCCCCCCTCGAAAGCCGTGTGAACCATGGCTTGGACCGATCCGGTTGCCAAGTCCTTTACGGCGAAGCATTGCAGATTTGTCTGCGAAAAGGGGCAAGAGACAGCGAGAATCGTGTATCGATAACGACATGCTAGACGAATTTCCTTCCGAACTGACTGCCGAACAGCTCGCCGCACTGCTGTGCGCCCGACTGTGCCATGACCTTGTCAGCCCCGTTTCTGCGCTGGGCGCGGCCCTGAGCGTTCTGGACGACCAGGACTCGGCGGACATGCATGAGGACGCGATGGGCTTGGTGCGTGAAAGCGCCCGCCAGGCCCAGGCGAAGCTGGAATTTTCGCGTCTTGCATTCGGCGCCGGCGGATCGGCTCCGGGTATCCTGGATACCCGTGAACTGCGCCGGCTCACAGAGAACATGTTCTCTGCCTTCAAGCCGGAGATCGTCTGGAAAGTCGAGGCCACCGGGCTTGAAAAGGCGGCCGCGCGTCTGCTGCTTAATCTGTGTACGCTCGGTGTTGATGCCGCCCCGCGCGGCGGAACGGTGACGGTCGAGGCGACGGATGCCGCCGGCGGTGCGCGTCTGCGCATTGTGACGGAAGGCCCCCGGGCGCGGCTGGAAGCGGGCACCGCACTCGCTCTGGAAGGCCAGGCGCCCGAACACGGTTTCGACGGGCGTTCGATTCAGCCCTACTACACGGCACTCATCGCACGCTCGGCCGGCGGACGTGTCAGTGCACACGCCGATGGCGAGCGGGTTGAATTCGTGGCCTTGGTCAAGCCGCCGGAAGGCATGATCGGCTAGACGCGCAAGGCGAGCCGAAAGCAGATAATATTCTATTCGTATCGTCGATGAGAATAGGCTCCCCGGGCCAACAGTCCGTTAACTAAGGGCTGGCAGGTTGTGCTGGAATCAAGACCGCACGGGGCCTGCCATGGATGATCTCATCAGCGAGTTTTTGACGGAAACGGCCGAAAGCCTGGACGTCATCGACGCGGAGCTGGTGCGTTTCGAGAACAACCCGGAAGACCGGGCCATTCTCGACAACATTTTCCGCCTTCTCCACACCATCAAAGGGACTTGCGGCTTCCTCGGCCTTCCCCGCCTTGAAGCTGTTGCCCACGCCGGCGAAACGCTGCTGGGCAAGTTCCGCGATGGCGAACTCGCTGTATCGCCGCCGATGGTCACGCTCGTTCTCGAGGCGATCGACCAGATCAAGGTGCTGCTGGAATCGCTCGAGGAAACCGGCGCCGAGCCGGCCGGCGAAGACAGCGCCCTGATCGCCAAGCTTGAAGATGCCGCGATGGGCAAGCTGGAAGGGGCAGCCCAACCCGACGCACCGCAAAAGCCGGAAAACTGGGACGAGGATCTCGGTCGCGAACTGCGTCCGGGCGAAGTCTCGCTGGCCGATCTGGAAGCCGCCTTCCAGGGCGCTGATGTCGATCCTGCCAACGATCCGGGCGAAGCCGCGCCGGTAGAGAGTGCGCCCGTGCAGCACCTCGGTGTCGGCGATTTCGATCCGGAGCTGGGACGCGAATTGCGCCCGGGTGAGGTGTCCGCTGCCGAACTCGAAGCAGCCTTCATGAACGCCGACGTTGACCCGGGTAATGAGCCGGAAGCACCCAAGGCGTTCATTACCGACGATATGAGTCATGAGGAAGCACTGCAGTCGGCCATGGCCGAGCTGAAAGGTGTCGATCATGCCGGCGGCGGTGAAGGCGGTCCGCGTGTGCAGCAGACGGTGCGTGTCACTGTGGACGTGCTGGAAGGTCTGATGACGACCGTTTCCGAGCTCGTGCTGACCCGCAACCAGCTGATGCAGACCATTCGCGGCATGGAAGACGAGGAGCTCAAAGGCCCTCTCCAGCGCCTGTCTGCCGTTACCGGCGAGCTGCAGGACGGGGTCATGAAGACCCGCATGCAGCCGATCGGCGACGCCTGGCGCAAGCTGCCGCGTATCATTCGCGACGTCTCGACGGATCTCGGCAAGAAGATCGAACTGGTCATGGAGGGCCAGGACACCGAGCTGGACCGTCAGGTGCTCGAGCTGATCAAGGATCCGCTCACCCACATGGTCCGCAACTCGGCCGATCACGGCCTCGAGATGCCGGCCGACCGGGTCAAGGCCGGCAAGCCCGAGAAGGGCCGGATCAAGCTGTCCGCCTATCATGAAGGCGGTCACATCATCATTTCCATTTCCGATGACGGGAAGGGACTGGACACCAAGCGTATCGGCGAGAAGGCTCTCGAGAAGGGCCTGACCACGCACGACGAGCTGGAGCGCATGAATGAAGCGCAGATTCACCGCTTCATTTTTGCTCCGGGCTTCTCGACCGCGGCCAAGGTGACCAACCTGTCCGGCCGCGGTGTCGGCATGGACGTGGTGCGTACGAATATCGAGCAGATCGGCGGCGTGGTGGACGTGGCGTCCACGGCCGGCCGTGGCTCGCATTTCTCGATCAAGATCCCGCTGACCCTGGCTATCGTGTCCGCCCTGATCGTCGGCTGTGACGAACAGCGCTTCGCGATCCCGCAGCTGGCTGTGCGCGAACTGGTGCGCGTCGGTGCCGGGTCCGAGCATACGGTTGAAAAGCTGCACGGTGCCCGCGTGATGCGTCTGCGCGATCGTCTTATGCCGATTGTTGACCTGCACGATGTGCTGGGTGTCGGCGAAGCCTACAGCGGCGGTGAAGACGAAGCGGCCTTCGTGGTCGTGCTCGACGCCGGCGGCCGCAATGTCGGCCTCGTGGTCGACAATGTCCTCGACACCGAGGAAATCGTCGTGAAACCGCTCTCGGAATCGCTGCGCAATGTGTCGGCCTATTCCGGTGCGACCATCCTGGGCGACGGCTCTGTCATCATGATCCTCGATCCGAACGGCCTGGCCGGCGAGATCGTCTCGGCAATGGAAGAGGAAGCGGTGCACGACACGGCAAGCGCGTCGGTTACCGAACTGGCACAGCAGACCCAGCGCCTGCTCCTGGTGCGTGCCGGAGGGACGGAACCGAAGGCAGTTCCGCTGGCCCTCGTCACGCGTCTGGAAGAGTTCGATCCGGAAACCATCGAGACCACCAACGACCGCCAGGTTGTGCAGTATCGTGGCCGCCTGATGCCGATCGTGCCGCTGGGTTCGGAAATCCGCTGCACCGAAGGCCAGCGTCTGCCGGTTCTCGTCTTTGCCGAGAACCACACGGCTATCGGTCTCGCCGTCGACCAGATCGTCGATGTCGTCGAGGAACGCGTCGACATGCAGATGTCGTCCGACAAGCAGGGCGTCATCGGGTCTGCCATCATCAAGGGCAAGGCCACGGATGTGGTCGATATCGCCTGGTATCTCGACCAGTCGCGTGCTGGCGATATCCAGCGCCGCTCGGCTTCGCGCCGCCGCAAGGTGCTGCTGGTCGATGCCGATGCCTTTGCGCGTCGCATGATCGCGCCGCTGCTGGCTGCGGCCGGCTATGATGTGACGCCGGCCGGCGGCATGCACGAGGTCAAGTCGATTGCTGAAGCGGGCGAGCATTTCGATGCGCTCGTCGGCGACCCGGCGGCTCTCGACCGCATCCGCAATGAAGGCATGTGGACCAATCTGCCCGCCCTCGCAGTCACGGACTGGCCTGAAGATACTCCGGCCGACGGCCTCACGGTCGTCCTGCCGCGCTCCGACCGCGGTGCGCTGATTGCCGCGCTCGACGAGGTTTCCCAAGAGGAGAAAGTGGCATGAGCTCGCAGCATAGCGACAATTCCGGCCTCGGCGCCGAAGCGATGAACGAGTACGTGTCCGTCCGTATCGGCGATCAGCTGTTCGGCGCGCCGGTCGATGCGATCCGTGAAGTGTTCGCGCCGCAATCGGTAACGCATGTTCCGCTGGCCCCCGACGAGGTTGCCGGTCTGCTGAACCTGCGCGGCCGTATCGTCACCGCAATCGATGCCCGCCGTCGTCTGGGCCTGACGCCGCGCGAGAAGACCGAGACCGGCATGGCGCTCGGTGTCGAACGCGGGAACGAAATCTTCGGACTTATCGTCGACAGTGTCGGTGAAGTGCTGCGTCGCCCGCGGGCCGAACTCGAACCGGTCCCGGCCCATGTCGATGCGCGCTGGCGTTCCATGGTCAAGGGCGTGCACCGGCTGGAAAAGGAACTGCTCGCAGTTCTCGACGTTTCGGCCGTCATCGGTACGGCCGGCCAGACCAACAAGGCTGCCTAGCGGAGGGTAAGGCATGAGAACCTGTCTCGTCGTGGACGACTCCCGGGTGATCCGGAAAGTCGCTCGTAAAATTCTTGAAGAGCTCGACTTCGAATGTGTCGAAGCGGCGGACGGATCCGAAGCGCTCGATGCCTGCCGCAAGCAGATGCCCGACGCGATCCTGCTCGACTGGAACATGCCGGTCATGAACGGGCTCGACTTCGTCAAGGCGCTGCGCCGGGAAGAGGGCGGTGACAAGCCGGTCGTGGTGTTCTGCACCACCGAGAACGACATGGCGCACATCACCGAAGCCCTGCGTGCGGGTGCTGACGAATACGTCATGAAGCCCTTCGACGGCGAAATCATCGAATCCAAGCTGCAGCAAACCGGATTGCTTCGCGCCTCTTGAGGGAGTTTCCCATGCCGGAACTCGCCAGCACAGGCGCGGCCGCCAGCCCCATTGCCAAGGTTCTCGTGATCGACGACTCCGCCGTCGCACGGGGCCTGATGACCCGCTGGGTCGATGAAGATCCCGATCTCGCGCTTGTCGGCGCGGCGGTCGATGGCGAGCAGGGCCTGAAAAAGGCCGAAGAGCTCAGACCCGATCTGATCGTGCTCGATGTCGAAATGCCCAAGATGGACGGTCTGGCCGCCCTGCCGCTGCTGCTGAAAGCAGTGCCGGGCTGCAAGGTCGTGATGGCCTCCACGCTGACCCGCCGTGGCGGCGAGGTGACCATCCGTGCCCTGTCCATGGGCGCTGCCGACTACGCGCCCAAACCGCAGGCCGGACGCCTGGCCGGTGCCGAGGAGTTCCGCCGCGATCTCCTGTCCAAGCTGAAAGCGCTGGCGCCGCGCCCGATTCCGCCGGTTCCCAGCGCTTGCGATATTCCCGCGGCTCCTGCGCCGGCGATCCGTACCATAACGCCCCCGCCTGCCGCTCCCGCCGCACCGGTTCGCAAGGCATTCACGCCCACGGCGCAGCCCCCGGCCGCACGCGGGGCTGTTGCCCGTCACACGGTGCGCCCGGAAATCATCGCCATCGGATCGTCGACCGGTGGTCCGCAGGCGCTGCGTGATGTCGTGGCGGCTTTCGGAACCGATATCCAGGTCCCGATCGTTGTGGCCCAGCACATGCCGGCCCTGTTCACCAAGATCCTGGCGGAACACCTGTCCAAGGCCTCGTCCTTGCGCTGCAAGGAGGCCGAGGACGGTGAACGCCTCGTTGCCGGCAGTCTCTATATTGCTCCGGGCGATTTCCACCTGACCGTCCGCAAGGACGCAGCCGGCTTCTACGCGGTGCTCGACCAGACGCCGCCGATCAATTTCTGCCGCCCCGCCGTCGATCCGCTGTTCCAGTCGGTGACCGAGGTGACCGGTGGCAAGGCACTGGGCATCATCCTGACGGGGATGGGGCATGACGGCCGCGAAGGCTCGCGCATCCTGCGCAATGCCGGCGGCACGATCCTCGCCCAGGACGAAGCAACGAGTGTGGTCTGGGGTATGCCGGGCGCTGTCGCCGCGGCTGGCCTGGCCGACGAAATCCTGCCGCTCAACCGGATCGGTTCGTCGATCGTCCAGCGCGCGAAGAACGGGATGTGACCATGATCAAGATCGAAGACATCACTTTCGTGGCGGCCGAAGCCTACAAGCGCTCCGGCCTCGTCCTGTCCACCGACAAGGGGTATCTGCTGGAAAGCCGCCTGGCGCCGCTGGCGCGGGCCGAGGGCTATCCATCGATCGAGGCGCTGATCGCCGCGGCACGCCGCGAGAGCAGCGACCGGTTGCTCTGGGCGATTACCGAGGCGCTCGCGACGCACGAGACCTTCTTCTTCCGCGACAACACGCCGTTCGACCTGTTCAAGCAGGAAATCCTGCCGGTGCTCTCGCGGGCCCGCGGCAACATGTCGACCATCCGGATCTGGTGCGCGGCCTGTTCGTCGGGCCAGGAACCCTATTCGCTGGCGATGATCCTGGAAGAGGAAAAGGCCCGCCTGGGCGGTCTGCGCTTCGAGATCGTGGCCACCGACATGGCGCCGCGCGTGCTGGAAAAGGCCAAGGCCGGCGTCTACTCGCAGTTCGAGGTCCAGCGTGGCCTGGCGATCCAGCGTCTGGTGACGCATTTTGACCAGTCCGGTGATCAGTGGCGTATCAAGCCGAACCTGCGCTCGATGGTGACCTTCCAGAAGCAGAACCTGCTGGAGAACTTCTCCGGAATGGGGGCGTTCGATGTCATCTTCTGCCGCAACGTGCTGATCTATTTCGATGCCGACACCAAGAAGCGGATCCTGCAGCGGCTTGCCGCGCAGACGGCTGGCGATGGCTATCTGATCATGGGCGCGGCGGAGACGGTCGTCGGCCTGTCGCAGGATTTCGCTCCGGTGGAGGGGCGCCGCGGTCTCTACGGCCGGACCGGTGCGACCAAGTCAGCTGCGGCCTGACGCCATCTTCAGACGGACCAGGACAAGAGCCCCTGCAGCTGCGCTGCGGGGGCTTTCTTGTCGTGGAGAGCCGCGGCCGTGCGTCGGCAGGCGTCCTGAGCGGGGGCATGAAAAAACCCGGACGCTGCCGCCCGGGTTTTCTCAGGTTCGTTTGTGAGGCCGGATCAGGCGGACGCCTTTTCCTCGACCGGGTCACGCAGCACATAGCCGCGGCCCCAGACCGTCTCGATATAGTGCTCGCCACTGGTGGCCGCGGCGAGTTTCTTGCGGAGCTTGCAGATGAAGACGTCGATGATCTTCAGTTCCGGCTCGTCCATGCCGCCATAAAGGTGGTTCAGGAACATTTCCTTGGTGAGCGTCGTGCCCTTGCGCAGGGAGAGCAGCTCAAGCATCTGGTATTCCTTGCCGGTCAGGTGCACGCGCTGGCCATCGACCTCGACCGTCTTGGCGTCGAGGTTCACGGCGATCGAACCGGTGCGGATGATCGACTGGGAATGGCCCTTCGAGCGGCGGACGATGGCATGGATACGCGCGATCATCTCGTCCTTGTGGAAAGGCTTGGTCATATAGTCGTCGGCGCCGCAGCCCAGGCCGCGCACCTTGTTGTCGATATCGGCATTGCCCGTGAGGATCAGGATGGGCGTGTCGATTTTCGCCATGCGAAGCGTCTTGAGCACATCGAAGCCCGGCATGTCAGGCAGGTTCAGATCAAGCAGAATGATGTCGTAATCATAAAGCTTGCCCAGATCGACGCCTTCCTCACCGAGGTCGGTCGTATAGATATTGAAGCCGTCGGACTTCAGCATCAGCTCGATGGACTGGGCAGTCGCCCGATCGTCCTCAATAAGAAGAACCCGCATTGGTTCGCCTCCGGTTTCGCTATGCGGGCGAATCAGTGCCGCCCGGCCTCACGTCTGTGATTAACCTTATTTGGACGCTAGGCGGAAACCCTTAACGAAAGTTAAGCGCTGCTTGACCCTGTTTTGGAATCGTCAATTCGAGAAAAATCTGACGATCCGCTTGATTCGAGAATCCCGTTAACGATTCAGGGGTTAACGCGTGTGATGAATCCCCTGGCGGCGTAATTTTTCGCAAATTGATCAAATATAACGTGCATAAAGTATAGCCTCCGAAAGGTGCGATCTGCCCGTTCTGGAACGGAAAATTGGCTCAGGAACCCGTCATGGAGGGGGTTCCGAGTTTTCCACAGGACATTGTATCGGCTGCGAGACTCACCTCGTGGAATCGAGTCCGTGCGCTTCCAGGAATCAGCTGTGTGCGGCCATGCAAAAAATGCCGGGTGTTTACGTCGGAGCAACCGCGTTGGGTATATTGTCTCCGGGAACTGGCATTTTCGCCACAGGAAGCAGGGCGGGATTTCCCGTATGATGCAGACCCTCATCGATCGCATCGATCGCCTCGACGACCGGGTGCTGGAAGGGCGGATTACCGCCCTGAACGGCCTGCTTGTCGAAGCCGAAGGCCCCAAGGCGGGGCTTTCGCTGGGCGCGCACGCCCTGATCGAGACGGGAGAAGGTGTCGCGGAATGCGAGATCGTCGGCTTCCGCGGCGAGACCGCCCTGATGATGCCCTTCGGTCCGCTGGAAGGTGTGCGTCCCGGAGCACGGGTCCGCCTGCAGCCCGAGGCCGCCCGCGTTCGTCCGTCACAGGCCTGGCTGGGCCGCGTGCTCGATGGTTTCGGACGTCCGCTGGACAATGGTCCTCCGCTTACCGAAGGCGGCGTCCCCTATCCGCTCAAGGGCAACCCGCCGAGCGCGCATGGCCGCGCGCGCCTGGGGACCAAGCTCGATCTGGGTGTTCGCGTGCTCAATGCCTTCGTACCGATGCGGCGCGGTCAGCGTCTGGGCATTTTCGCAGGGTCGGGTGTCGGCAAGTCTGTTCTGATGTCGATGCTGGCGCGCGCCTGCGATGCCGATGTCATCGTGATCGGCCTGATCGGCGAACGGGGCCGTGAAGCTCGCGAATTCGTCGACGATGTGCTGGGCCCGGAAGGCCGCAAGCGCTCTGTCGTTATTACCGAAACCTCCGACGCACCGGCACTCGCACGTCGCCAGGCGGCACACCTCACCCTGACGACCGCGGAATATTTCCGCGACCAGGGCAAGGACGTGCTGTGCCTGATGGACAGTGTCACCCGGTTTGCGCTGGCCCAGCGCGAGATCGGCCTGGCGGCCGGCGAGCCGCCGACAACACGGGGCTATACCCCGTCCGTCTTTGCCGAGCTGCCGCGTCTTCTCGAGCGGGCCGGACCAGGGCCCGAGCGCCGTGATGGCGGCCGTCAGGGAACGATCACCGGCCTGTTCACCGTTCTGGTCGATGGTGACGATCACAACGAGCCGATCGCCGATGCCGTCCGCGGCATCCTGGACGGCCACGTCGTGATGAGCCGGGCCATTGCCGAGCGCGGCCGTTATCCCGCGATCGACGTTCTCAAGTCCGTCAGCCGGACGGCGCCGGAAGTTTACGATCCGCCGCAGCGCCCGTTTGTGGCTGAAGCGCGCAAATTGCTGTCGGCCTATGCCGATATGGAAGAATTGATCCGACTGGGGGCTTACACCCAGGGATCGAACCCGGATGTGGACCGGGCAATTGCTCTCAACGAACCGTTGGAAGCATTCCTCGGACAGCAAAAAGACGAGGCGGCGGACATTCCGTCGACATTCGCGCTGCTGTCCGAGATTTTGGGTGGTGGTGAAGGAGGGCGGTCATGACACGCTCACATGAACCCTTGATCCGGCTGGCCCGGTTCAAGGTTGAGGAACTTCAGAAACAGATGGCGGAGCTTGATCGTTCCCGCCAGGCATTGATCGACCAGATCGAACGGCTTGAAGCTTCGGTGCCGGAAGAGCAGGCCATCGCGACCGAGTCGAAAGAAGGCTTCCTGGCCTATGGCTCCTATGCCCAGGCGGTGATCAAGCGGAAAGAGAATATCCGCCTGTCGCTGGAGGAAGTGGATATCCAGGCCAACGCATTGCGCGGCCGGCTGTCCGAAGCCTTCCAGGAACTCAAGAAGTACGAATTGCTTGAGGAGCGGCGTCTGGCCCGTATCGAGAAAGCCGTGCGTGCGGCCGAACAGGACGAGCTGGACGAGATTGCCCAGGTGCGTCACCGTCGCCCCAACTGACCGGCCGGACTGACTGGCGGACAAAAAAGGTCCCGGCCTTGAAGAAGACCGGGACCAATGAGTTCGTAGTTTCCCACCTACGAGGTTCCCTTGGCGCGAAGCCGGGAGACAGTGAGAGGAAGGCCGGGTAGGCCGCCTTCCTCTAGAAGTTCTGCGTCCAGCCGATATCGAAGCGCACCGAACGGCCCGGTTCGCTGACGCCAGCGAAGACGCGATCATAGTCGTGATCCAGCAGGTTCTCGACGCCGGCATTCAGGCTGAGCCCGTGCTCGGCAAACGGCCGCCAGCGGGCATAGACATCCGTCACCACATAGCCGGCGCGATGCTCGGCCGGATCCAGCGGTTCGTCATACTCGCCGGCGGCTTCGATGCGGCCGCCCAGGATCAGGCGGTACTGGTCAAAGCTCCAGCGGCCATCGACGAACAGACGCGTCGGGGCTAGCGAACCGATCGGATCGCCCGACTGGGCATCCTTGCCGTCGATCCCGGTCAGTGACGCATCGAGCGAGAAAGATCCCTCGGCAAAGCTCGCCTGGATTTCATAGCCCGACAGTTCGGCCGAACCCACATTGCTGCTCTGCGTCGTGCCGGCCGTACAGGGCAGGAAGGGCGGCGCGAAACAGGAGCCGTCGAAGGCGAAGTCGACCGAGAGGTCGATCAGGTTCTCCGCTTCGGTTTCATACCAGGAGGCGCGCAGGTCCAGCCGGTCGACGCCGACCCGGTCCGCCAGGTCGACACCGAAACCGATTTCCACTGTCTCGGTTTCTTCGGGCAGCAGGTCCGGATTGGCGATGAAATCGTTCGACACGAAGACCGGGGCGCCGAGGATCGGGTGCGGGAAGGAGAAGTGGGTGCCGTCCAGATAGAGCTCGTTGATCGACGGTGCGCGGAAGGCTTCGCCCCAGCTGACGAAAACATTGAACGTGTCTGTCGGTGCGTAGGTGAGGCCGAGGCGCTGTGACACGGCATCGCTGGACACGGCGGCACTGGACGGCGTCGAGGTCTCGAACTCGTCATAGCGCACGCCCGGCAGAACAATCACGCGGCCAGGCAGGCCAAAGGGAGCCGGGCCATCCAGCTCGAGCTGGGCCCAGCCGGCGGTGAACTGGCTGTCAGCATCGGGAGCCCCGCCGCGTGTTCCCGTCGGATCGTTGCTGTCGAAACCGTCCTGGCTGTCTTCATAATATTCGCCGCCCACGGTCAGGCCGGCCTCATAGGCACCCAGGTTGAATTCGAAACGCTGGTCGCCACGAATGCCGACGGTTTCCAGATCACGACGCAGTTGCCGGCCGGAGACGGTCTCGCGCTCATCGACACCGGTTTCGTTGCGGTAGAGCGTCAGCTCCAGATCCAGCCAGTCGATCGTGCCCGGCGAAATCAGGGCGGTCAGGATCAGATTGTCGGCGGTGATATCCTTGTCGACGAGGGCGTTCTGGGAACCGACACCGGCATTGCCCTGGCCATTGTTCGGCTCGGTCACATCGCCCGAAAAGTTCTGCCAGCTCAGCTCGGCACGCAGACCGTCACCGAAATCATTGCCGATCTTGATCAGGCTGGAGAAGGACTCGTCGTCGGCCGGCAGGTCATTGCCGGACCCCAGGCTGATGTCGCCAGAGGAGCGCGCCGAGACAGAGGCCAGGAAATCTGCGGTGCCGGCGCGGCCATACACGCTGGCAGAACCGCGCGTTTCCTCGTCCACCGACCGGTAGCCGGCGCCCAACGAATAGCCCCAGCTTTCGCTATCTTCGAGCAGGTCGTGGGCGCTGGCAGTGCGGAAGGAAACAACACCGCCGGATGCGCCGGAGCCGTAGATCGCCGATGCCGGGCCGCGAACGGCTTCCACGCCGATCAGCAGGGCCGGGTCGATGAAGAAGACACCGTCATGTCCGGAAGAGTAATTCTGGCGGGCACCGTCCAGCAGGAGCGTGGTGTTTTCCCGGCCCTGGCCGCGAAGCGAGATCGTCTGGCCGGTGCGGCGCGGGCCGCCAGCCACGTCGAGGCCAGGCATGGAGCGCAGCAGATCGTCGAGATCGGCCGGGCGCCGCAGGTCGAGCGCTTCCGCGTCGATGGAAGCTGTCATGCCGGGATAAACGAAGGCGTCCAGCTTCGTGTAGGTCGCTTCGACCACGATGACATCGGCATCGTCATTCGTTGTGTCCGCATCCTGGGCCAGGCCCGGAACGGTGAGGGCAAACGCGGCGACGCCGGCAAGCAACACGGTTTTCATTTCGATGTCCCTAAGTGCGAATGATTGTCAGTTGCCCGTGTTCTGCCCCTTGCTTTTTGAGATTGCAAGTGAGAATTCTTCTTAGAAACATGCGTGTGCCTCCCGGCACGTCTGATGGATGAGGGTTTTCATGAAGATCGCCTATCTTGCTGCCGTTGCGGCCGTACTGACCGCCGGCGGTTGCGCCACCACGAACATCGCAGCAAGCGGCGAGACCGTGACCGTTGCGCAAATGCCAGAACGCTCCCGCGCTCTTTATCAGCAGGACCGCGAGGCGATCCTGGCGATGCAGGGCGAATACGCGGTGACGTTCGATTTCCGCGAGACGGTGCCGGTGGCTGACGGCTATGAACTGGCCGAGCCCAAGCTCACACCGGCACGCGAGGTCGTGATCGTCGTCGAAGATACCGGCGACTTCATCATGCTGCAGCACCTGCTGGTCGTGGGCCCGGAGGACGAGCCCTTTATCGTCAAGCACTGGCGCCAGGACTGGCGCTACGAGCCGGAAACCGTGCTCGCCTTCCAGGGGCATGATGACTGGATCGTCGAAGCGGTGCCCGCAAGCGAAGCCGCCGGCGCCTGGTCGCAGACTGTCTACCAGGTGGATGACAGCCCGCGTTATGCTGCCGTCGCTCCCTGGACCCATGATGCCGATGGCGTCTCGACCTGGGAGCCGCCGGTTTCCTGGCGGCCGCTGCCGCGCCGGGACGACACGACGCGTGACGATTACGACGTCATCGCTGCCGTGAACCGCCACACCGTCATGCCGTGGGGCTGGACCCATGAGCAGGACAATTCCAAGCTCGTCGTCGAAGAGGATGGCGCCGTGCACGAACTGGTGCGCGAGATCGGCGTGAACACCTATCGCAATACCGATCTGAGCAACGACCAGGCCGCCCGTGATTACTGGGCTGCGACACAAGACTACTGGGCGATGGTGCGCGGCTATTTCGACAATCTGGAAACCGGGTCGCGGGGCTTCCACATCGAGGACGATGCCGAGGGCACGCTGCTGTACGGTCCGGTGCTCGAGGCGGGCCAGCGCGTCCTGTTCGGCATCGCCACGGCTGAAGAGGCCTATGCCGAAGCCGAGACCCTGCTGGACAGCCAGATCACGGTGATCGAATAAGCCCTACTGGGCGGCGACGACTTCGTGCGGGAGGCCCTGCTGGAAAGGCAGGGCGGCCGACGGTACCGACTGACAGAACCGGACGAGCGCGTCACGCATCCAGCGTGTTGCGCCGTCCAGTTCGAAGCGGCGGTTCCAGTAGAGCGCGATCGGCACGCAGTCGATCTCGAAGGGAAGGGGGTAGGCGGTGATCCCGCCTTCATCCACCATTTTCCTGGCGAGCCGACCGGGCACGGTGGCGACCAGATCGGTCGTCCGCACCAGGTGCGCGACTGTACCCATATGCTGTGTCGTCACGGCGACGCGGCGGCGATAGCCCATCCGGGCCAGGGTCTCGTCAACGTGTGACTCCGAGTCGCCGCGTTGCGAGAAATTCACGTGTGCGAGATCCGCGAAAAGTCCGATGTCCGGCATGGCCCGGACCCGGGGGTGGTCCGAGCGCACCGTGAAGGCATGCAGGTCCTGCATCACCGTTCTGACGCCGAAGCGTTTCGCCGCCGGCGCTTCCTTGTGCAGCAGGAAATCGAGCTCTCCGGCATCGAGCATGTCCAGCCCCTCGTCGAGATCGGGCGAGCGCAGGCGCAGATCGATCTGCGGTGCCTCGACTGCCATGTGGGCCATCAGGCCGGGCAGGATGAACAGGTCGAAATAGTCCGCACTGCCGATCCGGAATTCCCGCCGGCACAGGCGCGGATCGAAAGCCGGCCCGCTGTCGAGGGCCTGCTCGATATGCCGCAGCGCCTCGCGGACATCCTTGATGATCTCGACACAGCGTTCCGTGGGTTCGATACCCCGCGGCGATCGCATGAAAAGCTGGTCGCCGAATGCCGAGCGCAGGCGCGCCAGTGCATTCGACACCGTCGGCTGCGACACGTTCAGCCGCCGCGCCGCCCGCGTCACATTGCGTTCGTGCCAGAGCGCCTCGAAGGTGATCAGCAGGTTCAGGTCGATGTGCTTCAGAGACATGATAGCCATCCTTTGCGCTTCTCGCTTCGCCCGGTCTCAGAAATGCCGGGTCAGGCGAAGGGTGAGCGCATCGTCGCGGTCGGCCGGAAAAAGGGCGTCCCGTTCGTCCACATTGAGCGTAAACCGCCCTTCGAGTTCCAGGAATATATAGGAGCCGAAACGGCGCTCTGCTTCGATCAGGGCTGCGGTCGAGCCATTTTCCGTATCGATCACCGCGCCGCCGAGGATGGAGGTGTCGTTGATATCGTTCAGCGCCAGCCGTCCGCCCAGGAAAATGTCATTGTCGAAAGCGGTCGGCGGCGCGAGCGCCGGATCGCTGTCCCGCCCGTCGAGATGATACTCGGCCAGCACGCCGAAATCGGCACCGGACGCCGTAATGCCGTAGAAGGTATATTCAAGCCCGCCGGAAAACGCGCCGAAAGTGTCGCCCTGACCTTCACGGACAATCGCTTCGCCCTTCCACAGCCAGGGGCCGCGCGTCAACTGCACATCGGCGGAGACCTGGGTGATGACCCGGTAAAGCGGATGCAGGCCGTCGCCGCTGTCCGAGATCGCGAAGACGGGCTCGCGGTCGGTGCCGTGAAAGGCCGCCAGACCGAGATCCCAGTCTCCCAGGAAATGGCTCCACCGCGCAGCGAGGTCGACACGGCGTTCCTCGTCGGCATGTTCATACAGAGGTGCTTCCGTCACCGGCAGCGGACCGCGCAGCCGTCCGTCGCGGCCGGGGAAGGTCCGCTCGCGGAAGCCGGGCAGGAGGAAGAATTCCAGCCGCCCCCAGTCGCGCTGGCTCGTCAGGCGAAGGGCGGGCTGGCCCAGCTTGTCCTCGCCGTCGGAATCCTCGACGAGATCGGTCTGGTTGATGATGTCCACCAGATGGCGTGACTCAGTGACACCCCAGAATACCTTTATGAGGCCCGTTTCGAGCGTGAATGTGTCACCTATGTAGCGGTAAAATCCCTCCCGCAGATCAGCATGGGTCCGTTCGTCATCGGTGCTGTCGATCCGCGCCCAGGGCACGACGACCAGCTGATGCCGGCGATCCTCGCTGCGCCAGCGGAAATCGCCTTCCAGGATGATCGACGACTGCACATCGTCCGACTGTCCGGGCCAGGCCGGATCGTCCAGGAAGATACGGGTCTCGACCCCGGCCGACCCGCCGATATCCCAGTCCTGGGCGTGGGCGGTGGCGTGGGCCAGGCCGATAACGGCTGCAAGGATCAGCGCGGGCAGAACAAGCGAGCGCAGGGTTCGCAATGAAGGAAGCATCGGAGGTCTCGTTGACTGGAGAGTGCCGCAGCTGCGCCCGTGGGGCTTTGGCGCAGCTGCGGCAGGGCACGGATCCGGGTGAACCGCCGGAGCCTGTGCGGTCGGGGTCAGTACTGGCGTTCCAGAACACCGCGCACGAAGTCATTGTCGGTCAGGCCGACGCCGAATTCGTAGGCGCTATAGACCAGCTCGGTAGACTTGCCGGTCTGGTGATTGGTCATCGTCAGGGCGTGTGCCCGCCAGATGCCGTCGCCGTATTCGCGGTAGTCGGTCAGGTCGAGCGTCTTGAGGAGATCGCCGCGGCGGTCGAAGAACTCGATCCGCCGGATCTGGTAGATGTCCTGGTCGATGTAGGAGACCTGGCGCGAATAGCCGGAATTTTCGTAGCGCGGGAAACGCTCGACGATATCGACCGTCATCGTCTCGCCGCCGATCTCGACGTCACCGGACGAGACGTAGTTGTGCTCATACTTGTTCAGCTCGACCGCCGTGAAGTCCTCGAATGCGAACTCGGACCCGACAAACGGGCCGGACTTGTTGGCCGAAGAGATGCGGCGCACGCGCGCCAGGGCTGGCAGGTAGAGCCACTGATCGTCCGGCTCGAGAATGCGGGCATGCGAGAGAAGCGCGGTTCCTTCCACGTCCGCCGGCGTGTGGAACACAACGACCGACTTGTCGCCGACTGTATTGTCTGCACGCTCCAGCGTCTGGAAGCTCAGCTCGCGGCTGGTTTCCTGGCCGACAGCGTTGCGCAGGACCATCCGCGCCTCGACAAGGCTGTCGCCGAAGCCATTGTCGGAATTGTCCGAACGCATGGCGATTTCATAGCCTTGGCGCTCGCTGTCGCTGTCGACCCAGTCGGGCAGGTCGATATCTTGCGCGATCGCGGGAGGGGTGGCGATGGCGGCGAAGGCCGCCGTCGCCAGAAGGGCGTTACGCCACAGGTTGGTAGTCACGGTCATCATTGGACTTTTCTCCGGATTGGGTCTTGGGGGCGGTCAGCTTGGACAGCTCGACCAGCAGGGCCGGCAGGAGCAGGAAATCGAGCACCAGGGCGAAGACGATCGCCAGGGCGGTCAGGAGCCCCATGTCGGCATTGAGTTTGAAGGTGGACATGGCGAGCACGGCGAAGCCGGCCGCCAGGATGATGGTGTTGATCACCACCGCCATGCCAACGGTCTCGAAGGCGTAGCGGATGGCCTCGGCGGTCGAGGCACCGCGTTCCATGCGGGCGCGCCGGTACTTGGTGAGGAAGTGGACGGTGTCGTCGACGACGATGCCGAGCGAGACCGCACCGACCGCTGCGACGGAGAAGCCCACCGTACCGACCAGCAATGCCCAGGTTCCGAACGTCGTGAGAATGGGCAGCGTGTTGGGGATGAGGCTCAGCAGGCCGAGGCGGAAGGAACGCAGTGCCATCACCATGACCAGGCCGATGGCCAGGATGGCGATGATATTGCCCGAGATCATCGAGTTGACGTTCCGCTCGGCGACATAGGCGAACATCACCTGCGCACCGGTTGCGGATGTATGCATGTAGTCCGGCGTGTTCTCGGCAAGCCAGGCTTCGGCCGCGTCGAGGAAATCCTTGGTTTCTCGCGTGGTGACATTGTCCAGCGTCACCGTCATGCGGGTCGCCGACTTGTCGATATTGATACGGTCGTTGAGATCCAGGCCGTAGGGCAGGGAGAGTTCGTAGAGCAGCAGATATTGCGCTGCGAGGCTGCGGTCTTCCGGAATGCGGAAATAGGCCGGATCGTCCTCGTGCATGTTGCGGTTCAGGCGACGCATGATGTCGGTGATCGAGTAGACGTGGGTCACGCCATCCTGCTGCCGCGCCCAGCTGGCGAAGGCGTCGAGCCTCTCCAGATAAACGGGATCCGATACACCGCCGGCGCCGTCTGCAGGAACCGAGAACTCGATCGGATAGAGGCCGAAATACTCCAGCGCGGTGTCATTGTCCTGACGGACTTCGAGGGAGGGCGAGAAGTAGTTCACCCACTGGTCGTTGAACTCGATCGTCGGGATCAGTGCGATGAGCGCCGCGCTGGCCGCTGACGATGCGATCAGCACGCCCCGGCTGTGCCGGGTGACGAAGCCGGCCAGCTGCCCCATGCGCGCGGTCGCGTCCTTGCCATCGGCCTTGCGCGGCGCGGCCTTCATCGGCAGCACGCTGACGATAGCCGGCAGGAAGGTGATCGAAAGCAGCCAGGCGGCGGCAATGCCGATCGCCGTCATCGTCCCGAGATGCCCGAAGGGCGGGGAGTCGGACAGGTTCAGCGCCATGAAGCCGATGATGGTCGTCAGCGAGGTGATCGTGACCGCGAGGAAGTTGATCCGTACGGCATCCACGATGGCGTCGCGCTTGGGCAGACCGTCACGCATGCGCTGACGCATCGACATCAGAATATGGATCGAGTCCGCGATGGCGAGCGTCAGGACAATGGTCGGGGCAGAAGCCGAGACCGGCGTCAGTCCTATCGCCAGGAAGCCGGCCGACCCCATCGACACGATCGAGGAGAAAAGGATCAGGAACAGCGTCGCGACAGTACCGCTCACCGACCGGATCGCGATCATCATGATGGCCAGCAGAACGAGGTACATCAGCGGGATCAGCTTCGCCATGTCGCCCATTCCGGACTCCATGAAAGCGTTGTTCATCATGGAGACGCCTGACAGGGCGACATCGATGTCCGGGTAGTCTGCCTCGATCCGGTCGCGCAGCGCACGGACGACGGCGACGGCCTCGGGGACTTCCATCGCGCTTTCTTCGGGGTACTGGAGCACGATGTTGATCGCGGTGACGCTGGCGTCCTCGGTAATCAGCTGGTTACGCAGAAGCGGCTCATTGAGGGCGACGGCGCTGCGTTGGGAGAGCTCGGTATCGCTGAGCGTACGGGCATCGCGAACCAGGTCCTCGACGATCAGATTGTCGCCGTCGGCCCAGGTGTGCTGGAAGTTGGTGATGGAATCGACGCGGATCGCGTAGGGAACCTGCCAGCCCGCTTCGGTGATCTCTTCGACTGCGGCGAGTGTTGTCTGGCTGAAGACATTGCCGTCGGCCGGGCGGACCACAATCAGGAAGTTGTCGTTCTTGGTGTAGGTGGCCTGGAAGTTTTCGAAGGCAGCCAGTTCCGGATTTTCATCTGAGAAAAAGGCCCGGTAGTTGGTGTCAAAGGCCAGGCGCGGCATGCCCATGGCAAAGCCGACCGTAGCCAGGATTGTGGCGAGGATGACAATCCAGCGCCAGCGGATCATGGCTTCGGCGAGAGCCGTCGCAAACATGTCCGTGCGATTTCTGATAGCGCCCATTTCGGGTCCTTTCGCGCATGCGGTCTCGTGCCGGGGTCGCGCTGGACGACCCGGCGGGACGCCCGGGCGTCCGTGGTCAGTGTTTCGATTTGGTGGGGGCGGCCCGCAGGGGCCGGGGCCGTCAGGCCGGTTTGGCAGTTCTCATCGCATTTCCCTCGTCTTGGCGGCCAGGCGGCTGGCTGCGGGACAGATGGGACAGGCGGCGGCATTCCGCCAATTGATGAGGCGAATATCGCTTATCGGATATTCGAATAATGGTGCGCGAAGGTGCGGGGCGGCTCACTTGCGCCCGTATTTCCGCTTCACCCAGAAAATGCCGCCGATGGCGACCATGTACAGGGCGAGGCGGAGCAGGACGACGATACCGCCCCGTTCGTCGAGCCTGGAAATCGCGAAATCAAAAGCAAAATCAGGTGGGACGCCAGTGGCCCAGCGGTAGAAGAAAGGTGCTGCCGCATCCGCGAAAAACGCGATGGCAGCCGCCGCCGGCCATTGCGGCCATTTGCGCATGATCAGCGCGGCCACAAGCGACAGGACAATCAGCAGCCACCAGTCAAAACCGGTAAAGCCGGAAGCCAGCCGGTCGCCCAACGTTTCGTACATCCCCCAAGCGCTCCCCTACGCTTACGTCCGGAGGCAGTTTAGGCTGCTTCTTTGCCGCGCGCGAGTGATCCTGCAAGTGCCTGCAGATCCTTGGCTGCATCGCAGGCCGGAGCCCGAACGGATACACAGGTCTGGTTGCGGATCGCCGCCGGCACGTTGACGTCCCGCCGGACAATACCGGCCAGTGTCGGCGTGAAGCTGAGGAAGGCCTCGCAGGTCTTTTTGAAGGCACCGAAAGCTTCCCGCGCCGTGGTCATGTCGGGCGCGTTGTTGACGACAACCAGCGGTGCGGCCCCGTCATCGTGAAGGCGCAAGGTTTTCACGAAGGCGTAGGCATCCGTCAGAGAGGTCGGTTCGTCATTGATGACGATCACCACATCGTCCGCCGTCAGAGCCAGTCGCACCGTCGCGCGGTCGGCGCCGGCGGCGAGATCCAGGATGGCGCGATCATAGGAGAGGGCGAGTGCGGCGACGCCCGAGGCCAGCTTGGTCAGGCCCGGCCCGGCCAGATTGGCCAGAGCGCCGGAGCCGGAGCGGCCGGAGATCACATCGAAACCGCCGCGCTTCTGGGAACCGCCGAAGGCCGGGCCCACCGCGTCGGTCAGGGAAACCTTGCCGTTGAGCACGCTTGTGATGTCGGCGGCGGGCTGGAGGCCCAGCTGGACGTCGATATTCGCCATGCCCAGATCGCCATCGACCAGCAGGACCCGTTCGCCCATTTGCGAGAAGGCATGGGCCATGCCGATCGCGGACGCGGTTTTGCCGACCCCGCCCTTGCCGGAGGCAATGGCCAGGATACGGCCGGCGGAGCGGTCTTGCGGTGCGGATGCGAGCTTCATTGGTCCGCCTCTTCAAACGGCGTGTCACGGTCTTCGATGAGAACCCGGGCCAGCCGCAGGGGCGTAGCCGGGGCCAGTCCGCCCCCGATGAAGGGGGTGGACGAGATCTGTGCAAAGGCCAGCCCGGTTTCGCCAACACCCAGGATCGCCCCAAGGCGCCGGCTGGTGTCGAGCTTGACCGGGATGCAGCGGCTGGCGCCGATCGAAGCGAACAGCGATGCGGCATCCTCGGCGTCTTCGGGTGTCAGCCCGGCGTCGAAGACATAGATGATTTCAGCCCCGGCAGAGTCGGCGAAAGCGAGCGTCATGTCCAGATCGTCCAGCTCGAACGGGTTCACCGCCGGACTGTCGATCAGGACGGGGCCTTCAATGTCGGCAACCGCATCGATCATTTCACGCGGGTCATCGGCAGTGAGGAACTCGGCCCCCATGCGCTTGGCCAGGGCTCGCAACCGCTCGTCGGCACCGGCTCGCTCGCCGTCGCACGAGATGAGTGTGGGTTTTGCGCCGGCGGTGATCGCGCGGGCCGCTGTTTTCGCGAGCGCCGAAGTCTTGCCGACACCCGGCGTGCCAGCGAACAAGAGGGCGTGCTCGGGCACAGCTGGCAGTGGCTGGAAAGTATAGCGGCTCTCGATCGCGTGGGCGAGACGGGCGACGGCCTGGCCGTCCGACAGATCGTGAGCCGCGCGGATCAGGGCCTGGGCGGCACTGCCGGGTGTACGGTGGAACCCGAGCGCGCGGATCACGCGGTCCAGATCGCTGTCCTCACGCATGCCGCGTTCGATTTCGGCTTCGGCATGTAACCGCTCGGAGCGTTCACGTACCGGCTCGGCCGGTTCGCGCACATAGGCCGTCTCGGCCGCAGCGCGCACCTGCACACCGCCGCCGGGTGCGTCGGATGTCGCGATGATCACCGCATCCGGACCCATTTCGCGGCGCACATCGGCCATGGCCTGGGTCAGGGACGGGGCAGAGAAGGTTTTCAGGCGCATGGTTGATTCAGTTCACACGGGTTCCGGCCGGTCAGCCGACATGGCCCAGGGTCTTCAGACGTGCGCTGGGGTGAATTTCGTTCTGCGACATCACCACCGTCTGCGGGCGGAAACGTTCCACCAAGGAGCGCACATACGGACGAATCATCGGGCTCGTCAGCAGTACAGGAACCTGACCCTGTGCTGATGCGGTTTCAAAAGAGTTTCTGATCGCAGCGACAAAATCGTGCAGCTTCGAGGGGGCGAGCGCAAGCTGCTTGCGGTCCCCTTCGCCGATCAGCGATTCCATGAAAGCCTGCTCCCATTGCGGGCCGAGGGCCAGAACCGGCAAGTTGCCGTCGAAGGACTTGTTGGCGTGGCAAATCTGCCGGGCCAGACGCGTACGGACGTGTTCGACGATCGCGTCGAGATGCTGGGTCGTGGCGCTGGCTTCGGCGATGCCTTCCATAATGGTGGACAGGTCGCGGATGGAGACACGCTCGCGGATCAGCGACTGCAGGACGCGCTGGATGCCGGCGCGGCTGATCTGGGCCGGTGCGATATCGTCGACCAGCTTCTTGTGCTCTTTCGACAGCTTGTCGATCAGCTTCTCGACTTCGGCATAGGACAGCAGGTCCGCCATGTTCTCGCGCAGCTGTTCGGTCAGGTGCGTCACCAGGACGGCAGCCGGCTCGACAATCGTATAGCCGCGGAAGGTCGCCTCCTCGCGCATCCCTTCGTCGATCCAGGTCGCCGGCAGGCCGAAAGTGGGCTCTTTCACATGATCGCCGGGCATGTCGATCGGCAGGCCGGCCGGATCCATCACCAGGAGCTTGTGCAGGCGTAGCTCGCCGCGGCCAGCTTCCAGCTCCTTGATGCGGATCGTGTACTCGTTATTGCCCAGCGCCATGTTGTCGACGATGCGGACGGCCGGCGTGACGAAGCCCATTTCCTCGGCCAGCGAGCGGCGCAGCGCTTTGATCTGGTCGGTCAGCTTGCGGCCGTCGACATCATTGATCAGCGGCAGCAGGCCATAGCCCAGCTCGATCTTCAGCTCGTCGATGGCCAGGCTTTCCTCGATCGGCGCGTCGCCGCCGGATTTGCTGGCGGCCTCTTCGGCGACCTTTTCGGCTTTTGCTTCTTCCTCTTCCCTCGCCTTGCGTTCGGCGACATCGCGATTCATCCAGGCCAGGGAGCCGGCGCCGGCCGCCATCAGGGCGAAGGGCAGGAAGGGCATGCCCGGCAGGATGCCGACCATCAGGGCGACGCCGGAGACGAGGCCCAGGCCCTGCGGGTTGGCCGTCAGCTGACCGAACACGGCCTTGTCGGCTTCGCCGTCGACACCGGCCTTGGAGACCAGCAGGCCCGCGGCCACGGAAATGATCAGGGCCGGGATCTGGGAGACCAGGCCGTCGCCGATCGTCAGTGTGGAGTAGGCGCTGGCAGCGTCCGGGAAAGACATGCCCGACTGCACGACACCGATGATGATGCCGCCGATCAGGTTGATCGCCGTGATCATCAGGCCGGCCATGGCGTCACCGCGCACGAATTTCGAGGCACCGTCCATGGCGCCGAAGAAATTGCTTTCGCCTTCCAGTTCGGCGCGCCGCTTGCGGGCCTCGTCTTCATTGATCAGACCGGCGGACAGATCGGCGTCGATGGCCATCTGCTTGCCGGGCATGGCGTCCAGGGTGAAGCGGGCGGCGACTTCCGCGATCCGGCCGGAACCCTTGGTGATGACGACGAAGTTCACGATCACCAGGATCGAGAACACGATCACGCCGATGACGACATTGCCCTGCATGACGAAGGCGCCAAAGGCCTCGATCACCTCGCCGGCGGCGTTCGTGCCTTCATGGCCGCGCGACAGGATGAGGCGTGTCGAGGCGATATTCAGCCCCAGACGCAAGAGGGTGGTGATCAGCAGGACGGCCGGAAAGGCAGAGAATTCCAGCGGCTTCTTGATGAAGAGCGCCGTCATCAGCACCAGCACCGACACCGAGATGGAGATCGCCAGCGAGAAATCCAGCAGCATGCGGGGCATGGGCAGGAGCAGCATCACCAGGATGGCGAGAATGCCCACGGCCAGCGCCACGTCGCCGCGCATGACGCGGTTCAGGAAGGCGCGGGTATCAAATCCGCCCGCGTTGGATGCGGCGGTTTGGGATGCTGCGGTGTCGACCACGATCTAGTCCAATCAGGCTACGGAGGCGCCGGTTACGGGCTGGTTGGGTGCAGGAATGTCGACACCCTGGTCCGAGTAGAGTTTCAGCTTGTTGCGCAGGGTGCGGATCGAGATGCCGAGAATGTTGGCGGCATGGGTCCGGTTGCCCAGGCAATGGTCGAGCGTGTTCAGGATCAGATCCTGTTCCACCTCGGCCACGGTGCGGCCGATCATGTCGGTCTGCACAGTCTGAGCGGCGTCAGCCGCCTGGCGGGCGACGCTGCTGCCCGACCCGGTGAAAGCTGAACCATCGGGCATGCGGATCGCGTCAGGCGTGATCTCACGGCCAGATGCCAGCAGCACCGCGCGGTGCATTGCGTTTTCCAGTTCACGGACATTGCCGGTCCATTCGCGGGCCAGGAGCTGGGTCTTTGCTGCCTCGGAAATCGGCCGCTCCTCGATCGCGTTGGCGGCGGCATACTTCTTGGTGAAGTGCTCGGCCAGCGCCAGGATGTCGGCCGGGCGTTCGCGCAGCGGCGGCAGGGCCAGATTGACGACGTTCAGGCGGAACAGCAGGTCTTCGCGGAAGATGCCTTCTGCGACGGCCTTGCGCAGGTCGCGGTTCGAGGTCGCCAGGATGCGGATGTTCACCTTGACCGGCTTGGTGCCACCGACCCGGTCGATCTCGCGTTCCTGGATAGCGCGCAGCAGCTTGGCCTGCAGGCGGATATCCATTTCCGAGATTTCGTCCAGCAGCAGCGTGCCGCCGTCGGCTTCCTCGAACTTGCCCACGCGGCGGGCAATCGCGCCGGTAAAGGCGCCTTTCTCATGACCGAACAGTTCCGATTCCAGGAGGTTTTCCGGGATTGCGGCACAGTTGACGGAGACGAAGGGGGCCGAAGCGCGCTTGGACTTGGAGTGAACGTAGCGCGCCATCACTTCCTTACCGGAGCCGCTTTCACCCGTGATGAGGACGGAGGCGTCGGAGGCGGCGATACGGTCGGCGAGCTGGATGACGGCCTGCATGGACGGGTCGCGGGCGATCATCGGACGTTCGTCATCGGCGATGGCTTCCAGGACTGCAGCGATCAGATCGGCGTCCGGCGGCATCGGGATGAATTCCTTGGCGCCGGCGCGGATCGCGGCAGCGGCAGCTTCCGGACGGACATTCACGCCACAGGCGACGACCGGCACGGTGATGCGTTCGGCCTCGTTGGCGGCGATCAGGGCCTGAACGTCCAGCGACAGGTCGATCATGAGCAGGTCGGCGCCACGCCCGGCACGCAAGTGCGCGGTGGCCTGTTCGATCGTGTCGACCTGGGAGACCTTGGCGCCCCGGTCCAGGGCGATCTTGGTGGCGGTGTGCAATTGTCCGCCGAGGCTGCCGACTATCAGAATGCGCATGGTGTTACTCCGTCCTCAGGCGGCCTAGGCCGCGTCCCCGTCCTTGATGATTTCCGTCATGGTCACGCCCAGCCGATCATCGACCACGACGACTTCGCCGCGGGCTACCAGCCGGTTATTGACGTAGATGTCGATGGCTTCGCCGATCTTGCGGTCCAGCTCGACCACCGATCCGGAGGTGAGCTTCAGAAGCGAGTTCACGTCGATATGGGCCTTGCCCAGCACAGCCGAGATGTTGACCGGGACATCGAAAACCGGCGCCAGGTCGGCGGCGTTTTTTGCATCGTCTTCCAGCATCTGGTCGGCTTTCGGCGCGGGCGCCGTTGCCGGAACCTGTTGCGTGTCGCCGCCCAGGTCGGGCAGGTCGAAATTGTTTTCGTCAGCCATTCTGGCCTCCTTCAAGCAGCAGACGCGCCGGCCGATTGGCCGGTAACGCCGTCGGTGCTGTCATCTTCACTGGGGCCGGCTGCGAGCCAGCGGGCCACCACATCATTGAGCCGGGCCTCGATCTCCTCGGCGCTGCGCTGGACCGCGCCCGCGCCCCATTCCATCCGGACGTCGGCGCCGCGCATGCCGGCGTCGCCGCGTACCGAGATCGCGCCTTCAAACCCCGCATCGCGGGCGGTCGCTTCGAGGCGATCCGACAGGTCCTCGACGAGTTCGGCGGCGCACCGTACGGACAGGCGCGGCTCGGAACGCAGGTCCTGGACGGTTTCACGCGCCAGGCTGTCGATAGTCTCCAGCGGATAGGCCGACAGGGCTTCGCCGGCGATCTTGCGGGCGGCGGCTACGGCCAGGCCGGCGGCTTCATGGCGCAGGGCCTCTGACTCATTGGCCAGGCGCGACAGGATGAGCTGCATCTGGGAGGCGATGGCCTGCAGCGCATCGGCGCAGCGGCCCTCCTCCATCTCACGGCCTTCCTCGACGCCCCACATGCGAGCCGCGTCGACATCGTCCTGGGTGAAGAAGCGCTTGTAGCTTTCTCCTTCGCGCAGGATTTCGCCATTGCGGTCGAACTCGGTATCGAAGTCGAATTTGACAGGATTCATCGTTCGTCCGCTCCCTAGTAAATCAGTTCATCGTCGGCGCCGCCGTCGGCGAGCATGATCTCGCCCTTGGCCGCCAGGTCCTTGGCCACCGAAACGATGGCCTGTTGTGCCTGGTCCACGTCTTTCAGGCGCACCGGACCCATTGCGCCCATGTCTTCGCGCATGATCTTCGCGGCGCGTTCGGACATGTTGGAGAAGAACAGGTCACGCAGGCTGTCGGAGGCGCCTTTCAGCGCCAGGCCCATCTGGTCCTTGTCGATGCTGCGCATCAGCGTCTGGATGCCGCCCGGGTCCAGTTTCGACAGGTCTTCGAAGACGAACATCAGCGAGCGGATCTTTTCGGCGCTCTCGCGATTGCGTTCTTCCAGGGCGGCGAGGAAGCGGTTTTCGGTCTGACGGTCGAAATTGTTGAAGATCGACGCCATCATCTCGTGGCTGTCGTGCTTCGAGGTGCGGGCCAGGTTGGACATGAATTCGGTGCGCAGCGTTTCCTCGATGCGATCGAGGATCTCGCGCTGCACCGGCTCCATGCGCAGCATCCGGGTCACCACTTCCAGGGCGAAATCTTCCGGCAGGGCCGCCAGAACACGCGAGGCGTGCTCGGACTTCACCTTGGACAGAACCACGGCGACGGTCTGCGGGTATTCATTCTTCAGGTAGTTTGCCAGAACCACCTCGTTCACATTGCCCAGCTTGTCCCACATGGTCCGGCCGGCCGGACCGCGCAGTTCTTCCATGATTGCCTCGACCTTTTCGCCGGGCAGGAAGGACGTCAGCAGCCGCTGGGTGGCTTCGAAAGAACCCATCAGTGAGCCGGTGGAGGACATCTGGCCGACAAAGTCGACAATCAGTTTCTCGACGGCGCTCGAGGTGACGGTGCCCAGATTGGACATCGCCTGGGAAACCTCGCGGATTTCCTCTTCGTCGAGGTGTTGCCAGATCGACTCGCCCTCATCGCCGAGTGCCAGCAGCATTACCGCGGCCTTCTCGGGACCGGACAGTCTGGCGGGATCTTCTATGGCGCGCTTCTCAGACATGGCCGGGCTTACCCTTCATGCAGCCAGGAGCGGAGGATCGCGATGGATTCCTCGGGGTGGGATTCTACGATGTTGGCGACCTTCTTCAGGGAGGATGCCTTCACCTGACCGTCAATTTTCTCAATATCGATCGAGTCGCCGCCACCACCGGCAGGTAGCGCTGCCGGACGTTCGCCTTGGGGCGGCAAGGCCATCTGCGCTGCGCCGGCATCAGCGCTGGCCGTGGCGAGAGCCAGGCCCTGCGGCATCGCGGCGCCGCTGGCGCCTTTCACCAGCGGACGGGCGACCAGGAAAATGATCAGCAGGGCCGTCACGAACAGAACCAGGATCTCGGCAACCCGCATGATGTCGGATTTTGACAGGGAGAGCGGGCTGCTGGCGGGTGTGCCCAGCAGAGGGTCGGTACGGGCGAATTCGATCTGGCGAACGGTCAGGGCATCGCCACGATCATCGCTGAACCCCATGGCGGAGCGGACGAGGGCTTCGATCTGTTCGATCTGTGCTTGCGGCCGTTCGCGCCACACCGATGTGCCATCCTCCTGCATCTCGACGATACCGTCGACCGCAACGGCGACTGACAGGCGTTCGATGGCGCCCGCTTCCACCACTTCTGTCCGCGTGGTGCTGGAAAGCGCGTAGTTGACTGTCTCGCTGGAGGTTTCGCGGTTGGCGATATTCCCGGCGGCCCCGGCTTCACCATTGGCGCCGTCGGGCAGGTTTTCCGAGGCCGAGACGCGGTTTCCGGATCCTTCGCGGTCGCTGGAGACATCTTCGGAGCGCTCACGCGACAGGAGGACAGAGCCTTCCGGGTCATAGGTTTCCGAGCTCTGCGTCACACTCTGCCGGTTGAGGTCGGCCGTTACCTGGACGCGAGCGGCTCCCGAGCCGACAACGCCTTCGACAATGTCCAGAATATTGCGGCGCAGTTCGGCTTCGACTTCGGCGCGACGCTCATCCATAAGGACAGCACCCGCATTCTCACCGTCTGTCATTCCGGCCAGCTGGCGCCCGCGGTCGTCGGCCAGGGCGACCCGGCCCGGCTGGAGACCTGCGCCGGAGGCGACGATGTTGCGAATCACGCGGATCTGCTCAGCGTTCAGACGTTGACCCGTGGACACGGTAACGGCGGCCGTGGGTTCCTGCTGGTCGCGGGCAAACAGGCGGCGTTCGGGCAGGTTCAGGTGCACGCGCGCACTGTCCACGAAAGCCATCGATTGGATCGTACGCGCCAGCTCCCCTTCCAGGGCGCGTTTGGCGTTCAGGTTCTGGACGAAGCTTGTCTGACCGAAATTGTCCTGGCGGTCGAAAATCTCGTAGCCGACCGAGGCGCCAGACAGAGGACCGGAGGACGCGACCCGCACGCGGGCCTCGTCGACCTGGGCCGTGTCGACATAGATGGCGGTTCCGCCTTCACGGATTTCGTAGGCGATGTTTGCCTGGTCGAGCAGCTGGCTGGTGGAGGCCGCTTCCGCCGGATCGAGGCCCGAATACAGGAGCGACTGGCTGCCGCCACCGACGGCGCCGGAAAAATAGACGAGCGCTGCGGCCACACCCACGGCGAGACCGAAGATGGCGGTCAGGCGCCCGGCGCCAAAAGCCTTGAACTGGTCGAGTAGAGCGTTCACGGAGAATCCTGCCTTACGTCCCTGCTTCATCAGCGAAGCACTGGGCAGAATTTTCCTACCGGTCTCGTAAACGAGGGTTTAATGACGCTTAATAGGAAATGCACTCCACCCGTCGAGGCCAGGCAGAGCACACAATCACGATGTGCATATGACGTGTTGAACGGCGACCCGGGGGGAAGGGCCGCCGTTCGGAAACGCTAGTTAAAGGGGGACAACTAGCGATACTGTTGCAGGCGCGTCGTTCGCAGCCCGGCCAGTCCATGCTTGTCGATGGAACGCTGCCAGCCCAGAAATTCCTCGACCGTCAGCGAATAACGTGCGCAAGCGTCCTCAAGTGAAAGCAGGCCACCTCTCACGGCCGCGACCACTTCAGCCTTGCGCCGAACGACCCAACGCTGGGTGCTCGGATTCGGCAGGTCGGCCAGGGTGAGAGGGCTACCATCCGGTCCAATGACATAGTTTTCTTTTTTAAGGCGCGGCTGCATGTCCGACCCCCGTTGTTCTTGTTTGTAGGGTCACCCTACACAGCGCCCTTTAACATCCACCTAAACCGCTGGGTAAATTTACGTTTAAGGTGCTCGATAGAATTTGTGTCGAATTGGAAGCCCGCGACATGCCCCACAGGCGGCAAGAAAGAAGGGGGCGTCAGAGACGCCCCCTTCCAGACCATTCTAAGGATCAGTACTGACCCTAGCGCTTCATCCGGATCGCTTCGTCCAGCATTTCGTCAGCCGTAGTGATGATTTTCGATGAGGCGGAATAGGCGCGTTGCGTCGTGATCAGGCTGGTGAACTCGGTCGCCAGGTCGACATTCGAGCTTTCCAGCGTCGAGGAGGCGATGTTGCCGGCGGTTCCCAGACCGGGACGGGTCAGGGTGTAGGCGCCAGACTCCGGTGTGACGGTGAATGTGCCGCCAGCCTGCGCTTCCAGTCCATCCGGATTTGTAAAGGTCGCGACCGGAATCTGGTAGATTTTGCGCACAATACCGTTTGTGAACTTGGCAAATACGAAGCCGTCTTCGTCCACATCGACGCTCGCGAAGTTGCCGAACGCCGAGCCGTTGACATTGGTCGAGCCCAGGTTGGACGGGCTGTCATACTGGGTGAAGCCGCCGGCCGAGTTCGCGCCTCCGAAGTCCAGCGCGATGGACTGGGCGTCGATACCGGTCGAGTTCGCCCACTGGAACTGGTTTGCCCCGAGAGGCGCCGCATTGCTTGAGGCGAGGAAATCCAGCGATGTCGGGAGTGTCGTGTTCGCGGAGTCGAGGCGGCCGTTCTCGTCAAATGCCACGGTGCCCGTCAGCAATTGCCCATCGACCAGGCCAGCGCCCGTGGTCACATCGCTGGCTGGCGACATGTGTACCTCGGCATGCCATTCATTGGTGGTCGAGCTCTTCAGCATCGAGATGGTGAGCGTTCGCACACCGCCGACACTGTCATAGAAGGGTATGGAGCGCTGGAAATCGGGTGTGACATTGCCCGACGCCATGTTGTTGGCACTGACGGTCGGGTCGTAAGTCGCCTCATCGGCCGATATCGCCTGGCGCTGGTAGAGGTTGGCGTTGAATGACATCGTCGTCGATGCTTCAGCGGCTCCTCCGATGGATGACAGGTTGATTGTCTCCAGATTGTTCAGATCGGACGGGTTGGCCGTTACCGAACCATCCGAGGCGACCGGCCAACCGGCAAGGTACATGCCGGCGTCATTCTTCAGATAACCGTTCTCGTCCGGCAAAAAACGGCCGGATCTTGTGAAGGCAACGGTATCATTGGAGTCGGCATTCGGGGTTTCCCGCACCACGAAGAAGCCGCGGCCGGCGATGGCCAGATCCGTACTGGTCGAGCCCGGCTGCAGCAGGCCACCCTCGGAGATCGCGAGGCGGGCGACCGAGTTCACGCCGGCCGCTGTATAGCGCGAGCTGGAGGCATTGCCGCCGCCGTCATAAAGCGGTGTGAACACGGAATTGGCGCGCTTGTAGCCGATCGTGTTGACGTTGGAGATGTTGTCCGAAATCGCGGCAAGCGCGCTCGAATTGGCAATGAGGCCGGAAGCGCCGGCCAAAAGCGCGGAATTGATGCTCATAGTGCATGCTCCTTGCGTACTTGGTTCTTGTTTGGAGCTTTCTGCTGCGCTGGTTGGGGCTGCCTTCTGGCGGCCCGTCAGGCCGGCGGGCCTGCTCTGTTATGTTCTGCCTGATCAGATCATGTCGTCGACAGCCTCCGGCCGGGCTTCACGAACGGCGAGGATGGAGGATAGCGGCACGCTGATATTGCCCATCTGGACAATCACTTCGCTGCCGGACATGTCGACGCCCGTGACCCGGCCCGATGCGCGGATTTCCGCAGATATGCTTTCGCCATCGGCATCCGTTGCGATCACGTCCAGCGTGTAGACGCCATCTTCCAGGTCGGCACCGCTTTCGCTTTTGCCGTCCCATTCGAATTCGTGGGGCCCGGCGGTTACTTCGCCGGTTGCGCGGGCAACGATACGTTCGCCCTGCTTGATCACAAGGGTCACAGACTCCGCGTCGTCGGGGAGGGTATATTCCCAGTTGGCGCGGCCGTTTTCCATGTAGGCCATCGGTGTGTCGGCCATTGCAACCCGGCCGATATAACCGACTGAATTGGCCTGGGCGGCGGCCGATTGCAGGATCAACAGGCTTTCCAGATTCTGGTTCTGGGCGATCTGCTGTTCCACGCTCGAGAAGTCGACCAGTTGATTCACGAACTGGGTTGAATCCAGCGGGTTCAGCGGGTCCTGGTTCTTCATCTGCTCGGTGAGCAGCGTCAGAAACATTTCGAAATTGTCGGCAAGGCCGGTTTGCGAATTTACAAGCGAGGGGCTTGCCTGGGTCGCACTCGTGACTTCGGTCATGCTCGCGTCTCCCTTAAATCCGCAAGTCCACGCCGCTCCGGCGTGACAGCAGGAAACCGTATTTCGATTGCTGGACGATTGGCGCTGTGGCGTCGTCGGTCAGTCCGATCTCGCCGCCCTCGGCAAAGATCGGCATGGGCGTTGCAGACGGGCCACGTTCGGACCCTGATGTGTCGCCGCCTTCATCGCGCATCTGGAAGGTCAGCCCCTCTTCGGCCAGCTCCAGGCCTGCCTCGTTGAGACTGCGTTCCAGGTCCCGCGCCGCACGTTGCAATTCCGCTAATGTTTCAGGACGTTCCGCCGAGAGAACGGCGTGAACGCGATTATCGGCCCGCAGTTCAAGGCGCACATCCACCTTGCCGAGCTCGGCCGGGTCGAGACGGATATCGAAGACGCGCTGGCCATTATTGAACTGGCGTGTGATCTGCCCGGCCAGGTGCTGGGTCGTATGAGGCGCGAAGCGCGGCATATTGGCGCCGGCGCGGTCGGCGGGTGCGCGGACATCGCCGGTCCGGTTCAGCTGGATCTCGGCATCGGACTGCGTGGCGTCGGCGTCGATCTCGAGCGGCTGGACCGAGGCCTGCTCAGCGCTTCCTGCAGGCTGTGCAAGTGCCTGCATAAGCGGTGACATAGTTGGTGCGTTCGGGTCACGTTGCGGCGACATAGAGGTGACATTGCTGCCATCCACTGTCGCATTTGACTGGATGGAGCCCTGTCCGGCTGGCGTGGCCGAAACGCGCTGACCGGCCGGCGCCGCGGACTTGCCGCTGGACGATTTGGCGGATGCCGCGTTGCCGCCGGTTTCCAGGATCGCCGGGCGGTGCGATGTCTCGCGCAGCGGGGCCGGTGCCTGTCCGGTTTGCTGCTGCGGCATTGCATTGGCCGTTGCAGCTGTGGCGGCGGCTGTAGTGGCCCCGGCCGTGGCGGCCTGGCTTTGAGCGCCGGCCGGCATGGCGGAAGTCTTGGCTGAGCCGGATGACGCCGCGGCACTTTCCGATGCAGCCGGAGACATGGCATCCGGCTGGGCGGGCTTGGCTGTCTGGACCGGCTTGTCCGGCTTGGTGCCGGATGCGTCCGGTGTGGATGAAGCTGACGGAGCCGTGTTGGCGGTCTTGCTGGCAGTGTCCGTGTCCGCGGTCTTGGCGGTAGAGGCCTGCTTGGCAGGTTCGGTGGCGAGGTCAGGTGCATCGGCGCCCGGCTGCGATCCCTGCGTGCTGTTCGATGCAGGGTTCGTAACGGTGGGAGCCGTCGCCGGGCCGGTATTCTGTACCGGAGCTGCGGTCGCGGACTTTGCGGATGTGCCGCTCTGCGTGTTCACGGAAGCGGGGGCAGCGCGGGTAGGCTCGGCTGTTGTGCTGTCCGGTGCTTGCGCGGCACCGTATGCTGCCGCTGCGGACACAGCCGTGTTGCCTGGTGCGGCGGTCGCGGGTGCAGTTCCGGGGGGCACCGCCGAAGCTGCTTGCGCGGGCTGGGCCGTCGGCTGGGCGGCAGTCTGCTGCGCGGCCGGTTGAGCAGCGGCGGGCCTGCCGGTTTCGGCGGACTTGCCCCGGGCCGGTTTCTGGCTGGTCGCAGTCACGTCCTGAACGTCTGCAGGCGCGTCGGTCGCAGGTGCCGGGGCGGGCTGACCCGAGGCGGGTGTATTGCCCGAATGGTCCGCGGCAGGTGCATTGCCGGTATTGCCCGTATTGCCGGTGTTGACCGTGTCGGACGGAACCGGGCGCTCGCCGGCCTTGGCCGGGCCTGCGGGTTTGCGGACCGGGGGCTGTTCCGTGCTGCGTGCAGTCTCGACCATGTCGGAGAAAGCGCTCTCGCGGGCGCTGTCAGCGTCGTCATGGCGGCGCGCTGTATCGCCGGACGGCCGGGCAGCGGCGCCGGGGCGATCGACCGCGGCCGCCGCGTCGGCGCCCCGGGGGAGATTGGCAGTGGGAAAACCCGATTGCATGTCCGGTCCATCTTGTTCTTGCGGCGCCATCCGCGCCTGGCTTGCCGGTCCGGTCGCAAGGGTCGTGCCAGTTTCGAATTGACCTAACTGTCAGAAAATATGCGTTAATTTCCCGGTAACCGGGCGTGCGGACGGGTTCTGCCCGGCGAATCTTTCCCGGTGGTGGGCCGAAGCTGCCGGTCTGCCCCTGACGCGCCCGCCCGGCCTCGCGCGCGGGCGCGTTCGTGTTCTCCCGGGCACGGTTTCCCGGGCGTCGGACAGGCGCCGGTGCGGTCATCGCAAAACTGGCCCGCCCCTTGCGACGTCAGGAACAGGCCGATCCGTCTCGCGGATGGCCGCCGAACAGATCGAATGCGCAAAGGTCAAATTATCGCAATGGGTTACGAGATGGCAGCTTGGCTTGAACACGGTGTGCGCCGCCCCCGGCGACCCGGCAAGGCTTGCCGTGCCGGCGGCAGAATTGACCGCCCGGCCCGTCTGATCGGCCTGCGCGCAGGGAGCGGAACATGTCGCTGAACGGAATTCTCGGAAACGCGCTGTCAGGCCTGTCGGCCAGCCAGGCCGGTCTGCGCGCCACCTCCAACAATGTCGCCAATGTCAACACGCCCGGCTATGCCCGTACGGAAGCGCTCCTGCAGGCCCGCAATGTCGGCGGTGTGGCGATGGGCGTGGAAGTCGTCGGCATCCACCGGATCGTCGACCGCCACCTCCAGGTCGCATCCCTGCGGGCGATCAGCGATGCCGGCGCGGCCGAGCTGAGCGCCAACATGCTCGACCGCGTACAGGCGCAATTCGGCAAGCTGGACGACGCCGGTTCGCTGTTCTCGCGGATGAACGCGGCGTTCTCCGGCCTGTCGCAGGCGAGTGTCGACCCGACCCTGGCCGTGGCGCGCCTTTCGGCTGCCTCCGACCTGCAATCCTTCTTCGACGAAGCCAAGCGCCTGTCCGGCGAAATCCGGAATTACCGTCTGGAGTCGGACTCGAAGATCAATGCCAATGTCACGCGGGCCAACGAGATTATCAAAGAGCTCTACGAGCTCAATTCCAGCGTCCAGAGTCTCGCCACGTCCGGCGGTGACACCTCCGGCGCCGAGAACCGCCAGTCCGAACTTCTGGACGAGCTGTCGCAATACATGGACGTGCGCTCGGACTACCAGCCTGACGGCCGGGTCGTGGTGCGCACCGGCGATGGCGTGCTGCTGCTCGACAATTACCCGGCCACGTTGAGCTATGACCCTGGCGGCTCGGGCGCCTATGGCATCGACTACGGCAACATCTTCGTCCAGCCGCCCAATGGCGGCACGGCGCAACAGCTGGACAGTCATATCACCAGCGGCGAGCTGCGCGCGCTGATCGACATGCGGGACAAGGAATTGCCCGCCATGGCCGAAGAGCTGGCAGAGCTGACCTCCGGCGCAGCCGACGCGCTGAACGCGGCGCACAACAATGCCACCGCCTATCCGCCGCCGCAGACGCTGAGCGGTCGCAATACGGGCCTGGAAGGTACGGACCTGCACAATTTCACGGGCGCGACCACGCTGGCCGTGACCGACAATACCGGCACGCTGGTTCGGCGCGTCGATATCGATTTTGACGCCGGCACGCTGTCGGTCGATGGCGGACCCGCTGCCGCGATCGGCACGACGGTGGCCAGCCTCACCACGGCGATCGACACGGCGCTGGGCGGTGTCGGCTCGGCCAGTTTTGCCAATGGCCAGCTGACGATTGCCGCAGATGCGGCGACCAACGGCATTGCCACCCTGCAGGATGACGCCAATCCCAGCGACCGGGGCGGGCGCGGTTTCGCGCACTTCTTCGGTCTTAACGACGTGGTCCAATCGACAAAGCCGGGCTTTTTCGAAACCGGCATGACCGGTGCCGAACTGCACGGCTTCGCTGGCGGCTCCACGATCAGCTTTGAGGTGAAGACTGCAGCGGGCGACCGGGTTTCCACGATCGACATCCCGATGGTCGCCGGCCAGAGCTTCAACGATGTCATCACGGCGCTGAACAACACCACGACGGGTGTCGGCCGCTATGTCACTTTCAGCCTCGACGCCAATGGCGAGCTGACCTCGACGCCGAATGCCGGCTACGAGGCTTTCGACGTCAACCTGACCGGCGACAGCACGTCGCGGCCGGGTTCGGGCCTCGCCTTCTCGGAAATCTTCGGCGTCGGACTGGAAGCCCGCGCCGGGCGTTCGGAGAGCTTCGAGGTCGATCCGGCGATCCGCGCTAATGCCTCGCGGCTGGCCCTCGCCCAGCTGGACATCGATGGCGCGACGGTCGTCGGCGATGTCGTCGTGACGGCGGGTGACAATCGCGGCGGTATCGCGCTGCAGGGCGCCCTGACCAATCCCCGCGCCTTCGATGCGGCCGGTTCGCTGAACCGCACGACGGTGAGCCTGCAGGATTACGCATCCCGCATGGCGGGTGCGGTCGGCTCGCGCGCCTCGCGTGCCGAGAGTGTCGCCGGATCGGCGGCCGTGCTGCGTGAGACCGCGGCCCAGAAACGTACCGATGTGGAAGGGGTCAATCTCGACGAGGAACTCGCCGCGATGACGCGCTTCCAGACATCTTACAACGCATCGGCCCGCATGCTGCAGGCCGCCAAGGAAATGACCGATATTCTCCTGAATATCGTCTAGGAGGTTTTGAACCCATGACGCGCATTTCCACCTATGCCGCCAACCAGTCGGCGCTGATGGACCTGATGAAGGCCCAGAAGCAGATGTTCGAGGCGCAGCAGCAGCTGACGACCGGCAAGCTGGTTCATGATCTCAAGGGCGTCGGATACCAGGCCGAGATGCTGTCGGCTGCCCGCGCTGCGGAGACCCAGGCCAAGAGTTATGAGGAAGCTGCGACGCGTACCGAAACCCGGCTGGCCGCCCAGGACACGGCGCTGGAGCATATTGCCGACGCAGCCAACAGCCTGCGCCTTGCGATCACCACCAAGGAAGGCGACTACATCATGCAGCAGACGCGCGAGGCCTTCTACGAGGTCACCAATGCGCTCAATACGCAGCATGCCGGCACCTACCTGTTCAGCGGCACGCGCACCGATGTGCCGTCGGTGGGGATTTCGGACCTGTCGGACCTTGTGCCCATGGCCAATGCCGACGAGGCCTTCCAGAACAATGACCGCAAGCCGCAGGTCCAGCTCGACCAGAACTACGCGATCGAGGTTGGCATGCTGGCCAGCGATGTCGGCGGCGATGTGATGGCGTCCTTCAAGCGGATCGCCGATTTCGACGCCGGCCCGAACGGTCCCTTCGCCAGCCCGCTTTCCGCGGCGCAGGAAGCCTTCCTGCAGACCGAGATCCAGAATGTCGTGTCTGCACTGGACAATCTGCATGCCCGCGTCGGCGAGAACGGCACGCGGCAGGCGCATGTGGAAAACCTGAAGACCAATCATGTCGAGCGCCAGGACTTCATCAAGCTGATGATTTCCGACATCGAGGACGCCGACATGGCCGAGGCCGCGACCCGCTTCCAGCAGGCCCAGACGGCCGTGCAGGTCTCCGCGGCGACCTTCTCCTCGCTGAACCAGGTTTCGCTGCTGAACTATCTGCGGTAAACAGCGCGCCATCGATAACCGTTTGCTCCGGGCCTTGACCCCGTTGGAGGCGCAAGAATGACCACGCTGGTTTCCGGCGACGCCCTGGCGCGCGCCGATGCACTGCTTTCTGAATTCAACCTGTCCGGCGATCCGCTGGGGCTGGGCGGCAATCCGGCAGACCATCGCGTTGTGGTGGCCATGTCCGGCGGCGTCGACAGTTCCGTCACGGCGGCCGTGCTGCACCGCGCCGGCTATGACGTCGTCGGCGTGACGCTGCAGCTTTATGATCATGGCGCCGCGATCCAGAAGAAGGGCGCCTGCTGTGCCGGTCAGGACATCTACGACGCCAAGCGCGTCGCCGAGGCCTGCGGCTTTCCGCATTATGTGCTCGACTATGAAAGCCGGTTCCGCGAGGCGGTGATCGAGGAGTTCGCCGACACCTATCTGGCCGGCTACACGCCCATTCCCTGCGTGCGCTGCAACCAGACGGTCAAGTTTGCCGATCTTCTGGACACGGCGCGCCAGCTGGGTGCGGCCTGCATGGCGACCGGGCATTACATCCAGCGCGTGGCCGGCCCGAACGGGCCGGAGCTGCGCCGGGCCGCCGATGCCGGCAAGGACCAGTCCTACTTCCTGTTCGCGACCACGCATGAGCAGCTGGACTTCCTGCGCTTCCCGCTGGGTCATCTCAACAAGGACCAGACGCGCCGGCTGGCCGAGGCTTTCGGCCTCGTCGTCGCCGACAAGCCGGACAGCCAGGATATCTGTTTTGTCCCCCAGGGCCGCTATGTCGACATTGTCGAGAAAGTGCGTCCCGGCGCCTCGCGTCCGGGCGAGATCGTGCATGTCGACGGCCGGGTGCTGGGCAATCATGACGGGGTGATCCGCTATACGGTCGGCCAGCGCCGCGGGCTGAACATCGCCCTGGGCGATCCGCTTTATGTCGTGCGCCTCGATGCTGAAACGGCGCAGGTGATTGTCGGCCCGCGCGAGGCGCTGGAAGTCGACACGATCGGCCTGAAGGAGATCAACTGGCTGGGCGATGACGCCCTGTCAGACGGTGCCCCCGTACGCGTGAAGGTGCGCTCGACGCGGCCGCCCGTGCCGGCCGCCCTGGCGGTCGATGGCGACAGCGTCAGCGTCGTCCTCGCCAAGGGCGAGGAAGGTGTGGCGCCGGGCCAGGCCTGCGTCTTCTATTCCAGCGATGACGAGGACCGCGTGCTGGGCGGAGGCTGGATCGCGTCGACGAGCGGGCGCGGCAATTCGGGTACGGGTGTGCGGCTGATCGGGTGAGGGGGCGCGCATTTTGCGCAGATCCAGCCTTTGATCTCTTGCCGGGATTCCGCCTCAGTCCTTCAATCCGGTCAAGGGCGCCTCTGGCGCCGCGTCGCGGTTTCACCCTTGACCGGATTGAAGGACTGAGGCCCGCTGGCTGACAAGAGCTCAATGGTGGGGTGTGTTGCACATATCTCTGACGGGATCGGCCTCACACTGGCTTGCCGGTGCGGAACAAAAGGGGGGCGTTCCGCGCCGAAGCGTGCTAGAATTACAACCTCAAGGAGGTGTTCCATGTCCATTTCGCTCGACAAGCGCTGGCAGATCTTCGTCAAAGAGCAGGTCGAACAGGGCCGCTACAAGACCGAAGCCGAGGTGATCGAGGACGGGTTGCGGCTGGTCGAGGAGCGCGAGGCGCGGCTGGCGGAGTTGCGGGACAAACTCAACGCATCGATCGAGCGAGGCGGCAGTCACACGATCGAGGATGTCGAGGCGCATCTCGACGCCGTAGCGGAACGCATGAAGGCCGAAGGCTTCTGAGGTGTTTCGCCTGGAGCTGCTTTCCGGCGCGATTGACGATCTCGAAGCTATCCAGAACTACATCACCCGTCGCAGTGGCGATCAGGTTACCGGCCGACGGCATGTGCGAAACCTGACGCAGCGATGCCGGGAACTGGCGGCTCAGCCCTTCCAGCTGGGACAGCTGCGACCGGAACTCGGGAGCGAATTGCGCAGCATCCCGTTCGGCAATTACGTGATCTTCTTCCGGTACAGGGACGATGTGCTGCAAGTCATCAATGTTCTGGAAGGGCACCGCGATCTGGATCGCGCGGTGGGTGCGGACGATGATGCCTGAAGACGATGATGCCTGAAATCCACTTCCGGTCGGCAGATGTTCCGCCGGCAAGTGAAACCTCGGCAAGAGAACCATGAATGGCTGCGTCTCACCCGGCCGCCACGGCTTTCCACAAAACCACCGTACCCCAATGGATCATGACGGCGGGCCAGACCGAGCCGCTGCGGCGCCAGGCCAAAGTACACACCAGTCCCAGCAGCGCCACGATCGCCAGGAAGGCGGGCTCCAGAAACGCCGGCTGGGCCATCGGCAGGCCGAGCCAGACTTGTACGGGGTGCCAGAGCACGAAGGCGGCCAGGGCGAGGGCGGCTCTCAGCCAGCCGGTCCGGCCGCCGAGCAGGACCCGGAAAACCATCTCTTCGGCGAGCGCGGGGACCAGGATTGCAGCTGCCGCAATGGCGATGAATGGCCGCCATTCATCGGTCAGGGAAAACTTGAACAGTGATTCATGTTGCCCCAAATAGGCAGCGATGAGCGCGAAAACGGCAAACAGCAGAAGGGATTGTCCCCAATCGGACAATCGCGGCCAGGTCCGGACCGCCGATGTTGCATCTGCGAAAATGCTTGACGCTGTGCCGCATCTTTCGATCATGCGCGCCAGACTAGAGACGAAACCAACCCCTGAGGAGACACGAAATGAGTGCTAGCGACGATCCCATTGTCATCGTCGGCATGGCCCGCACCCCGATGGGCGGCCTGCTGGGTGAGCTGGCGCCGCTTTCGGCCAACGAACTCGGTGCGATTGCCGTCAAGGCGGCGATGGAAGAGGCCGGTCTCGCCGGCGACGATGTCGACCAGATCCTGATGGGCAATGTGCTGATGGCCGGCCAGGGCCAGGCGCCGGGCCGCCAGGCCGCGATCAAGGCCGGCCTGCCCAAATCCGTCGAGGCGACCACGCTGAACAAGATGTGCGGTTCGGGCATGCAGGCGGCGATCATGGGCCGTGCAGCGATTGCCTCGGGCGATGCCGAGATCATCATCGCCGGCGGCATGGAGTCGATGACCAATGCCCCGCACATGCTGCCCACGCATCGTGGCGGCTTCAAATACGGCCATGACACGATCAAGGACCACATGGCCCAGGACGGTCTCGAGGACGCCTACGAGAAGAAGCCGATGGGCGTCTATGCCGACATGATCGCGGAAGAACACCAGTTCACCCGCGAACAGCAGGATGCCTACGCCCTGGAAACCCTGGCCCGTGCCCAGCGTGCGACCAAGGAGGGCGATTTCAAGCGCGAGATCGCGCCGGTGACGATCCAGACCCGCAAGGGCGATGTGACGGTCGATACCGACGAGCTGCCGCGCAAGGCGATGCCGGAGAAAATCCCGTCCCTGCGTCCGGCCTTCTCCAAGGACGGTACGGTCACCGCAGCCAATGCGTCCGCCATCTCCGATGGTGCCGCAGCGCTGGTGATGATGCGCCAGTCTGAAGCCGAACGCCGCGGTATCAAGCCGATCGCCCGCATCGTGGCCACGGCGGCCCATGCCCACGAGCCGGCCTATTTCACCACCGCGCCGGTGCCTGCCATGCGCAAGGTCGTCGAGCGGGCCGGCTGGCAGGTCGAGGATGTCGATCTGTGGGAGATCAACGAGGCTTTTGCCGTCGTGCCGATGATCGCGATGAAGGAGCTGGGCATTTCCCACGACATCATCAACGTCAATGGCGGCGCCTGCGCCCTGGGTCACCCGATCGGCGCCTCGGGTGCCCGCATCATGGTGACGCTGCTGGCGGCGCTGGAAAAGGCCGGCAAGACCAAGGGCGTTGCCTCGCTGTGCATCGGCGGCGGTGAAGCCACCGCCGTGGCCGTCGAGCGCATGGTGTAAGCGTCGCGCCGGAGCGGAATGAAGAAGGGCGCGGCCGGCTGGCTGCGCCCTTTTCTTTTGGCGGCGGGTCAGCCCTGAAGCGCGGCGCGGACCGATACCGCGCGTGTGCCACGGCTGGTCTCTTCCTGAGGCGGTGTGAAGTCGCAGATGGATGTGCTGCGGTCCCAGCGGCCGCCCGCATCGAGACAGGCATCGATCTCCAGATTGCCGGAGAGGTCGAACCGCACAACGATCACGATGACGAGCGTGACGAGGATCGCGGCGCCCCACAGGAGCGGCCCCGTCATGCTGCGCTGGCGAAGGGCCACCTAGTCCTCGATATGGTTGAGGGGCAGGCCGCGGCCTTCCTTCACATTGCGGATCTGCACGGAGGTGCGGAAATCGCCGACCACGTCGAGCGGGATCATCTTCTCGTACATGAAGTCGTTATAGCTATCGATGTCCGGCGTCACGACCTTGAGCAGGTAATCATAGGGGCCGGTCATGGTGGCGGCCTCGGTGACTTCCTTGAAGGACTGGATGGCGCTTTCGAACTTTTCGTAATTCGCCTTGCGGGCCGGCTGGATCTTCACTTCCAGATAGGCGGTGAACATCAGGCCGATGGCGCGTCGGTCGAGCTGGACCGAGCGGCGCTTGATGATGCCCTCGGTTTCCAGCCGCCGGATCCGGCGCCAGCAGGGCGAGGGTGTCAGGCCGACGATTTCGGCGATGTCGGCGACCGAGCGGCCGGCATCTTCCTGCAGGGCTTCCAGAATGCGGACATCAATCGTGTCTAGAGTGGCGGTCATTATTTCCTCAAACCATGGATTTCTGCGAAATTAATCCAATATATTGCACTTGCGAACCCCGAAATGGCGCCGCATTCCAACGGTAGACAAGACCTGTCCATCCGCGTTAGACGCCGTGTCGCGCTCGCGAGCCAGTATATCGCGGCGATTGCCGGGGCCCAGACGCCCCATCAGTTCAGCGAGAGCCCATGGCACAAGACGAACCCCGCTTCCATGTTCCGGCGCCTCATGTCCGGCCCGGCGACACGCCCGACTTCTCCCATCTCGACCTGCAGGCTGCCGGTGAGGCGCCGCGTCCCGACCCGTCCGTTGCGGGCATGGAGACGCGCGACCTGGCGCTCGGCCTGATCGGTGTGCTCGATCACAACCACCAGGCCGTCGGCGACTGGGATCCCAAGCTGCAGCCGGATGTGCTGCGCGAGGGTCTGCGCCACATGATGCTCACCCGCGCCTATGACGACCGCATGCTGAAGCTGCAGCGCCAGGGCAAGATGAGCTTCTACATGAAGTCGACGGGCGAGGAGGCGGTTGCCGTCGCCGGCGCGATGGCGCTGGACAAGGGCGACATGGTCTTCCCGTCCTACCGCCAGCAGGGCATCCTGTTTGCGCGCGGCCGCGACATTGTCGACATGATGTGCCACTGCATCTCCAACAGCCGGGACAATCTGAAGGGCCGCCAGCTGCCGGTGCACTACACCTGGGCCGAGGGCAATTTCTTCTCGATCTCGGGCAATCTGGCGACGCAATTCCCGCAGGCCGTGGGCTATGCGATGGCGTGCCAGTACAAGGGCGACAAGCAGATCGCCGCAAGCTGGATCGGCGAGGGTTCGACCGCCGAGGGCGACTTCCATGGCGCGCTGGTTCTGGCCTCGACCTACAAGGCGCCGGTGATCCTCAACGTCGTCAACAATCAGTGGGCCATCTCGACCTTCCAGGGCATCGCTGCCGGTCAGTCGCCCAGCTTCGCGCTCAAGGGCCTCGGCTATGGCCTCGCCTCGCTGCGGGTCGACGGCAATGACTTCCTCGCCGTCTATGCCGCCACGCAATGGGCCGCCGAACGCGCCCGTGCCGGTCATGGCGCCACGGTGATCGAGACCTTTACCTATCGCGCCGACGCGCACTCCACCTCGGATGACCCGTCCGGCTACCGTCCCAAGGGCGAGAACGAGATCTGGCCGCTGGGCGATCCGATCGCGCGCCTGAAGAACCATCTCATCGGTCTGGGCGAGTGGGACGAGGAGCGTCACACCGCGCTGGAGAAGGAACTGAACGAGCTGGTGATCGCCTCCTACAAGGAAGCGGAAAGCCACGGCACGCTGCATGACGGCCCGCTGTCGCCGGTCAATTCCATCTTCGAGGATGTTTACGCCGAACAGGACTGGCGCCTGCGCCGCCAGCGCCAGGATCTGGGAGTCTAGGACATGGCCACGATGAACATGATCCAGGCGCTCAACTCGGCCCTGGATGTGATGATGGAACGCGATGGCGACGTCGTCAGCTTCGGCGAGGATGCCGGCTATTTCGGCGGCGTGTTCCGCGTCACGGCGAACCTGCAGAAGAAATACGGTCTCGACCGCTCCTTCGATGCACCGATCAACGAGGCGGCGATCGTCGCCATGGCGATCGGCATGGCCGCCCGCGGCCTCAAGCCTGTCGCGGAAATCCAGTTTGCCGACTATATCTTCCCCGGCCTCGACCAGATCGTGTCCGAACTGTCGCGCCTGCGCTATCGCACGGCCGGCACGTTCACCGCACCGGTGGTGATCCGCACGCCCTGCGGCGGCGGTATCCGCGGCGGCCAGACCCACTCGATGAGCCCGGAAGCCTTCTTCACCCACATCCCGGGTGTGCAGGTGATGATGCCGTCCAACCCGTATGACGCGAAGGGCATGCTCATCTCGGCCATCGAAAGCCCGGATCCGGTGATCTTCTTCGAGCCCAAGCGTCTCTATAACGGTCCGTTCGACGGGCATTCCGGCGGCGCGCTGTCGTCCTGGGGCAAACATCCCAAGGGCGAGGTGCCCGAAGGCCACTACACCGTGCCGATCGGCAAGGCGGACGTGGTTCGCGAAGGCAGTGCCGTGACCATCGTCACCTATGGCACGCTGGTGCTCGTTGCCCAGGCGGCAGCGGAAAAGGCCGGCGTGGATGCGGAGATCATCGATCTGCGCACCCTGGTCCCCTACGACATCGAGACGATCGCCCGTTCGGTCAACAAGACCGGCCGCTGCATCGTTGCCCAGGAAGCGCCGCGCACATCCGGCTTCGCAGCCGAGCTGGCCGCGCAGATCCAGGAAGAATGCTTCTACGCCCTCGAGGCGCCGATCCAGCGCGTCACCGGCTGGGACACACCTTACCCGCATGCGCATGAATGGTCCTACTTCCCGGGCCCGGAGCGTTTCATCAATGCGATGAACGCCGTTCTGGAGGCTTAAGATGAGCGAATACCGCTACAAGATGCCCGATGTCGGCGAAGGGATCGTCGAGGCCGAGATCGTCGAATGGCACGTCAAGGAAGGTGACACCGTCACCGAGGACCAGCACGTGCTGGACGTGATGACAGACAAGGCGACGGTGGAAATCCCCTGCGCCGTGAACGGCACGGTCACCAAGCTGGTCGGCGCACCGGGCGATGTCATCGCTGTGGGCACCGAGATCATGTTCATCGCCACCGATGGCGCGGCGCCGGCCGAGGACGCGGCGAAAGAGCCGGAGCCGGAAGCGCCGGCCCGGCCCGAGCCGAAAAAGCCGGTCGAGCCGGAACAGGCTGCTGCGGCGCCCTCCGTGGCCGCCCGCATGACCGGTGAGCGCCCGCTGGCCAGCCCGGCCGTGCGCAAGCGGGCCCTGGACAAGGATATCGATCTCGGCCTGGTGCCGGGCACCGGTCCGGCCGGCCGCATCACGCACGAGGATCTGGACGATTTCATCAAGTCCGGCGGACGCCTCGCGTCGAAGTCCGGCGGGGGCGGCACGGCGATCCGTGCGCCGCAGACGGGTGTCACCGAGGAGAAGGTGATCGGCCTGCGCCGGCGCATCTCCGACAACATGTCGCGCGCCCAGCGCACCATCCCCGACATCGCCTATGTCGAGGAGATCGACGTCACCGCGCTGGAAGAGCTGCGGGCGCATCTCAACAATACCCGCCGCGAGGACCAGCCCAAGCTGACCTTCATCCCCTTCCTGGTGATGGCGCTGACACGGGCCCTGCCGCACACGCCCCAGGCCAATGCCCATTTCGACGGCGAGGCCATGGTGCTGACCAAGTATGACGCCGTCCATTGCGGCATCGCCGCGGCGACGCCGAACGGTCTGATGGTGCCGGTGATCAAGCACGCGGAAAGCCTGGATATCTGGCAGATCGCCAGCGAGCTGGGCCGTCTCGGCCAGGCGGCCAAGGACGGCAAGGCAACCAAGGACGAGCTGACCGGTTCGACCATCACCATCACCTCGCTGGGGGCGATCGGCGGTCTGGTCACCACGCCGATCCTCAATGCGCCGGAAACCGCCATCATCGGCGTCAACAAGATGCAGACCCTGCCGCGGTATGACGCTGACGGTCAGGTCGTGCCGCGCAAGGTGATGAACCTGTCATCCTGTTTCGACCACCGTATCGTCGACGGCTATGACGCCGCCATGCTGATCCAGCGGGTCAAAGGGTTCCTGGAGAACCCGGCCACCCTGTTCATGGGCTAGGGAGCGCACGCCATGCAACAACGCACTTGCCAGGTCCTCGTCGTCGGTGGTGGCCCGGGCGGCTATCCGGCTGCGATCCGCGCCGGCCAGCTGGGCCTCGACACGATCATTGTAGACAAGCACGGTCTGGGCGGGACCTGCCTCAATCGCGGCTGCATCCCCTCCAAGGCGATGATCCATGCGGCGACCGAGTTCGAGCACATGTCCGCGGCCGCCAAGGGCGACCGTTTCGGCATTTCGCTCTCCGAGGCGCCCAAGCTGGACATGGGCAAGCTGGTGGGCTGGAAGGACGGTATCGTCTCCAAGCTGACCGGCGGCGTGGCGCAGCTGATCAAGGCCGCTGGTGCCGAACACATCGCCGGCTGGGCCGAATTCTCCAACGCCAAGACCTGCATCGTCACGCAGGAAGACGGCGAAAAGGTCGAGATCACGGCCGAGAATGTGATCCTGGCCACCGGTTCGGTGGAAGTGGAACTGCCCTTCATGCCCTTCGGCAAATCGGTGATCGGGTCGACCCAGGCGCTGGATCTGACCGAGCGTCCGGAAAAGCTGGTCGTCGTCGGGGCGGGCTATATCGGCCTGGAACTCGGCATCGCCTATCGCAAGCTGGGCACCGAGGTGACCTTCATCGAGGCGCTGGACCGCATCCTGCCGCTCTATGACAAGGAAATCACCCGCCCGATCACGATGTGGCTGAAGAAGCACAAGGTGGATGTCCACCTGTCGTGCAAGGCCAAGGGGGTGACCGAGACAAAGGGCGGCAAGGCCGTTCTGGAATATGAGGACGCCAAGGGCGCCACGCAGTCGATCGAGGCCGACAAGATCCTCGTCGCCGTCGGCCGCAAGGCGTGCCTGGATGGCTGGGGCCTGGAAAACATGGGCCTCGATATGGATGGCAAGTTCATCAAGGTCGACGCCCAGTGCCGCACCGGCATGCGCGGCGTCTATGCCATCGGCGATGTCGTCGGCGAGCCGCTGCTGGCGCACAAGGCGACGGCCCAGGGCGAAATGGTCGCCGAGATCATTGCCGGTCAGCGCCGGGTGCACGATCCTGTCGCCATCGCCGCGGTGTGCTTCACCGAGCCGGAAGTCGTCGGTGTCGGCCTGACGCCGGACGAGGCCAAGGCGAAGGGCGAAGAGGTGATCACGGGCAAATTCCCGCTGGCCGCCTCTGGCCGCTACCTCTCCATGGATGCCGGCACGGATGGCGGTTTCGTCCGCGTCACCGCGCGCAAGGACGATCATGTCATCCTGGGCATCCACGCCGTGGGCACGCATGTCTCCGAGCTGTCGGGCGAGTTCGCCCTGGCGGTCGAGATGGGCGCGCGCCTGGAAGACATTTCCGGCACGATCCACGTCCACCCGACCTTGACTGAAGGCTTCGCCGAAGCCGCCCTGACCGCGCTGGGTCACCCGATCCATATTTCCGCACCGAAATAGGGGGGGCTCCGTTTCTCACCACTTACCCCGGCCCCGGAATAAATCCGGGGAAAGCGCCACGCTCTCTTTCTTCCCCACAATGTGGGGAAGTGGGCCCTCCATAGCCTTGGCGAAGGAGGGGTCGAAGGGGCCGGCGCGTGAGCGCCGGGAGACGGTGGAGCTTGTCTCAAGCACTTCGCCGCTGACGCGGCGCCCCTCCGTCTCGCCGCCTGGCGGCGATCCACCTCCCCATGAAATGGGGAGGAAACCTGCACAGCACAAAACCCTCCACGGGCTTGCGCCCTGGAGATATGAGAGGGGTGCGGGATGCACGGCGGACATCGTGTCCGAATTTGAAGTGTTGGTGGTGATGCCCGAGGCATCCCGCACGCGGAGATTT
>JAZAHA010000017.1:0-69414 GCA_036231565.1 Pseudomonadota bacterium
CCGACCGGGACCGGGGCGCCGAGCCTAGGCGCGTCCCCCGGTCACGCCAACGCCACCGCACCCGGCTCCCGGCCAAAAACAAACGCGCGCCGGACACAGCTCCGGCGCCCGGTCCTGTTTCGCCTGCGGCCGGCTGGCCGGGCCTTACTGGCCCAGCTGGCGCACTTCGATTTCACCCATGTCGAGGGCGCGGATGCTCTCCTCGATCTGGGCAGCATCGCCCACGATCAGCCAGACCAGCTGTTCGGGGTGAACCACTTCGCGTGCTGCGGCCCGGACCTCTTCGAGGTCGAGCGAGCGATAGCGCTCGGTCAGGCTCGCCGGATAGTCCCAGTCACGGCCGTAATTCTGGCTCGAGACCAGGCTGCCGCGGACGGCGGCGGCGGTCTCGAACTGACCGGGCAGGGAGCGGGTGGAGTTGTTGATCGAGCGCTCCAGCTCCTCGGCCGTGGCCGGGTTGGTGGAGGTGAACTCGTTGAACTCCCGCAGCAGTTCGGCAAGGCTGTCCGCCGTGCGGTCGGTCTGGACCGGCGCATAGACGATCCACGGACGTTGTCCGCGGGCGCCCCAGAGCAGGGTCTGGGCACCGTAGGACCAGCCCTTGTCTTCACGCAGGTTCATATTGACCCGGGCGGTGAAGGAACCGCCGATGGCGTCATTCATCGCGGCATAGACTTCCGGATTTTCCACCGTGCCTTCCGGACCGATCAGACCGGCCAGGATCAGCGATTGCGGCGAGTTCGGACGATCCACGATGATCACGCGGGCACTGTCCGCATTCTCCGCGCGGGCCATGTTCTTCTGCGGCAGCGGGGTGCTCGGGGCATCCCAGCGGCGGAAGGCCCGTTCCAGCATCGGCGTGATCTCGTCCAGCGTCGTGTCGCCGACGATGAACAGGGTCGCATTGTCCGGACGCATCCAGGTGCGGTGGTGCGCGACGAGATCGTCACGGGTGAAGCCCGTCACGTTTTCCATCGTGCCCGAACCCGTGAAAGGCACCGAATAGGCATGGCCTTCGCCATACATTTCCGGCGGCAGCATGCGCAGGGCGATGGCGATCGGATTGGCCATCTCCTGGCGGATGCCGTTCAGCGTCTGCTCGCGGATCCGTTCGATATCGTCATCGGCGAAGGTCGGGTCGGTGACCACGGTCGCCATCAGATCGAGCGATGCGCGCAGGTTGGAGCGCAGGGCCGAGAGCGTCACCGTGGACTGGTCGAGACCGGCACCGGTGGACAGGTTGGCACCCAGGCGTTCGGCCTCGGCGGCAATTTCCAGCGCGTCCATGCGGCCGGCACCTTCGTCCAGCATGTTCATGGTGAAACTGGCCAGACCCGTCTGGCCGCCCTCGACACTGTCGGCCGCATAGCCGGCATCGAACACCATCTGCATTTCCACGACCGGAACGGCGTCGCGGCGCACGAAGACGATATCCATGCCATTGGACAGCTCGGCCGTCTCGACGGCCGGCCAGACCAGTTCCGGCGTTTCCGTGACCGACGGCAGGGCCGAACGGTCGGCATCGGTGGCGACACTCTGGAATTCGCCGAAGGGCAGGACGGTGATCTCGTGATAGCCGGTGGACAGCCACGCGTTCGCCGTGGCGGTGATCGCCTCGGCGCTGGCCGTGTTCAGACGGTCCAGCAGGGTGCGCCAGAACGCCGGGTCGCCGGCATAGAGCTGGCCTTCGGCCAGCGTGACGGCCTTGCCGCCGAAGCCGCCGATCTGTTCCAGACCGCGAATGGTGGAGGCATTGATACGCGTGCGCGCAGCGGCCAGCTCGTCGGCCGTCGGACCTTCGGCCAGCAGTTCGGCGACGATCTCGTCGATGCGGGCCGAGGCCGCGTCGGGGTCTTCACCCGGATTGAGGGTCACCTCGATGTGGAACTGGCTGGCGAGCTGATGTTCCTCGACATAGGCCACGGCGCGGGTCGCGACCTGGCGGTCGAAGACGAAGTCGCGATAGAGGCGCGAGGTGCGGCCGCCGCCCAGGACGGTGGCGAACAGCTCCAGCTGGGCACGTTCCTCGGTGATGCGGCCCGGCACGACCCAGGTGCGGTAGATGCGCGCCTGCGGCACGTCGTCATACATCGTCTCGGTCGTGTTGCGGTCGCGTTCCGGGATCCACTGGTCCATGCGGGTGACCGGCGGGCCGACCGGCGCGTCGCCGAAATAGCGCTGCACCAGCGGGCGGGCTTCCTCGGCGTCAATGTCGCCGGCGAGCACCAGAACCGCGTTGGAGGCGCCGTAATACTGGCGGAACCACTCCTGCACGTCTTCCAGCGAGGCGGCGTCGAGATCTTCCATCGAACCGATCGTGGAGTGGGCGTAGGGGTGGCCTTCCGGGAAAAGCGCGCGCAGCTGGGAGTACTCGACCATGCCGTAAGGCTGGTTGTCGCCCTGGCGCTTTTCGTTCTGCACAACGCCGCGCTGCTCGTCGAGGCGTTCCTGGTCGATGGCGCCCAAGAGGTGGGTCATCCGGTCGGATTCCATCCACAGTGCCATTTCCAGGGCCGGCGTCGGCACGGTCTGGAAATAGTTGGTGCGGTCGAACCAGGTCGTGCCGTTCATGCCGGTCGCGCCGACCTGTTCGAAAGGACCGAAATAATCGTCATTGTAATTTTCCGACCCGTTGAACATCAGGTGTTCGAACAGGTGGGCGAAGCCCGTGCGGCCGGCCGGTTCGTCGGCGGAACCGACGCCATACCAGATGGACACGGCGACGATCGGTGCCTTGCGATCCTCGTGAACGACGACTGTCAGGCCGTTCTCCAGCTCGAAGCTTTCGTAAGGAATGTCGATCTCGGGCGTCTGGGCATGCGCCAGACCGCCGAGCGAGACGGCCGCGGCAAAGGCGGCCGTGAGTAGTCGTTTCATGGTTTACCCCTAACCTGTGATGCAGGATTTATGGTCGCAAAGTGCAACGCCGAAGACCACCCGGTTAAGTAAAATTCCCGTAATGTTGGGCTTGCGGGGTGCCGGAAGCGGCCCGGCACTAGCCTGCCGGTTGCTTGCGGGCCGCATGGCGGCGGGCCTTGGAGACATTGCCGCAGGTCGCCATGTCGCACCAGCGGCGGCGGCCGGCCTTCGAGGTGTCGAGGAAGAGCCAGCCGCAGCGCTCGCCATCGCACTGTTTCAGCCGCGCCGCATGGTCTTCGCCCAGCAACGTCACCGCATCCATCACGACGGGCGCAAGCAGGCGCGTGCCGGCATCTGCGCCGGACCAGTCCAGCTGCGTCTGCCCGCCCGCGTCCGTGACGAGGGCAGCCTGCCCGGCGATCGCGCGATAGTGCGCGGCGAGGCGATCAAGCGCCTGCGCGGCCGGCTGGCCGTCCCGCATCCGGCTGGTCAGGGCCTGATAGATCGCTTCGCGCAGATCATGGGCGGTCGCGTGGAAACGCTCCCAGGCGCCGGCACCGGCCAGATGCACGTCCAGGGCCGCAACGTCGCTGTCAGGCCAATGGCCCGAGGCCGTCATCCAGCGCACGGCATCCGCGGGTTCGGCGAGCGCATCGGCAAAGCGCGTCTCGCGGCCATCTGCGGTGTTGCAGAAGTCGATGCACAGCCGGCCGCCGATGAAGTGCTCCGGTCCGAAGTCCGTCACGGCCGAACCTGTCTAACCGGTAAAATGCTTTTTACAAGTTGACTCATTCATAGCCTCCAAACTAGTTTTTACCAGTTAGTCGCTCTCGCCGCCAGACCGGGGACAGCGCGACCGCTGAAGGGAGACGGGAGAGGATGATGAAACTCTATGCACGCGCAGGCTGGGGATCGGTGATCGCCGAGGCGCAGCTGGCCTGGTACGGACTGGCGCACACGCTTGAGCCGGTGGGCGACCTGTTCGCCGATGACAGCGCACGGGACGCGCTGGAGGGCATCAATCCGCTGGCCCAGATCCCGACCCTGGTGCTCGATGACGGCACGGTGATGACCGAGAGCGCGGCGATCACGCTGCACCTGGCAGACCTGGCGGGCGAGACCTCGCTCGTCCCCGGCCCGGATGCACACGACCGGGCGGACTTCCTCAACGCCCTCGTCTTCCTGGTCGCCAATATCTACCCGACCTACACCTATGGCGATGTGCCGGAGCGCTTCGTGCCGGCGCCGGAGGGGCAGGCCGGTTTCCGCGAGACGGTCGATGCCTATGGCAAGCGGCTGTACCGCATTCTCGAACAGCAGGCCTCCAGCAGCCGGGCGGCCGGTCCCTGGTTCCTGGGCGGACGTCTGACCGCGGTCGATATCTATCTCGGCGCGATGACGTTCTGGCGTCCCGGCCGCGACTGGTTCGACACCGAGACGCCGCGCCTCGCCGCGATCGGCCGTGCCGTGCGGGCGCATGACCGTTTCGGTGATGTCTGGACCCGCAATTTCCCCGACGGGATGGCCTAGACCTTCTTCACGAACTCGCTTTTCAGGCCCATCTGGCCGACGCCGTCGATGCGGCAGTCGATATCGTGATCGCCTTCGACCAGGCGGATATTCTTCACCTTGGTTCCGACCTTCACGACCTGGGATGTGCCCTTGATCTTGAGGTCCTTGATCACGGTGACCGTATCGCCGTCGGCGAGCTCTGTGCCGTTGGCATCGCGCCAGACCGGGCCGCTTGCCGCCGCCGGCGCCGCACTGGCCGTCCATTCATGGGCGCATTCGGGGCAGACGAGCAGTGCACCGTCCTCATAGGTGAAGGCCGAGCCGCATTCGGGACAGGGCGGGAGCTCGCTCATGACAGGTTTCCTTCAGGCCGGATTGCCTTTTGGCAGATACGCCTGCCAACCCGGATTGTCGATCTGTCAGGTGCTGTGACTGTCTGGCAGTGCGGCCGGGTCCGGTTGTGCCAGGCAGATCCGGCGCAGAAGCAGGCCGGCCGCAAGGGCGATACCGGCAATGGCGGCGAGCAGCCAGAGCACGGTTTCCGGCGGCAGTCGGGTGATCGCGAAGGCACCGGCGACCGGCGAGACCGCCTGGACCAGCATGATCGGCCGCGCGATCTGGCCCGTCACGACGGGCTGGCGGACCGGTCCGAACAGCGCCAGCGGCAGCGTGCCGCGGGCGATGGAGAGCACGCCGATCCCCGCGCCATAGACGATCACGGCCAGCATCCGGACAGCGGGCGCGTCGATCGTGAGCAGGCCCAGCCCGGTGATGATCGCGCCGATCGCCAGGATCACCGTCATCGCCGGGTGCAGCCGCTGGCCCAGCGTCATCTCGACCGCGCGGCCGGCGACCTGCGCCGGACCAATGAACGCGCCGAGCGCTACTGCGGCGGTCAGTCCCACATCCATGCGCGCCAGCAGATTGACCAGATGGACGGCGATGATCGACGCCACCAGGACTTCCGCGATGAAAAGGATCGCCGACAGGGTGCGGGCCGGTTCCAGCGTGTGCACGGTGCGGGCAACGGGATGGGGACGGGCCTTGCGGTCCGGGTCTGCCGGTGCGGCCTCGGCCAGGCCTGCAGGTGCGGCGAAAAAGAACAGCGGCAGGCAGATGGCGATCTGGGCTGCTGCATAGACCAGGCAGGTGACGCGCCAGCCGGCCGCTTCCACCAGCACGCCGCTGAGCGTCCAGAACACGGTGCTGGCAAACCCGCCCCACAGGGCGACGGTCGAGATCAGGCGCCGGGCCTTGTGACCATGGGCCCGGCCCAGCGTGCTGAACACCGCGTCATAGAGGCTGCACGCCATGCCCAGGCCAACCAGGCTCCAGCCGATCAGATAGATTGCGTAGTGCCAGGCCAGTCCGATAGTCGCCAGACCGGCGGCCAGCAGCAGCGATCCCGTCATCAGGACCCGGCGGCCGCCCTCGCGGGCGATCAGGCGTCCGACATGTGGCGCGACGAGGGCAGAGGTGACGATCCCGGCCGACATGCCGCCGGACACCCAGGCCAGCGGCCAGCCCATCGCATTGCCGATCGGCGCCGCCAGCACTGTCAGCAGATAGAGGGTCGAGCCGAAGCCGACGATCTGGGTCACGCCCAGCAGGCAGGCCTGAAGCAGCGGTGAAGCGGCGATCCGGGGCATGGCGTCTCCTTGGCGTCACGGCGCCGGAGCATCGCCACCCGGGCGGTGGAAACAAGCGATACTATTTCCTTTTGATGTGAGCTCAGATCACATATTGGTCTTGCAAATGGTGGCAGAGCACTCTTCTGCCGACCCTGACTCACATAGCTGACGGTCTGGAACCCGATGAAACGCCGCGATTTGCCGCCTTTCAGTGCGTTGCGGGCCTTCGAGGCCTTTGCCCGGCATGGCCGCATGCTGCGCGCGGCCGACGAGCTGTGCGTCACCCATGGCGCGGTGAGCCGGCAGGTCCGGGCGCTGCAGGACTGGCTCGGCGTGTCGCTGGTCGAGGGGCCGAGAACCGATCTCCGCCTGACCCCGGCCGGCCGCCAGCTCGCCGATGTGCTGGACCGGGCCTTCGACGATATCCAGGCCGGATTGCCGCGCCGTGCACGTGCGGCCCAGTCGGTCCTGCGGGTCTCCTGTCTGGGGACATTTGCCATGCGCTGGCTGATCCCGCGCCTGCCGCGCTTTTATCGCGACCATCCGCAGATCGCGGTGGAAGTCAGCGAGTCGCATGCACCGGTCGATTTCCGCACCGGCGGCTATGATGCCGCGATCCGCATGCAGACCGCGGCCCGTGTCGCCGGACCGGAGGTCACCGCTTTCCTGCCGGACTATCAGGGCCCGGTCGTCGCACCGGCGCTGTGGGCGGAGCACGCAGACGGCGCGGGCCTGGACGGGCTGACCCGCCTTCACACACGCACCTATCCGGAAGGCTGGGCGGAATGGGAGGCGCGCACCGGCCGGCCGCCATCGGACGGCCGTGCCGGGACCTTTTTCGATCACACCTTCTACATGCTCGCGGCGGCCTCGGCCGGGCTGGGCGTGGCGATCGGCGGCTGGAGCCTGGTGCAGGACGATCTGGCGGACGGCCAGCTGGTCGCGCCGCTGGGGCTGGCCGATACCGGTCTGGCCTATGTCTATATCCGTCCGGCCGGGCAGCCGCATGCGGCCGCCGAGGCCTTCGGGGACTGGCTGGCCGGGGAAGGGCGCCGGTGCGCCGGGCCGCCGCCGGAGCTCAGAGCCCCCGCACAGCCTGGATGATGTTCAGGATCACGGCGGCATTGAACAACAGGCCCAGCACGGTCATCACGGCGGCAAAGCCTGCGACGCCGGCCAGCATGAGCGCGCGCAGCGGGATCATCATCACGGCCCGGGCGCGTTCCGGCCCGGCATAACGCGGGCGGCTGAGGCGTTCGGTGAGGTCGGTGAAACCGCCGCGCCAGAGATTGACGGTGATGAAGATCCACACGGCCACGGCGACCAGCGGTGCGAGGCGCAGGGCCAGCGGCATGCCCGGGACGGACAGCAGGAACTCGATTTCCTCCACGCGCGGCACCTTCCGCTGAACTCGATACCTCCCGTCATAGCCTTTCCCCCGGCCCTGAGCTACATGCGATGACCTGCATCTGCCGCGACGGATTATCCGCCGTGCCGCGTTGCACCGTCCGCAGGGGTGGCAGGGCCGCAGGGGCCGGATCGTGAAGGGGGTACGGAATGCTCGACAACAGGCGTTGGATTGCCGGGGCGGTTGCACTTGTCATCATCGCCGGCGGTGGCTGGTGGATGTTCGGCCGCGGTGACGGCGGGGCCGGCGAGGTGACGATCGAGACCGAGGCTGCGGCCCCGGCCGATGTGCGCCGTATCGTGGCGGCCTCCGGCGCTGTCAGCGCGCTGGTGACGGTCGAGGTCGGCTCGCAGCTGTCCGGCCAGATCGCCGAACTGCATGTCGATTTCAACGATGAGGTCGAGGAAGGCCAGGTCATCGCCCGGCTCGATCCGCAGACCTACGAGACCCGGGTCACCGAAGCCGAGGCCGCGCGTGCGACGGCGGCCGCGAGCCTGCAATTGCAGCGCGCCTCGCTCGCCCGCGCCCAGGCCACGCTGCGCGAGGCCCAGCTGGAATTTGACCGCATGGCAACGCTGCGCGAGCGCGGCACGGTGGCCCAGACCTCGCTGGACACTGCCCAGACCGCGCTCGACGCGGCCCAGGCCGATGTCGAGGTGGCGCGCGCGCAGATCGCCAATGCCCAGGCTGTGCTGGCCCAGCGCGATGCCGCGCTGGCCAGTGCGCGTATCGATCTCGAACGCACGACGATCCGCGCGCCGATCAACGGTATTGTCGTCGACCGGGCTGTCGATGTCGGCCAGACCGTCGCGGCGAGCATGACGGCGCCCGTACTGTTCACCATCGCCCAGGATCTGGGCCAGGTGCAGATCGACGCCCAGATCGACGAGGCCGATATCGGCCAGATCCGCGCCGGCCAGCCGGTGCGCTTCACGGTGGATGCGCACCCGGACACCGAGATGGAAGGCGTGGTCGACCAGATCCGCCTGGCGCCGGAGACCCTGAACAATGTCGTCACCTACACGGTGGTCGTGCTGGCCGCGAACCCGGACGAGCTGCTGCTGCCGGGCATGACGGCGAACATGGATATCATCACCGGCGAGCGCACCGGCGTTCTCACCGTGTCCAATGCGGCCCTGCGCTTCCGGCCCTCGCCGGCGCTCGAGGGGCGGACACAGCCGCTGGGCGAAGGCGGCGGTGGCCCGCAAGGCGGTGGCCGGGGCGGTCCCGGCGGTCCGGGCGGCGGCAATGATCCCATGGCGCGTCTCAGCGAGGCGGTCGGTCTCGATGCTGCCCAGCAGGACCAGATCCGCGGCATTTTCCGCGCCGCCATGGGGCGGGCGATGAGCCAGGCCCAGGCCGGTGGCGAGTTCGATCGCGAAGCCCTGCAGGCCGAGATCGATCGCGAGATCCGCCCGCTGCTCGATGAAGACCAGCTGGAACGCTATCGCGCCTTCCAGCGTCAGATGCGCGAAACCCGTTCGGCGACGGTCTGGGTCGAGGAGGCGGACGGCACGCTGGTCGAGCGGCCCATCCGCGTCGGTATTTCCGACAGCCAGAAAAGCGAAGTGGTCGGCGGCCGTCTGGAAGCCGGCGAGGCCGTGGTGACCCGTGCCCGCGAGGTGCGCGAATGAGCGCACTGATCGCCTGCCGCGACCTTGTCCGCGTCTACACGATGGGCGACCAGACCGTGCGGGCACTGGACGGGGTCAGTGTCGATATCGCGGCCGGCGAATATGTCGCCGTCACCGGGGCTTCGGGGTCCGGCAAGTCGACCTTCATGAACATGCTGGGCGCGCTGGACCGGCCGGACTCCGGCTCGCTGCACATTGCGGGCGAAGACCTTCTGGCGCTGGACGCCGACCGGCTCGCCGCCTTCCGCAACCGGACGATCGGCTTCGTCTTCCAGCAGTTCAACCTGCTCTCGCGCACCTCGGCGCTGGAAAATGCCGCCCTGCCGCTGGTCTATGCCGGTGTGCCGGCTGCGGAACGGCGCAAGCGGGCCATGGCGCGGCTGGAACAGGTGGGGCTGGGCGATCGCTCGGACCACCAGCCCAACCAGCTGTCCGGCGGCCAGCAGCAGCGCGTGGCGATTGCCCGCGGCCTCGTCAACGATCCGAAAATCCTGCTGGCCGACGAGCCCACCGGCGCGCTCGACTCGCGGACTTCGGATGACATCATGGCGATCTTCGACCAGCTCAATCGCGAGGGGATCACCATCATCATCGTGACCCACGAACAGGAAGTCGCCGACCATGCGCGGCGCCAGATCGTGTTCCGGGATGGCCGGATTGTGGAGGACCGCCAATGAATCTCGCTGCCTCCCTGCGCATCGCCCTTATCGCGCTTCGCGTGAACGCCCTGCGCAGCGCGCTGGCCATGCTGGGCGTCGTGATCGGCGTGGCCTCGGTGATCGTTCTGGTCTCGATCAGCGAAGGGACCAAGCAGGCCGTCGAGGAACAGATCGCCAGTTTCGGTGCCAACCTGCTGATTATCCGCCCCGGCTCAAGCATGTTCGGCGGCCGCCGCGGCGGGGCCGGCACGGCCGATCCGCTGACCGATGGCGATGTGGAAGCGCTGCGCACCCAGATTGCCGGTGTCGCCGGCGCCTCCGGTGAAGTGACGACATCCTCGGCGGTCGTGTTCGGCGGTGCCAACTGGACCACCCGCATTGTCGGCATCAATCCCGACTACCTGTCGGCCCGCGGCTGGGAGATCGATCAGGGACGCAGCTTCTCGGCCGCCGAGGAAGCGGCCGGCCGGCGTTATGCGATCGTCGGCCAGACCATCATTTCCGAACTGTTCGACGGCGCCAGTCCGATCGGCCAGTCCCTGCGCATCGGCGGCCAGCCCTTCGAGGTGATCGGCACCGTCATGGAGCGCGGCGACAATAACTGGGGCCAGGACCAGGATGATGTGATCTTCGCGCCGCTCAACACGATCCGCCAGCGCTTCGGCGCCGGCGTGCGCGTCACCCAGCGCGACGGTGTGCAGACGGTTTTCGTCGATATCGCTCCGGGCGAGAACAATGCGCGCGTCATCGAGGACATCCAGGACCTGCTACGGATCCGGCGGGATATCCAGCCCGGTGCGGAAGACAATTTCTTTGTCGGCAATCTGGCCGAATTCATCCGCGCGCAGAACGAGACGGAGAGCCAGCTGGGCCTGCTGCTCGCCGTGGGGGCGGGGATCGTGCTGCTGGTGGGCGGTATCGGCATCATGAACATCATGCTGGTCTCGGTGACCGAGCGCACGCGCGAGATCGGTCTGCGCCTGGCGGTCGGTGCGCGGCGGCGCGATGTGCGCAACCAGTTCCTGATCGAGAGCATCGTGCTGTGCCTGATCGGCGGTCTGGCAGGGCTCGTGGTCGGCGTCGGCGGCACGCTCGTCTATGCCGAGGTGGGTGAGCTGGATATTGCCATCAATCCGCTGATCGTGGCGATCGCCATCGGTGCCTCGGCACTGGTCGGTGTCTTCTTCGGCTTCTACCCGGCGCACCGGGCCTCGCGTCTCGATCCGATCGAGGCGCTGCGGTTCGAATAGGGCGCGCTATTTGGCGGCGTTGTCGAGATCGACCGGCTTCGGTTCCGGTGCAGACCGGTCGGCGGGCAGGGTAAAATAAAAGGTCGCGCCACTGCCCGGCGCGCTCTTCACCCAGATCTCGCCGCCATGGCGTTCCACGGCCTGGCGCACCATGGCCAGGCCGATCCCGGTGCCCGGATAGGCCTCGTGCGAATGCAGACGCTGGAAGGGTGCGAAGATCTTTTCGGCAAACTTGATATCGAGGCCGATGCCGTTATCGCTGACGGCAATGATCCAGCGATCGCCGTCCCGGCGTGCGCTGATGTCGACTTCCGGTGTGGCAAAGCTGCGGTATTTCAGCGCGTTGCCGATCAGGTTCTGGAAAATCTGCGTCAGGATCGCGGCGTCGGCGCGCACCGTCGGCAGATCGCCGATCTCGATGCGGGCCTGGTTTTCCGAAACCGAAGCATCGAGATTTTCCAGTGCGCGCGCGACCGGCCCGGACAAATCGACCGGTTCATAGTCGAGCGGCTGGCTGGCGAGGCGGGAATAGGTCAGGAGGTCGTCGATCAGGCGCTGCATCCGGTGGGCGGCATCGACGAGGAATTCCAGATTGCGGCGCCCGTCCTCGTCGAGACGGTCGCCATAGCGGCGCCGGACCAGGCTGGAAAAGGCGGCAATCTTGCGCAGCGGTTCCTGCAGGTCGTGGGAGGCGACCGTGGCGAACTGGTCGAGCTCGCGGTTGGAGCGTTCCAGAAGCAGGTTGGCTTCGCGCAGGGCCGTCACATCGGTCAGCGTGGCATAGCTGCGCAGCGGCTGCCCCTCGCCGTCGCGTTCCAGGAAGGATGAGAGCAGCACGTCGATCGAGCTGCCGTCCGACCGCAGGAAGCGATAGGGGATGTTGTTGTTGGAGCCTGTGCGGAAGAGCTCAGGCAGGTTGGTCTCCACCGCCCGTTTGCGCGACTCGGCATCCAGGAAGTCGATCGACTTGCGGCCGACCACCTCGTCCCGCCGATAGCCCAGATGGGCGAGCCAGTAATCGCTGACCTCGACGATATAGCCGTTATTGTCGATCGTGTGCATCATTGCCGGAGTGGCGCGGAAAATGCGTTCGAACCGCATCTGGCGTTCCGCGAGATCGGCCTCGGCCCGCCGTGCCGCATCGATATTCCAGATCACGCCGCTGATGATGTGCGGCAGTCCGTCACCGTCGCGGTCCACGACACTGCCGGTCGAACGGTACCAGATCCACTCTCCATTGCGGTCGCGCACCCGGTGCTCGGCGTCGACCGCGCCGTGCGAGGGATCCCGGAAGGCCGTGCGCGCCATGTCGACAGCCGGAAGGTCGTCCGGATGCAGCCGGGAGAACCAGTCTTCCAGGCTGACCACGGCCTCGGTTTCGTCGGCGAAGAGTTCGGCGACGATGGTGCCCTGGAGCGTCACGCTCCGGCGGGCGGAGTCGATGCGCCACAACCCCACCGATGCGGCGTCGACGGCCTCGGCGAGCTGTTGTTCACGCTGGCTGAGACGCCGTTCGGTTCGCACGCGTTCGGAGATGTCGGTGATGAAACCGTCTGCAACGCGCGGGACGCCGCGCGCGTCGTGCCCGGAGACACGGCCGCGGACGTGGATGTGGATCCATCCGTCTGCTTCGGACCGGTAGCGCACAACTGTGTCGATCGAGGCCGTTTCGCCGCCGGCCATGGAATCGACAATACGCCGGGCATCGCCGATATCGTCGGGATGGATCCGGGCCGCCCAGTCGTCATAGGTGATGCGTGCGTCGCGCGGTGGCAGACCCATCATTTCCGAAATAATGCCGGTGACTTCGCCGACCCGCGTCTGGAGGTCGAAATGCCAGGCGCCTTCGCGGGCTGCCGCGAGCGCCTCGCGAAGGCGCGTCTCGCTCTGGTCGAGCTCGTCCCGCAGGCGGCGCTCTTCGGTAATGTTGATCACGGTGCCGGCGATGCGGGACGGGCCGCCATCGGCGGTCCAGTCGACCACCTGTCCTCCGGCCCGCAACCAGACCACCTCGCCGTCGCGACCCCGCATCCGGAACTCCCAGGTCCGGGGGCTGGGAGTTCCGGACGGGGATTGCCTGCGCAGCTGTAACAGGCGGCGAAAACGCTTGCGGCCATCCTCCAGATCGTCTTCTGCGATGGCGTCGGCCCATCGCCTGGCCGGCACGGCCTCATCATTGCCCGTCATGCCCAGCAGGCTCGCCAGAAGGCCTGAAGCGCGCAGCGTTCCGGCCTCGATATCGAGGCTCCAGGCGCCTTCATTGGCCGAGTCGACGGCTTCGCGCAGCATGCGTTCATTGGCGGCGAGCCGGGATTGCAGGGCCTTGCGCTCGTTGATGTCGGTCAGAATGCCGGCGGCAAGGCGCCCGCCGGCCTCCTCGCGGAGCCGCCTGCCGCGCGAGCGCAACCAGGTCCAGCTGTCGGTGCGGGCGTCGCGCAGCTGGTATTCCACGTCCATCCGGTCGGACTTCCCCGCGGCCAGCGCATCGAGCTGGGCGATCACGCTGTCGCGCTGATCGGTGTGGATCCGCTCGAGCCAGTCGGCGGTATCGATCCGGGTCTGGTCCGGCTCAAGCCCCAGCATGTCGCGAATGGGCCCGATCAGCGTGAAGCACCCGGTTTGCGTATCCAGCTCCCACACGCCGCAGGACCCGGCGTCGATGGCGTTGGCCAGCTGGCGCTCGCGCTCGGCCAGCTGTTCCTCCAGCGACTGGCGTTCGGTGACGTCGGAAATCACGCCGGACAGGCGCAGCGGGGATCCGTCGCGCGCGAACTCGGATACCCGGCCGCGCATTTCCAGCCAGCGGGGCTCGCCGTCGGCCCGCGTGGCCGGGAAGGTGACATGCAGGGCCTCGCCCGGTGCGCGCGACAGCCGGTTGATCGCGCCAGCGACCTGATCGCGCATGTCGGCGGCGACCACATCGAGAAGGCGCTCCAGCCGGATGGTGGCGTCGGAACTCTGGATCCCGAGGAATTCATTGATGAAGCCGCGTGAAGAGCCCAGACCCGTCGCAAGATTGAGGGAAAACGCCCCCTCATTGGCCGAGGCCAGGGCGGCGCGAAGCTGAATGTCGCTGGCCTCCAGCCGCGCCTGAAGCGTGCGCTCCGCCGAGACGTCGCGGATAACCAGCAATGTGCCCGGCCCGGCCTCATCACCATTATCGCCCGCGATACGGCTGGCGACGGTCTCACCATCGAGAATGCGCCCGCCGCGCGCCCGGTAGCGGGCCGTGAATTCGTGCGTCTCGCGGTCGCTGTCCAGTCCGAAGCCGGTTTCGGCCAGGCTGTCGAAATCGCGGGGCGAGGCAAACAGGACATCGCCGCGCTGGCCGGTGAGACTGGCTTCAGTCTGTCCGAACAGCCGTGTTGCGGCAGGATTGGCGCTGTCGATCCGGCCCCTCGCATCAAGCACGACAACGGCGATGGGCGCAGCGCGGTAAAGCGTGCGCAGCATTTCCGCAGCGTTCGCAGTCATCCTGTCATCCGGTCAGATCTTCGTCCCAAACGCCCGATCGTGCCATGCATCGGTCTCAGTTTGCATCAATCGCGTATATCTTGGGAAGGCTTTCCGTTGCAGGTGCCGGAAGGCAGCAAGTTTCGCCGCCCGATTGCTGCATTCGACAATGATGCGGGTACTGGTCAAGGCGATTTCCGTCGATATGCTCCCCCGTTTCGAGCGTGTGTTTGAGGAGTTGTGCTTTGTCCGACACAGGAGGCGTCCGCAAGGATACTGTGCCTATACTGCAGGTTTCCGACCTGACGGTGGCCTTCGATACGCCGGATGGAACTGTGAATGCGGTCAAGGGCGTGTCGCTCAAGATCGACCCCGGCGAGTGCCTGGCCGTGGTCGGCGAGTCGGGCTCGGGCAAGAGCCAGACCTTCCTGGCGGCGATGGGACTGCTGGCCTCGAACGGCAAGGCCGAGGGCTCGATCAAGTATCGCGACAAGGAAATCCTCGGCCTGCCGCCGCGTCAGCTGAACAGTGTGCGCGGCCGTCACATGACGATGATCTTCCAGGACCCGCTGACCTCGCTCACGCCGCACATGCGGATCGGCGCCCAGATGCAGGAAGTGCTGGGCATCCACATGAAGCTGAAGGGCGCCGACGCCGAGAAGCGCGCGCTGGAATGGCTGGACCGTGTGCGTATCCCCGAGGCGGCGCGCCGCCTGAAACAATTTCCGCACGAACTGTCCGGCGGCATGCGCCAGCGCGTCATGATCGCCATGTCGATGCTGTGCGAGCCGGACCTTCTGATCTGCGACGAACCGACCACCGCGCTCGATGTGACGGTCCAGGCCGAAGTGCTGGACATCATGGACGAGCTGAAGCGCGACACCGGTGCGGCGCTGGCCCTGATCACGCACGATATGGGCGTGGTGGCGCGCATGGCCGACCGCGTCCAGGTGATGAAGGACGGCGTCTATGTCGAGGAAGGCACGGCGGAAGCGATTTTCGACGCACCGCAGAATGCCTATACGCGCATGCTGCTGGACGCGATGCCGCGCCTCGACCAGCCGGACCGGCCGGGGCATACACCGCTGGCGCCGGTCGCTGCCGGCGCCGATGCCGAACCGCTGCTGTCGGTGGCCGATGTGAAGGTGCAGTTCCCGATCCGCGTTTCCGGCGGGCTTCGTCCGCAATACAAGACGCTGCGGGCCGTCGATGGTATCAGCTTCGACCTGAAGCCCGGCGAGACTCTGGGCGTGGTGGGTGAATCCGGTTGCGGCAAGTCCACGCTCGCGCGTGCCGTCTTGCGCCTCGTGCCGTCGACGGATGGCACGGTATCGTGGATCGGCCGTGATCTGCTGGGCCTGAAGAAGGACGACATGCGCAAGACGCGGGAAGACCTGCAGATCGTCTTCCAGGACCCGCTCGCCTCGCTCGATCCGCGCATGACAATCGGCGCCTCGATCGAGGAGCCGATGCTCACTTTCCGCAAGTCGATGAAAAAGAAGGAACGGACCGAAGCCGTGCGCGACATGATGAAGCGCGTCGGGCTCGATCCGAACATGATCAACCGTTATCCGCACGAACTGTCCGGCGGCCAGAACCAGCGGGTCGGCATCGCGCGGGCGATGATCCTCAATCCCAAACTGGTGATCTGCGACGAGGCGGTGTCCGCGCTCGACGTGTCGATCCAGGCCCAGATCGTCGAGCTGCTGATCAAGCTGCAGCAGGAAATGGACCTGTCGATGATCTTCATCTCGCACGACCTGTCCGTCGTTCGCGAGATTTCGCACCGCGTGATGGTGCTGTATCTGGGCCGTGTGGTGGAGATGGCCGATCGCGACCAGATCTATGAAGACGCCCGCCACCCTTATACGCAGGCGCTGATCTCTGCTGTGCCGGTGCCCGATCCGAAGGTGGAAAAGAGCAAGGTCCGCATCAAGCTCGACGGCGAGCTGCCCTCGCCGATGGATACCCGCGCCCAGTTGCGCTTCATGAAGTCGAAGCTGATCGACGATCCCGATGCAGAGCAATACCGCCCCGAGCTGGTCGAGGTCGTGCCGGGCCACTGGGTCGCCGAACACGACCCTGTCGAGGCGTGATCTGTATCACGCGACTGCAGTGTGACGGGGCTTTCACTCGACTTGCGGCTGCAGATCGCTAGGCTCGGCCCGCTGAAAACAGGGGGAGCCTCATGTCGGAAGGTCCGGTATCCGGAGTATTCAAGCGCGTATCGCTGATCGCGATGGCGGCATTTCTTGTGGCCTGCCAGCCGTCTGCCGAGACGCCGCAGGAACAGGACTACACCTGGGTCCACGAGGTCTCCGACCTGCCGGCCGATCCGGATGTGCGCTACGGGCAGCTCGACAACGGGTTGCGCTATGCCATCCGGCAGAATGACACGCCGCCGAATGTCGCTTCCGTCCGTCTGGTCTTCAATGTCGGCTCGCTCGCAGAAGCGGAGGACCAGCGCGGTCTCGCCCACTTTATCGAGCACATGGCCTTCAACGGCTCCACCGAGGTGCCCGAGGGCGAGATGGTGCCGCTGCTGGAGCGCCACGGTCTGCAATTCGGCCCCGATACCAATGCCTTCACCGGCTATGAGACGGTCGGCTATCAGCTCGATATTCCCGAAGTGGATGAGGAAACGGTGGATACGGCGCTCTTCCTGATGCGCCAGACCGCCAGCGAACTCCTGATGGACAGCGAGGCGATCGATCGCGAGCGCGGCGTCATCCTGTCGGAAGAGCGCTTCCGCAATACGCCGATCCGCCGCTGGAACACGGCGCTGTGGCGCTTCCGCCTGCCGGACTCGCGGGTGCCCGACCGCGACGCCATCGGCACGGTCGACGTGATCGAGAACGCCCAGCGCGAGCGCTTTGTCGATTATTACGAGAATTACTACGTGCCGCAGCGCGGCATGCTGGTCGTCGTCGGCGATGTCGACCCGGACACGATCGAAGCCAAGATCCGCGATGAGTTTGCCGACTGGCAGTCCATAGAGGATCCGCGCGTCGATCCGGATATCGGATCCGTCACCGAGGGGCGTCCGTTGTCGGTGGGCTATTTCCACGACCCGGAAATCTATACCATCTTCACGGTCGACGCCGTGCGTCCCCACGAGGATGAGCTGGACACCTCCCAGGCCCGTTTCGAGAACAATCTGGCCAATCTGGGCGATGCCATCCTGTCGCGCCGCTTTGCGACGCTGACCAGTTCCGGTACCTCGCCGCTGATCCAGGCCTCGGCCAATCACGGTTCCGACTTCGGGATCGCCGACCGGGCCACGGTGCTGGCCATCATGCGGCCGGACCAGTGGCAGGACGGGATCGCCGTGGTCGAGCAGGAGCTGCGGCGTGCCGTCGAGCATGGTTTCACCGAAGCCGAGCTCGCCGAGCAGATCGCCAATATGCGCACCGCGCTGCGCGATGCGGCCGATCAGGCCGGCACGCGCACCAGCGCCAATCTCGCCGACCAGACCTGGTCGATGTGGCGCCAGGACCAGGTGCTGACCACGCCGGCCTCCATGCTGGAGCGGTTCGAAGCGTCGCTGGACGATGTCACCGTCGAGGCGGTCAATGCGGCCTTCCGCGAGCAATGGGAGGGGGTTGAGCCGCTCCTTTATCTGGCCTCGCCGATGCAGATCGAGAATCCGGAAGAGGCGATCCGCCAGACCTGGACGCAAAGCCGCGAACAGCCGGTTGAAGCGCCTGAGGACAGTGGCGCGAGCGAGTTTGCCTATGGCGATTTCGGCCCGGCCGGCGAGGTGGTCTCGCGCGAGGAGATCGAGGATCTCGGCCTTGTGCGCTTCCGGTTCGGGAACGGCGTTGCCGTGACGTTCAAGCAGACCGATTTCGAGGACCGCTCGATCCGGGTGCGCCTGGATTTCGGCCGCGGCGAGCTCGAGCCGCGGGCGCAGGACGGTGTCGACATCATTTCCGGATCGGTCTTCACCTCGGCCGGTCTGGGCGAGCACAGCGAGGACGAGCTTGGCCGTGTTCTGGCCGGCCGCAATATCGGCTACGGCTTCGGCGTCGGCGATGACAGCTTTACCTTCCAGGCGACCACGACCCCGTCGGACCTGCGGGTGCAGTTCGACCTTCTCACCGCCTTCCTCACCGATCCGGGCTGGCGCCAGGAAGGGCTGGACCAGTTCCGCGCTGTCATTCCGGAAATCCGCCGCAATCTCTACTCCTCGCCGTCCGGCGTGCTGCAGGCGGATGTCACGCGGATGATCCGCGGCGGCGATGCGCGCTATGGCCTGCCCGATGCCGAACAGGTTGCCGCCATCGACATGGCCGCCGTCCAGGCTTTCCTGGAGCCGGCCCTGGAGGAGGCACCGATCGAGGTTACCGTGGTCGGCGATGTGTCCGAGGCGGATCTCGTCGCGGCGCTCGCCCCGACGCTGGGCGCGCTGCCCGAACGGGCGGCGAGCTGGCCGGATTATGACGAGGCCCGCACCATCCGCTTTCCGGATCCGGTCGAGGAGCCTGTCGTGCTCTATCACAACGGTCCGGACTACCAGGCGATGGCGAATGTCTACTGGCCGACCTTCGACGACAGCGATCCGCGCCGCACGCGGGCTCTTTCGCTGCTGCGGGCCGTGTTCGATCTCAAGCTGACCGAGCGTCTGCGCGAGCAGGAGGGCTTTACCTATTCGGCCTTCAACAACACCAACACGTCCGACGTCTATCCCGACTACGGCTATCTCTATGTCGGTGCTGATGTCCGGGTCGAGAATGTCGACGCGACCTATGCCGCGATCGAGGAGCTGGCGGCCGACCTCGCCGCGGGCGAGGTCACCGAGGACGAGGTATTGCGGGCCCGCCGTCCGCTGCTCGAACAGATCGAGAATGCGTTCGAGAACAACGGCGCCTGGATGAGCTGGCTGGCGCAGTCCTGGTCGCACCCGGACCGGCTGGAGCGTATCCGGGCCCTGACCGCCGACTACGAGAGTATCACGCGTGAGGATCTCGTGGCGCTCGCCGAGACCTATCTGCAACCGCAGGACAGCTGGCGCGTTACTATCCTGCCGCGTGACGGCGAGTGAGTACCCGGAGGGTTTGAGACATGAAAAAATTCAGCTGGTTGACGAGTGTTGCTGTTCTGGGCCTTGTTGCAGGCTGCACGGCAGCACCGCCCGCGACGGACGAGGAAGCCATCGCCCGGGCCCGCAGCTGCAATACGCCGGACGACACGGCCATCCTGACGGTGGACGCGCCGGAAAGCCGTCCGAGCGCGCAGGAAAATGCCGACGCGGCGACGGCCTATCTCGACAATGTCCGCGAGGAACGTTGCGTGTTCGAGCTCGATAATGGTCTTGTCTTCCGTATCCGTCAGTCGGCCGGTGAGGATGCCCTCTCGCCCGAGCGCGGCGACCTGGTGACGGTCCACTATCGCGGCCTGTTTCCGCACGGCGAGGAGTTCGACTCCTCCTATTCGCGTGGTCAGCCGGCGACCTTCCCGTCCGATCGCCTGATCCGCGGCTGGGTCGAGGCCCTGCCGTTGATGCGGGTCGGCGAGACCTGGGAACTCTATATCCCGCCGGATCTGGGCTATGGCGTGCGCGGCACGCCGGGCGGACCGATCGGTCCCAACCAGGCGCTGGTCTTCCAGCTGGAACTGGTGGGGCTGCCTGAAGCGGAAAACGGCGAGGCCGATCCCGCGGACGATGCGGGCTAGGCCGGCTGGGCCAGGATCCTTTCCTGCGGAAGCGGCTCTGTCCCGGTCGCTCGAGCGGTCGCGTGACCGAACCGGTGAACCGGTTTCCACTTCACCTGATCACGCTCTAGCGTGACAGGCGCAGATTGGTCAGGTCGCCCGCGATCATCTCGAACGTGTCCCGCAGGGCCTGGTTCGATGGCGAGTCGAAATACAGGCTGGGGTGCGAGGCACAGTCGCGCATCATGTTGCGGGTCGAACTTGAATTGACCTGGAAGGTGATCGTGTAGACGCGAATGCCCTGGGCCTTGGCATAGTCGCAGGCGGCTTCGGTGCGCTCGTCGAGTTCGTTCGACAGCACACCGCCGCTGGAGGTGCGTCTGCCCAGCCGGCCGTCGCGGGCATAGCCATAGGCCTCGTAGTCCGACATCAGATTGGTGTTGCGTCCCGACATGACATTGTCGCCATCGGTCAGGATCACCATCGCCTTGATGACCTCGTCATTGTCGTAACTGGTGCCTTCGGTGAAGGGTTCGCCCGGCGAGATGACGCGGATGCCCCAGCCAATCCCGTTGGGAATATTGGTGTTGCCGTTGGCTTCCATGTCGTCGATGGCATTCTCGACCGTCCGCTGGTTCGAGGTCAGCGGGGTAATCGGTGTCGTGGTGCACGACCGGTTGGGATAGCCGGACCAGGCCGAGGCGTTTTCGTACTTGGCAATATTCTCCAGCCGCTCCTCTACGCCGCCGCTGACGCCGTCATTGAGGTAGCTGTTCGAGAAATAGCCATTGTCCGGTTCGTCCGGTGCGAAGTAGGGCACGAAAAGCGTTTCCGGATTGCCGACGCTGGGTGGCGTGTCCTCGATATCGTGCGGCAGGGCCCGCGCCTCGACACAGCCCATCCAGTCGGCATTGCGAAGTTCGTCAAAGAGGTCCCAGTGATTGACCTCGATCGTCTCGGTCTCGCAGCGCCGGCGCCGGCCCCGTCCCGTGCAGGTCTCGATCTCGACTTCGCCATCGGGGCCAGCCCATTCGGCGTGTTGCGGGGAGAGGGCGTCCGGATCGAGCCACCAGGCGCGCTCGTACCGGGTGCCCACATTCACCGTCGCCGCGAAGGGGACGAGGCCGATCTTCACGTCGGAGGGTTCGTCGGCTGCCTCGAACAGGATTTCGGTCAGCAGTTCGGCGCTGTCGCGCAGCGAGCGGATCTTCGAGCCGCCCATGGACCCGGTATTGTCGAGCACCATGACCAGTTCCAGCCGCTGGCGGGCCCGCTGGACCTCGCTCTCCCAGCCGACGGTGAGATGGTCGATACCGGCCAGCCCGAGCATGATCGTGTCGACCGTCGCCTCGCCGGTCACGGTGACGGTGTCGGTATCGTCATCGATCAGCACCGTGACGCGGGTCACCGTGCCGACGCGGTTGTCGGGATAGTTGGCGGCGATGAAATCATTTGCGATCCGAAGCGCGTCTTCGTCCGACAGGCTGGTGTTCACGCCTACGGCGAGCGCGGCGGCGTCGAGCGCCTGCGACAGACGGGTCCGCGCGGTCATCGCCTGGTTCAGGTCGACCGCACCGCCGGCCAGCAGCGAGATCGGCATCAGCGACAGCGCGAAGATCATGGCCACATTGCCGCGCCGGTCGGCGAGGAATGCGCCCAGGTTTTGCAACAGCCTGGCAAGCGGCATGACGGAATCCCGTTCGAACTCGCTAAAATGCTAGCGGTTCTGAATTAAGGGCGCGTTATCCCGCAGGGTTTCCGGCGGGTTAAGCGCCTACCGGGACAGGCGAAGATTGGTCAGGTCACCGGCAATCATCTCGAAGGCGCTGCGCAGCGCCGATTCCGACGGTGAGTCGAAATAGAGATAGGGGTTGCTGGCGCAGTCGCGCATCATGTTCCGCGTCGAGGTGGAGTTCACCTGGAAAGTGATCGTGTAGACGCGGATGCCCAGCGATTTGGCGTATTCGCACGCGGCCAGCGTACGCGCGTCGAGCGCGTTGGACAGCGTGCCTGAACTCGAAGACACGACCCCGACCCGGCCGTCGCGCGCATAGCCATAGCCGGAATAGTCGGAATAGTTCTGGTTGGACCGGCCATTGATGACATTCTCGCCATCGGTCAGCACCACCATGGCCTTGATCGTGTCGTCCTGGTCAAAAGGCGCGCCGCCGGTGAAGGGGTCGCCGGGCGAGAGCACGCGCACACCCCAGCCGATACCGTTGGGGATGTTGGTCGTGCCGCTGGCGATCATGTCGCCGATCGCATCGTCGATCGTGCTGCGATTGCTTGTGAGCGGCGTGATCGGGCGCGCGGTGCAGCCCCAGCCCGGACCGGCGCCGGAGACCCAGGCATTGGTGTATTTCGACGTGTTGCGCATCCGCGCCCGCTCGTCATACCCGCCCATATCGTCGTCGAGATAATCGTTGGAATAGGAACCGCGGTCCGACTCGTCCGGTGCGAAATAGGGCACGAACAGGGTTTCCGGATCGCCGGCCGAGGGCGGGGTGTCCTCGATATCGTGCGGGATCGGCCGCGCTTCCACACAGCCCGTCCAGGCGCGATTGCGGATCGTGTCATAGATGTCCCAGCGATTGGCGACCGGGCTGAAATTCTCCGAATGCACCGGCGACAGCCCGTCCGGATCCATCCACCAGGCGCGCTCGAACCGGGTGCCGACATTCACCGTCGAGGAGAAGGGTACCAGGCCGATCCGCAGCATGTCGGCATCGGCGCCGTCGAACAGGATATCGGTCAGCAGCAGGCCGGCCGACCGCAGGCTGGAGATCTTCGAACCGCCCATCGAGCCGGTATTGTCGAGCACCATGACGAGTTCCAGCTCGCTGCGCGCCCGCTGGACCTCGGTCTCCCAGGCAACCGTGAGATAGGGGATGCCGATCAGGCCCAGCACGATGGTCTCGATCTTCGACTCCGCGCTGACCCGCACCCGGTCGTTCACCGTGTCCAGCGTCACCACGACGTTCTGCACGCTGCCGATCTCGCGGTTCTGGTAGTTGGCGCTGAGGAAATTGCGGGCGAGCGTGGCGGCATCCGTCTCGCTGATCGAGGTCTGCACGCCGACCGCCAGGGCGGCCGCGTCCAGCGCCTGGGACAGGCGCGTGCGCGCATTGAGCGCCTGGTTGAGGTCGACCGCGCCGCCCGACAGCACCGTCAGGGGCGTCAGCACCAGGGCGAAGATCATCGCCACATTGCCGCGCGTCGCCCGCGCGAACATCATCATCCGGTTTGCCAGCTTCGCGATCATCGCCCACATGTCCCAGTCGAACCGGGCGACTGTGCCCAAGATCGCGTCCGGGGCGGACTCGCATTTGTCTTTGCCGTAAAAACCCGGCTAACACGTTGGCGACAATATAAATCGGATTGCTCTCATGGCCGCTGCCTCCTCCCGTCTCGACACTGCCATCGCCGAATTGCGCGACCTCGTCGCCTTCGACACCACGTCGCGCAATTCCAACCTGCCCCTGATCGATCATGTCGAGGCGAAGCTGATGGCGCTGGGGGCGGCGTGCGAGCGTATTCCCAATGCCGACGGCACGAAGGCCAATCTGCATGCGCGTTTCGGCCCGGCCGTGGATGGCGGGGTGATCCTGTCCGGGCATACCGATGTCGTGCCGGTAGACGGCCAGCCCTGGTCGACCGATCCCTGGTCGCTGACCGAGAAGGACGGGCTGCTCTACGGCCGCGGCACCTGCGACATGAAGGGGTTTTCGGCCTGCATCCTGGCCCTCGCTCCGGCCTTTGCGGCGGCGGAGCTGAAAAAGCCGGTGCATATCGCGCTCTCCTATGACGAGGAGGTGGGGTGTCTGGGCGCGCCGGCCCTGATCGACCGGATCATGGAGGGTCCGGTAAAGCCCGCTATCGTGGTCGTCGGCGAGCCGACCGACATGAAGGTCGTCACCGCGCACAAGGGCCTGTTCTCGCTGACCGTGAAACTGCGCGGCCGCGAAGCGCATTCCTCTCTGGTCAGGGACGGCGCCTGCGCCGTCACCCATGCCGTGCCGCTGATGCAGTACCTGGTCGACGCGGCCGCGAAGATGGAGGCCGCCGCGCCGGCCGACAGCCCGTTCAACCCGCCCTATGGCACGCTGACCATCGGCCAGATGCACGGCGGCACCGCGCTGAACATCCTGGCGCTGGAAGCCGAGTTTGCGTCGCTGATGCGCCCGGCGCCCTGGGATGATGTGAAGGCCATCGAGAAAGGCCTGCGCGAGCGCGCCGCCGCGATCGAGGCGAAGATGCGCGAGGGCGCGCCGGAGGCGAGGATCGAGATCAAGGTGCGCTCGGACGTGCCGGCCTTCGCCCCGGAAGTCGACGGTGCCGCGGAACGCCTGGCCCGCCAGCTCACCGGCGACAATTCCACCCGCGTCGTCTCCTACGGCACCGAGGCCGGCCAGTTCCAGGCCGCGGGCCTCTCCGTCGTCGTCTGCGGCCCCGGTTCGATCACCCAGGCCCACCAGCCGGATGAGTTTGTGGCGATTGACCAGTTGGATCAGTGCTGCGTGTTCATGGAAAAGCTGGTGCGGGTGCTGGAAGGGTAGATGGCAAGGCGGGCAGACCGAAAAGCAAGCCGGTTCCAAATTGGAATCTACTATTTCGTACTGGCGGTCGTATTGCTGGTATCGGTTTCGGCGTTGATGATACGGGGTTTTGAGACCTTTGTTATTGTCGCGTTTTGCGGCGGAGCTATCTCGATCGCGGCAGGTTATGTGCTCGGTGTTTCAAGGTTTAATCGATAGATGCACCGTCATCCTGACGAAAGTCAGGACCCAGAGCGACCGTTCGACTGGGTTCCGGCGTTCGCCGGAATGACGCTCTAATTTGGTCTGTCCAACTTCTGGTCAAGGCCTGCCTTCAAGCAGTTTCCCACCCACAGACCGTCATCCTGACACCCGCTTTCGCGGGTGCAGGCTTCAGTCAGGACCCAGACCTCCCGTCCGACTGGGTTCCGGCTTTCGCCGGAATGACGTTAGAGGAAGAGGCGAGTTTGCGGTGTGATGGCCGGCACACGAAAAAAGGGCGCCGCATCGGGCGCCCTTTTGCATTCCGGGAAACGGAAAATCCGCTATTCCGCCGCGGTTTCCGCGGCTGTCTTGGCGCCTTCGGCGGCTTCCTCGCGGCCCTTGCCCCAGTAGGAGATGCAGGGGATTTTCGTGCGGTCGCAGCGGTCGGCATATTTGCGGGCGATGTCGGTGACCTCTTCCATCAGGCCGTCGGCCAGCGTGGTGGGCTTCAGGCCCATCCGCAGGAAGGTGTCGTTCTCGACATGAAGCTCGTTCTCGTCGGCCTCGTTGCGCGGGTTCGGGACCAGCTGCATCTCGGCGCCGGCGAGATCGGCGATCATCTTCGCGAGATCGCGCACGCGGTGCGTCTCGGTCATCTGGTTCATGATGCGCACTTTTTCACCGTGCTGCGGCGGGTTTTCGACCGCCAGCTGCACGCAGCGCACCGTGTCCTGGATGTGGATGAAGGCGCGGGTCTGGCCGCCCGTGCCGTGCACCGTCATCGGATAGCCCACGGCCGCCTGCATCAGGAAGCGGTTCAGCACGGTGCCGTAATCGCCGTCATAGTCGAACCGGTTGATCAGGCGCTCGTCGCGCTTGGTCTCTTCGGTCTGGGTGCCCCAGACGATGCCCTGGTGGAGATCGGTGATCTTCACCTTGTCGTTCTTGTTGTAGAAATGGAAGAAGAGCTGATCCTGGGTCTTCGTCATGTGGTAGATCGAGCCCGGATTGGCCGGGTACAGGATTTCCTGGTCCTGCAGGCCGTTCTCGGTCTCCACCTTCACCTTGAGATAGCCTTCGGGGATCTTCATCCCGGCCGTGCCGTAGCCATAGACGCCCATCGTGCCGAGGTGGACGAGGTGGATGTCGCGGCCGCTATCGACGATCGCGGCCAGCACGTCATTGGTGGCGTTGAGATTATTGTCGACGGTGTAGCGCTTGTGGCGGGCCGACTTCATCGAGTACGGCGCGGCGCGCTGTTCGGCGAAATGGATGATCGTGTCCGGCGCTTCCGCTTCGATCAGGTCCAGCAGTTCCTGGTAGTCCTTGCCGACATTCATGTTCACAAACCGGATTTCACGGCCGGAGACTTCCTTCCAGGCCGCCAGACGTTCCGACATCGGACGGATCGGCGTCAGGCTGTCGACCTCCAGCTCGACGTCGATCATGCGCCGGGACAGATTGTCCACGATGACAACATCGTGACCGAGATTGGAGAGGTGAAGCGCCGTCGGCCATCCGCAGAAGCCGTCTCCGCCCAGAACGATTACTTTCATGAGTTACGCGCCTGCCCTTGACGTGTTGATCAACTGTTGAAAAGGGTTCTCGCAGGGGGGCAGCGGCATTTCAAGTCCCCGCCTGCGAGAGCTGCTGCGCACCGCGGGCCGGCGATGCGGGCGTTCGGCCGCGGCTCATCGCCCCAAACGGTAACGTTACCACGAAAAATTATTTCGGCTTTCCGGGAGGTTGCCGAAGGAGCTTTTCCGGCTCACGCCGCATCCCGCAATTGTGTTTGCTCCGCGGGCAGAATGAAAAATTTCCCGTCCAGACCCATTTGCCGCACCGCATCGGTGGACGCAGGCGCGAAAGGCCGCTAAATCCGCGCCAAAATCTGGCCGGGAATCTGCCTTCCGGCGTGCTGCATGGAGAAACAAGAGCATGGCTCTTCGCGTTGCGATTACCGGCTTTGGCCGTATCGGCCGCCTGGCACTGCGTGCCGTCCTGGAAGAAAAGCGCTGGGACGAGATCGAGGTTGTGGCGATCAATGACAGCTCGACGCCGGAAACCAATGCACACCTCCTGAAGTATGACAGCGTGCACGGCCGCTATCCCGGCGAGATCAAGGTCGGCGACGACTGGATCGATGCCGGGTTCGGCAAGATCCAGAAAGTGTCCAATCGCGATCCGGGGCAACTGCCCTGGAAGGATCTGGGCATCGATATCGTCCTGGAATGCACCGGCAAGTTCAATTCCAGGGAAGCCTCGATGGCGCACATCGAGAGCTCCGGCGCCAAGAAGGTGCTGTGCTCGGCGCCGGCCAAGAATGCCGACAAGACGATCGTCTACGGCGTGAACCACGACCAGCTGTCGGCCGACGATCTCGTCGTCTCCAACGCGTCCTGCACCACGAACGGTCTCGCACCGGTCGCCAAGGTGCTCAACGATGCCGTCGGCATCGAGCGCGGCCACATGACGACGATCCACGCCTATACCGGCGACCAGCCGACGCTGGACCGCAATCACAAGGACCTGCACCGCGCCCGTGCCGCAGCCATGTCGATGATCCCGACCACGACCGGTGCCGCCAAGGCTGTCGGTCTGGTGCTGCCGGAACTCGCCGGCAAGCTCGACGGCGCCTCGGTCCGCGTGCCGACCCCGAATGTGTCGCTGATCGATCTGGTCTTCACGCCGGGCCGCGCCACGACCGCGGAAGAACTGGCCGAAGCCGTCAAGGCCGCAGCCGACGGTCCGATGAAGGGTGTGCTGGGCTATGACAGCATTCCGCTCGTCTCCATCGACTACAATCACGACAGCCGCTCCTCCATCGTCGCGATCGACAAGATCAACGTGGTCGACGAACGCCTCGCGCGCGTCATGACCTGGTACGACAATGAGTGGGGTTTCGCCTGCCGCATGATCGACACTGCCGTCGCCATGGGCAAATACCTCTAGATCGCGCTCGGGGCCTTTGATCATGACGCAGATCCGCCGGATCCAGGACGCGGAGGTCGCCGGCAAGCGCGTCCTCGTGCGTGTCGACTTCAACGTGCCGATGAAGGACGGGCAGGTGACCGACGCCACGCGTCTGGTCTCCGCCATCCCGACCATCGAGCATCTCACCGGTGCCGGCGCGAAAGTGATCCTGCTGGCGCATTTCGGCCGTCCCAAGGGGCAGCGCGTGGCGGAGATGTCGCTGGAACCGGTGGCCCAGCCGCTGGCCGACCTTCTGGGCGTGGCGGTGGATTTCTGCACCGAGACGACGGGTGACGAGGCCCTGTCGGCCGCGGCCGACATGCAGCCGGGCGATGTCCTCCTGCTGGAAAACACCCGCTTCCATGCCGGCGAGGAAGCCAATGATCCGGCGTTTGCCAGGGATCTCGCCGATCTCGGCGACATCTATGTCAACGACGCCTTTTCTGCCGCGCACCGTGCGCACGCCTCGACCGAGGGTGTCGCGCGCTTGCTGCCGGCTTATGCCGGCCTCGCCATGCAGCGCGAGATCGACCATCTGGTCGCCGCGCTGGAAGCGCCGGAACGTCCGGTCATCGCCCTGGTGGGCGGGGCCAAGGTCTCGACCAAGCTGGATCTCCTGAAGAACCTGGTGAAGAAGGTCGACATCCTGTTTGTCGGCGGCGGCATGGCCAACACGCTGCTGCACGCCCAGGGCATCCGTGTCGGCGCCAGCCTGTGCGAAAGGGATCTGGTCGATACGGCCCGCGCCATTCTCGCAACGGCGGAGGAATCCGGCTGCCGCATCATGCTGCCTTCCGACGTGGTGGTGGCGAAGGAATTCAAGCCGAACCCGGAAACCCGTCTGGCCGCGGTCAATGATGTCGCCGATGACGAGATGATCCTCGATTGCGGTCCGGCCACCGTCGTGGCGCTCGCCATGGCGATGGAAGAGGCAAAGACGCTGATCTGGAACGGTCCGCTGGGTGCGTTCGAGACGCCGCCCTTCGAGACCGCGACCGTGGCGGCGGCACAGCAGGCAGCAACGGCCGTCAAGGAACGCGGTCTTGTGGCGGTTGCCGGCGGCGGCGACACGGTGGCGGCGCTGAACCAGGCCGGTGTGTCGAACGATTTCTCCTTCATCTCCACGGCAGGCGGCGCCTTCCTGGAGTGGATGGAGGGCAAGGTTCTTCCGGGCGTGAGCGTGCTCCGGGACGAGGCCGGCGTCGCAGCCTGAGCCGCGGGACCGGCTTGCCGCGCCACAACTGGTAGCGATAACATCGGGTAGCCCGCGGGCGAGCCCGGCCGATCGCCGGAGGGCGGTGGGCAAGCGGCGCCCGGCGTATTAAAAGGGCTCTGCGGTAGACAACGGGCGGACCGCGGCGGTCCGCCAATCGGTATTTAAAGCTGGGGTAGACGCGATGGATCTCGATCAACTCAACGAAACCGCCTGTGCCATGGTGGCGCCGGGCAAGGGCATTCTCGCGGCGGACGAGTCGACGGGCACGATCGGCAAGCGCTTTGCCTCGATCGGTCTGGAGAACACGCCGGACAATCGCCGGGACTGGCGCGAAATGCTGTTCCGCACCGAAACGGCGATGAATGAGCACGTCTCCGGCGTCATCCTGTACGACGAGACCATCCGCCAGAGCGCCAAGGACGGCACCACGCTGGTCCAGCTGATCCGCAATGCCGGCGCGATCCCGGGCATCAAGGTCGATACCGGCGCCAAGGCGCTGGCCGGCGCCGAGGGCGAGACCGTGACCGAGGGCCTGGATGGTCTGCGCGACCGCCTGGCGGACTATTACGAGCTCGGTGCGCGTTTCGCGAAATGGCGTGCCGTCATCAATATCGGCCAGAATGGCGATGACAGCGTGCCCAGCCAGTACTGCATCAATGTGAACATGCACGCCCTGGCCCGCTATGCAGCGCTGTGCCAGGAAGCCAATATCGTTCCGATCGTCGAGCCGGAAGTCATCATGGATGGCAATCACTCGATCGAGCGCTGCTATGAAGTCACCGAATTCGCGCTGAAAACCCTCTATCGCGAACTGTTCGACCAGGGCGTCGTACTGGAAGGCACGATCCTCAAGCCGAACATGGTGATCTCCGGTACCACCGCCGATGACCGTGCGGGCATCGAGGAAGTCGCCGACATGACCGTGCAGTGCCTGGCCAATTGCGTGCCTGCCGCCGTGCCGGGCATCGCCTTCCTGTCGGGCGGGCAAAGCGACGAGGAGGCCACGGCCCACCTTAACGCCATGAATGCCAGCTACGACCTGCCCTGGCCGCTCACCTTCTCCTACGGCCGTGCCCTGCAGGCCGCACCGCTGAAGGCCTGGGCCGGCAAGGCCGAGAATGTTGCTGCAGGCCAGGCCGCCTTCAACCACCGCGCCCGCATGAACGGCCTCGCCTCGCTCGGCGAATGGGACGCGGCAATGGAGAAGGAAACGGCGTAAGCCGCCGGACCTTCGACACGCGATCAAGCAAAGCCCCGGCCTGCCAGCCGGGGCTTTTTGCTGGTGTCAGGATTGCGGTGCCAGAACGTACCAGCGCACGGCCATTGGGAAAGCCTGCGGATCGGATCCCGTCGCCAGGCTCTCCATGGTCCCGGTCGTCGAGAACATGGCCTGCCACTCCATATCGCCGCCCCGGAAGCGGATTGCATCGCGTTCTGCGTTGGGCGACTGGGCCGGAATGGCCTCGACCTGGGCGTAGACCTCACCCTCGAAAATCGTCAGGAAGCTGGCATCGTCGACATGTTCGACGGTCTGGCTCGCCCAACCGACACGCACCGGCCGGCCGGATCGGACATGGTCGATCAGGACGGTCTTGCTTCCGGCCATTGCATCGCCGGCGGCATCGTTTGCATAGACAAGCCGCCAGTCCGACTGCGCCATCCCAGGCGACGCAAGACACGCCGTTGCGGCCAGAGCCACGACAGTGAACGAAAAGGGATGAGGTTTCATGTTCGGTGCTCCCGGAGTTTCGCGATGCCTGCCTCTAACGTGTGGAGCGGCTGCGAGACAGGGTGCGGGAGTCGCAAGTCCATCACGGTCGTGTGAGCCGGGAGACAAAAAAACGGGGCCCCGCGGGGCCCCGTTCTCGTTTCGGATATCGCCGGTGGACTAGTTGCCCAGCTCGGAGATGGTCAGCGTGGCCGAGGCCATGCCGCTGCCGGAACCATAGGTGCCGATCCAGATGTCGTACTGGCCGGACCGCGGGCTCGACCAGGACACCATCGGGTTCAGGCCGTTGCTGTCGTCATTGCAGTACCAGGAGCCGTCCGGCGCGTTGACGACGATCGTCGTGTCGGCGTTCGAGCGGGCACCGATATAGAGCGGCAGGCTGCCGGCATTGTAGTGCAGGCGGTAGTCCGGAGCGCTGGCGATCATGCCGCGGCAAGAGCCGCCGAGCGAAGAGCCGGCGTCGATATTGCCGCCCGCGGTGATGGAGACCGTGTACGGGTCCGGAGCGAAACCGGCCGTCAGCGTGGTCTGGCCGAAGGTCGGGCTTTGCGACCAGTCCTGGGCGGCAGCAGCGCCGGCAACCGCAGCAGCGGCAATCGTGGCGGCGAAAATGGTTTTGATGGACATGAATTCCCCCTGCGTAAAGATAACGGGAGGCCCACGACCATCCCTCGGGGCTGCTTCTCACATAATGCAGATGAAGGGAAGCTGAACGTAGGCGCGGTGACGATTTGCCCTGCACGCAATGCCGGGCGCTGAAAACGGTTGTCGGCCGAAGGGCGAGCTGCCAGAAGAGCCGCATGACGACCGCGCTCTACCTGATCACCCCGCCCCGTATCGACGAGACTTTCGCTGCCCGCCTGGCCGAAACGCTGGATGGCGGCGAGGTGGCGGCACTGCAGATCCGCCTGAAGGATCATTCGCGCGACGAGGTCCGGGCCCTCGCCCCGGCCCTTATCGAGGCGGCCCATGCCCGCGACGTGGCCGTGATCCTGAATGACGATCCCGAACTCGCCGCCGAACTGGGCTGTGACGGTGTCCATATCGGCCAGCAGGACGGGAGCGTAAAGGCTGCGCGCGCCATCATGGGCAAGGACCGCACGGTCGGCGTCACCTGTCATGACAGCCGCCATCTGGCGATGGTCGCCGGCGAAGCCGGTGCAGACTATGTCGCCTTCGGCGCCTTCTATCCGACCTCGACCAAGGACGCCCCGACGCAGGCCGAGCCGGGCCTCCTGACCTGGTGGACCGAATTGTTCGAACTGCCCTGTGTCGCGATCGGCGGGATCACGGTCGACAATGCCGCGCCGCTGGTCGAGGCGGGGGCCGATTTCCTCGCCGTTTCCGGCGGTGTCTGGAACCATCCCGGCGGACCCGCCGCTGCGGTGCAGGCATTCAACGAAGTGTGCCGCTGAGCGGGCAGCTGTGAGGGCCGGATGTGACCGCTATGTCACTTGACCGGCACCCCTGCGTCGCGCTGAAAGAGACGTCATGATCCGATCCGTCCTGACCGCTGCCTGCCTTGCTGTCCTCTCCGCCGCTCACGCGCAGGAGGACCCGGGTGCGACATTTCCCGACGAGCTGATCCTGCTGCCCGAGGACGTGCAGCGCGATGCCCAGGCCGGTGATTTCGATGCCGAGACGGCCGAGGTCCCGACCGGCATGACACCCGCACAGGAAGCCTGGTACCGGGCACAGATGGCCTTCGTCAGCGAGGACTGGTACCTGGCGCGCCGTTATGCCGAGACCGCTGCCGTGTCGGGTATCGCCGATGCTGCCGCGCTGGCGGGGCTGATGGCACGCGATGGCCGGGGCGGTGAGGCGGACATGGCCGCCGCCGCCGGCTGGTTCCGCCGGGCTGCCGAGCAGGAGCACCCTGTTGCGCTCTACCAGCTCGGTCTGCTGGCCCGGTTGGGCGATGACAGTCTTGATCTGGGTGAGCCGCGCCGCTGGTTCGAACGCGCTGCCCGGGCCGGTCATATCGACGCCATGGTCGCCTATGCGCTGGCACTGAAAGCCTCGTCGGTCCCGCAGGATGGCCAGTCGGCCCGGCGCTGGGCGGAACGGGCGGCCCAACAGGGATCGGCCGAAGGCATGTACCAGCTGGCCCAGATGCTCGATGCCGGCGATGGCGGTGAACGCGACGCCGAAGGCGCGCGTATCTGGTACGAGCGGGCGGCCGACGCCAATCTGGCCGAAGGCGCTTTCCAGGCCGGCATGATGTGGGCCGATGGCGAGGGCGGCGAGCAGGACGACGTCGAAGCAAGGCGCTGGCTGCGCATTGCAGCAGAAAGCAACTACCCGCCGGCCCAGGGCCAGTACGGGTTGATGCTCTACCAGGGGCGCGGCGGCGAGGCCGATGCCGAGCTGGCGGCCCACTGGTTCGGCCAGGGCGCGCGCGGCGGCGATGCGGAAAGCCAGTACCTCTATGCCTTCGTGCTGGCCCAGGGGGATGGCGTCGAACAGGATCTCGAGGCGGCCTATCGCTGGGTGGTTGCAGCCGGCGCGGACGCGCTGGGCGCACCGGTTCACAACCGCGACCGCGACCGTCTGCAGGCTGCACTCGAACGCGCCCTGCCGCTGGAAGTCCAGGCGCGTGTCCGCGAGGCCGGCGCGGGCGACTGAGCCGATTGCGGCACCGCGCTTGCCGTTCCCTGTCCTCGCTGATAGGAGAGCGCCACCTCGCGGCCATCCGGCCGCTGTTCCGCTTATTGCCCCAAGGTGACGGCATGAAGATCAACGGCAATGAAATCCGGCCCGGCAACGTCCTGATGCACCAGGATACGCTGTGGGTTGCGGTGAAGACCGACCACGTGAAACCGGGCAAGGGCGGCGCTTTCGCCCAGGTCGAGCTGAAGAACCTGCTCGATGGCCGCAAGCTGAACGAACGCTTCCGCGCCGCCGACAAGGTCGAGCGCGTCCGTCTGGAGCAGAAGGATCACACCTTCCTGTTCGACACCGGCGACATGCTCACCTTCATGGACTCCGAAAGCTATGAGCAGATCGAGCTGCAGAAGGATTTCGTCGGCGAGGACCGCGCGGCCTACCTGCAGGAAGGCATGACGGTTGTCGTCGAATTCCATGAAGATCGCCCGATCGGCATTTCCCTGCCGCAGCACGTGACGCTGGAAGTGGCCGAGACCGAGCCGGTCGTGAAGGGCCAGACGGCGGCCAACTCCTACAAGCCCGCCATCCTGTCCAACGGTGTGCGCTCTTCCGTGCCGCCCTTCGTCGGTATCGGCGAGAAGATCATCGTTGCCACCGAGGACGGTTCCTACGTCCGCCGCGCGGACTGATCCGGCATGGGTGCCCTTTCTCCTCTCCTGACCGTGATGACCGAAGTGGCCGCCCGCGCCGGGCGGTCCCTGAATCGCGACTTCCGTGATGTCGAGCACCTGCAGGTATCCCGCAAGGGCCCGGCCGACTTCGTTTCGGTGGCGGACAAGAAGGCCGAGGACATCATCTATGACCGTCTGACCCAGGCTCGCCCGGGCTACGGTTTTCTGATGGAAGAGCGCGGCGTGGTCGAGGGCACCGACCGGTCCCACCGCTGGATCGTCGATCCGCTGGACGGGACGCTCAACTTCCTGCACGGCATGCCGCACTTTGCCGTTTCGATCGCGCTGGAGCGCGAGGGCGAGCTGGTCGCCGGCGTGATTTACAATCCCGCCACCGACGAGATGTTCCACGCCGAGAAGGGCCGCGGTGCCTGGCTGGCGGACCGCCGTCTGCGCGTAGCCAATCGCAAGCATTTCGACGAAGCGGTGATCGCCACCGGCATGCCCTTCATGGGCAAGACCGGTCATGCCCGCTTCCTCAAGGAATTGCACCAGATCATGCCCTACACGGCGGGAATCCGCCGCATGGGCTCCGCGGCGCTCGATCTCGCCTGGGTCGCGGCCGGCCGCTATGACGGTTTCTGGGAACGCAATCTGAAACCCTGGGATATCGCAGCCGGTATCGTGCTGGTGAAAGAGGCCGGCGGTTTCGTGGCCGAGGCCGATGGTGGCGAGGACATCCTGCGTACCGGCAATATCGCTGCCGGCAACGAGGACATGCTCGCCGAACTCGCCGCACGCCTGAAGAAGGCGTCGGCCTAGCGCGGGATCGTTCCCTGAGGAACCGGTTCTGCTCCAGGCTCTTGAATGGTCGCGTGGTCGAACCGGTGAACCGGTACCCACTTCACCTGATCAGGCTTCAGGCTGCCAGCGTCTCGATCCGTGCGTGCGCGGCTTCGAGCTTCTCGGCTTCCGCAAACATCAGCTGCCCGGCGTCGATGATCTCGACATCGGTAATGCCGATGAATTTCAGCACATGCCTCATGTAGTCCGTGGCGAAGTCGGTCTCGCTGCCGGCCGCAACGCCGCCGGAGACATAGACCAGGATGGCGCGCTTGCCGGTCAGCAGGCCTTCCGGGCCGGCTTCGGTATAGCGGAAGGTTTCCCGGGCCCGGGCGACCAGGTCGATCCAGGCTTTCAGTGAGGCCGGAATGGTGAAGTTGTAGATCGGCACGGTAATGACGAGCGTGTCGGCCGCACGCAGTTCCGAAACCAGCCGGTCGGAGAAGGCCAGTGCCGCCTTCTGGTCGTCCGAGCGCTGGGCCGGATCGGTGAAGTTCGCGCCGATCCAGGTCTCGTCGACGAGGCGCATCGATCCGTCCGCAAGATCGCGGACCGTGATCCGTGTGTCCGGGCGCCCTGCCGTCAGGCGATCAATCACGCGATCGGCCAGGCGGCGGCTGTGCGAGCCCTCCCGGCGCATACTGGCATCGACGCGGAGGATGTGGCGGGGCGAGGTATCGGTCATCGGAAGACTCCATCGGCTTGTCAGGACCGGCGGCGGGTCTGCCGCGCGACGACCGACAGTTAGGTTCCCTCCCGTCCGGATTTAATTCGCCTTTTGGAATTCCATTAATTCCGATCTGGAATAAGGTGTCGCGAGACGCCCGCGTACCCCGCGGCAGGCAGGCTTTGACCTCGCCTCCAAAATGTCCCAATCCGGGGTAAGGAAGGGCTGGAGCTGATACGAGGGGAAGGCATGCCTGTTCTCGACCGGAACGATCGCACGCATTCCGCACCGGCGGTGCGCTTTACCGGACCCTGGCGCTATATCGTCTGGATGGCGCTGTTCACGGCTGCGGTTGCCGCCATCGCCCTGTTCCTGATCGAGCCGCTGGGAGCGGCATTCCGGGCCAATCCGGCGATCAATGGCCTGATCCTCGCGGTGCTCGTCATCGGCGTCATCTACACGTTCGCCCAGGCGCTGGGGATCGGGCCGGCGGCGCGCTGGCTTGTGCGCTTCCGCTCATCGGAAGACCCCGCCAGCCTGCCGCGGCCGCCCGCGCTCATCGCGCCGATGGCCTCAATGATCGGGCAGGCCGATGGCCGGGTCTCGCTGTCGGCCGGCTCGGTACGCACCGTGCTCGACTCCGTCGGCGCCCGCATGTCGGAGGCCGGCGCCTTCACTCGCTATTTCGGCCGCCTGCTGATCTTTCTCGGCCTGCTCGGCACGTTCTGGGGCCTCCTGCAGGTCGTCTCGGATGTCGGCGAAGCTGTACGCGCCGTGACGGAGAGCTCGACGGGCGCGGAAGCCGACGTGCTGCGTCTGATGTCGGCCATCGAAGACCCGATCCAGGGCATGGGTACGGCGTTCGCCTCCTCCCTGTTCGGTCTGGCCGGCTCGCTGGTGATCGGCTTTCTCGATCTGCAGGCCAGCCGCGCGCAGAACCGCTTCTATAACGAGATCGAGGAATGGCTGTCCTCCATCTCCCGACTGGCGGCAGCCGGTCCGGCCGCGGCGGGCGATGGGGAGGTCTCCTCGGCCTATGTCGGCGCCCTTCTGGAGCAGACGGCTGAAACCCTCGACCGGCTGGCGCACACGCTGGAGCGCCATACCCGCCAGCTCGACACCACGCTGCAGCGCTTTGCCGAAGACAGCCGGGCATCGAACGAGGAGGGGGTGCGTGCCCTGCGCGACGAGCTGCGGGTCTTCATCCGTGCCCTGCAATCGCGGGAGCGGGGAGGGGAATAAGCCATGGCTTCGCCCCGGTTTGCGCGTTTCCAGGAAGCCGATAACGGCGATCACTGGCCCGGCTTCGTCGATGCGCTGGCGACATTGCTGCTGGTCATCGTCTTCCTGCTGTCGATCTTTGTTGCCGGCCAGTTCGCGCTGTCGCGCGCGCTGACCAGCCGGGACGACCAGCTGGCCGATCTCAATGCCCGCCTGTCCCAGCTCGCCGACGAGCTCAATCTGGCCCGCGACGAAAACGCGGCGCTGGAAGTGCGCATTACCGGTCTGCGCGAAGAGCGCGATGCTCTCGAAGACGCGCTGACCCTGGCGACGGGCCGGGTGGAAAGCCTGCAATCCGATCTCGCTGCAGAAGAGGAAATGTCCGAGGAGAGCCGCCGTGCCCTCGCCCTGCTGAACCAGCAGATGCAGGTGCTGCGTGACCAGATCGCCTCGCTCAATGCCGCCCTGGAAGCCTCGGAACGACGCGCCGAGGAAGCCGAGGCCCAGGTGATCAATCTGGGTGAGCGGCTCAACGCCGCCCTTGCCGAGCGCGCGGCCGAACTGGCCGTCTACCGCTCCGATTTCTTTGGCCGGCTGCGCGAAATCCTCGGCAATCGTACCGGCGTCCGCATCGTCGGCGACCGTTTCGTGTTCGAGACCGATGTGCTCTTCCCCTCCGGCTCGGCGGCGCTGTCGAGCGAGGGACGCGAGAGCCTGCGGCCTATCGCCGATGCCATCATCCAGCTGACCGACGAGATCCCGAACGATATCGAATGGGTGATCCGCATTGACGGGCATACCGATCCGGTGCCGATCCGTACGACCTATCCGTCGAACTGGCACCTCTCGGCGGCGCGCGCGATCTCGGTCGTGCAATGGTTCGAGGATCTCGGCGTGCCGTCCGAGCGGCTGGTTGCTGCCGGCTTCGGCGAGAACCATCCGATCGCGCAGGGCCGCTCGGCCGAGGCCAATGCCCGTAACCGCCGCATCGAGCTGAAACTCACCTCGCGCTAGGTGATGCGGGATCAATAGCCCTGAAACAGGAAGTCCATCGCAGCGGTGATCGTGTCGCGGTGTTCTGCTTCGATATTCGTGATCGGGCGTCCCAGAAGCCGGTTCGGCACCATCGCGATATCGGTTGTCACGAGCAGATAGTTTTCGCCCTCGATGTCGAGCACAGGCATCAGCTTGTAGACCGCTTCTCCCGCTGATGGGACAAACGGGCGAAGCGGGATCACGACGCGGCTGTCGAGATCGCTCAGAACATCCGATTGGACGTCCACGGCGAGCCGGGCCGGCAGGCCGGTCGGCCGATAGACATCGAAGCGCGCCACCTATTCGTCCCGGGGCTCGGCCCACCATGGTGTGCCCAGCAAGGGGCCTTCCCGCTCGATGCGGCGATTATGTGCCTCGATCGCCTCGCGGTTTTCCTCGCGCCAGCGGCGGCCCTTTTCCTCGCGGACGGCCGCCTCGATACCGGCTTCTGCCGCGCGAGACGTATTCAGGCCCAGCGCGCGTGCTTCAGCCATGATGTCTTCGCGCACGGTCAGATTGACGCGTTTGCGGGGTGCGGGTTGCTCATACTTCATCGCGAACCAGTCCTGATGGGCCGGCTTCATGGTGTGTATGGGTGATGTGTATGTCAATGCGCACGGCCGGGCGCGCGCGTCAGCCGGCAGTCTTGCGCATATGCAGGATCGGATAGGGCCGTCCGGCATCGTCCAGTGGCGACCGGTCGAACTGTTCGAAGCCGAGGCGCTCGTAGAAACCGACCGCTTGCGGATTCTGCTCGTTCACGTCGACGGTCAGCGGCAGGCCGGCCGTTTTCCGGGCATGATCCATGAGGGCGGTTCCCAGGCCGGTACCGCGCTGGTCCGGCGCGATGAAGAGCGAATCGACGTGGCTGCCGGTCATGCCCATGAAGCCGAGCGGCCGGTCGGTCGTATCCACGGCCACCCATAGCGACGCGTTGGGAATATAATGTTCCGCGACGAGCGTCTCGATTTCATGGAAATCGGTCTCGCTGAGAAAGTCGTGCGTTGCTTTCACGGCGGAGCGCCAGATTCCGGTCAGGGCCTCGATATCGGCCGCAGCCGACCGGCGGATTGCGGGCATGGTCTGTCTTCCGGTGTTGTTCGCGGGTGTCGGGGTGGAGCCGTCCGGCCGCTACTCACTCGCCTCGTCAGACTCGGCCTCCGGCTGTCCGCCTTCGATCAGATACCAAGGGACTTCGCCGTAGTCATAGGGCGGGCGGGCGTAGAGCCAGCGCAGGGCATCGAGCGCAGCGCCGTGATAGATCGTCGAATGGGTCTCGGTTTCGCGGCGATCGACATAGCGGTAATCCGGCGCGCCTTCGACCGCGTCCAGGGCTGCGAGAAGCTTGTCGAGCCCGGCCTGCATCGTACCGCCCTCATCGCCCATCGTCAGATAGACACGTGTGTCCGAATGGTCGGCGGCGGCAAGGCGTTCGGTGGCCCGCTCGCCCACGGCCTGATCGTCCCACCACAGGCTGGGCGAGACCGAGATATAGTCGTCAAACAGGTCCGGCTGTTCGAGCAGGGTGTCGACGATGAACAGACCGGCGAGGCTTTCCCCGATCACGGCGCGGCGCTCGCCGACGCGATAGTTCGCCTCGATGAAGGGAATGACGTCCTGCGCGATATAGGCCCGGAATGTCTCTGCCCCGCCGGAGGTCTCGAACTGGGTACGATAGCGCGCGTCAGCGGGCGCGGGTGTGAGCTCGTGGAGGCGCTCAGTGGTTTCGATGCCGACCACGATGAGCGGTTCGAACTGCCAGGAGATCACGCCAAGCTGGGCGAGACCGGCGATGTGGGGGAAGTCCTGCTCCACCCCGCCATCGATCAGGTAGAGCACGGTGTAGGGCGTTTCGGCCGTGTCGTGCTGTGGCGGCAGCCAGACATTCACGGTCCGTGTCTCGCCGAGAACGGAAGACGATATCTTGTGGGACGTGCCGAAATGGATGGGCGTTGCGCCATTGCTGTCGCCGCCGGCGGCGACGCCCGGGGCCGCAATGGGTGCCGTTGCGGCGACCAGCAGGGCGAGGCCGCAGATCAGATTTTTCAAGATCTTCTCCCCTCATGACGGTTTGCGCGAGGATCACGTCAATCGGCCGCACAGGCAAGCCTGAAGGCCCTGTCCCTGCAACACATGGCGGTGGTTGCCCTGGCGCTGCCCTTCCTGTATAGACCCGCGCTCCTGAGTTTATATGAGCTGCGTGCCCGGCAACGTAATCGGGTGGCGCGGCGGATCAAAAGAAAGCCGGACCGATGAAAAAGGATACCCATCCCGAGTACCACCTCATCACTGTAAAGATGACGGACGGTACCGAGTTCCAGACGAAGTCGACCTGGGGCAAGGAAGGCGACGTGCTCACCCTGGACATCGATCCGACGTCCCACCCGGCCTGGACCGGCGGCAATCAGCAGCTGATGGACCGCGGCGGCCGTGTTTCGCGCTTCAAGGACAAGTTCAAGGGCTTCGTGTAAGCCGTCCTTCGAAAACGCCAAGAGAAAAGGCGCGCTCCGCAAAGGAGCGCGCCTTTTTCTTTGTCTGCGGGCATGGATGAATGTGGCGTTACCGGTCGCCGAAGGCGCCGCGCAGCATGGCCATCTGATCGGCAACCGGATTGGTGTCGATTTCCAGCGGCCCGTCGACATAGAGATTGTCGTCGATGCGCTTGAGGCGGTCATAGAGAGAGCGCGAACGGCGCACGAGATCCATCAGCACAGCCGGCGCCGTTTCGCCCTCCGGCCACAGCCCGTCGGTCGGACGATCGCGGGACAGGCGATACTTGCCGTCTGTGGCATCCTGCGCCGACATCTCGCCCTCGGACACGGCCCGCTGGGCCAGCAGCCAGGACGCAGCCTGCATCAGGCGCGTGGTCAGTTTCATGCTCTCGGTGGCGTAGGACAGGGCGCCGGCGCGGTCGAGCGACTTGGAGTCGTCCCGCCCCGGTCCGTCCAGATAGGCTGCCGTCTCCTCGACCAGGTCCATGCCTTCCCGGAAGAGTTTCTGGAACATCTCCGAATTGGCAAAGTCCTGGGCCCGGGCGGCCGGCGCACCGCCGGCGGGAAAGAGGTTCGGCGTATTGTCAGTCATCACGTGTCCAGTTTCGGTCCGCAAACATCTGGTCCGATTCGTAGCAAGGCTCGGGCCAATCTGCCGGAAACTGTTGATCAAAACTTAAACACGGCGTCCGCAGCGCTGCGTCCGGCCTGTTTCTTGTCCGTGATGTCGTCGATGCGGCGCAGCTCGGCCTCGAGCAGGGCGCGGCGCTCGGCAAGATCTTCCAGGGAAAGGGCACTGAGATCCTCGCCGGGGATGATGGCATTCTTCGCCCGGGCGCTTGCAGGCATATCGTCATCGTGAAACATGGGGGCCTCCACACTGCGATGCGCGAGCATAGCGCGAAGCCGGATAAAGGCCCATGACCCAGCCCACGCAAACTGCTGACACCACCCGTATCGTGATCGCTCGCGAGCCCGGCGGGCCGGATGCACTGGACGTGGTGACGCGCCCTGTCGCATCGCCCGGCCCCGGCCAGGTGCTGATCCGCAATACCGCCTGCGGCATCAACCGGCCGGACCAGATCGAGCGCCTCGGCTTCTACCCCGCACCGGCCGGCGCGCCTGAAGGGCTGGGCCTGGAAGTGTCCGGCCATGTCGCGGTGCTGGGTGCCGGCGTCGACGGGCTTGCCGTGGGCGATCCAGTCTGTGCGCTGGTCGCAGGGGGCGGCTATTCCGACTATGTCATCGCACCGGCCGGTTCGGTCCTGCCGGCGCCGCCGGGGATCAATCTCGCGGACGCCGCGGGACTGCCGGAGACGGTGCTGACGGTGTGGACGAATGTGTTCGAGATCGGGGCATTGTCGCCGGACGAGACATTGCTGGTTCATGGCGGGACGAGCGGGATAGGCACGACGGCCATCCAGATGGCCAAGGCCCATGGCGCGCGCGTGATCGCGACAGCCGGCACGGCCGAAAAAGTGGCGCTGTGCGAACGCCTGGGGGCCGATATCGCCATCAACTACCGCGAGGCCGACTTCGAGACCGTTGTGAAGGATGCCGGCGGGGCCGATGTCATTCTCGATATGGTCGGGGGTGACTATGTCCAGAAGAACATCAATTGCGCCAATGCCGGAGCGCGCATTGTCTCGATCGCCTTCCTGAATGGCAGCCGGGTCGAGCTTGATCTGATGCGGGTGATGCTGAAGCGGATCGTGCTGACGGGCTCGACCCTGCGGGCCCGGCCCGACGCCGAGAAGGCGCGTCTGGCGCGTGCGGTGCGCGAAACGGTGTGGCCCTGGGTTGCGGCCGGCCGCCTGGCGCCGGTGATCGACAGCCGGTTTGCGCTGGACGATGTGCGTGCTGCGCACGCGCGCCTGGATGGCGGCGAACATGCGGGGAAGATCCTGCTGATGTGCTGACAATTGGCCGGGGCTGCCGCTTTGCAGCGGCGTCCGATTGCGGTATAAAACCGCTAAATCGCTTCGTGTACGGGCTATCCCGAACCGGAGCGTCGGAAGCCCAAGCCCGGCCGCCGCGTCGGGCTTTTTTTGTTTCTCCCAGGGAGATTGAATCCATGACCGAGATCCTGATGCCGAAAGCCACGGCGGTCTGGCTCGTCGACAATACCTCGCTCACCTTCGACCAGATTGCCGGTTTCTGTGGCCTGCACCCGCTGGAAGTGAAGGGCATCGCCGATGGTGATGTTGCCGTGGGTGTGCGCGGTGCAGACCCGATCTCAAACGGGCAGCTGACCCGGGAAGAAATCGAGAAGGCGGAAAACAACAGCGATTACCGCATGAAGGTGGTGAAGCCGAAATACGCCGACCTGCACACGCCGGCCAAGCGCCGCGGCCCGCGCTATACGCCGCTGTCGCGCCGCCAGAACCGTCCGGACGCGATCGCCTGGCTGGTGCGCAACCACCCGGAACTGTCCGATGCCCAGATCTCCAAGCTGATCGGTACGACCAAGACGACGATCCAGGCCGTGCGCGAGCGCACGCACTGGAACTCGGCCAATATCAAGCCGACCGATCCGGTCTCGCTGGGCCTGTGCACCCAGATCGATCTCGACGATCAGGTGAAGAAGGCCTCGGCGCGCCGCCGCAAGCTGGAAGAAGAAAATCCGGAAATGCTCAACGACACGCTCAAGGCCCAGGAAGAGCTGGAAAAGCCGAGCGACGAGTTCAATCCGGACGATATCGACCTGGAAACCCTGTTTGGCGGTTCCAAGCAGGACTGATCTGCCGGACAGGCCCGAAAATGAAGAGGGGCGGCCGGGGGCCGTCCCTTTTTCATGCCGGATCGTCTGACAGGAGCGCGGTATAGCGCCGCTGCATCTCGGCCGGTTCGACTTCCTCGAAGGAGTTGCCGACCAGCCAGGAATAGCCGAACGGATCGCGGATCAGCCCGGAACGTTCGCCATAGAACATGTCCTGGGCTTCGCGCAGAAGACGGGCTCCGGCGGCCATCGCCCGTTCGATTACGGCATCACAGTCATCGACATGGATGTGCAACACAAAGGGGCAGGCTTCTCCCTCGCGTGGTGCCCGGGCGTCGTATTCGGGAAATTCGTCGCAGATCATCAGCGTGGTGTCGCCGAAGGCGAGTTCGGCATGGCCGATCCGGCCCGACGGTTCGACCAGCCGGAATTTCTCCGTCACCCCGAAAGCCGTTTTGTAGAAGGCGATGGCCTCGTCGGCACTACGGGCATGGATATAGGGGTGCAGCGCATGGATTGTCATGGTTTTCTCTGGGGACGGTAAGCGGAAACAGACCCGGGTCGATGCCGCGGTGCATCCGGGACCTGCCGTGTGCCTCAGCTCACCGTGTAGTTCATCGCCAGCCGTCCGCCATCGACATAGAGCGTGGTGCCGGTGATGTAGCTGGCATCGCGCGAAGCCAGGAAAGAGGCGACCGAGGCGACTTCGTCGGGATCGCCGATCCGCTGCAGCGGCGTGCGCGACATGATCTTCGCCATGGCTTCGGGATTGTCGTTCACCGATTTGAGCACATCCGTATTGATGCTGCCCGGGCCGATCGCGTTGACGCGGATGCCGTGCTTGGCCAGGGCCAGAGCCATCGACTTGGTCAGCTGATCGATTGCGCCCTTGGTGACGCAATAGGCGAGCTGGTCGGGAATGGCGACGACGCCATTGACCGAGGACATGTTGATGATGGCATAGCGGCGGCGGGCATCCTCGACGCGTTCGCCGCCTTCCTCGATCTGGTCGACCATCTGGCGCGCGGCTTCGCGTGCGACCAGGAAGGCGCCCTTCAGGTTAACGCCCATGACACGGTCGAAATCGCCATCGGACAGGTCGAGAATGTCACCCTTGGCGACGATGCCGGCATTGTTCACCAGCACGTCCAGCCGGTCGAAGGTCGCCCGCGTCTCGGACAGGAGGTTGTTGACGGAAAGCCGGTCCGAGACATCGCAGGAAACGAACAAGGCCTTGCCTTTCTCGGCGCCCAGCTCGTCGGCCAGCGCCGCGCCGGCCTGCTGGTCGATATCGGCGATGACGACCTGGCAGCCGTCCTCACTCAGACGGCGTGCGCAGGCCTTGCCAATGCCGTTGGCTCCGCCGGTTACGATGGCAACGCGGTCACCCATGATGTGATCCTCTTGTTCCAAACGGGCGCGCCGCGCCCAGACGGGATCGCTGACCTTGCACGAGCAGCGGCGGGTTGCAATGGCTCCTGGCCGAACGCCGGTGGGCTGGGCAGTCAGGGATTGTGCGTACGCTGATAGTCCTGGGTGATCTCCGGATCGTCCGGCGACAACTGCCAGGCCCGACGATACAGCGGCAGGGCTTCGTCCAACCGGCCGAGTGCCTCAAGTGCAGAGGCGTGGGAATGCACAATCGCGCCGGACTCGGGTTCGAGTGCCACGGCCTGTTCGCACAGGGGCAGCGCCGTGCGGGCGCGACCGTCCTGGATCAGGGTCCAGCACAACATGTTCAGCGTGGTACCACTTTCCGGTTCCAGCTCGACTGCCCGGCGCGCATCGTCGACGGCCGCGCCGGTCATGCCGGCGTCCAGCAGGGCGCTCGACCGGTTGATCCACGCGCCCGTCCAGGATGGTTCCAGCCGGACGACGTGATCATAGGCGACCACGGCGTCGGCGGCCCGGTCCATGTCCTGGTAGACGATGCCCAGGGTCAGCTGGGTCATCACATCGTTCGGCATCTCGGCGGCGGCACGCCGCAGATCGGACAGCGCCTCGTCGAGTTGGCCCAGTTCGGTCCGGGCGATGCCGCGATTGCGCCAAAGGGTCGGCTCGATCACTTCGGCGTGCTGGGTTTCGGCAATCGCGAAGGCGAAATTGTACGCATTCAGGGCGTCTTCATAGCGCTGTTCCGCCAGGAAGGCGGCGCCAAGACCGGCATAAACACTGATCTCGCGCTCCGGATCCAGGTCCTCGCTGGACAGGCATGCTTCCAGATCCTCAATCGCCCGCGCGCTTTCGCCGGCATCCAGCGCCAGCCGGCCGGCCTGACAGGGCGAAACGTCCTTTTGCGCCAGCGCGGGCGGAGCCGCGATCAGGGCGAGGGGCAGAAGGGCTGCAAAGGCACGCATGATAGTCTCCGTTGCGGGGCACGTAGTCTAACCTGCAAAAAGGGCGGCTCGAAAGCCGCCCCCTGCTTCGTGTTCAGTCGGGTTCGCATCAGTTCGTCCGGATCATCCGGCCAGGGACTGATGCGTGGTCGTTCGGAGGGACTGGATCTGCTCCTTCAGCAGAAGTTTTTCCTTCTTCAGCCGGGCGACTTCCAGCGAGTCCGCCGACGAATGCTTTTTCAGTTCGTCGATCTGAGAATCCAGACGCGTGTGACGGGCGTCGAGCTCACGAATGCGGGCTTCGATGGACATGGAGACGTCTCCTCTTTGTGAAGTGGAACACTCGATTGAAACACGTCCACGCATTATGTCTATTCACGAAACGTTTCGAGGTTAGGGGATGGTGAAGCCGGACCGGATGATCGTGGGTGTCTCGGGCGCCTCCGGAATTATCTATGGAATTAGGGCGTTGGATGCGCTCAAGGCAATGGGAATCGAGAGCCATCTGGTGGCTTCGAAAGCCGCCGAAATGACACTCGGCTACGAGACGGATCTGTCAATCCGCGACTTCCGGGCCCGGGCGGACCATGTCTACAAGATGCCCGATGTGGGGGCGCCGATCGCGTCGGGTTCCTTCCAGACGCGTGGCATGCTGATCGCGCCCTGTTCGGTGCGCACCATGTCCGAGATCGCCACGGGTGTGACATCCAGCCTGCTCACACGCGCCGCCGATGTCGTTCTCAAGGAACGGCGGCGCCTGGTGTTGATGGTGCGAGAGACGCCCTTCCACCTCGGCCATATCCGCACGATGGAGACCCTGACCGAGATGGGTGCGGTGATCTTTCCGCCGCTGCCGGCCTTCTATGCCAAGCCGGAAACCATCGACGACCTGGTCGACCAGTCGGTCGGTCGGGCCCTCGACCTGTTCGGGCTGGACTGGGACTCAACCCGCCGCTGGGGCGAGGATCTGGAGGGCGGGCGGCGTTGAGCGAGTCTTCGCGTCCGCAGCGCCCTTTGCGGATTTATCTGCCGGTGGAAAGACGCTAGTATCTCCGCTTCGCCGCATCTCTCCGGCCCGACACACACAGGTGTCGCCGGCAAGCTGGCGGATCCTGTTTGATAACCGGAAAGAAACGGCTCAGGAATGGACGGTGATTCCCAGGAGCAACAGGCTCTTCTTGAACAGCTCACTGCGCTGCGCGAGCAGCATGATGCGCTGAACAGGGAGGTCGACATGCTGTCCGACAATGGTGTTGTCGACCAACTCAAGATCGCCCGTCTCAAGAAGGAAAAGCTCAGGCTGAAGGACGAGATTGCCCGGCTTGAGGATCAGATCACGCCCGACATCATCGCCTGAACGCTGTCAGGCTTGTTGTCTCAGGCTTGGCGGCGATCTGCCCGGGATTTCTGGGCCTGCTTGCGCGCATACATGGCGGCGTCGGCCTGAGCCATCGCTTCTTCGGCCTTGTGGCCCGCCTGCAGCGGATGGCAGCCCCAGGCTGCGCCCACACTCAGCTCGTGACCCTTGTGCATGAAGGGCGTCGTCTCGATGATGTCGACGAGTTCCTGGGCCTTGGCCTGCGCACCTTCATGACCGGTCAGGGTCAGAACCAGACCGAACTCGTCCCCGCCCAGACGGCCGACCGCATCGGTCTCGCGCACATGGGCTGCCAGCAGACCGGCTACATGGTGCAGCGCGGCGTCGCCGGCGGCATGACCGAAGCGGTCATTGATGTCCTTGAAGCCGTTCAGGTCCATATAGACCAGCGATGACGGGGCTTCATGACGTTCGGCCAGGGCCAGAGCTTTCGAGACCTCGCGCAGGAAGGCGCGGCGGTTCAGAACCGGTAGCAATACGTCGTGATCGGCCAGCGATTCCAGCTCGCGAACGCGGCCGCGCAGACGCTCGGTTTCCTTGCGCAGCTGGTCGACTTCACCCATCAACGAGAGGAGGGCGCGCTGGACATTCGGTGTCAGTTCGTTCTCGGGCACGCCCATGATCGAGGCGGAATCCCGCGGCGCCGCAGCAGAGCCTGCCGCGTCGCTTTTCCGGGCCGTTTCTGCCCGCCCGCTGCGGGAGACATTGCCGGTCGTGTTCAAGGGGCCGATGCGCATGCGCCGATCCACTCCGATTCCAATCCTCCCGAAACGTGAACAAGTGTGGTTAAGAAACCCTCAAGCCCGGAAAGAATTGCCCAGTCTTGAAAGGCGCCTTGACCTTCCTCGCGCTGAGGTTAAGGTCCCGCGCTTCCTTTTCTTCGTTCAGGAAGCGTCATGAGCGATCTTTCGCCGTCCTCACCCGATATGGCCGCCTCTGCCAGCCCTGCCGATGTCGCCATCGTCATGGGCTCACGGTCCGACTGGCCGACCATGAAGAAGGCGGCCGGTCTGCTGCGTGATCTCGGCGTGAACTACGAAGCCCAGATTGTCTCGGCGCACCGCACGCCGGACCGGCTGCTCGAGTTCGCCAAGGGCGCCCGCGATCGCGGGATCAAGGTGATTATCGCCGGTGCCGGCGGTGCAGCCCACCTGCCGGGCATGATCGCGTCCATGACAACCCTTCCGGTGCTGGGTGTGCCGGTTAAGTCCAAGGCGCTCAGCGGCCAGGACAGCCTCCTGTCCATCGTCCAGATGCCGGCCGGCGTGCCGGTGGGAACACTCGCGATCGGCGATGCAGGGGCCACCAATGCCGGTCTTCTTGCTGCCTCCATCCTGTCTCTCTCGGACGACGGAGTTGCAGGCCGGCTAGCGCACTGGCGCCAGGCTCAGACCGACAGCGTACCGGTGACGGTCGAGGACTGATTTTCCATGATGACAGCTCCGCTTTTGCCCGGTTCGGTGATCGGTATTCTCGGCGGCGGACAGCTGGGCCGCATGCTGGCCACGGCCGGCGCCGCGCTGGGCTTTGACGTCCATGTCTACGAACCCGAGCCGGACTGTCCGGCCTCACGCGTTGCGGCCCGGTCCTTCTGCGCCCCCTGGGATGATGAAGGTGCCGTCCAGGCCTTCGCCGAGCGTTGCGCTGCGGTGACCTATGAATTCGAGAACGTGCCCGTCGCGACGGTCGAGGTCGCGGCGCGCGTCTCGCATCTGCGTCCGGGCGCCCGCTCGCTGGAGCTGACCCAAGATCGCCTGGTCGAGAAAACCTTCATCAACGAGGCCGGCGTGGCCACCGTGCCCTTCGCCGCCGTTGACGATCTCGAGAGCCTGGAAGCGGCCATTGCGCAGATCGGTCTGCCGGCCGTTCTGAAGACGCGGCGCTTTGGTTATGACGGCAAGGGCCAGGCCTGGATCCGCGAGCCGGGCGATGCCGCGAAGGCCTGGCAGGCGATCGGTGAAAAGCCGGCCATCCTGGAAGGCGCCGCCGCCTTCACACGCGAGCTGTCCGTTGTGGCGGCCCGCTCGGTCGACGGTACGGTAAAAGCCTGGCCGCTGGGCGAGAACATCCACGGCGACGGCATTCTCAAACAGACCCACGCGCCCGCGACCGGCGTCGATGCGGCGACCCAGGCCCGTGCGCTGGAGATCGCCCGCGCCATCGGCGGCGGGCTGCAGCATGTCGGTGTCTTCGCGGTCGAGCTGTTCGACCTCGGTCCCGACGGGCTGGTGGTCAACGAAATCGCGCCGCGCGTCCACAATACCGGCCACTGGACCATGGATGCCTGCGGCTGCGGCCAGTTCGAACAGCATATGCGCGCCGTGGCCGGCTGGCCGCTGGGCGATCCGTCGCCGCATTCGGCCTGTGTGATGACGAATCTGATCGGCGAGGACGCCAATGACTGGGCGGCGCTGGCGGCCGATCCGCAGGCCCGCCTGCATCTTTACGGCAAGCGCGCCGTGCGCGCCGGCCGCAAGATGGGCCATGTAAACCGGCTCTCCCCGCTTTAGGGGTTCGCACTCGGCTGTCCCGGGCCCCATATTGGGGGCATGGACATGATGGCAAATCCCACCGCACCCGACCGTTTCATCGATGACAGCGGCCCGTTTGATCTGATCGGGGATGTGCATGGCTGTGCCGGCGAGCTGGAGCGGCTGCTGCACCGGCTGGGCTATGAGGTGCGCTATGAGGGCGTGGCCGGCTCACGCGACTATCGCATCCGCCACCCCGAGGGGCGCAAGGCGGTCCTGCTGGGCGATCTGGTCGACCGGGGGCCGCGTGCGCCGGACGTGATGCGCCTGGCCATGCATCTGGTGGAGACCGGGGCGGGCTATTGCGTGGTCGGCAATCATGACGACAAGTTCCGCCGCTGGCTGGCCGGGCGCGATGTGAAGGTCAGCCACGGGCTCGACGCCACGATCGCCCAGTTCCGCCGCGAGAGCGACGATTTCCGCCGTCAGGTCGCGGCCTTTATCGACAGCCTGCCGCACCACCTCCTGCTGGATGGCGGTGAGCTGGTGGTTGCCCATGCCGGCGTGCATGCCGACATGCATGGCGAGGACACGACCCGGGTGCGGGCCTTTGCCATGTTCGGCGAAGTGACGGGCGAGCGGGACCTGCACGGTCTGCCCGTCCGCCGCAACTGGGCGCGCAATTATTCCGGTACGGCGACCGTCGTGCACGGCCATGTCGCCGAACCCGATGTGCGCGAGCACAATAATGTCGTCTGTGTGGATACCGGCTGCGTCTTCGGCGGCCATCTCACCGCGTTGCGCTGGCCCGAGCGCGATCTCGTCCAGGTGCCCGCCGAACAGGCCTGGTATGCCTCTCCGCGGTGGGAGGGTTAGCTAACTAGTTATACCCGCGGTCCCGGGCCGTAGCGCAGCTTGCCGAGCAGGCCGGCGAGGTCGGGCAGGTCGGCAGTCATCTTCGTCAGCTGCGCCTTGGTCTTCTCGAAATCCATCACATTCTGGATGCGCCGGTCGAGAAAGGCGCGGGCCTCGGGCTTTGCGGCATCGCTCTCATTGAGCCAGGCGACCAGGGTCGTGCCGAAAACGCCGGAGAGAATCGTCCGCTTGGAGTAGAAATTGACGTCGGTCGAGGTGTCGCCGATCGCGCGCCAGATCGTGTCTGCGGTGGCCCACAGCAATTGCGGCCCCTCTGCGGCCGCATCCGGCAGCATCAGGCGGGCACGGGCCCGCCGGGCGGCTTCCTCATGTCCCGAGAGCGCCTCCAGGCGTGCCGTCACGCCGAAACGCACACGTTCGCGGATCTTCATCTCTGCGAGGTCTGCCGCCTTCACCGCGTCGAGCACGGCCTCGTCGAGGCGCCGCGACCAGTGTACCAGCATGTCCAGCTCGCCACGCGGGCAGGCCAGGCGGGCCTGGCCCTCATCGATCCCGGCATCGGCGCAGGCCGCGCGGAAACTGTCTGCCGTCCAGCCGTCGAAGGCGGCATGGGCCAGCATGGGCTGCAGCAGGGCGTCGCGTGTGATAGACTTGCGGAATCGGGTGTCAGAAGCGGCATCGGTCATGCGTCATTCCTAGACCAGACGCGCCTGCGCGTCACTACGCCCGTGTGCGCTGACAGAGTGGACACGGCGTCGCAGCTCTGGTAGTAGCCGCGCCTCTGGCGAACTAGCGGCGTGAGGATGGTCCTTGCGTCCAGATAATGGAGAGAGAGCCATCGTACAGATCGTTGTGCGCGACAATAATGTGGAGCAAGCGCTCCGCGCGCTGAAAAAGAAGATGCAGCGGGAAGGTACTTTCCGCGAGATGAAGCGCCGCAATCATTATGAAAAGCCGTCGGAGAAGAAGGCTCGCCAAAAGGCTGAAGCCATTCGCCGTGCGCGCAAGCTGGCCCGCAAGCGGGCTCAGCGCGAGGGTCTCATCGCGAAGCGTGGCGGTCGCCGCTAGGGTCGCCAGACCTTGATACAGGTTTCGCGAAAACGCCGCGCCCCGGATCCGGGGCGCGGCGTTTTCCTTTTTGGGGACCGATTGCGGCGCTGTTATGTGGGCAAGTAGAGCGAAGCCGTGGTGTTCATCGATTTAGCAATTTGAGTGTGGCTATCGTATCGTGTTGATAGATTCAATCAGACGATTTGCAATGCGTATGTATCGCTCGGCTTGATCGGTTGAGACATCAAAATCACTTGAATGAGCTGCCTTATTTCTAATAAGGCGGAGTTCTCGAAAAGCGTCGATTTCCGCCTTCGGCAACAGCTCGTTTTTGGCCAAGAATTTCTGCAAACTGAAGTAAGGCCTTGCGAGGTTCTCATCGAGGGGCAGGCCACTGTTTTCGGCGACTGAGCGAGCCGCCTTCTCGATAAGAATCCATGCTTCAAGTATTGCAGCTCGCGGATGGAGCGTGGCGGTCGTCAGAAGCGCCTCTATATTTCGAACGCCGCTCTCTCTGATAGCTTCGCTATCAGATTCGATACTCGCTGCCGTTGCTTCTGCCCGCTGGAGCCCTGGCTCAAAGGTAGCTCTAGTGTTCCCGACGCTGAGGCTGGTCAAGCCTCGTAGGACGGCCCTCGCCTCTGCCTTGAATATGAACCCCAAAGCAACAACGACAACTGGCCAAGCGAGGGAGTCGACTAAGTTTGCTATAAATCCGAGCACGTCAAGCGCTGGGGAAGCGTCCGATCCTGCCTGTGTCATGGCGCCATTTTTCGCGTATTAGCTCACAAAGGCAAATTGAAGTTTGCTATGCATCCTTCTTCTTCCCGCCGAACTGGAACCAGCTCTTCACCGTGTCCTGGTTGGCCTGGTTGAGGGCGCCCATGCGGAACAGGACACCCGCGCCCCAGATCACGATCATGGCGGTCACTACCATGCCCAGGGTCGAGCCGATGATCTCGATCATGCCGATATCCTGGGGCAGGCGGACCAGCATGATGAAGGGAGTCCATAGCGGGATCCAGCTGGCGATCGCCACGACGGGCGAGTCGGGTGCTTCGATGGCCATCATCACCAGGAATAGCGGCATCATCATCACCAGCATCATCGGGCTCATCAGCGTCTGGGCGTCCTGGATCGTCTCGCACAGCGAACCGATCGCCAGGAAGACGGCGCCATACATCAGATAGCCGACGATGAAATAGCCGATCGCCGGGCCCAGCAGCGCCGGATCGAACAGGGCGGCCAGGATTTCCGCAGCCGGAATGTCGGCGGCCGCCATCAATTGCTGGATCGCCAGTCCGCCGATCGAGGCGAGCCCGCCCCAGAAGATCAGCAGGGTGGCGGACACGGCCGCCACGCCGAGCAGCTTGCCCGTGAGGATCTCATGATGCCGGGCCGAGGCCAGCATCATCTCCAGCACCTTGTTGCCCTTCTCCTCGATCATCGCGGTGAGCAACATGTTCACCACCGAGAAGATCACGATCCACAGACCGAAGGCGGTCGCCACACCCATCACGATGGGCAAGCGTTCGCTTTCTGTGACTTCCGCAGCCTCGTCGGTGCGTTCCGGATTGAGCTCGCGCACCACGGGCTCAAGGTCTTCGGCGGCCTCGATCAGCGTCGGGTCGACGCCATTCTCCACCAGATGGCGCAAGTGCATGTAATCGCGCAGGGCGTCACGGATATCGCGGCGCAGGTCGCGGTCGGTCAGATTGGTGCTCCAGTAGGCCATCTCGACCCGGCCCGGCACAGGCTCGCTGAGGAAGATGGCGGCAAAGAGCGGCTGCGGGCCGTCGGCCGTTTCCAGCTCGGCATCGCCGGTCAGATAGGGCCGCAGTTCATTGAGATCGGTCGTGCCGGCCTCGACGCGGACATAGCCGTCATTGTCCAGCTGCATCGGATTGTCGAGTGTGGCTCCGATCTGGGGATTGTCGGCGAGCATCTCGCGCGCGGCCTCGCGGACCTGTTCGGCCTGGTCCTCGCGGGCCCGGTTGATCTGCGCGAACACGGCCTCTTCCAGACGGCCACCGGTCTCGTCGACCATGACGTAGTAGCGGGTCGGCTGGGAGTTCTCGATCAGGATTGGCATGCCGAAGCCCAGCGCCATGAAGAGCGGCACGGAGAGCAGCGACAGCCAGAAGCCCCAGGTCGCGACATAAGAGAGAAACTCGCGGCGGGCGATGAGATAGATATTGCGCATCAGACGGTCTCCGCTTCCGGGGCGGCGGCTTCGCGGCCGACGAGATGGACAAAGGCATCGTGCAGATGTGCGCGCACCGGTTCGAACCGGGTCAGCTTCACATCGGCATCGACACAGGCCTTGAGAATGTCCTGGGCATCGACACCGGGACCCAGATCGACGATCCAGACGTCGTGTTCGCCCTGGGTCTCGCGGTGAACCTCCCCCTTGCCGGCCAGCACCTTGGAAAGGTCATGATCGGAGACGATCTCCAGTGTCACGCGGCGCGGCACCTGGCCCAGCGCCTCGGCAACGGTGCCGTCGAAGGCCTTCCGGCCCTTGGCGATCAGCACGATCTTGTCACACAGGCGTTCGGCGTGCTCCATCACATGGGTCGAGAACAGCACGGTACGCCCGGCCTCGGCCTGACGGCGCACGACCTGCTCCAGCGCATACTGGTTCACCGGGTCGAGGCCGGAGAAGGGTTCGTCGAGAATGATGAATTCCGGCTCGTGCACCAGGGTCGAGATGATCTGGACCTTCTGCGCCATGCCCTTGGACAGGGTCTTCACCTTGCTCTCGGCGACCTCGGCGAGGCCGAACTCCTCGAGCATCTGCAGGCCGCGGCGGCGCGCTTCGGCCGGGGCAACGCCCTTCAGCCGGGCGAAGAAGACGATCACGTCGATCACCTTCATCTTGCGATAGATGCCGCGCTCTTCCGGCAGGAAGCCGACGCGGTCCAGCGCCGCCGGACGTGGCGGGCCGCCGAACAGCGAAACCGTGCCGTGGTCGGGTGTGAGAATGCCCAGCGACATGCGCAGGCTGGTGGTCTTGCCGGCGCCGTTCGGCCCCAGGAAACCGGTGATCTGGCCGCGTTCCACGGAAAAACTGACATCGCGGACGGCGGGCTTGCCGTTGAACGTCTTGGAGACGCTGTCCAAGGCGAGAATGGTCTCTGACATGATGCCCCTCAGTATCGTGTCCCGCGAAACTAGAGGTGTGCCGCGCCGTGATCCACCGGTATTGAACAGCGCGATGTCCCTCCCGGGTCGCGCCTGCCGCCTGGTGAGGGGCTGCAGCGCGGTCTTGGGCCTGACAGCTCGCGGGGCGATAGTGCCCGCTGCAAGACAGTCGGGGAGATCATGTCCATCGAGCCGGAAACAGCCAGATCGCGGCTTGTCGCGCTACGCGGGGAATTGCGGGATCTGTCCGCGGCTGCGCGCGAGGACCGGCAGCCCGTGGTGCTCGACCAGCAATCGGTCGGGCGTCTGTCACGCCAGGATTCCCTGCAGGTGCAGGCGATGGCCAAGGCGGCCGAGGCCCGGCGGGCGCAGGAAATACGTCGCATCGACGCCGCGCTCGAACGGCTGGAGAATGGCGAATACGGCTGGTGCGTGGAATGCGGTGAAGCGATCGAAGCGCGGCGGCTGGAGATTGATCCGGCAACGCCGCGCTGCGCCGGTTGTGCTTAGAGCATTTTCAGCAAAAGTGGGGACCGGTTTTGCGGTTCGAAAATGCGACCACTCAAAAACCAGAGCTATGCCGCGCTGTCCTGAACGAGGAAGACATGTCCGCACTCTCGCCAACCCTGGATATCGAAACGCCGCGCCGCGCGATGGCGGACACCACGCGCTGCCAGGTGGAAAGCCTGCTGGACGATGACACGCTGGCGGCGGCGCGTGCGGCCATCGATACGGTGCCGCGCTGGACGCTGGTGACCAAGCTCAATGGCCGCCATATCGATCTCGATTCCGCGGCGATGGGACAGCAATCTGCGGCCCAGAAGGCCGAGTTCCAGCGCCATGTCGATGCCGAAGCCAGGCGCGGCTTCGGCTATCTCTACGACACCTACTCGATCTACGACAAATGGCACCGCGGCGAGCTGCGCCGCGAAGTGCCGGCGCTGTGCGACCTGTTCGAGCTGATCAATTCCGACCGCTTTCTCGATCCCATGCGCACTATTCTCGATGCGCCGGACATCGCCTTCGCCGATGCCCAGCTGACCCGCTATACGCGCGGCCACTTCCTGACCACACATGATGACGGTGTCGCCGGCAAGAACCGGGTCGCGGCCTATGTGCTCACCCTGTCCGATGGCTGGAAAAAGGGCTGGGGCGGGTTGCTGGAATTCTACGGCCCCGGCGGCAGTGTCGAGACTGCCTTCGTGCCGCGCGGCAATACGCTGTCGATGTTCAAGGTGCCGCAGCCGCACGCCGTGACGCGTGTCGGCGACAAGGTGCGTGCCGCGCGTGTCTCGATCACCGGCTGGCTGCGCACCGGCACCGACCCGGGACCGGGCGGCAGCTAGGGCGCTGTGCCCTTCGTGGCATAGCCGGCGCGGCGGATCAGCGTCTGCAGGGCATCGTTGCCCGGTGAGGCGAGCTTGAGGAGTTCGGCGAAGGGATCGCCGCCCAGGCCCAGCACCCGGGCAAAGGCCGGTTCGGTCTTCAGCCCGACGGCCTTGGCGGCGCGGATATCGTCGCGAAACCGGTCTTCGGCCAGGTTCAGAAGGCGATCCTCGGCCAGCCAGTGGATATAGCTTTCATGGGTTTCCACCGGGCGGCAGCGGCCGAAAATCTCCACCGGCATGCCCTCCAGCGTCAGCCGGGCAATCACCGAGGCTTCGCCGGCATGTTCATTGTCGGCGACCTCTGCACCGGGAAAGGCCTCGACCAGAGCGTTGCGGAAGACAGCGAGATCGGGCCCGGCGGTGCACGCGATATCGGCATCGGCATCCGGACCGTGCACATCCAGCGGGATCGAGCCGACCCAGCGCGGATCGAAGGGCGCAAGTCGGCCGAACACGTCTGCGCGGTCAAGTATGGCGCGCGCTTCGCACAACGTAAGAATGTCGCAAGGCATGGAACGCCTTTCTCCCGATTATGCCCTAGTGTCAACGCCGTCGCTGCCAGACGGGCAGTCCGTTTCAGGGGAGGGTTTCAAATGCGCGCCATTCTGATTGTCACGATCTGGCTGGGGGCGGGGCTGGGCCTGCTCTCGGCGCCGTCGAAGGCGAGCGAGCCGGACGAGGTTCTCGCCGCACTTGGCTGGCTGGAAGGGTGCTGGTCCGGGCCCGGTTTTGCGGGCGAGATGTCGGAGTGCTGGATGCGCACCGCGTCCGGCGAGCTGGTCGGAGCCTTCCAGTACAGCGCCGACGGCGCGCTGCAATTCTCTGAGATGCTGATGATCGGCCACAATCCCGACGGGGCGTTCGGCTATCACGTGAAGCACTTCAACCGCGATTTCACCGGCTGGGAGGAAAACGGCGAACAGGTGAGTTTCGCGTTCCTTGCGCTGGACGGCGATCGCGTGATCTTCTCGGGTCTGGTGCTGGAGCGCGATGGCGAGACGGGGCTGAAAGCCTTTCTCGACATGCGCCGCTCGGACGGGCGCGTGGAAACCGTGCCCTTCCATTTTTACAGGATGGAGTGATGGGGTTTTATGACGAACGCATCCTGCCCAACCTGATCGCCTGTGCCTGCGGCGCGCGGCCGATCGAGAAACACCGCCGGGCCGTGGTGCCGCAGGCCGGCGGCGTGGTGCTGGAAGTCGGTCTGGGATCGGGCACGAACCTGCCCTTCTACGACGCCGCACGCGTTGAACGGGTGATCGGTGTCGAACCGTCGGCGGGCATGCGGATAAAGGCGCGCCGGGCCATTGCGCGCCAGGCTGTGCCGGTAGAATTGCTCGACGCGCCCGGCGAGGCCCTGCCGCTGGACGACAACAGCGTCGACACCGTGCTGTTGACCTTCACCCTGTGCACCATTCCCGACGCGCCGGCGGCGCTCGCCGAGATGCGGCGGGTGCTCCGGCCCGGCGGGCGGCTGATCTTCCTGGAACACGGTCTGGCGCCGGATGCCGGGGTCGCGCGCTGGCAAAGACGCATCGAACCGGTCTGGAAGCGGATCGGCGGCGGCTGCCATCTCGCCCGTCCGATGGACCGGCTGATCGCACAGGGCGGGTTTCACATCGATACGATGGATGCCGCCTATACGCCGCGCACGCCCCGGATCGCGGGTTTTGTCTATCGCGGCATCGCGCACTAGTCTGCAAAGGCAACAAAAGGGGAGGGGTGACCATGCCGATCATCTGGCTGGGAATGCTGGCACTGGATGCGCAATTGGGTGGCTGCGGGGACGCGGCGGTCCAGGCCGAGGCGCTGGCGGCGATCGAGGCCCAGAATGCTGCTGTTGAGTCCGCCTTCGCGGATGGCGACATGGCGCGCTATGCGCAGATCTTCACCGAGGATGCCTGGCAGGTTTCGCCGGGTTCCGCACCGCTTGCCGGGCGTGCCGCGATCGAGGCGAGCTGGTCCGGTCTGGCTTCGATGGGTGACGTGGCGTTCGATCTGAACACGCTGGATGTCTGGGTGTGCGAAGGGTCCGCGATCGAGCGCGGCCATGGCACGCTCACCTTCGAGCCCCATGCCGGGGCGGCGGAGCAGATGCCCGGCTTTTCGGCCAGCGCAAACTATATCGCCCACTGGATCGAGGAAGCGCCGGGTGAGTGGCGCGTCCGGTCGGATGTGGCGGCCGCGGAACCCGCGCCTGACGCGGCGTCCGGACCGCACTGAGCCGGCTCAGTTGCGCGGCGACAGGGCCAGCGCGGCGAAGGCACCGCCCAGTGCCAGGATGAGCGGGGAGAAATAGACCGCGTTGAGGTGGGCGAAGGGTTCGGCGGCCTGTGCGAAGGGGCCGGGCATATAGGTCACCGCGCCGCGCAGCAGGAAGATCAGGGCCAGGCCCGCCAGCGGTACTCGCAGCAGGATCAGCGTGTCCCAGGCCAGGACGCCGCGCGCGAAGGCAAAGCTGCCGGCGGCAAAGATCAGGACCGCAACGACGAGCGTCACTCCGGCCGGCGGCATGACACCGCCGTGCGTGCCGATCACGGTGCGCGACAGCGCTGCCGCATTGTCGGCCGGCCAGAGGCCGCCCAGTCCCCAATAGACATGCAGACCGGCTGTCGCCGACAGGGTGATGAAGCAGAACCAGCCCAGAACCGTATGCATGACATGCCCCCATCCGATCCGGCGCGCGGGCATCATGCGTGACGGGGGCGGAACGGGAAGCGGTCACATCGTCGCGCCGCTTCCCGGGATCCGTCAGTCGAGCGCCTTGACGATGCTCTCGACCATTTTCTTGGCGTCGCCCAGCAGCATCATCGTGTTGTCGCGGAAGAAGAGCGGGTTCTCCACCCCGGCATAGCCGGAGCCCAGCGAGCGCTTCACGAAGAAGACCGTGCGGGCCTTCCAGACCTGCAGGACGGGCATGCCGTAGATCGGTGAGCCGGGATCGTCCTCGGCTGCCGGATTGGTGACGTCATTGGCGCCGATCACGAAGGCGACGTCGGCATTGGAGAAGGAGGAGTTGATATCCTCCAGCTCGAACACTTCGTCATAGGGCACCTGGGCCTCGGCAAGCAGGACGTTCATATGGCCCGGCATGCGGCCGGCGACCGGGTGGATGGCGTAGGAGACTTCGACGCCTTCCTCCTTCAGCATGTCGGCCATTTCCTTCAGCGCGTGCTGCGCCTGGGCGACGGCCATGCCATAGCCCGGCACGATGATGACCTTGCCGGCATTCTTCATCACAAAGGCGGCGTCGTCGGCCGAGCCCATCTTGGCATTGCCCTGCGGACCGGCATCGCCGGCCGCGGCGCTGTCGGCGCCGAACCCGCCCAGGATCACCGAGATGAAGGAGCGGTTCATGCCCTTGCACATGATGTAGGACAGGATCGCACCGGACGAACCGACCAGCGCACCGGTGACGAGCAGTGCCGTGTTCTCCAGGGTGAAGCCGAGTGCTGCGGCGGCCCAGCCGGAATAGGAATTCAGCATCGACACCACGACCGGCATGTCGGCGCCGCCGATCGGGATGATCAGTGTGATGCCCAGCACGAGGGCCGCGATAGTGATCAGCCAGAAGGCGAGTTTCGCATCGCCGCCCGAGGCCATCAGGAAGGCGATCATCAGGGCGATGAAGACGCCGATGGCGATGTTCAGGATGTGCCGGGCGGGCAGGATGATCGGCGCGCCGGACATGTTGCCGTTCAGCTTGGCAAAGGCGATCACCGAGCCGGAGAAGGTGATGGCGCCGATCGCGGTGCCCAGGGACAGTTCGAACAGGGAGAGCTGTTTGAGATTGCCCAGCGCGTCGGCGATGTGGAAAGCGTTCGGCGCGTAGAGCGCGGCCGCGGCGACCAGTACAGCCGCCATGCCGACCAGTGAGTGGAAGGCGGCGACCAGTTGCGGCATCGCCGTCATCGGCACCCGCCGTGCGATCACCGCACCGACACCGCCGCCGATGGCGATACCGGCCACGATCAGCACCAGCGACAGCGCGTCCAAGTCGACGGCGAGCAGGGTGGTGACGATTGCCAGCGCCATGCCGGCCATGCCGAACAGATTGCCGCGGCGGGCGGTTTCCGGGCTCGACAGGCCGCGCAGGGCCAGGATGAAGAGAATGCCGGAGACGAGATAGAGGAGGGCAGCCAGATTGACGGACATGTCTAGCGCTCCTTCTTCTTGTACATGGCCAGCATGCGCCGGGTGACCAGGAAGCCCCCGAAGATGTTCACGCTCGCCAGGATGATGGCGACGAAGCCCAGCCCGCGCGAGAAGCCCGCACCGCCGCCGGACGCGGCCTGGCCTGCGACCTCGCTGCCGGCCGTGGCTGTCGCCGCCAGAAGGGCGCCGACAATGATGACCGAGGAAATGGCATTGGTGACGGCCATCAGCGGCGTGTGCAGGGCCGGGGTCACCGACCAGACGACGTAATAGCCCACGAAGACCGCCAGGACGAAGATCGCCAGGCGGAAGATGACGGGATCAACGGCTTCCATTGAAACCTCCAATTTGGCTCCGGCCGAAGAGCAGAACAGCGCCAATGAGAAGGGCTGAAACGCCTCCGGCGAAAGTGACAAGTTTAGCGTCGGCGCTGAGGCCGGGCTGCTGGCCGAATTGGTCAAGCGGTTCGGTCGACAGCAGCATTCCGGAGAACACACCGATGAACAGCAGGATCACTCCAACCGCAATGGCCGCGGCCGCCAGCCACGACAGGACGTTGCGGAGGAGTGCGACTATCACGCGCCTTCCTTCACCAGGCTCGGGTGCACCACTTCACCGCCCTTGGTCAGCGCCATGCCCTGGATGACTTCGTCGTCCCAGTGCGGCGCCTTCTTGCCCTCCTCGTCGACGAGCAGCGGCAGCAGGTTGGCGAGGTTTTTCGCGTAGAGCGCGGAACTGTCGGCGGCGAGCCGGGCCGGCAGGTTGGCGAAGCCGGCGATCTTCACGCCTTTGTGCTCGACCACCTCGTCGGCCTTGGTCAGCTCGCAATTGCCGCCCGTGGGCGCCGCCAGGTCGATGATCACCGAACCGGGCTTCATGCTTTCCACCATCGCCTTGGAGACGAGTTTCGGCGCCGGGCGTCCGGGGATCAGCGCGGTGGTGACAACCACGTCCTGCTTGGCGATATGGCTGGCGATGAGCTCGGCCTGTTTCGCCTGGTATTCCTTGGACATTTCCTTGGCATAGCCGCCGGCCGTCTCGGCCTGCTTGAATTCCTCGTCCTCGACCGCGATGAATTTCGCACCCAGCGAGGCGACCTGTTCCTTCACCGCCGGACGCACATCTGTGGCGGTGACGACGGCCCCGAGGCGGCGGGCGGTGGCGATGGCCTGCAGGCCGGCAACACCGACGCCCATGACGAAGGCCTTGGCCGGGGCGACCGTGCCGGCCGCCGTCATCATCATCGGGAAGGCGCGGCCATAGAGTTCCGCGGCCTCGATCACCGAGCGATAGCCGGCGAGATTGGCCTGGGAGGACAGGGCGTCCATCGCCTGGGCGCGGGTGATGCGCGGCACGAATTCCATCGCCAGCGCGTCGATCCCGGCCTTGGCCAAGGCCTCGGCTTTCGCGGTATTGCCGTGCGGTTCGAGATGGCAGACGAGCAGCACGCCCTTCAGCTTGGCGAGCGTCGCCTCGTCCGGTGTGCGCACGCCGAACAGTGCCTCGGCGCCCTTCAGCGTTCCCGCTGCCGTGCCGATGGTCGCACCGGCCTCGGCGAAGGCGTCGTCCGGAATGGCCGCAGCCACGCCGGCGCCCTTCTCGATGGCGACCTCATGGCCGGCACCGACGAATTTCTTGACAGTTTCAGGGGTCGCGGCCACGCGGGTCTCACCCGCATGTCGCTCCTTCAGAATAGCAATTCGCATGGTCTCCCGCCGCTTTTTGGCTTGTTTGCGGCGAGCATGGTCGAATTCTTCCCGAAGGGGAAGGCCTGCAGAAAAATTTCTTTGTGCAGTGCAGTATAGCACTGCCGGCGGGGCAGATTTAACCGCCGAGCGCGAGGCTGAAGAGCTGCGCCACGCCACCGCAGACCAGTCCGAACACGAACAGTCCGGCGACCGTGACATACCAGCTGGTCTTCATCTGCAGGATGAGGCCGGCGATGACACCGACAATGGCGACGCCGATCAGGGAGGCGAGCCAGTCCAGGCCGACGGCAAAGGCGAGCGTGAGGTAGAGCACCGTCACGCCGGTGAGCAGAGAGCCCCAGGTGCTGACGGCCATGAAACCGTCGAACGTGGACTTGTGCTGGGAAATGTCCATCTCGCCGCGAACGTGATCAGCCGCCATTGCTGCAACCCCTGTCAAAAAGATGCCATGTGCCCGAGCGGATAGCACGCGTTGCGCGGCCCGCCAAGATGCGGGCTGCCGCCGGCCGCGCACTGTGCGGCATGACACCTGTCATGCGCGATCGGTGAGACCTGTTTCTGCCGCAAAGGCGGCCGGGACGCGAGAGTGGCTCCAGACACGGACACCGGAGCCTCTCATGACCGACGATTTCAAAACCCAGCTGCAAAACGTCAAGGACCAGTACTATCTCGATGCCGGCGGCGGCATCGCATTGCCTGTAGCGGGTGCCATCTACTGGATCGCCCTCGCCGTGCTCAGCCGCTATCTGCCGGCGGAAGACTGGGCGCTGACCGCCGCGGCCATGTCCGGCATGATCTTCCCGCTAGGCCTCCTGCTGCAGAAGCCCCTCGCGTCACCCTTCATGAAGTCGAAGTCGCCGATCGCCGGTGTCGGCCTGTTGTCGGTGATGTCGATCAACATGATGTGGCCGATACATTTCGTCGTTCTGGGCATTTCGCCGGACGCCGCCCCGCTCAGCCTGGCCATCGGCATGACGCTGCACTGGCCGATCATCGGCTGGACCTATGGCAGCCGCGTCTGCCTGATCCACGCCATCGTGCGTGTCGCCGCCGTGACCGTGCTCTGGTACGCCTTCCCGGAAGGCCGTTTCGACGTGCTGCCGCTGACCGTCGCCACGCTCTACCTGCTGGCCGCGGGCGGGATACGCTGGGAACTGGGCCGTTTGCGCCGTAAGAAGGGCCTTCAAGCCACGACGATGACGGAGCAGGCTGCGTGAGCGAGAGCCCGGCAGGCATAAAGACACAAGGCCGATGGTGGCGGCATCTCTCGCCCCACCGGCCCTGGATCTATCTGGTCTATCTGGTGCTGCCGTTTGCGCCCTGGTTCTACGGCGTGCCGGTGGGCGAGACACTGGCCGTCACCATCATGGCGACGGCGCTCTTCCTCTGCCTCTTCGTCTTCGCCATGATCCGCCGCGACTGGACCAGCCTGCCGGCGGCGCTGGCGGTCCAGCTCCTGGGGTTCTGGCTGCTGACGGTCAATCCGGGCGCCGCGGTCTATCTGATCTTTGCCGTCGCCATGATGGCGCGCATCCGCGACCGGCAGTGGCAGCGCATCGGCCTCGTCGCCTGGCTCGCCGCCCTGGTGGCCGGTTGTCTGGCAACCGGCGTGTCCTGGCTCTATGGACTGGCCTATCTCGTGTTCGGCGCGATCATCGCGGCGGCGACGGCCTGGTCGGCCCGCAGCGAGGAGCGGGAGGCCGTCCACGAGGAGATGGAGGCCGATGCCGCCGCCCGCGCCGTCGAGGCCGAGCGCCAGCGCATCGCCCGCGACTTGCACGACCTTCTGGGCCACACGCTGTCGGTCGTCACGCTGAAGGCTGACCTCGCCAACCGCCTCTTCGATGCGGATCCGCAGCGGGCGCGGGCGGAACTGACGGCGATCCAGCAGATCGGCCGCGATGCCCTGGCCGAGGTGCGCGAGGCGGTCACCGGGTTGCGGGTGCGTCCGCTGGCCGAGGTCGCCGGCGAGATCGCCGGCCGCCTGCGCGATGCCGGGCTGGAGGTGAGCCTCGATCTGCCTGCCGGCGCAAACCTGTCCGATATGGCCGCGGGCGCTTTCGGCATGGTGGTGCGCGAAGGCGCAACCAATGTGCTGCGCCATGCCGGTGCGCGCCGTGTCGCCATCTCCCTGCACACGGATGAGGACGGCCTGGTGCTCACCCTGGCCGATGATGGCCGCGGCGGCGCGCGTTTCGCCGGCCGGGGGCTGGACGGGCTGCGCCAGCGGCTGGCCGAGGCGGGCATGACGCTTCACACCGTGCGCGGGCTGGACGGGCGCGGCAGTGGCCTGCGCGCGGTCTGGCCGGCGGGCATCGAGGACACGGCCTCATGATCGATATCGTCATTGCCGAAGACCAGACCATGCTGCGCGATGCGCTGGCGACGCTCTTGTCGCTGGAAAGCGATATCGCCGTTGCCGGCACGGCAGCAACCGGCCGCGAGGCGCTGGATCTGGTGCGCTGCCACGAACCGGGCGTCCTCGTCACCGATATCGAAATGCCCGGTCTCACCGGTCTGGAACTGGCGGCCCAGCTGCGCCGCGACGGTGCGAAGACGCGTGTGCTGATCGTCACCACATTCGACCGGCCCGGCTATCTGCGCCGCGCGCTGGAGGCCGGTGTGAGCGGCTATCTGCTCAAGGACACGCCCTCGGCCGAGCTCGCCGAAGCCGTGCGCCGTGTCGCGGCCGGCGAACGGGTCATCGCGCCCGGCCTGGCCGAACAGGCCTGGAGCGAGGCCGATCCGCTGACCGATACCGAGCGGCGGCTTTTGCGTCTGGCCGAAGCCGGCATGGACAGTCCCGCCATCGCCGAGGCCGAGGGGCTGGCACGGGGCACGGTGCGCAATTACCTGCACAGCGCGATTTCCAAACTGGGCGCGGCCAACCGGATCGAGGCCGCCCGGCTCGCCCGCGAGCGCGGCTGGTTGTGAGCCGGCACTGCGCTTGCTAGCTTTCCCGTCAAGGGAGGGCGCCGCCATGAAGATACCGTTTGCCGTCTGGTCAGCCGTGATTGCCCTTTGCGTCTATGGCGCGCTGGTCGGGCTGGCCTATCGCGATTTCGGCTATATCGACCCGCTGCCGCAGCGCGCGCTGCAGATCGGCGGCGTCTGGCTGGCACTCGTCATTCTGGCGGCCATTTTCGGTGCCCTGAAAAACACCTTCACCTCCCGCCCCGCCGACATTCCCACAGATGTCGCCAAGGAACTGGACTCGCATCCGGAATAAACTGGTTCTACGGAGATCTCCGCACCGTCATTCTGACGGAAGTCAGTGCCCGGATCATAAAGCTCGGCGCGCGCCAGGTGGGCTGGGATCGCGACAACCTCGCCCGATACACCCGGCGCAGGCCTTCGCCAGCGCCCGCGGAAGCGGGTGCCAGAGGGACGGCGGAGGTTGTGAGGTTCGTTTTTGCTCTCCCGCTCTCCGGGTCCCCCCGGGCGGAAGTTTCGGCGGGCGACCGGAGAAGGAGCGATTAATTTGCTCCGCATTTTGCGGAACACACCCAGGCCAGAGCCGTTCTTTTGGAAAAGCAGAAGCCGGGGAAACCCGTCGCCCCCTAACTAAGCGCCCTGTCCAGATCGGCGATCATGTCGGCGGCACCCTCGAGTCCCACTGAAAGCCGGATCAATGTGTCCGGCACGCCGGCCTCCTGGCGGGCTTGCGGGGACATGGAGGCGTGGGTCATCAGGGCGGGGATGCAGACGAGGCTTTCCACGCCGCCCAGAGACTGGGCGAGGGTGAAGAGGTCGAGCCGGGAGACGACGTCGCGGGCGCTGGCGGCGCTGTCCGACAGCTGGATCGAGATCAGCTGGCCGAACCCGTCCTGCTGGCGGGCGGCGATGTCATGACCGGGATGGCTGTTTAGGCCGGGATAGTCGACATGGGCGATGCGCGCGTCCTGCGCCAGCCAGGTGGCGACTTCCTGTGCGCTCTCGCACTGGGCCTTGGCGCGCAGGGGCAGGGTGCGCAGGCCGCGCAGGGCGAGATAGCTGTCGAAGGCGCCGGCGCCGGTGCCGACGCAATTGGCCCACCAGGCCAGGCGTTCGACCCGTTCCGGATCGGCGCAGCACACCACGCCGCCCACCATATCGGAATGGCCGTTGATCAGCTTGGTGATCGACTGGACGGAATAGTCCGCCCCCCAGTCGAGCGGCCGCTGCAGGGCGGGCGACATGACCGTGTTGTCGATGGCCAGTTCGGTGCCGGCATTGCGGGCGAGCTTGGCCAGCGCCCGGATATCGGTGATGCGCAGGCGCGGATTGGACGGGGTCTCGGCGAGGATCAGCGCCGCGTCCTCATTGAGGGCGGCGGAGACAGCGTCGAGATTGGACGTGTCGACATAGACCGGCACCAGGCGTCCGCCCGAGGACCGGGCATCGAGCAGGCGGCGCGTACCGCCATAGGCGTCGTGCGAGCAGATCACCCGGGCGCCGAAGGGCAGATCGTGCAGCAAAAGGTCGATCGCCGACATGCCCGACCCGGTGACCACGGCCCCGGCGGCGTTCTCCAGCTCGGCGATGGCATCGGCGAGCAGGGAGCGGCCCGGATTGGCGGTGCGCGCATAATCATAAGCCGGCTGCACGGCCGGGTCCTCGCGGCGATAGGCGGTCGACAGCGAGATCGGCGGAATGACGGCATTCCAGCTGCGGTCGGTGTTGAGACCGGCGCGGATGGCCCGTGTGCGGGGATCCTGGCTCATATCAGCTCCGCAGGAAGTCGGTGATGGCTCCGGCGATGGCCGTCTCTTCCTTCAGGAAGGCGTCGTGGCCATAGCGCGAATGCAGGGTTTTCAGCCGTCCGTCCGGCGTGCGTCCGGCGGCTTCGGCGATCTGCGAGGCGGGCACCAGCCGGTCTTCCAGCACGGCCAGATAGGTGACCGGGCAGGCGATGCCGGCCGGGTCCACATCATGGGCGTCCATGGAATAGGACAGGGCGAGAAAGCGCTGCGGCGACACGGTCTGCGCATAATCGCGGCCGCGCGCTTCCAGATAGCCGGCAATGCCGCAGGCGTCGCGGCTGTCCGGGTCGGGCGCGTAGAACCGGTCTTCCAGCTCGTCCGGCGTGCGATAGGTGGTCATGGCGAGACGGCGCGCGAGGTCGAGCCCGGCGGCGCCGTCGCCCAGGCGCAGGGCCAGTTCCACGGTTTCGCGCTGGATCGAGCGCCAGGCCTGCGCCATGGCGCAGGGACGATGGGCGCCGGAAATCACCAACAGCTTGCCGACCCGTGCCGGAGCCAGCGCGGCCAGGGCGAGGCCGATCATGCCGCCATAGGAAGAGCCGATAATGTCGAACCGGTCGATGCCGGCCGCGTCGGCCAGGGCGAGGATGGCGCGGGCCTGGTCCTGTGTGGTGGGGAAGGGGGAAAGCTCTTCGCCGATGAAGTCGAAGGAGAGGATGCGGCGGCGGTCGGTATCGATGGCGCGGGTCGGTCCGGCCTGGGCGGCCCACCAGCCGGGCTCGCCCTCATGATCGGTGACGTTGCGGCCCGAGGAGATGCCGCCGAGCACGACGACCGCCGGGGCCTCGTCCGGGCCGGTGATCCGGCCGGTCACGCGCACCGGCGAGCCATTGCCGGCCAGGGCGATCGTGGTGATGTCACGACATCGGGTGGAGGGGATGCATTCCAGGGTCACGGCCATCATACCTCTCCGGCTTCGACGAGATCGCGGATATCGGCCAGCACGGCGCCGGCCGTGGGGGAACGGCCGGCGCCCTTGCCGTGAAGCACGACCTTCAGGCCGCTTTCACAGACGATCTCGACAGTATTCTCTTCGTTTTCCGGACGCGCGAGCGGGTGGTCTTCCGGCAGGGCGGTGAGGCTGACCCGCGCGTCGATCGTGCCGTCTTCCAGACGGGTCAGTTCGGCCAGCTGGCGATAGCGCAGACCGTTCTCGCGGGCGCCGCACACCTGGCCGGGATCGAGCGAGAGCAGGCTTTGCGCCGGAATGCTGGCGGCGTCCGGGGCGAAGGCAAAGGCCTTGCGGGCGATCAGGGCCAGCTTGGCCGCCGCGTCCAGCCCGTCGATATCGGCAGACGGGTCGGCCTCGGCAAAGCCGGCGGCCTGGGCGGCGGCAATGGCTTCGTCAAAACCCGTGCCCTGTTCCAGCAGGCCCAGGACGAAATTCGAGGTGCCGTTCAGAACGCCGCGCACGCTTGCGATACGTTCGCCGGCGGAGGTGAGGCGGATGACGGTTTCCAGCACCGGCACGCCGCCGCCGACCGCAGCGGAATAGACAAAGCGCGTGCCCTTGCGGCGGGCGCGCACTTCCAGATCCGGGCGGCGGGCGATCACCGCCTTGTTGGCGGAGACGACATGGATGCCGCGCTCGACGGCCAGTTCCAGCGCCTTCTCGGCGGCCGGACAGTCCGGCAGGCCGTCGATCACCAGGTCCGGCCCGGTGTCGAACGCGTCGCGGATATCGGTCAGCCAGGCGGTGCGGCCATCCTTGCCGGGGCGCGGGCGGCGCGTCACCACGGCAGACACCTCGACGGCTTCGGACATCTCTTCCAGCCCGTCCAGAACACCGGAATTCACCGTGCCGCAACCCAGCAGCACCGCCCGCAGGCGGGTGCGGAGGGGGCGGACATTGTGCGAGGGAAGCTCGAAATCGAGGGCCGCAAGTTGCGTCATGTCGTTTTCCATATGCGCGGAAAAGAACGAACGCCGATTTGCGGAAACGGAGAATTGGCGGCAAGCCGTTGATATTCCTCCGATCGCTCCGCTTTAGCCGTACTTATTCCGCGCCCGCAAGCTGAACATCAAATCGGCGCGTCTTCACGTATAAAGATATGTTTATGTGTGTCAAGCGGTGTGTGCGGATGGCGGTCGACGCACAAAGCTCTGCTTTCCCCGGACCCCGTTCCGGCAACTGTGTTTATGGTGCGTATGGCTTTTGGTCTCTGAGCATAGCGTTGAGGGTGACGAGGAGTTTTCGGGCGACGGCGATGAGGGCGAGTTTCTTGGGTTTTCCGGCCTCGACGAGGCGGTTGAAGAGGGCCCTGTAGCGGGTGTTTGCGCGGGCGGCGGCCAGGGCGGCCATGTAGAGGGCGCGTCGCACCCGCGGCCGTCCGCCGCGGATACGGCGCACGCCTTTGAAGTGGCCGCTGTCGCAGTTGAAGGGGGCCAGTCCGGCCAGGGCCGCGATGGAGCCGGAGGCGCGCTGGCCCAGTTCCGGCATCAAGGCGAGCAAGGTAGTGGCCGTGACCGGACCGATACCGGGCGCGCTGGTCATCAGGCGGGCCTGCCCGGCCAGTTCGGTCTCGCTTTGGATGAGGGCATCGATCTCGTCCTGCAAGGTCTTGATCGCGGCCTTGAGCCAGTCGAGATGGGCGATCAGGTTCGCGCGTACGGCATCGGGCAGTCCTGCGGTCTCGCCGAGCCGGACGGTCTCTGCGGCGCGCTGCTGGACCAGCTGGTCGCGGCGTTTATGCAGCCCGGCCAGGGCGTCGCGCGCCTGTGAGCGCACCGGCCGGGTGGCCGGCTTGAGGCAGCGGCCCAGCTCGGCGAGCATGGCCGCGTCGATCCGGTCGGTCTTGGCCAGCCGGCCGGTGGCTTCGGCGAAGCGGCGGGCCTGCATCGGGTTGATGCGGGCATGGGCCAGGTCCGCCGCGTGCAGGCCTTGCCGCAGGGCGCTGTCATAATGGCCGGTGGCCTCCAGCACGACGAAGACGGACCGCCCGGCCAGTGTAGCGGTCCAGCCGGCGATGGCGGCGGGGGTGTTGGCAAGGCGCCGATGCCCCGCCTGGGGATCGAAAACGTCCAGATGCGCCTTGGCGATATCGATTCCGATGTAATCCAGGTGTAAGCTCATGAGGTCTGTCCCTGTGATGCGACGTCCGTTGCAACCGGCGTCGTGCAACTGTTCAGGCTGAACGCAGACACGCGCGAAGGGGCCCAAGCCGGCACACGGCGTCACAAGCGCCAGGGGCC
>JAZAHA010000018.1:0-91126 GCA_036231565.1 Pseudomonadota bacterium
GGTCCCGCAAGGGATCCGGGTAAATCTCCGCGTGCGGGATGCCTCGGGCATCACCACCAACACTTCAAATCGGACACGATGTCCGCCGTGCATCCCGCACCCCTCTCATATCTCCAGGGCGCAAGCCGGTGGTGGGTTTTGTGCTGTTTCCTCCCCTTTTCATGGGGTGGTGGATCGCCGCCCGGCGGCGAGACGGCGGGCCGCCGCGTCAGCGGCGTTATGTTGATGCCAAGCTCTACCGCCCCGGCGCTGACGCGCCGGCCCCTTCGACCCCTCCTTCGCCAAGGCTACGGAGGGCCCACTTCCCCACACGGTGGGGAAGAAAGAGAGCGTGGCGCTTTCCCCGGATTTATTCCGGGGTCTGCCGGCGTTTCAGGAGGAGGCTCCTCCTGGCCCCGGCACGAGGCCGGGGAAAATGGCGAGAGAGTGTATGGACAAAAGCAGCCCCAGACACACAAACGCCCGCCCATGGAGGGGCGGGCGCTGTAATGCGTCTTGTCGCCGGTCTAGGCGTCGACTTCAGCTTCCAGCGCATGCTCCTGGATGAAGTCGCGGCGCGGTTCGACGACGTCGCCCATGAGCTTGGTGAAGAGCTCGTCGGCAGTGTCGGCATGGGTGACCGAGACCTGCAGGAGAGAGCGCGCATTCGGGTCGAGCGTGGTTTCCCAGAGCTGGCCGGGGTTCATTTCGCCCAGACCCTTGTAGCGCTGGATCTTCATGCCCTTGGCACCGGATGTGGTGACGGCCTCGACCAGCTGGCTGGGCGAATGGATGCGCACACTGCCGGATTTCGGCGCGAACACGGCCGGGCCGGTATAGTCACCGGCGATCGCCAGGGCACGCTCGGACAGGCGTTTCGCTTCCGGGCTTTCGCGCAGATTGGCGTCCAGCACCACGGTCTCGGTAACACCGCGGACCTCGCGCTGGAAGATCAGCTGGTATTCCTCGCCCAGGCGCGCCGTCCAGCCGTCCTCGCCCTCGTCGGCAACGGCGTTGAGGCGGTCGGCAGCCGTCTTCACGGCCTCTTCGGACGGCTCCAGCACCAGCGCACCGGCCAGGGCGGCGGCTTCCAGGGCAAAGCCCGGGGCCCGCGCCGTCAGACGGTCGACGGAGAGTTTCACACCCCGCGCCGCGGCGACACGGCCGGCCAGGTCCTGGCCATAGACGATCTCGCCATCGGCGAGCGTCAGCGAGGCATCGCTGACGCCTTCCTCGATCAGGTAGGCGTCCATTTCCGCCTGGTCCTTCACATAGCGTTCCGAACGGCCCTTGGTGATCTTGTAGAGCGGCGGCTGGGCGATATAGAGGTGCCCGCGCTCGATCAGCTCGGGCATCTGCCGGTAGAAGAAGGTCAGCAGCAGGGTGCGGATGTGGGCGCCGTCCACATCGGCATCGGTCATGATGATGACCTTGTGGTAGCGCAGCTTGTCGTAGTTGATCTGGTCGCGCCCGATGCCCGTGCCCAGCGCCGTGATCAGCGTGCCGACCTGGTCGGACGAGAGCATCTTGTCGAAGCGCGCGCGCTCGACATTGAGGATCTTGCCCCGCAGCGGCAGCACGGCCTGGTTCTCGCGGTGACGGCCCTGCTTGGCAGAACCGCCGGCCGAGTCACCCTCGACGATGAAGAGTTCGGACTTGGCCGGATCCTTCTCCTGGCAGTCGGCGAGCTTGCCGGGCAGGGAGGTGATGTCCAGCGCCGACTTGCGCCGCGTCAGCTCGCGCGCCTTGCGGGCGGCTTCGCGGGCGGCCGCCGCCTCGATGATCTTGGAGACGACCATCTTGGCTTCGTTGGGATGCTCCTCGAACCATTCAGCCAGCGCCTCGCCGACCGCACCCTCGACGGCGGGACGGACTTCCGAGGACACCAGCTTGTCCTTGGTCTGGGAGGAGAATTTCGGGTCCGGCACCTTCACCGACAGGACGCAGGTCAGACCTTCACGGGCATCATCGCCGGAGATGGCGACCTTGGCCTTTGCGGCCAGGCCCGAGGAGGCCGCGTAATTGTTGATGATGCGGGTCAGGGCGCCACGGAAACCGGCCAGGTGGGTGCCGCCATCGCGCTGGGGAATGTTGTTGGTGAAGCAGAGCACATTCTCGTGGTAGCTGTCATTCCACTCCAGCGCCGCTTCCACCGCCACACCGTCGCGTTCGCCCTGGATCAGGACGGGCGGGGTGAAGAGCGGGGTCTTGGTGCGGTCGAGGTGGGAGACGAAAGCCGCCACACCACCCTCATACATCATCGTGTCGGAGAAGGGTTCCGAGCCGCGATCATCCTTCAGCGTGATCTTTACGCCGGAATTCAGGAAGGCCAGTTCGCGCAACCGGTGCTGCAGCGTGTCGCGGTCGAACTCGATCATCGAGAAGGTCTCGTCCGACGGCATGAAGCGCACTTCCGTACCCTTCTGGCCCTCAGCCTCGCCAATGACCTTGAGGTCTTCCTCGGCCTCGCCGCGGCGGAAGCGCATGTGGTGCTTCTTGCCATTGCGCCAGATGGTCAGGTCCATCCAGTCGGACAGCGCGTTCACCACCGACACGCCCACGCCGTGCAGGCCGCCGGACACCTTGTAGGAATTCTGGTCGAACTTACCGCCGGCATGCAGCTGGGTCATGATGACCTGGGCCGCAGAGACGCCCTCTTCCTTGTGGATGTCGGTCGGGATGCCGCGACCATCGTCGCGCACCGAGGCCGAGCCATCGGCATGCAGGCGCACCACGACTTCGCTACAATGGCCGGCGAGCGCTTCGTCGATCGCATTGTCGACGACTTCGTAGACCATGTGGTGAAGGCCGGAACCGTCATCGGTGTCGCCGATATACATGCCCGGGCGCTTGCGCACGGCGTCGAGCCCTTTGAGGACCTTGATCGACTCCGCGCCGTATTCCTGATTCGCTTGTTCCGTCATGGGATTGTTGTACAGGTTTCGCACCCCTGTGACCACTCGCGCGCACACGCGCGTACGTGCGCGCGTGAGTCAGTTCGCGGCGTCTTCGCCCCCCGGCCGGGCCATCCGCCGCTTCAGCCAGTTGCGGCCGATCACGCCGATCAGCACCAGCAGCAAAACCGCCCCGCCGACCGCGATCCAGGCCTGCAGGCCGGCGCCCTCGAGGCCCCGGATCGCGGCATGGCTGGCAAAGGCGATCAGCGCCATTTTCGGCACGCTGCCGATCGCGGTCCCGGCGATGAAGTCGCGAAAGCGCATCGGCGTGCAGCCGGCCGCGGCATTGATCACGATGGAGGGCAGGGTCGGCACGAGGCGGATCACCGCGCTGGCCCAGAAACCGTGGCGTGCCAGCTCGTCCATCACGATAGCAGCGTCGGAGCCCGCCCGCTCTTCCACCCAGCCCGCCCCGAGCTTGCGGCCGAGGGCGAAACCGAGCGCACAGGCGGCCAGCTTGCCCGCCCAGCTGTATGCAAAGCCCGCCCAGGGACCGAAGGCCGCCACCATCGCGGCGATCAGTACCGCCTGCGGTGTGCCCAGCAGGATCAGGACGAGGAAGAGCACGAGCGCGACCGGCGGCGCCCAGACGGTTCCGCCTGCCGCGTCGAGCATGTCCAGACCGCGCCGCGTGACGTCTTCGGGCAGCAGGAGGAAGGCGGCAAACCCGCCCAGCGAAAACAGGGCGATAAGCACAATCAGGGCCGCCGCCCGGCCCGGATGGCGCCGGACGAGACCGGCCAGCGCCCCGGGGATCACGGCTGCGCCCGGTAGAGCGTCAGCCGCATCTCGTCGCCATTGGAATAATTCTGCCCCTCGACCGTCTCCAGCGCCTGCAGCGTCAGCCCCAGCGTCGCGGCCTGCGCCAGGAAGGGCTCGGCTTCGGAAGCATCGATCAGGGCCAGCGAACAGGCCGTGTCCGCCGCCAGCCGGGTTGCGGTATCGGCGGGATCTGCTGCCAGCACGGTGTCATAGGGGCCGTGGCGATAGACCAGGCTGGGCTCGCGGAAAGCGGAGGTGACCAGACGGGTCGGTTCACACGCCGCATGCGCGTCGACGGCCGCGACGATGCGCGGCGTCAGCCACAATGTTTCCAGCCGCGGCATGGTCACGCCATAGACCGTGATCACCGCCAGCGCCCCGCCGGCCAGGCCGGCCGCTAGCGAGGCCGGGCGGCAGCCGGTGAGATACAGGGCCAGCGCTGCGGCTGCGGCGAGGAATATGGCTGCGCCCAGCACGACGAGCAGCGGCGAGACAATGCCCTCGGACCAGTGGAACCCGGCCGCCGGCACAGCGGCGACCAGTCCGGAAAAGGCCAGCCACACGACGGCGTAGAGCCCGGCTGCAATCTTCAGCCAGAGCGGCGCCTTGCTGCCGCCCGGCGCGAAGATCGCCGCTACGGCCAGTACGGCCAGGGCCGGATAGGTCGGCATCACATAATGCGGCAGCTTGGTCGCGATCAGCTCGTAGGCGATCCAGGCCGGCACGATCCAGCAGATCAGGTAGCGCACGGACGGCACGGTCCGGTTTGCCCAGGCCCACCAGCCGGCGAAGACCGCAAACAGCGAGCCGGGCCAGAAGGTCAGCGAGAACAGGCCAAGATAATAGCCCGGCGGGCCGGCATGGGATTGCTGGCTCTCGCCCACCTTGCCCATCAGGCTGTCGCCGACGGCTTCGGCGTAAAAAGCGCCGTCGGACACGATGCCGATGGCGACATACCAGGGCAGGGCGATGAGCAGGAAAAGCGGCACGCCCCAGAGCGGTTTCAGTCCGCCCAGCCAGAAAAACCTGCGGTCCCAGACCAGAAGCGCGGCCAGCGCCAGCCCGATGAAAAGCAGGATGATCGGTCCCTTGATCATCATGCCGGTGCCAAGCGCGGCCCAGAACAGGGCCGGCCGCCACCAATGCCCCCTCGGCTGCAGATAAATCCGCATCAGGGAGAGGTGCGCCGCGGTGATCGTCGCCAAGAGGACCGCGTCGGTCTTGGCGATCCGCGCCTCGAAACCGACGGCCAGGGCGGTCGCCACGAGCAGGCCCGCGCCCAGCCCCGCTGCTCGCCCGAACAGGCCGGCCCCGATAGCCGCCGTCATGACCACAGCGGCCAGAATACCGAGAAAGGACGGGATGCGATGCGCCCAGATTGCGCGGTCGTCGGCCGTGCCGGTAACGGTCACCGCAATCGATTGCAGCCAGTAGATTCCGGCCGGTTGCAGATAGCGTTGTTCCTCCTGGAAGCGGATATCGATGAAGTCGCCGGTCTCGACCATCTGGCTGGTCGCAACGGCATAGCGGCCCTCGTCGCGATCGACCGGCGGGATGGAAGAAATGCCCGGCAGCAGCACCACACAGGAAACCAGGACCAGAACGAGCCAGTCCCTCCATCCCAGACGGCGTGCGGCCTCGCTCACGGGCGGCGCTCTTCGATGCGGCCGGGCGCCTTGGTCCGCCGGACGAGCCAGATCACGCCCATCGTGTCGAATATGCCGACAAAGGCGCGGCCGATATTGGTGTATTTCGACTGGCCGGCATGGCGCGCGCGGTGGCGCACCGGATGATTGATCAGGGGATGGCCATAGCGCTGGAACAGGGCCGGCAGGAAGCGGTGCATGCCCTCGAAACAGGGCAGCATCAAAAACGCCTCGCGCGGAAAGACCTTCACGCCGCAGCCGGTGTCGGGGCAGTGATCGCCCAGTACCGCGGCGCGGAAACCATTGGCGATACGGGTCGCCACAAGGCGCGAGACCGGGTCGTTGCGGCGCACACGCGTGCCGGCGACCAGCGGCACCTCGCCTTCCGCGGCCCAGGCTTTTTCCAGCATGTCGGGAAGATCGGCCGGATCATTCTGCCCGTCGCCATCCATGGTCGCGATCCAGGGGGCCCGGGCGGCCAGAACGCCGGAGCGGACCGCCTGCGACTTGCCGCAGCGACGGTCATGGCGAACGAGACGGACACGAGGGTCCTTCGCGGCAATGTCCTGCAGGATATCCGGCGTGGCGTCGCGCGACCCATCGTCCACGAAGACGATCTCGAACGCGCCGGCGCGTTCCATTTCGCGCAGCGTCTCCTCGCACACGGCGGCGACATTCTCCGCCTCATCGAGCACGGCGATCACGACGCAGGCCCGCGGCCCCTCGCCGGACCGTTCCGGCCGCCGGAAATCGATGCTTGTCGGCTCGCTCATTTCCCTGCCCCGATCATTGCGCCGCAAGTGTGTGCCGCTTTGGCGCCGGTTACAAACCTCAATCGCCGTACCACCCGCCCGCCAGCCGGACCGCTAGCGTGCGACCAGCAACAGAATGGCAATGCCGGTCATGACCAGCCCGGTCACGATATCCGCCCCGCGCCGGACTGCCGGCGTCACCAACCACTCACGGGCCCGGTGCGCGCCGCCGATATAGGCTCCGGCCGTGAGCACGGCCAGCACGGTCATCATGGCCAGCATCAGCGCATAGGTGGCCGGCGTGATCGCCTCGAGCGGCACAAAGGCCGGCACCAGGGTCAGGTAGAAAACGATCGGCTTGGGATTGGACAGCGGCATGGCGACGCCGGCAATGAAGGTCGCGGCATGGCTGCGCTTCGAGCCGGCCTTGAAGACCGGCTTCGGCCGGGCACCGGTCCAGGCACTCCAGAAGGCCCGGAACGCCATCCAGGACAAATAGGTCACGCCCACCAGCTTGGCCGCCAGCCAGAAGCCGGACAATTGCGTCGCCAGCGCCGACAACCCTGTCACAGCCAGGGTGAACCAGAACATGTCGCCCAGCAGAATACCGAAGCCATAGATGGCCGCGTTCACCGGACCGGCATCCAGGGTCCGCGCCACCATCGCCGCGATCCCGGGACCCGGCGTTATGAACAGGACCAGCAAAGCCCCCGCGAACAGAAGGAGGTTTTCGAAGGTCACTCCGACCGCTCCACACGGGCCGCATCGACCTCGAAATACTGTGCACGCTCCCCGAAGGGTTCGAACAACACGCGCTCGACGCCGGTCAGCCAGGCCTGCGAGCCTGTGGCGAGGATCTCGCGGGCCAGCCCGTCGCGGCGGGGTGCGTCCAGATGGGCGCAGGCCTCGTCGAACAGCAGAAGCGGAGCCACGCCGCCCTGCCGGGCCAGCGCCCGGGCCTGGGCCAGAGCGAGCGTGAGGATCAATGCTTTCTGTTCGCCGGTCGAACAATCGCCGGCAGCCTGGTCCTTGTCGCGATGACGGGCGACGAGCTCGGTCCGGTGAGGGCCGCGTGTCAGGGTGCGGCCGGCCGCGCCATCCCGCCGCCGGCCGTCGCGCAATGCGGCGGCAAACCTGTCTTCGGCCGTCCCGGCATCCAGCCCGTCGGCCAGATCGGCCTCGACCGCCCCGTCCAGTGCCAGATCGGCCTGCGGAAAGGCACCCTCAGGGCGGGCATCAATCTCGCCCTGCAGGCGGATCAGCGCATCAAGCCGGGCCGCCGCCATGGCGACACCATGACCGGCCATCTCGCTTTCCAGCGCGTTGAGCCAGGCCGGATCCGCCTGGCCCTCGTCGAGCAAGCGCTGGCGGCGCGTGCGTACCTTGTCATAGGCCGTCGCCGCTTCGGCATGGGCGGGATCGGCGGCGTAGACGAGCCGGTCGAAGAATTTCAGCCGGTCGGCCCGGGGACCGGCGAACAGGCGGTCCTGGGCCGGTGTCAGCCAGATCATCGGCACCAGCCGGGCCAGTTCGCCCTGGGGCGCCGGTTCACCGTCAATCCGGGTTTCCCGACGGCCGCCATTTCGTGCACCGACGCCGAGACGGACCTCGCCATCCCGTGTCTCCATCTCGGCGAAGACGGCCCAGGCCTCGGCCGCACCGGAAGCATCCTTGCGCGCAACACCGTCAGCGCCTGCCGAACGCAGACCGCGGCCGGGCACGAGAAAGGAGAGCGCTTCAAGCAGATTGGTCTTGCCGGCCCCGTTGGCGCCGTACAGCGCGACGGGTGCGGGCTCGAGCTCGAGGTCAAGCGCGGCATAGCAGCGGAAATCGGTAAGCCGCAAACGACGAACCGCCGCAGGTGGAACCGGCGGCGGTGTCGGATTCTCGTATTCGGCAGACCCGTCCGTCACACCCGCAACGGCATCAGCACGTAAAGCGCGTCTTCGTCGCCGCTGTCTGTCACCAGGGCCGGCGACGCCGCATCGGCAAAGTGGAATCGCGCCTCATCGCCCTCGATCTGCGAAGCCACATCGAGCATATAGCGCGCGTTGAAGCCGATGGCGAAGCCCTCGTCGGAATAGGACACGGCGAGCTCTTCCTCGGCCTGACCGCTTTCCGGATTGTTCACCGCCAGGGTCAGCGTGTCCTCACCCAGTGAAAGCTTCACCGAGCGTGACTTCTCGACCGAGATGGTGGCGACCCGGTCGACGGCCTCGGCAAAGCGCTTGTTCTCGACCGACATCACCCGGGTATTGCCGCGCGGAATGACGCGCTCATAGTCCGGGAAAGCGCCATCGATCAGCTTGGACGTCAGCACGGCACGGCCCAGGCGGAAGCGGATCTTGCCTTCGGAGACCGAGACCTCGACATCCTCGTCAGCATCTTCCAGAAGGCGGCGGACTTCCTGCACCGTCTTGCGCGGTACGATCACCCCCGGCATGCCATCGGCCCCGTCCGGCAGATCAATCTCGGCCAGCGCCAGGCGCACGCCATCGGTGGCAACAGCGCGCAGCGTCTTGCGGCCGTCATGCTCGGCGGCATGCAGATGGATGCCGTTGAGATAATAGCGGGTCTCTTCGGTCGAGATCGCGAAACGGGTCTTGTCGATCACCCGGGCCAGCTCACTGGCGGGAACCGAGAAGCGGTGTTCGAGATCCTCGGTCGGCATGACCGGGAAGTCGCCCGGCGGCAGGCAGGGCAGAGAGAAATTCGAGCGGCCCGCCTTCAGCGTCAGCCGCGGGTCACCGCCTGCCATCTCCAGCGTCACATCGGCGCCGTCCGGCAGCTTGCGGGTGATGTCGTAGAGCGTGTGCGCCGGCGCGGTCACCAGACCTTCGCCCTCGCAGGTCGCATCCGTCGTTTCCAGGATCTCGATATCGAGATCGGTGGCGGCGAAACTCGCGCCATCCGGCCCGGCCGAGATCAGGACATTGGACAGGATCGGGATCGTGTTGCGCTTTTCGACGACGGCCTGAACATGGCCCAGGGCCTTCAGGAGCGTTGCGCGCTCAATCGTCAGCTTCATGTCTTACGTCCGCTTGCACATTGGCGGCATCACCGCAGCGTGACACCGGGTCGGTCGGGACAGCACGGCGGGCAAATCACCCCGTGCCGAAACAGGTGGGTCAAAGAGGATACATGAAAACGCGCGTTCGCAAGAGATTTCTCCAGCGCCCGCGCCTTCTCCACAACTGACATTGGCCGGAAGGCCCGCGTCTAGCTTTGCAGCTCGCGGGTCAGCCGATCGATATCGTCACCCACCGGGTCCCCCGCATCGAGCAGGGCCGTGACCTTGTTGACCGCATGAATGACGGTGGAATGATCCCGCCCGCCAAAGCGCCGGCCGATATCCGGCAGCGACCGCGTCGTCATCGTCTTGGCCAGATACATCGCGACATGCCGCGGCCGCACGACGCTCTGGGTGCGGCGCTTGGAACAGATATCCGCCGGCGTCACACCGTAATGGCTGGCAACAGCCTTCTGGATGTCATCGACGGTCAGACGCCGCTCCGAGTTAAGCGACAGCTCGCGCAGCGCCGTCGACACGGCTTCCATCGTCACCGGCAGACCGAGCAGGGCCGTACGGCAGATGACATTGTTCAGCACACCTTCCAGCTCGCGCGGGCTGGTGGTGATGCGGGCGGCCAGGAAGTCGCGGACGGCTTCCGGCACATCGAGCACCGGATAGTGGCACTTCGCCTGGGCGATCTTGCAGTCGAGGATCTGGCGGCGGAGATCAAGGTCGGGCTTGCCGAGCGGGCAGGACAGGCCGCCCGTCAGCAGCGAACGCAGCCTGTCGTCGGACACCTGCAACTCGGCCGGCGGCCGGTGCGAGGCGAGAACGACCTGCTTGTTCTCGGCGATCAGTGCCGCGATCGTGTTCAGCAGCTCGTCTTCGGTCTTCAGCTTGCCCGCGATGAAATGGACATCGTCGATCAGCAGGACATCGACACCGCGCACGGTTTCCTTGAAGGAGATCGTGTCGCGCGCCCGCATGGCGGTCACGAAGCCGGACAGGAATTCCTCGGCGGTCAGATAGAGCGCCTTGCGCGGCCGCGAGGTGTGCTCGAAGGCGCTCGCCATGGCGTGCATGAGATGGGTCTTGCCGACGCCGTAATCGCCGTAGAAGAAAACCGGATTGAAGGGCGGGGTCTGGGCACCGACCACAGTGCGCGCCGCCGCGGCGGCAACCTCGTTGGCCGGGCCGACCCGGAAGCTGTCGAACGTGAAGCGCGTCTCGCCGATCGCGGGATCGGCTGCAGCCTCGGACGTCGCCTGCGCCTCCTTCACCGGCGGTTCCGCAGCAAGCCGCGCCGTTGGCGCGGGCCGCCTTGCGACCACGGGTTGAGCCTCGCTGCTGCCTTCAGCGACAAGGTGAACGGCACGATGTGTGGCATCAAGCTCGGACCAGATCGCGCGAATTCTCGCTCCCCAGTGGTCTTCCACCCAGTCACGATTGAACTGGCTCGGGGCAACGATGACAACCGCACCGGACTCCGAAACACTGACCCGGAGACGGGCGATTTCCTGGGAGTAAAGTGCCTGACCGCACTCATCCCGGAGCCGGGATCGGACCTGACGCCAGATAGCCGAAATGCCACCGGTTCCATCGACTTCAAAGCCCGCTGTTTTTGCCTCTGCCACAGCCAGTTTGTTCAACGCCATCGTTCGCCACACTTTTGTTTTTATCACGCGATTGCGCGGTTCAGGTGTTTGTTTTTTAGGCGCAAATCTACCCACCCAACGAGACGGATCGTCTCGTCGATATCGGAAATTTATCCGCATGGGATTGGTCGCCCTCAGGAGCCCAGAGGTTACGCCTTCCCCGATTATGGTCAACCGGATTCAACGCCTGATTCTGGAGATTCTTCGCTTGACACGAGAAATCCGTGATCGGATCGAAGCTTGTCATTTACGACGGATTTACGACGCTCAAAACGGTCTTTTTTTGCGACAAAACCGCCGCCTTCCGTCAGTCAGAAATCAACCGCGGCGAACAGCGGTCGCTCATCCGTATCAGGAATAAAATATCAATAATTTGGCACATCCGGCACCGCGCTGCGGAGCGCGCTTGCTCGAGCACGGTGGAGTCCGGTCGAAAAAAATGCGCCCGGAACGTGTGTTCCGGGCGCATCGAATTTTTCGTCGTTTCAGCGACGACCTATCAGGCCGACATCGCCTTCACGCGGGCCGACAGACGCGAGACTTTGCGCGAACCGGTGTTCTTGTGAAACACGCCGTTGGAAACAGCGCGCATCATTTCCGACTCTGCCTTGACCAGGGCCGTCTTGGCTTCGGCCTGGTTGCCGGCCGCAATTGCCAGCTCGACCTTCTTCACGAAAGTCCGGACGCGCGAGCGGCGCGCCTTGTTGACAGCCGTGCGGCGCGCGATCTTGCGAACCATCTTCTTGGCCGAGTTTGTATTGGCCATGGATCCTAACCTCTTCATGCGGCCGGACGCTCAAGGCGGCCGGCGAAATCCGTGAGCGGCGGCGTATAGGCCCTTGCAGCCGGGCCGTCAACCGCCGTAATGCGCTTTGACCGCTAGCGGTGCTTGAAATGCGGGGCGCGCTTCTCGGCGAAGGCCGCCATGCCTTCGCTCTGGTCTTCCAGGGAGAATTGCGACTGGAAGACACGGCGTTCGAACAGAACGCCTTCCGTCAGACCCACCTCGAAGGACCGGTTGATCGCCTCCTTCGTCATCATGGCGACCGGCAGCGACTTGGTCGCGATCGCTTCTGCCGCTTCCATCACCGTGTCCATCAGGTCGTCCGCCGGGACGACGCGCGAGACCAGCCCGGCACGCTCGGCTTCCTCCGCATCCATCATGCGCCCGGTCAGGCACAGATCCATGGCCTTGGCCTTGCCGACGGCGCGCGGCAGACGCTGCGTGCCGCCCGAACCCGGCATGACACCGAGATTGATCTCCGGCTGGCCGAACTTCGCGGTCTCCGACGCAATGATGAAGTCACACATCATTGCGATCTCGCAGCCGCCACCGAGAGCATAGCCCGACACCGCGGCAATGATCGGCTTGCGGAAGCGCGCAACCGACTCCCAAGTCTGGGCGAACGGGTCGTTCAGATAGAGACTGACCTGATCACGGCTCTGCAGTTCCTTGATGTCCGCACCGGCTGCAAACGCCTTGCGCGAGCCGGTCAGCACGACGCAGCCGATGTCCTCATCGCGCTCGAAAGCCGCCAGAGCCTCGGCGAGTTCGCCGGTCAGCGCGTCGCACAGCGCGTTGAGCGCCTCCGGGCGGTTCAGCGTGATGACGCCAACCCGCCCTTCGGTCTTAACCTGTATCGTCTTGTAGGCCATTCGGCACTCCATGTGACGGCGCGGAAGGCCCCGCGCGGGAAAAATCCGCGCCGCTATAACGCACGGTGGCGCGAGCGTCGATACCGGCGCGTTCGCCGGAGTCACCCGCTCGCGCCTGCGCTTGGCGATCCGCTACTGGCGGACGACCTCGTAGCCCTGGTCGCGCAGCAGCTCTATCACGCCTTCTTCGCCCGGCAGATGCCCGGCGCCGACCGCGATGAAAACCGTGCCCTCGCCGTCGAGGATCGCCTCGATCTGCGGGATCCAGTTGCGGTTCCGCTGAAGGATGACGGCCTCAAAGACCTCCGGCTCGTCCTCACGCATGTCGCCGTTCACATACTCATCGAGCGCTTCGACATCTCCGGTCGCCCAGGCTCGCACCATGTCGTCCACTTCCTGCGGCAGGTCCTCCAGTTCATGCAGGGTCTCGGCGAAGCCGCGGACCTGAACGTCCTCTGGAATGCCGGCAAGGAAGCCGATCTGCTCGGCGGCGGTTTCGAAATAGCCGAACTCGGTATCGGTGCCATTGACACGCGCGATCAGCTGCATCTCGGTTCCGGCTGCCGGGTTGAAGCCCATCTGCTGGATCTTGGCGACGCTCAGCATGAGCTGGGCAAGCCAGGGGCGGAGCGGGTCCAGCGCGGCCGGCGCAGCTCCGACGCTCGGCGCGACTTCGGCGAGAAGCTCACGGGTTTCCTCGTCCAGCATCGAGGACAGCGTGACCCCCTGCGGATTGAGGCCGTATTGCGGGATGAGGGCCTGCATCTGGGCCTGGGCCTCGGCGCTGTGCACATCCGCTTCCAGATAGATCGTGTCCGCGGAATCCACGGCCGCCATGAGGTCATCGGTCTGCCAGTCGAGCGTGTCCGGAAGAATGTGGAAGGTGCCGAAGATGTACACATCCGAGTCCGCATCCGAGACACGCCAGAGCGCCGGGCTTGCTTCCACGTCGGAATAGTCGATGGCCGCAGGCTGGGCCTGGGCCATCGATGCACCGGCCAGAAACCCGGCCAGGACTGCGGTTCCGGCTGCGAGCGCAGGGCGCATGCGGGTCAGTCGGGAAACAGAAATCATGAGGTCATTCTCCTTGGAGCACAGATCAATGACAGGTTTTCTAGGCGAGATCGCGGCAGGTGTTATCCGGGATTATGGCGATAGCGGTCCCCACGAGACCGCACCACCATAGATAGCGCAACCGAAAAACTTATCGCTGGCAGGACGGGCAGAAGAAGGTCGAGCGCGCGGACTGGACGATCCGGCCGATCGTGCCGGAACATCCTTCGGTCATACAGGCCTCACCTTCGCGGCCATAGGCCCGGAAACGGTGCTGAAAATAGCCCAGCGCACCGTCGGCCGCCGCGAAGTCGCGCAGGGTCGATCCACCTGCGTCAATCGCCTCGTCGATCACACTCCGGACGACCGGAGCCAGCCGCTCCGCCCGCTGACCGGGAATACTGGAGGCCAGCCGCCGCGGACTGATGCCCGCCCGGTGGAGAGCCTCGCAGACATAGATGTTGCCCAGCCCGGCCACAATTTTCTGGTCCAGCAGCGCCGACTTGATCGGCGTCCGGCGCCCCGCCAGCACTTCCGACAGATAGGCACCGGAGAACCGGTTCTCGTTCGGTTCGGGACCGAGCCCGGCCAGATAAGGGCTGTCACTGTCGCGCTCGAACAGATCCATGAAACCGAAGCGGCGGGGATCATTGTAGCGGATCGTCACGCCGCCCTCGACGTGCAGGACAACATGGTCGTGACGCGGGTTGGCCGGTGCAGCATGCACGAAATCGCCGGGCTGCACCGCACCTTGTTCCGCCTCGATCGAATAGCGCCCTGACATCCCGAGATGCGAAAGCAGCGTCAGGTCGCCTTCCAGGCGGATCAGAAGGTATTTGGCGCGTCGGTCGATGCGAATGACCCGGCGACCGGTCAGCCGGCCGGCGAAGCCGGCCGGGAAAGGAAAGCGCAGATCGGCCCGGTTCTGCTGTACGGACAGGATCCGGCGCCCTTCCAGGGCCGGCACGAGACCGCGTCTTACGGTTTCAACCTCAGGAAGCTCGGGCATGTTGATCCGTCCTTTTTTGCCTGTATCGCCCCGTTCCGGCGTTTCGGGCAAGCATGCCCCCGCTGCGACACTGCGAACCGCCCGGGCCGCTTTCCCCGCATCGCGCCCGGGTTTATGGTCGAGCCATGACCGAGACCCAGACCCATTCCACCGTCTCCTTCGGCTTCACCGATGTTGCCCGCGAGGAAAAGGCCGGCCTTGTGCGCGGCGTGTTCGACCGTTCGGCGCGCCGCTACGACCTGATGAACGACCTGATGTCGGTCGGGGTCCACCGGGTTTGGAAGGATATGGTGATCACCCGCGCCAATCCGCAGCCCGGCGAGCGTCTGATCGATGTCGCTGGCGGCACGGGTGATCTGGCACGCAGCTTCCTGGTGAAGGCTGATCGCGCAGGCGCCCGGCGAGGGGACCCGCGTCACGCCGAGGCCATCGTGCTGGATATCAATGAGCAGATGCTGCGCGCCGGCGTGAAGCGGGGCGTATCGGCCGCGCAATCGGGCCGCATCCAGTGGGTGACCGGCAATGCCGAATGCCTGCCTCTGCCCGACCGCTCGGCACACTGCGTCACGATCTCGACCGGGATCCGCAATGTGACTGAACGCCTTGCCGCACTCAAGGAGATGCGGCGCGTGCTCAAGCCCGGCGGCCGCTTCCTCTGCCTCGAGTTCACACGGCCGACCAGCCGCGCCTGGGAGAAGGTCTACGATGCCTGGTCCTTCAACGTGATCCCCGAACTCGGTGCCCGCATCGCAAAAGATCGCGACAGCTACCAATATCTGGTGGAGTCGATCCGGCGTTTCCCCGATCAGGAAACATTTGCTGCGGAGCTGCGCGAGGCCGGTTTCAATCGTGTCAGCTACACGAATTTCTCCGGTGGCATCGCAGCCCTTCACACAGGCTGGGCCTAGGTCGCGCCGGCCTCGCTCGCGCGCATGCGCCGCAGCCATGTCTTGGCTGCTGTCACCGTATCGAAGAGCTTCAGGCCCGGTGCATAGGCGTCACGGCCGAAATTGACCCAGTATTCGACCAGCGGCTTCTGGATCGCATTGCCGCAGACCTGGGCGGAATAGTTCGGCGTATCGCCATAGTGTTCGGCAATGAACGCGACCAGATCGTTCCGGACCCGCCGGAAATCCTCGGCCGTAATACCGCCCAGCAGCCCGTCGTCATACACCACGATCCGGTCGCAATGCGGCGTCCAGCCCGGCATCGCTACCAGGCGCCGCATGACCTCCAGCGCATCCTCAATCGCGACCTCGCCATGGTAACGAATGACGGCCCACTGGTTTTCTCGGTCAAGGTCGATTGTATGTTTCACGGCACAACAATCCGATACCCGTTGCGCGCAGGCAAGCATTCTTGCCGGTCGCTCGCTGCGCGACTTCACGCCACGCTCGCCAAACGGCGCTTCAGACACTAAACCGGCTTTCGATGCTTGCCTCCCTCGCCTCCTTTTTCCGTCTCGTGCGTGCCCTCGCCACCCTGGCTCGGCACGACGCGATCCTGCCGGCCGAGTATCAGTCGGTCTATCCGGCCTCGGCGCGCATGCTGGGCCGGGTGACACGCCTGTTTGCCCGCCGCGGCGGAGCGGACAATCCCGGCGAGCGCCTCGCCAGAGCTCTGGAGTCGCTGGGCCCGGCCGATGTGAAGTTCGGCCCGATACTCGCCACACCCGGCGCTGTCGTCGGCGAACGCTTCGCCCGCGGCCTTGCCCGGCTGCAGGACAAGATGCCCCCCTTCGGCGATGCCGAAGCCCGCGAGGTTCTGAAAGCCGAGTTCGGCGCGCCGGCCGAGGAGCTGTTTGCCGAGCTGGGTCCGCCGGTCGCGGCGGCCTCGATCGCCCAGGTTCACAAGGCCCGCACGGCGGACGGACGCGACGTGGCCGTCAAAATTCTCCGGCCCGATGTGGAACGCCGCATAGCGCGCGACATCCGGACACTCTCACTCGGCGCCTCGCTGGCCGAGCGTTTCGCACCGGCCTCCCGCCGCCTCGAACCGCGCAAATTCGTGGACACGGTGTCCCGCTCGCTGATGGTCGAGACCGATCTGCGTCTCGAAGCCGCCGCGGCATCCGAACTCTCCGAAGCGGCAGCTGTCGCCGAGGGGTACCGCATTCCGGCAGTCGACTGGTCGCGCTCCAGCAAGCGCGTTCTGACCACGCAATGGATCGACGCCATACCCCTGTCCGATATCGAGCGCCTGGCCGGTAGCGATCTCGACCGGCCGGCCCTGGCAACCCGCCTCACCCGGGCTTTCCTGGCGACAGCCCTCGATCGCGGCGTATTTCATGCCGATATGCATGCGGGCAATCTCTTCGCCGGAGAGGACGGAACGGTCTGGGCGGTCGATTTCGGGATCATGGGGCGGATCGGCCGGGCGGAGCGGCGCTTCCTCGCCCTCATCCTGCACGGCTTCCTGACCCGCGACTATATGGCCGCCGCCCGCGCCCATTTCGCGGCCGGCTATGTGCCGCAGCATCATTCCGTGGAGGACTTCGCCAGCGCGCTGCGCGCCGTCGGCGAGCCGATCTTCGGCAAACGCGCCGACGAGGTACCGATGTCGCGCGTGCTGCTGCAGCTTTTCGAGATCACCGACCTGTTCGACATGCGCCTGCGTCCGGAACTCGTCATGCTGCAGAAGACGATGGTCCAGTGCGAGGGCGTGGCCCGCCAGCTCGACCCCAAGCACGACATGTGGGGCGCCGCGGCCCCGGTCGTCGAGCGCTGGATGAAGCGCGAACTGGGTCCTGAAGGCCGCATCCGCGATCTGGGGGAAGACCTGCAACGCCTGCACGATGCCGCGCGCCAGCTGCCCCGCGCCATCGACGACTGGGCCGAAGTAGGCGCGATGCTCAAGACGGGCAAGCTGAAACTGGGCGGCGGCCCGCGCATCCGGCCATGGGCCCTGCGCATCGCCTGGCTTGCGGCCGCAGCGGCGGCCGGTGCCTTCGCGGCGCAGGTTCTACTCTAGTTTTAGCGGTCACCTACACCTCCCCTCAATGAAGGTGTGATTGACTGCTTGCATGGCAAGGCAGGACTCGATCCTCAACGAGCAGCGCGAGATCCAGCGCGAGCTCTTCCGTATCGACGCGGAGACGGCGGAGCGTATCCGCCATATCAAGCCACGTCTGATGACCTATGCCCATGAAGCCCTCGAAACGGTGTTCGACCACCTGATGGGGAATCCTGAAGTCGCGCATTATTACGAAATCGCCGAGAACATCACCTATCTGCGGGCCGGCATGCTGGCCCACTGCGAACGCCTGTTCGCGACGCGCTACGACCACGCCTACTACGCCGCCACCGACGAGATGGGCGAACGCCACTCGCGGCTGGAATACCACTCGCACGTCTACACAGCCGCCTATGCCAACATGTTCGCGCGCATTGTCGAACTGGCCATGTCCGATCGCCATCGGTTTACCGTCGACGACATCACGGCCCTGACGCGGGTGACGATGTACGATATGGAGCTGACCGTCGGCGCCTTCTTCCGCCATCGCATGGAAAAGCGCGATGCTCTGGCGCAGGACACAGAGAAGGTCCGCGAACTGTTCGTGGCGAGTTGAGCGGCCCGGCACACCCTTGCTCTTGGGATTTGCGCCCGGAAGCGCTACCTGTCTTCCTGTCCTGACGGGAGATGAGCCTTGTCCAGTCCGCGCGTCCTGCTGATCATCGGCGGCGGTATCGCCGCCTACAAATCCCTCGAGCTCATTCGCGAGCTGAAACGCCGGGGGATCGGCAGCCGCTGCATCCTCACCAGGGCCGGCGCTGAATTCGTCACACCGCTGAGCGTTTCCGCACTGTCGGGCGAGAAGGTCTATGCCGACCTGTTCGACCTCACGGACGAGGCGGAGATGGGACATATCGAGCTGTCCCGGTCGGCGGACCTCGTTGTCGTCGCTCCAGCCACGGCCGACCTGATGGCCAAGGCCGCCACGGGCATGGCCAATGACCTGGCCTCCACCACACTGCTCGCAACCGACAAGCCCGTCCTGATGGCGCCCGCGATGAATGTGCGCATGTGGCTGCATCCGGCCACCCAGAGAAATCTGGCGACGCTGACGGGCGACGGCGTTCATTTCATCGGTCCGGACGAGGGCGACATGGCTTGCGGGGAATACGGGCCGGGCCGCATGGCCGAGCCCGGGACGATCGCCGGCAAGATCGAGAGCCTGCTGAATGTCTGAGCCGCTGGCCGGCCGCCACGTCCTGGTCACGGCCGGACCGACGCGCGAGCCGATCGACCCCGTACGCTTCATCTCCAACCACTCCTCCGGCAAGCAGGGCTATGCCATTGCCGCGGCCTGCGCCGCGCTGGGCGCCCGAGTGACGCTGGTCGCCGGGCCGACCGCCCTGGCCGATCCGGACGGCGTGACGACGATCCATGTGGAAACGGCGCGCGACATGCTCGAGGCTGTCGAGACGGCCTTGCCTGCAGATGTCTTCATCGCCGTGGCGGCCGTGGCCGACTGGCGCCCGGCCCAGCCCTCCGACCGCAAGCTGAAGCTGGACAAGGCCAGTTTCTCCAGCCTGCCGCTGGTCGAGAATCCCGACATTCTGAAGACCATATCCCGCCGCGAAACGAACCGCCCGGATCTGGTCATCGGCTTTGCCGCCGAGACCCATGATGTCGAAGCCCTGGCCCGCGCCAAGCGCGAGCGTAAAGGGTGTGACTGGATCGTCGCCAATGACGTCTCCGGCGATGTGATGGGCGGCGCCGAGAATGCCGTCCTGCTGGTCACCGCCGAAACATCGGAGAGCTGGGAGCGCGCCCCCAAGGGTCTGGTTGCGGAAAAGCTGGCAAACCGGATCGCCACAGCCCTCGCCTGACTTGCCTCGCACCGCGACGCATCGGAAAACAGGGCAACATCCAGACCATGAGGGCCGCCGCACATGACCGTATCCGTTCGCATCAAACCGCTCGAGCACTATGAAGGCCTCGCCCTGCCGGCCTATGAGACCGCCCAGTCCGCCGGCATGGATCTGCGCGCCGCCATCGACGAAGACGCGCCGGTCACCATTCCGCCGGGCGAGTGGCGGCTGATCCCGGTCGGCATCGCGATCGCCCTGCCGGCCGGCTATGAAGCCCAGGTGCGCCCCCGCTCGGGCCTGGCCGCCAAGTTCGGCATTTCCTGCGTCAACACACCGGGTACGGTGGATGCCGACTATCGCGGCGAGATCCGCGTCAACCTGATCAATCACGGCAAGGCCGATTTCGTCGTCAATCGCGGCGACCGCATCGCCCAGATGATCATCGCCCCGGTCACACAGGCCGTCTGGGAAGTCGCCGACACGCTCGACGAAACCGCACGCGGCGAAGGCGGTTTCGGCTCGACCGGCATCTGAACGAAGGGAGTTCCCATGATCGACCAACCCGGACGCGGACGCGTCTACGCCTCCATCGCCGACACGGTCGGCAGCACGCCCCTCGTCGAGATGAGCGGTCTGGCGAAGGCCCATGGCGTGAAGGCCCGCATCCTCGCCAAGCTGGAATTCTTCAACCCGCTGGCCAGCGTCAAGGACCGGATCGGCGTGGCGATGATCGACGCGCTGGAAGCCGCCGGCAAGCTGGGCGAGGGCACGGTGATGGTCGAGCCGACCTCGGGCAATACCGGGATCGGGCTCGCCTTCGTTGCCGCCGCGCGCGGCCACAGACTGATCCTGACCATGCCGGAGAGCATGTCGCTCGAGCGGCGCAAACTGCTGAAATATCTCGGCGCCGAGCTCGTCCTCACCGAGGCGGCCAAGGGCATGAAGGGCGCCATCGTCAGGGCCCAGGAAATCATCGACGCCACGCCCGGCGCGGTGATGCCGAGCCAGTTCGCCAATCCGGCCAATCCTGAAATCCACCGCAAGACGACGGCGCTGGAAATCTGGAACGATACCGGCGGCGAGGCCGATGTGCTGGTCGCCGGCGTCGGTACGGGCGGCACGATCACGGGCTGCGCCCAGGTGCTCAAAGAGAAGAAGCCCGGCTTCCACGTTGTGGCGGTCGAGCCTGAAGATAGCCCCGTCCTGTCCGGCGGCGACCCCGGCCCGCACAAGATCCAGGGCATCGGCGCGGGCTTCGTGCCGTCGATCCTGGAAACCGACCTGATCGACGAGATCGTCACGGTTTCCAACGCTGCCGCCTTTTCCACCGCCCGCGAAGCCGCCCGTACCGACGGCGTGCCCGGCGGCATTTCCTCCGGAGCCGCCCTCAAGGCCGCCCTGGAAATCGGCAAACGCCCGGACATGGCCGGCAAGACCATCGTCGTGATCCTGGCCAGCTGCGCAGAGCGCTATCTGTCGACCGCGCTGTTCGAGGAAGAGTAGGACCGGCCTGCGCAGCCTTCCTCCCTCTCCCTAGGGAGAGGGATCGAGGGAGAGGGGGAAGACACCGTCTTTCGCCCTTCAATCCCTGAGCGGGATTTCCCCTCATCCGCCCTTCGGGCACCTTCTCCCCAGGGAGAAGGGGGGTTCGGGTGGAGCTAAGCCTCCACGCTCGCCGGCGCCGGGTCGCAGAAGCTGCGGACGTCGAAAATGCGCGGGTCCGAGATAATGTCGCCGGGGGTCAGCGGGCGCGACAGTTCCAGCCCCTCCAGCGAGCGGGCGCGCGACAGAGCGACATAGGCCTGCCCGTGCGCAAACAGGCGACGAGCGAGATCGAGATAGACCTTGTCCAGCGTCAGACCCTGGGCCTTGTGGATCGTCATCGCCCAGGCCAGGCGTAGCGGATACTGGGTGAAGCTGCCGGCGGTTGTCTTGGTCAGCGCCTGGGCTTCCGGATCGAAGGCATAGGCGTTGCGCTCCCATTTCTGGGGCTCCACGGCATAGGTGGTATCGCCGATACGCACCCGCACCGCCTTTTCGTCGAACCCCTCGACCTCCCCCAGCGTGCCATTGACCCAGCGCCCTGCCGGATCGTTGCGGGTGAGCATGACGCGGGCGCCGATCTTCAGTGTCAGCGGTTCCTCTGCCGGAAACAGCCGCGTGTCGAACTGGCCTTCCACCTTGGCCTCGAATGCCCGCCCCGGTGTGCGCAACCCTTCCAGCCGTGCGGAATTGATCCGCCAGGCGGCCTCATTGGTCGAGGTCAGCACGATATGGGTCAGCGAGGCTTCCAGGCCGGAGCGGCCGGTCACCCGGTCATTCAGGTCCGCCGCCTCGTCGGATGTCAGATCGCCATCGCGCACGGCATTGAGGATGTTGATGAAATACTCGTCGGTCTGGCGGAAGACCTGCTCAAGCTCGACCAGCGAGAAACCCGCCTGGCGGAAGGGTTCCGGGTTGAAGAAGAAAGGCCCGCCGAACGTGCTTTCCAGATACTCCGCCTCGGCCCCCTGGATCACCGGTGGCAATTGCGCAAGATCGCCGACGAGCACGATCTGCACGCCGCCAAACGGCTCGTCGCGTTCGCGATTGACCCGCAGCGCCTTGTCGATCGCCCACATCATGTCGGCGCGCACCATGGAAATCTCGTCGATCACCAGGGTTTCCAGTGCCTGCACCACGCGGCGGTGACGCACCTTGCGGATATCCCGGGCGCCGATCATGCGCGGCGGGAAGTGGAAGAAGGAGTGGATGGTCTGTCCGCCGGCCTGCATCGCCGCTACGCCGGTCGGCGCGATCACCGCGGCGCGGTTGCCTGCCCGGCGCAGGAATTCACGCATCAGCGTGGTCTTGCCCGTGCCCGCCCGGCCCGTGATGAAGACATTCGGCCGCGCGCCCGTCAGCCAGTCCAGCAGGCGCGACTGCTGGTCGGAAAGGGTCGGCTGGACCGAGGCAAGCTGGGAAACGGTGGACATGTCCGCAAACTGGCCGGGTTCGGGTGAAAAGCATAGTGCGAAGCGGCAGCGTGCTTGATAACCTTCCAGCAATCCGCCACCTCTCCTGCATGACAGACGAGATCGATATCGAGCGCTTTGCGCGCCACATCGTGCTGCGCGAGATCGGCGGGCCGGGCCAGCAGGCTCTGGCGCGTGCCCATGTTGCGATGATCGGCGCAGGCGGTCTGGGCGCGCCGGCAGCGCTTTATCTCGCCGCCGCAGGCATCGGCCGCATCACGCTGATCGACCCGGATGCGGTGAGCCTGGACAATCTGCAGCGGCAGATCCTGTTCCGCACGGAGGATGTCGGGCGCGCCAAGGTCGAGACGGGTGCGCAGGTCCTGACCGCGCTCAATCCCGGCACGACGGTCGACGCGGTAGGACAGGCTATAGACGGCAATAATGCCGAACGCCTGCTGGCAGGTGCCGATCTGATCCTGGATGGCTGCGACAATTTCGAGACCCGTTTCGCGGTCAATGCCGCCAGCCGGAGACTGGGCATCCCGCTGGTCTCGGGCGCTGTCGGCCGATGGGACGGACAGGTTTCGCTGTTCAACGCCTCACCGGACGCACCTTGCTATCGCTGCTGGGTGCCGGAAATTCCGCCAGACGCCGAGACCTGTGTTCGTGTCGGCATCGTCGGAGCGCTGGTCGGGGTGGTCGGCTCGATGATGGCGCTGGAGGCCATCAAGCATGTCTGCACAGCCGGCGAGACCCTGGACGGGCGGATCTGGCTGTTCGACGGGCTGTCGATGGAGAGCCGGACGGTGAAGCTGCCGCGCGATCCCGACTGTCCGGTGTGCGGCCGCTAGAGGCGATCCGCGGTCCGGTTCTCGCACCGGCGCGCCCGGGCCAGCAGAAAGCCGCCGGTAATCGTCGCGGGCAGGAGGGTGAATATCTGCGACAGCGCAAGACTGCCGCTCAATGCGCCGACAGCGATCCAGGCCAGCAGGCCGAAGAGGATGATGCCGACCCCCGCAAGCCGGATATGCCCGGCGTCCCACGCGCTCAAATCCATTCCACCCTCACCGTCATCGTCTCGCCGTCAATTGCAGGCCGAGCCCGATGGCAACGCCGGGAAGAAGCCCGAAAGTGAGCCCCAGCAACATGTTGGAGGTCGCCAGGCCGATAATCAGCCAGAGCAGAAAGCCGACACCCAGCCCCGCAGCAAATCCCAGGGGGCGTCCCAGGCGGGATCCGAGCGGGGCTGGGCCATGCGACCCGGAAGGGGGTGTTTCCGGTTTTGCCATAACACACCATTTAGCGCGTCAAGGCTGACCGGAAACTGGTCACAGGTTTAAATCTTGGTCACGATCCGGGTCTACTCGTAGGCAAAATCATTGCCCACGGCATCATTGTAGAGCGTTTGCACCATGCGGTCGGTGGTGATGAAACGCCAGTTCCAGTCATCATGCAGGTCCGCCAGCGGCTCGGCCGCTCTTACGGCTTCCAGATCGGCACCGCCCTCGACAAGGGTGCGCACCCTGAACGCCGCTTCGCGCAGCATGTCGATCGAGGCCTGCAGGTCGGCGCGGGTCGAGAGCGGCCCATGGCCCGGAATGATGCGGGTGTTTTCGCCGGCGATCTCCATCCCGCGCTCCATGGCCGCGATATAGCCGTCGACCGTGCCGCCCGCCGACAGGTCGATGAAGGGGAAGAGGCCGGAGAACATCACATCACCCATGTGCAGCACGTCCGCCTCGCGGAAATAGACCAGCGCATCGCCATCGGTGTGGGCGCTGGGCACGTGCGTGACTTCGACCGTCTGCCCGTTCATGTGGAAGGTCAGGTCCTCGCCGAAGGTGATGATCGGCAAGGTGGCCGGGCTCTGCGCCCATTCATCGTCGGCATCGGCCAGGCGGCGGCGGATATTGTGGTGCGCCGCAATGGTCGAGCCCAGCTCGGCAAAATGCGCGTTGCCGCCAGTATGATCGCCATGCCAGTGCGTGTTGACGATAAAGCGCGGTGCATTCGTGCCGGTGACCGCCACAACAGCGCCCTCGATCACGGACGTTGTGTTCGGCAGCTGGTCGTCGACCATCACCACGCCGTCATCGCCCGCGAGCACGGCGAGATTGCCGGCGATCCCCGTCGACATCATGAAAATACCGTCGCCCATATCGGTCGTTTCGACCTGGACATCCTCGCTCTGGCGCATCCGCACGCTGGCCTCGGCCGCACGCGGCACGACGCTTCCTGCCGCCAGAAGCGCGGCAACACTTGTTATCGCAAGACGAAAGCTCATCCTGTCCCTCCCTGGATCGGTGCGGCCGGTCCGGCCACCTGCCTGAAGATATAGGAAGACGCGCTGCGATTTCACCTTTGCCGGTTTTGCACAGCAGGTTCATGCTGGATACGCGTTGGGACGCACCGCTTTTACGGCCTGTTCACCGAAGCCGGGCACAGGCTTGGTGGAAGGAGTCCGTTTCATGCGCCGCTCGATCATGCTTGCCCTCGCCCTCTCGGCCGCCGCCTCGGCATCCGCTCCCGCGCTTGCCCAGGACGACAGCGATCGTGCCGACACCCCTTCGGGCCAGCAGGTACCGCGCTTTGTCAGCCTGAAAGTGGATGTGGCCAACGGCCGCTCCGGACCGTCCCGCTCCCACCCCATCGCCTGGCGCTATGTCCGGGCAGGCCTGCCAATGGAAGTGATCGCCGAAACCCCGGACTGGCGCCGTGTCCGCGACCCCGATGGCGAGGTCACCTGGATGCACCGGTCGATCCTGTCCGGCCGCCGCTCGGTCTGGACGCTTGACGAAACACCTTTGCACGCACGCGACAATGCAGACTCCCCGGTCGAGGCGATTGCCGAGCCGGGCGTCGTTTTGTCGCTCGAACGCTGCCGCACCGGCTGGTGCCGTGTCGAGGCACAGGGTTATCGAGGCTGGGCAAGGACGGACACGCTGTGGGGCGTGTATCCGGAGGAAAGAACGGACGCCGAGACGCAGACGGGCGACGGCAGCGCCGTCTTGAGCACCACCCGCCCGCGTGATACCGCTCTGCCCTGATCCACCCGGCCGGCCTTCGGACCGGGTCCCAGTGACCAGCCCGGCGGCCACCTTCTTCCGGTCGTTCGCGGCGCAACCGATCGGCTACATGACTGAACGCCAAAGCTCTTTCAGCTACGAAGACCTGATTGATTCCAGCGAAGGCCGGATGTGGGGTCCCGAGAACGCCCAGCTCCCCGCACCGCCCATGCTGATGATGGACCGCATCGTCCATATCGACGAAGACGGCGGTGAATACGGCAAGGGGCATATCGTCGCGGAACTGGATATCAATCCCGATCTCTGGTTCTTCGATTGCCACTTCAAGGGCGACCCCGTCATGCCAGGCTGCCTGGGCCTCGACGCCATGTGGCAACTGGTCGGCTTCTTCCTGTGCTGGAAGGGCAATCCGGGCAAGGGCCGGGCGCTCGGCGTCGGCGAAGTGAAGTTCAAGGGCGAGATCAAGCCGGAGACCAAGCAGGTCCGCTACATCATCGACCTGAAGCGCGTCATCCAGCGCCGCCTGATCATGGCCATCGGCGACGGACGTGTCGAAGCCGACGGCAAGACCATATATACAGCGAAAGATCTGCGCGTGGGCCTGTTCAAGCCCGGCGAAATGGCCTCACCCCAGGAGACCTGACATGCGTCGCGTCGTTATCACCGGACTCGGTGTGATTTCTCCCATCGGCAATAATGCTGCGGAAGTCACGCAATCCCTCAGGGATGGCAAGAGCGGCATCGGCCGCATGGACGACTTCGTCAAATACAATTTCAAATGCCATGTCGGCGGCAAGCCGTCGGTCGATCCGGCCGAACATGTCGACAAGCGCGTCTACCGCTTCATGTCGGAAGGCGCGGGCTGGAACTATATGGCGATGGAACAGGCCATCGCCGAAGCCGGCCTGGAAGAGAGCGACATCTCCAATCCGCGCACGGGCATCATCATGGGGTCGGGCGGTCCGTCTGCCGGCACCATCGTCAATGCGGCCGACATCACCCGCGACAAGGGCCCGCGCCGCGTCGGCCCGTTTGCCGTCCCCAAGGCGATGAGCTCGACGGCTTCGGCCACGCTGGCCACGCCGTTCAAGATCCTCGGCGTGAACTACTCGATCACCTCCGCCTGCACGACCTCCCTGCACTGCATCGGCGCGGCTGCCGAGCAAATCCAGTGGAACAAGCAGGACGTGATGTTCGCCGGTGGCTGCGAGGAAATCCACTGGGCCCTGTCGAACCTGTTCGACGCCATGGGTGCCCTGTCGACCAAATATAACGAGACCCCGGAACTCGCCTCGCGCGCCTTCGACAAGGACCGCGACGGTTTCGTCGGCGGTGCCGGCGCCGGTGTCGTCGTGCTGGAAGAGTATGAGCGTGCCAAGAAGCGCGGTGCGCCGATCCTGGCGGAAATTACCGGCTATGGCGCCACGTCCGACGGTTACGACATGGTCGCGCCGTCCGGCGAAGGCGCTGTGCGCGCCATGAAGCTCGCGATGGAGACGGCCGGTTCGGATATCGACTATCTCAACCCGCACGCCACCTCGACCCCGGTCGGCGATATCGCCGAGATGACCGCGGTGAAGGAGACGTTCGGCGACAGCGCGCCGATGATCTCGGCCACCAAGTCGATGACCGGCCACTCGCTGGGCGCCGCCGGCGTGCACGAGCTGGTCTATACCCTGCTGATGATGCGGGGCGGCTTTGTCGCGCCGTCCATCAATGTGGTCGACATGGACCCGGACATTGCGGCGCTGAACCTGCCGATCGTCACCGAGACCCGGGACGCCGATATCAAGGTCGCCATGTCGAACTCCTTCGGCTTTGGTGGCACCAACGGCACCGTCGTCGTGGAAAAAATCTGATAGTGCATCGGAACTCATAAGGGGATCGAGCGATGAGCGAGACCGTGTTTCCGGCCGGAGACCTGATGAAAGGCAAGCGCGGGCTTGTCATGGGCGTGGCCAACAAGAACTCCATCGCCTGGGGCATTGCCCAGCAGCTGGCAGCCCAGGGCGCAGAACTGGCCTTCTCCTACCAGGATGATGCGCTGGAACGGCGTGTGCGTCCGCTGGTGGAAAGCCTGGGCGAGCCCTTCATGATCAAGGCCGACGTCACCGACGACGCCTCGATGGATGCCTGCTTCAAGCAGCTGGAAGACAAGTGGGGCACGATCGACTTCCTCGTCCACGCCATTGCCTTTGCCGGCAAGGACGAGCTGGTCGGTTCCTTCACCGAGAACACCACGCGTGAAGGCTGGCGCCGGGCCATGGAAATCTCGGCCTTCTCCTTCGTCGATGCCGGCAAGCGCGCCAGCCATCTGATGCCGAATGGCGGATCGATGGTGACGCTGACCTATCTCGGCTCCGAACGCGTCGTGCCGTCCTACAATGTCATGGGCGTTGCCAAGGCCGCGCTGGAAGCCTCCACGCGCTACATGGCCCGCGATCTGGGTCCGAGCGGCATCCGCGTCAACGCGCTGTCGGCCGGCCCGATGCGCACCCTGGCCATGGCCGGCATCTCCGGCGGCAAGGCGCTGATGAAAACCGGCCGGGAATGGTCGATGATGAAGGAAGACACGCGGATGGAAGGCGTCGCCGGTGCCGCGCTCTATCTTCTCTCCGATCTGGGCCATTCCTGCACAGGCGAAACCCTGCACGTCGACGCCGGCTTCCACGCCGTGGCGGTGCCGGACATCCCGGACGAGTAGTCCGCCTCCGCCAGACTATCCGCAAAACCCGCGACGCCCGGTGTGTCGCGGGTTTTTCTTTGGCGGGCTTTCCTTCACCCCCTATCTGCGCAAGTCTGAGGACAAGCCACGACGGAGCGCGTTATCGCCCTGTTTTCCGGCCTGAGCGGCTCGCCCGGTCCGAAATCGGCCTGGAACCGCATTACTGCGCACATGGAACCGCCCGTCTTTTTCGGCGCGGCAGGGCTGGTGATCGGCTTTGTGGTCTTTGGCGCCGGCTTCACCGACACAGCCGCGTCGGCCTTCGAGGCCGCACAGGCGTGGACCACACGGACGTTCGGCTGGTGGTATATGCTGGCCGCCACGGGCCTCTTGGTGTTGAGCATCTTCCTGCTTTTCTCCCCGGCCCGGCATGTACGCCTGGGCGGCAGGGACGCAACGCCCGACTTTTCCCGGCTCAGCTGGATGGCGATGCTGTTCGCCGCCGGCATGGGCACGGGTCTTGTCTTCTGGTCCGTCGCCGAGCCGCTGACGCACTACATGCAGGCCCGGCCCGGGCTGGAGTCCCGGACCCCGCAGGCCGCGGGCGAAGCGATGCGGCTGACTTTCTTTCACTGGGGGCTGAATGCCTGGGCCATCTACATCGTACTGGGGCTGGCGATCGCCCTGCTGCACTTCAATCGCGGCCTGCCGCTCGCCCCGCGGAATATCCTGGAGCCCGTGTTCGGCCGGGCCGTGATGAAGGGCTGGGCCGGTCACACCGTGGACATTCTGTGCACCGTCGGCACCCTGCTTGGCGTTTCCACCTCGCTTGGCCTCGGTGCCATGCAGATCAATACCGGGCTCGAGCGCTTCCTGGGCTGGCCGGTCTCCCTGACCGTCCAGAGCCTGCTGGTCGGCGTCATCACGCTGCTGGCGACGATCTCGGTGGTCGCGGGCCTGTCCAGAGGGATCCGGCGGCTGAGCCGCTTGAACATGATCGCTGCGCTCGGTCTCATGGCCTTCGTGTTTGCCGCCGGCCCGACGGGCCGTATCCTGGAAAGCCTCGTCACGTCGGGCGGCCTCTACATCCAGTCCCTGCCGCGCTCGACGCTTTTTGTCGACTTCGTGCGCGAGAATGACTGGCAGGCGGACTGGACGCTGTTCTACTGGGGCTGGTGGATATCCTGGGCGCCCTTCGTCGCCGTCTTCCTGGCGCGAATATCCCGCGGGCGTACGGTAGGCGAATTCATAGTGGGCGCGCTGATCGTGCCCAGCCTGGCAACCTTCGCCTGGCTGGCCGTTTTCGGCACGAGCGGTCTCGACCTGGCCCTGAGCGGCGATACAGAACTGGCCCGGCGCATTGTCGAGGAACCGGCCATCGCGCTTCACGCCCTGCTGGAAACCCTGCCGCTCGCCCCCGTCAGCATGGCCCTCGCAACCGGGATCATCCTGATCTTCTTCGTGACGAGTTCGGACTCGGGCTCCTTCGTGGACGATATGGTCACGTCCGGTGGAGATCCGGACCCGCCGCGGGCCCAGCGTGTCTTCTGGGCTGTCAGCGAGGGGGCCGTCGCCATCACCCTGCTGCTGGCCGGAGGCCTGTCGGCTATCCGCAACGCATCGATCGCGCTCGGCCTGCCGATGTCCTGCATTCTGGTTCTGGCCGCGATCGCCCTGGTGCGGGCCCTCGGCCGTCAGGAAGGCGCCCGGCGGCCCCGTGCGGGGCCGCCGGATGCTTCATCCTAGTCGGCGGCGACCTCTTCGCCGCCGCCCATCGGGTCTTCTTCCGGCATGACCCAGCGGTCCAGCCAGTCGAAGCTTTCGGCAAGGACGTGGAGCACGCTCTCACGGCCGCGATAACCATGGCTCTCATAGGGCAGCATGACCAGGCGGGCCGTTCCGGCATTGCCTTTCACGGCGGCGAACATGCGCTCCGACTGGATCGGGAAGGTGCCGGAGTTGTTGTCCATCTGGCCGTGGATCATCAGCATCGGCTCGTCGATCTGGTCGGCCTGCATGAAGGGCGACAGTTCGAAATAGATGTCCGAGGCTTCCCAGAAAGTGCGCCGCTCGGCCTGGAAGCCGAAGGGCGTCAGGGTGCGGTTATAGGCGCCCGACCGTGCGATACCCGCCCGGAAGATATCCGAATGGGCCAGCAGGTTGGCGGTCATGAAGGCGCCGTAGGAGTGACCGGCAATCGCCAGGCGTTCGCCGTCGCCGAAGCCCATCTCCACCGTGACGTCACGGGCGGCCTCGGCCGACATGACAAGCTGTTCGATGAAGCTGTCATTCACCGTTTCCGGATCGTCGCCGACGATCGGCATGGTGGCGTTCTCCAGCAGGGCATAGCCCTGGGTCACCAGGAAGCGCGGGCTGGTGCCGGCGACCCGGGTGAACTCATAGGGCGAGCCGCGGACCTGGCCGGCGGTTTCAGCATTGTTGAACTCGCGCGGATAGGCCCAGACGACGACCGGCAGCTGGTCGCCCTCTTCATAGTCGGCGGGCAGGTAGAGCGTGGCGGACAGCGGCACGCCATCGGCACGGTCGAAGGTGATCAGCTCGCGCGAGATCGCGTTGAGCTGCGGGTGGGGATTGGGGAAGTCCGTAATCTGCACGGTCTCTTCGCCCGCCCGGTGCCAGCGCACATTTGCCGGCGTCTGCGGGTCTTCCCAGGAGGTCAGGAAGGCGGAAGCATCCGGCGCGGTCAGGCCGATCACCTGCTCGTAATTCTCGCCGGAATTGCGCCAGATCTCCTCGGTTTCGAACGTGTCGAAGCTGACCCGGTGGAGGAAGGGCCGGTCGCCCTCCGGCGTGGCACCGTCACCGGTGAAGTACATATAGCCGTCTGTCACCGCGACGACGCTTTCGCCGAAGCGGTTGCGCGTCATGATCGGCTCGCCCGGATCGGCATAGCTGTCCTGGATATTGCGTTCCTCGGCCAGGCGCGGCTCGACCGACGGATCGGAGAAGTCGACCAGCCAGCGGCGCACGACCCGCGTATCGCGGTCATATTCCATGGCGAAACCGGTCTCGCCCTGCTCAGTGAACTGGGCACCGTAATAGCGGTCCTCGGTGCGCAGCAGCTCCACCGGCTCACCGTCGAACGGCGCGTCCAGCGTCCAGACACTGTCGCGCTCGTCGGTCTCGACCCGGGGGTCGCCGCCATCCAGGGCCTCGGCCCAGGTCAGGCGGGCTTCATGGGAGTCCTGCCAGCCGACGGAGCGGCGGCCGGTTACCACGCCACCGATCGGGATATTGTCGGCCAGCGGCTGCTCGGCGATCTGGGCGATCTCGTTGCCATCAAGGTCGATCACGAAGGTCCGGTCGGGGAAGCGGCTCCAGGGCACCTGGAAGGAGAAGGGCTGGCGCATCTCGCCAACCAGGATGTAATCGCCGCCCGGGGCCGGGTCGGCCATGAAGTAGAGGCCCGGCTCACCCACATGGCGCAAGCCGCGGCCATTGGCGCCGACAATCGCCAGCTGGCTGGTCGCCAGCCAGGCAAAAAGGTTGGCATCGTGCTCGTCGTTCAGCAGGTCCTGATAGGTGCGGACCGGCGCTTCATAGCCGCTGGCTTCCTGGATCACCGGGCCGGCCGGCACGCGCGGACGCTGCGGCTGGGCACCACGATCCGGGTCCGTCAGGCTGACCAGAAGGCGTTCGCCATCGGGCATCCAGGTGAAGGGCGAGAACACGGCATTGACGCCGCGCTCCACGACGGCGCGGGCCCGGCCGCGTGCCACATCGGCGACCCAGATCCCGATCGTGTCATTGCGGGTAAGGGTGAAAGCGATCTTCGAGCCGTCCGGCGACCAGGAGATCGAGCTGATACCGGCATCGGCCGGCAGTTCGATCGTGCGCTCTTCGCGCGTTTGCAGATCGATCAAGCTGAGCCCGGTCACTGTGCGCGGACCGTGACGGCCATTCGTCGCGGCGTCCAAGCGCATGCCGGCCAGACGCTCCATCGGCCGCGCCAGTTCGGAGACCGGCGGCAGGGCTTCGCGATGCATCAGCAACAGCGTGTCGCGGGCCGGAGAGAGCGAGGTGTAGGGCGCCGGCGGGGCGTCAACGATATCGACAATGTCCTGCGGCGGCAGGCGGTAGGCTTCCTGCGCAGCCACCGGCGCCAGGCCGAAAGCGGCCAGCGCGAGGGCTGGCGCAACACGCCGTACCGCGATGTGAAGTCCGAGCGGTTTCATGACTATCTCCCCGTATCCCGATCGATGAGGGGGAGAATAGGGCGAACAGGCTGTCCGGTCGCTGAAAATTCCGTAATGTTCGATCTTCAGCGCACCCGCCACCTCAGCCCCATGACGGGCCGCAGGGGCAAAATGCGGCGCACGATCTCATAGCCCGCCACACAACCTGCCGACGTGGCCCCGGCAAGGATGGCAAACTCGACCCAGACATTCAGACCCATCGGCGCGATCCAGTAGCCGGTGAGCACGGTGATCGTCTGGTGCAGGATGTAGTAGGGGAAGATCGCGTCGGTGAGATAGCGGCGCACGGGACCGTCGCCATTGAGATAGCGGCGGGCCAGACCGATCAGCGCCAGAATGGCCAGCCAGGCGTAGAGGATGCGGCCCAGGCGGAAAATCCAGCTCAGCCAGGCCTGTCCCTCCCAGTCGGCCTCCGGACGCCCCAGCCCCCACCAGAGCGCGGCGGCGTAGAGGGCGCAATAGATCAGGGCCGGAACCAGGATCCGGTCAGCGGCACGCCAGAAAACCTCATTCTTCGCAACGGCGTAGCCGATCAGAAGGATGGTGAAGCGATGGGCGTGATTGGCCCAGTCCCAATAGAGATTATGGGTGGTGGGGAAATGCGGTTCCAGGAAAATCCGGTAGGCCCAGAAGGGCAGGACGGGGATGAGGGCGAGCAGGAGCAAACCCGTCACGGGACGGTTCAATACCTGCAACATACGGGCAACAAAGCCGTCGCACAGGCCCCTCATAAGCGGCACAAAGGGTGACAGTATGAGGCAGTAGACGAAGAGGTAGACAACGTACCAGAGATGGTTCCACGTCGGCACTTCTATACCACCGATTTCCCACCCGAGGATATATCGCGGCCAGAAGGCGAGAAGCCCCTCCTCGATCACGCCCGCCTGACGCAGCTGCGCCCAGGTCTGGGGCATGACGATGACGATCATGCCGAACACGATCACCGGCAGGAGACGCCCCGTCCGGTCGAGCGCAAACCGGCCGGCGCCGAGCTTGTCGGAGAGGTAGCGGATCGCCACGCCGGAAATGAAGAAGAGCAGGGCCAGCCGCCAGGGATTGAGCAGCAGCATGGCGTAGACGGGACCGTCATTGGCCTGGGGGCTCTTCACATGCCAGTCCCAGGGCACGAAGAACATGCCGACATGGTAGAAGATGAGCAGGCCGAAGGCGATGATCCGCAGCCAGTCGAGATCGTGGCGGCGGGTAGAAGCGGTCCGGGATGCGGCAGGATGGGAGAGCGGGGTCATGGCGGTATCCTTTCGCCGCCAGACTGCATGGCTCGCGCGATCGCCCCAGCGGTGCGGGACGATATCCGGACCGGCGGGGTGAGCGACTGCAGCGCGGGGACGGGCGGCGGCGGTCCGGGATGAGCGGCGCGCCTGCCTCTTGCGCCGGGCGCGTACAGGGGCAAGAACACGGCATGACCCGGACCGAACGCCAGATCGAGGATGGGGCCGACCGGCGCGTTGCGCTGTATGCGGGCCTGTTCACCTATGCCATGACACTGGGCCATCTGGCCGTCAATTCGGCGTCCAAGCTGACCGATTTCGAACGCGTCGGGCGCGAGCTCGCGCCCGCGTTTTCCTGGTTCATCGAGGCGACCAGCGTCGTCTACATCCTGCTGCTCTTCATCGGCCTGATACTGCTGGAGCGGCGCTTCCCGCTGGCCTCGACCCGCTGGACTGTCGCCATCCCCGTCCATATCGCCGGCGTGCTGGGCTATGCGACGATCCACATCTTCGCGATGGCCTGGACCCGCGAGGCGCTGGCCCCGCTCCTGTTCGGCGTCGACTACCGTTTCTTCGAGGACCCGGTGCGCGAATTCGTCTACGAGCTGCGCAAGGACGTGCTGACCTATGCCACGCATTTCCTCGTCCTGTCCGGCTTCCGGGCGATCGAGACGCACCGGATGGAGGCGATCGGTGCACGGGCGGAAGCGCGCCAGACGCACCGGCTGACGCTGAAATGCGGCGGGCGGATCATCCGGCTGGAAGCGGACCGGTTCGACAGTGCCCGGGCGGCCGGAAACTATGTGGAAGTGCACACACCGGCCGGCGAACATCTGGCGCGGATCACCCTGTCGGAGCTGGAAAAACAGCTGACGGAAGCCGGCATCGACGCGGTGCGCGTACATCGCTCCTGGCTGGTCAATCGCGCCCGGATCGCCGAGATCGCGCCGACCGGCGAAGGCGATGTCGCCATCACGCTGGAGAGCGGCGCGCGGATCCCCGGCAGCCGCCGCTATCGCGACAGGCTGGCCGCAGCCTGAGCCCGCGCCGCGGCGCGGAACAGGGCGGCCGCCCCCAGGAAAGCGCCGGCAAAGATCACGGTCACGCCGATCAGGCTCTGCGGCCAGGACGGCGAGCCGCTGCCCATCCCGCCCAGCCAGGCGATGAGGCCGATCAGCACCTGCGCCCCCGCCATCAAGGCCAGGGTGAGCGCCATGCCGGCAGCCCTGAGCCGGGCCATGACAGCCCCGCCGAGGCCAATCGCCAGCACGGCGGCATACATCAGATTGGCCGCATTGCTTTGCGACCCGATGATGCCGACAGCGCCATTGATCCAGATCAGCGCCAGAACGGACAGAAGCGCGAGGAAGGCCGCAGCCCGGTAGGCCAGCTGACCGCTGGTCTTCAGCGCGATGGCCGCGCCGAAGACAAAGCCCGCCAGCAGGGTCGCCGCGGCCGCATAATCCCCGAAACTCCAGTCCATTTTTCAGTCTTTCCCCTCCGGCTGGACAGCCACGATAGCAGACCCTGCCGCGGGTCTGTCCAGCCATCGGGTCACAGATCAGAACCGCGCCTTGATACCCACGATGCCGACATTGGACTGGACGCCGGACAGGGAGACGTCCTGGATGCCGACGAAGGGCTGGAAACCGTCATTGAAGACGTATTCCACGCCCAGATCGAGCTGCGGCGTGAGGTGCATTTCCAGGCCGAGCACGTGCTGGAAGGCCTCGTCGAACTCGGTATTGTCCGGGCCGAGCGTGGTGTGGGAGAAGACCGCGCTGAGATCGGTGTCATAGCCCAGCAGCTCGGTGCGATAGCGGCCCATCACGGTGAGCGCATCGAGATGGCGGTTGCCGTCGAAAGCCTGGCCGGTATCCGTGTTGAAGGCGGTCGCCGACCAGACATCGGTCGAGCGGGTGTATTCCACAGCGAGGTCGTAGCGCGGCGTGGTGTATTCCGCGGCGATATCCCACAGGCCGGTCCGGTATTCGATATAGACCAGCGGCGGACGCGGCGCGTTCGGCGGCGAGAAACGGTCGACGGCCTGCACCGTGTGGGCGGTGAAGTTGTTGTTGTAGATCGTGTCGTGCAGATAGCTGGCCGACACGCGCAGGGCCCGGTCGTCGCCCAGATCGAAGCGGCGTTCGGCCTTGAGGGCGTAATTCGTGCCCAGACCGCCATCCCGGTCCATGGTGAAGCCGACGCGCAGCATGCGCTCGCCGGTCGCCGCCGTGGCGGACACGCGCCAGGTATCGGCGATATAGCCCAGCTCCAGCACCGGCTCGTCGGCCAGGGCCCAGAAGAAGTGCTGGTTGATGGAGTGGGTGAAGGGGTTGTAGCCGAACTGCTCGCCGAAATCGATCGTCTTGCGGCCATAGGCCAGATAGCCGCCGAACACATCGAGATTACCCAGGACGGCATAGTATTCGCGCGTCTGGAACTGGTTCTGGTCGCGCGTGAAGGTGACTTCGGAATACTCGGTGTGCACGAAACCGGTCAGCCAGTTGCCCACGGCGCCGGTGAAGGTCAGGCCGGCCGCATTGATCACGAAATCGGAGTTTTCCTCGCCGGAGCCGTGCTGGTCGGGAAAGCGGTTGAGGATCGGGAATTTGCCGGCCGTATCCGTGGTTTCGTGGAAATAGGCGCCCTTGAAGAAACCGCCCAGGGTCAGCGTGTTCGCATCGATCCGGCCGGACTGGCGCGCGCGCAGCAGAAAGGCGACATCCTGGGTCAGGCCTTCCTGGGTGTCGGCCAGTTGCGCGGTGAGCGCCGGGTCGACCCGGATATGCCGGCCCAGAGCCGTGTATTCGACTTCGCGTTCCTGCGCCGAAACGGCACCACTCGCAGCCGCCAGAGCGGCCGACGCCAGAAGGATTGCTTTCACTGATACGTCCCCTTTCGGCGTGACACGCCGAGAATTACCGGAAAAGAGATCGGGTTATTATCAGCTCGCCGGAGCGGCGCAAGCTGCGCTTGCCGCATAAATGATACTGACTTTACAGTGTGTTGAAATAGAAACGCCCCCGCAGGCGGAACCTGCGGGGGCGTCTCGTTCCAGTCGGGATGAAGCGGGCCTTATTCGGCGTCGGCTTCTTCCTTGACCTCTTCGCCGGTCTCCTGGTCGACGACTTTCATCGACAGGCGGACCTTGCCGCGATCGTCAAAGCCGAGCAGCTTGACGTAGACTTCCTGACCTTCGGCCACGACGTCGGACGGGTGCTTCACGCGCTCGTTCTTCATCTGCGACACGTGGACGAGACCGTCCTTCGGGCCGAAGAAGTTCACGAAGGCACCGAAGTCCATCACCTTGACGACCTTGCCCTTGTAGATCTGGCCTTCTTCCGGTTCCGCGGTCAGACCGTGGATCCAGTCGAGGGCAGCCTTGATCGAGGCGGCATCGGAAGAGGAGACCTTGATCACACCGTCATCATTGACGTCGACCTTGGCACCCGTCTTCTCGACGATTTCCCGGATCACCTTGCCGCCCGAACCGATCACGTCGCGGATCTTGTCGGTCGGAATGGTGATGGTCTCGATACGCGGCGCAAATTCGCCGAGCTCGGTGCGGGCTTCGCCCAGCGCCTTGCCCATCTCGCCGAGGATATGCATGCGGCCGCCCTTGGCCTGTTCCAGGGCCGTCGTCATGATGTCTTCGGTGATACCGGCGATCTTGATGTCCATCTGCAGCGAGGTGATGCCTTCGGACGTGCCGGCGACCTTGAAGTCCATGTCGCCCAGGTGGTCTTCATCACCCAGGATGTCGGATAGGACGGCAACGCCTTCCGGATCCTTGATCAGACCCATGGCGATACCGGAAACCGGACGCGTGATCGGCACACCGGCATCCATCAGGGCCAGCGAGGCACCGCAAACCGTGGCCATGGAGGACGAACCGTTCGATTCCGTGATCTCGGAGACGAGACGGATCGTGTACGGGAAGTCTTCATGGTTCGGCAGGACAGCCCGCACCGCACGCCAGGCCAGCTTGCCGTGGCCGATTTCCCGGCGACCCGGAGCAAGACGGAAGGACGTCTCACCGACCGAATAGGGCGGGAAGTTGTAGTGCAGCAGGAATTTTTCCTTGTAGGTGCCGGTCAGGTCATCGATGAACTGCTCGTCCTCGCCGGTACCCAGCGTAGCGACAACCATCGCCTGGGTCTCGCCGCGGGTGAACAGCGCCGAACCGTGCGTGCGCGGCAGGATGCCGGCTTCCGACACGATCGGACGGACCTGGTCGAGCGAGCGGCCGTCGATCCGCTTGCCGGTCTTGATGATGCCGCCACGGACGATGGAGCTTTCCACCGACTTCAGCACATCCTTCAGAACCGTGCCCGGAATACCGTCGGGACGCTCTTCGGTCAGGGCCAGCTCGGCCACGGCCTTTTCCTTCGCCGCGCCAACCGCCGCATAGCGTTCGGTCTTGTCGGTGATGGTGTAGGCCTTGGCGAGGTCGGCTTCGACCAGTTTGCGAACCTTGGCTTCCTCAGCCGAATAATCGGCCGGCTGGTAGTCCCAGGGTTCCTTGGCGGCTTTTTCGGCCAGCTTGATGATCATGTCGATCACCGGCTGGAAGGCCTTGTGGCCGGCCATGACGGCGCCGAGCATGATTTCCTCGGACAGCTCCTTGGCTTCCGATTCCACCATCATCACGGCATCGCTCGTCCCTGCAACGACGAGGTCCAGAGCGCTCTCCGGCATTTCGTCGACATGCGGGTTGATGACGTATTCGCCATTGATATAGCCGACGCGGGCCGCGCCGATCGGGCCCATGAAGGGCAGGCCGGACAGGACCAGCGCCGCGGAGGCGCCAACCATGCCGACCACGTCCGGATCGTTTTCCATGTCATGCGACAGGACCGTGATCATAACCTGGACTTCGTTCTTGAAGCCGGGCGCGAACAGCGGGCGGATCGGACGGTCGATCAGGCGCGAGGTGAGGGTTTCCTTTTCGGTCGGACGCCCTTCGCGCTTGAAATAACCGCCGGGAATCTTGCCGGCGGCGAAGTATTTTTCCTGGTAGTTCACGGTGAGGGGGAAGAAGTCCTGCCCCTCTTTCGCGGCTTTGACCCCGACGGCGGTGGCGAGGACCGTGGTCTCGCCATAGGTCACCATGACCGCGCCGTCTGCCTGCCGGGCGACCCGCCCGGTTTCGATGGTGAGCGGACGACCCGCCCACTCGATCGTTTCTTTCTGAATATCGAACATATCGTCTTTCGTACGGATGTGGTCGCGGATCAGCGGCGCAGACCCAGCTTCTCGATAAGCGCCGTATAACGCGCTTCGTCTTTCTTCTTCAGGTAGTCGAGAAGCCGGCGACGCTGGGAAACCATTTTCAGAAGGCCGCGACGCGAGTGGTTGTCCTTCTTGTGGCTCTTGAAGTGCTCGGTGAGGTTGGCGATCCGTTCGGTCAGGATAGCCACCTGGACTTCGGGCGAACCCGTATCCGTGTTGCCGCGAGCATTGTCTTTGATGAGCGCGGTCTTGCGCTCTTGCGTAATCGACATCGTGTTCTCCTAAAACTCGTTATGTCGCCCCGGTCACGGGGTGAGGTTGAAAACGCGCCAGGGCTGGAATTTTCCGGCTCTGGCGTCGCCGATCGCGACTGCCTGGTCCTTGCAGGTCGCCAAAGCCGAGAAGCTGCAGTCCCGACCCGCAATCGAGAGCGGGCGTCGCTGCGTTTTCAGCTCTTGCGCCTGACGCGGGAGCAGGACGATCGAGCGTCCTTGCTTCAATTGGAAGGCTTCCTCCTCGGTCACGGCCAGGGCCGGGATGTCGTCCAGCGCGGTCTGAACCGGGAGCAGAGCTTCCGAAGCGGCGCCCTTATGAGCCATTTCTTCCAATACGTCCAGTCTTGTGGATTCAGCCTCATCGAAACGGCCGACCCGGATCCGGCGCAGCGCCGCCACATGGCCCTCCGTACCCAGCGCGAAGGCCAGATCGCGGGCCAGGGAACGCACATAGACGCCCTTGCCGCAGCGCATCTCCAGCACCGCCATATCCGGCGAGGGACAGTCCATCAGGCTCAGCGCGGAGACGTGCACCTGGCGCGCCTCCAGCTCGACCGTCTCGCCGTCGCGAGCGAGGTCGTAGGCGCGCTCGCCATCCACCTTGATCGCCGAATAGACCGGCGGCACCTGTTCGATATCACCGATGAAGCCGCCCAGCGCCGCCTCGATCGCCGCCCGGTCCGGGCGCACATCCGACGTGGCGACAATCTCGCCCTCGGTATCCAGCGTGTCGGTGCGCTCGCCCCACTTCACCGTGAAGCGGTAGATCTTCTCGCCCTCGACGGCGAAGGGCACGGTCTTGGTCGCCTCGCCCAGCGCGATCGGCAGCAGGCCGGAGGCCAGCGGGTCGAGCGTGCCGGCATGGCCCGCCTTCTTCGCATTGAAGATGCGGCGGACGGCCGAGACGGCCTGGGTGGAGGTCATGTCGAGCGGCTTGTCCAGGACGATCCAGCCATGGACGTCCAGCCCCTTGCGGCGACGGGCCATATAAATCTCCTTCTTGCGCCGGGGATCGGACCCGGATGCTCAAGAGCGGTCTGAAAGGGCGGCGAGGCTATTCCTCTTCGTCGCCCGGATGATCGTGTTTGAGGTCCTGCCTGACCTGCGGCCGCGACAGCAATTCGTCGACATGGCTGGCCGTGTCGAAACTGTTGTCGGGATGGAAGTTGAGCTGCGGCGTGAACTTCATGTCGATCTCGCGTCCCAGCTTGCCGCGCAGATAGCTGGCGGCACGGTTGAGCGCCGCGGCCAGACGCACCTGGTCGCCCTGGCCGAGCGGCGCGACATAGACTTTCGCCTGGCGCAGATCGGGGCTGGGCCGCACCTCGGTGACCGAGATCAGCACGCCGTCCAGATCCGGATCGCGCAGCTCCTCGCGGGCGAGAATGTCGACCAGCGCATGACGGATAAGCTCACCCGCGCGCAGCTGGCGCTGCGAGGGGCCCTTGGTTTCGTTGCGATGCTGATGCCTGGCCATGACGCGCTCCATCGGTTCGGGTCCGGGGCGCGGGGGTTTACGCCTCTTGCCGCGATGATGCAAGGCATGCGCCCGGCTTTGCGGGGCGGCGGCTCGCAAAAGCGTGAATGGCCGCGCCCGGGCGCCGCGTCTAGTCTCGCTCATCCCTTGGGAGGAAGACACAGATGGACAAGTCGGTTGCCGGCTTTTTCGTGATCATGATGGCGCTGGTCGCCCGGCAGGACGATGCACCGCCGGAGGTCCCGGTCGCGCAGGCCTATCTGTCCGCCTACCAGGCGCAGGACTTCGATGCGCTGGCCGGACTCTATGCCGAGGACGCCGTCTTCGTCGATCCGACCTCCTTCGATGTCGGCGCAATCACACCGCCGATCGGCTGGCAGGGCCGCGAGGCCATCCTCAGCGGATTGCGTTCGTGGAATGTCGAACGGCTCGAATATGCCGTCGATCGCAATTATCAGGCGTCCGGACGCACCGTCTTTGACGGCGCGGTCACTGCTGTCTACGCGCTGGAAGACGGGGAACGGCACTACCGCTTTCCCATTGTCACCATCGTCACAGTGCAGGACGGCCAGGTCGTCGAGCATCGCGACTATACCGACTATGCCGGCATGGCACAGATCGATCCGGCCGGCGATCACTGACGGGGAATTTGTATGAGAAAACATACCGTTGCGGCAGCGTTGATGGCGGGCCTGGCCTGGGTGCCCGCGGCCCGGGCGCAGGAGATGAACGAGACCGAGCGCTTCGCCCGCGCTTACATGGAACACTATTCCGCCGTCGACTGGGATACGATGGAGGGCTATCTGGCCGAGGATGTGGTGTTCGCCGACCCGACCGCGATGGGTCCGGACTATGGCGAGGACGGGGCCTTGTACGAGGGCCGCGAGGCGGTCATGGAGGCCCTGCGCAGCTTCAGTGCCAGCTATAATCCCATCGAGCTCGGCTTCGAGTGGGACACCGTGTTCGAGAGCAATGGCCGCGTTGTCTTCATGGGCCATGTCAACGCGCTCTATCCGGCACGTACAGAGGGGCAGAATTTCCGCTGGCGCGCCGAACAGGTCACCGTGGTGACCGTCCGCGACGGCGTGGTGATCCGTCATGACGACTACGCCAATTACGCCAACCCGGAACAGGGGCTGATCCCGGCCGCCGAGTGATCCACCGCCCTTATCGCTGAATGCAGAAAGGGCGGCCCCTGACGGAGCCGCCCTTTTTTAATGCCAGCTGTTCGGCCGAACCGGTCAGTCCAGCTTGCGGGCGATCTCGACCACTTCGAAACACTCGATCTGGTCGCCCTTCTGCAGGTCGTCGTAATTCTCGAAGGCCATGCCGCACTCGGTACCGGCACGAACCTCGGGAACTTCGTCCTTGAAGCGCTTGAGGGTTTTCAGATGGCCCTCGTGCAGCACCGTGTCGTCGCGCAGCAGGCGCACGCCGCAGCCGCGCTTCACCACGCCTTCGGTCACGCGGCAACCGGCGACCTTGCCGACCTTGGTGATGTTGAACACTTCCAGGATCTCGGCATAACCGATGAAGTTCTCGCGCTTCTCCGGCGCCAGCATGCCTTCCATCGTGTTCTTCACGTCGTCCAGCACGTCGTAGATGACCGAGTAGTAGCGGATCTCGACACCTTCACGCTCGGCCAGCTCGCGGGCCTGCTTGTTGGCACGGACGTTGAAGGCGAAGACCGGCGCACCGGACGACTTGGCCAGGAGCACGTCGCTCTCGTTCACACCGCCCGGGGCAGCGTGGACGACACGGGCCCGGACCTCGTCATTGCCCAGCTTCTCGAGCGACTGCTTGATCGCCTCGGCCGAGCCCTGCACATCCGCCTTCACCAGCAGCGGCATTTCCTGGGTCTTGTCCTGCTTCAGGCGCGCCATCATCTGCTCGAGCGAGGCTCCGCCACCGCTGATCGCACCGGCCGCCTGACGCTCCTTGCGCTGGCGGTAATCGGCGATCTCGCGAGCCCGGGCCTCGTTCTCGACAACGGCGAAGACCTCGCCCGGTTCCGGCGCCCCGTCGAGGCCGAGAATCTCGGCCGGCACGGACGGTTCGGCGGAATCGAGCTGCTGGCCACGCTCATTGACCAGGGCACGCACACGGCCCCATTGCGCGCCGGCAACGACGATATCGCCCCGTTTCAGCGTACCGCGGCGCACCAGCACCGTGGCGACCGGACCGCGACCCTTGTCGACCTGGCTTTCGATGACCACGCCTTCGGCCGCGCGGTCGGGATTGGCCTTCAGATCGAGCAGTTCGGCCTGCAGATTGATCGCCTCGGTCAGCTCGTCGAGACCTTCGCGCTTCTTGGCCGAGACATTCACCGACTGCACGTCACCGGACATCGCTTCCACGACGATCTCGTGCTGCAGCAGGTCGGTGAGGACCTTTTGCGGATTGGCATCCGGCTTGTCGCACTTGTTGACCGCCACGATGATCGGCGTACCCGCCGCCTTGGCGTGATTGATCGCCTCGATGGTCTGCGGCTTGACGCTGTCATCGGCCGCCACGACCAGGATCACGATATCGGTCGCCTCGGCACCGCGCGAGCGCATGGCCGAGAAGGCCGCGTGGCCCGGCGTGTCGAGGAAGGTGATCTTCTCGCCGCCCTTCAGCTGTACCTGGTAGGCACCGATATGCTGGGTGATGCCACCCGCCTCGCCGGCGGCCACATCGGTGGCCCGAAGCGCGTCGAGCAGCGAGGTCTTGCCGTGGTCGACATGGCCCATGACGGCGATGACCGGCGCACGGGAGACCTGGCTTTCTTCCGGATCGTCCTCGGCGATGAAGCCCTCTTCCACATCGGACTCGGAGACGCGCTTCACGGTGTGGCCGAATTCCTCGACCACCAGCTCGGCAGTGTCGGCATCGAGCACGTCGTTCACGCGGACCATCTGGCCCTGCTTCATCAGGTATTTGACGACGTCGACAGCGCGTTCCGCCATACGGTTGGCCAGGTCGGACACCGTGATGGCTTCCGGGATGACCACATCGCGGGCAATCTTGTCACGGCCTGTGCCGGTATCCTGGCGGCGCTGCTTTTCGCGCTCGCGGGCCCGGCGCACCGAGGCGAGCGAACGCTGCCGCTCCTCGTCGCCATCGACGATATTCTGGATCGTCAGCTTGCCGCGGCGGCGATTGTCGGTCTTGGCACGGGCCGGCTGGGCCTTGGCCGGGCCGGGTCCGGCACTGCCCTTGCGCTTGACGCGGCCGCCCATGGCCTCGAGCGCCGATGCGGCGTCCTCGCCGTCATCGCGGCGGTCACGGCGCGGCTCGTCCTTGTCCTTGGCCGGTGCAACCTTGCGGCGCGGCTCGTCATCGCCGCGCGGCGCATCCTGGGCCGCTGCCAGATTGGCCGCCTCTTCTTCCGCCTTGCGACGCGCTTCGTCCGCTGCCTTGCGACGGGCCTCTTCCTCGGCCTCGCGCGCTTCGCGTTCCTCGCGCTCGCGCTGCTCCTCGAGGTGACGCTGTTCGTCCGCGGCGCGCTGGGCGCGCTCCTCGGCCTCTTTTTTCTTCAGCGCTTCGCGGTCAGCCGCCTCGGCCCGGGCCCGGGCGATGGCGCGCTGACGGGCGACCAGTTCCTCTTCGGACAGGCCGAGCTGGCGCGCCTTGGCCGCAAGCGCACTTTCGCCGCCCTTGGCCGCGCCGCCGGCACCCTTGCCGGTTCCCGGAGCTCCGTCCTTGCCCGGTGTCGCCACGCGCTTGCGCTTCTTCTCGACCACCACAGCCTTGGAGCGTCCGCGCGCAAAACTCTGCTGCACGGTGCCGGAGCCGGATCGTTTCAAAGACAGCGGCCGGCGGCCGGACTTGTTGTCGTCTGCGTCGCTCATGCGAGCCTTCCAAATCGGCTTTCGTTCCACGTTCCGCCCCGGTAGCCGAATGCCGGTGCGGCGCACTGTTCAAACCTGCTCGTCCGGTCTGAAGGCTCGCTAAACTAGCCAGCTCCGGCCCGGACGCAACCGCGAAGGCGGTTCATTTCGCATCTGCCGCAAGACCCGCCCCGTGCGGGTCGAGCGGCCGGAAGCCCGCAAGCTTCCGCATCACCGCCGAAAAGGCCCGCGCCTGCGGTCCCTCCGACAGGGAGGCATGGACCACCGGACCGCGCCCCAGCGCCTGCCCGATGACTTCCGCCTCGAAACATCCCGCAACCGGGATATCGCCCCAGGCTGCGCGTGCCAGCCGGTCGAGTTTCGACCGGCCATCCGCCGCCCCGTCCGACGCCTCGATGCGCCAGGCCGGGCGGGCGGCCTTGAGGGCGAGACGCACCGCGTCCTGCCCCGCTGCAAGCTCGCCGGCCCGGCGCGCCAGACCCATCAGGTTCAGCGCACGCTCGGCCAGAAGCCGTTCAATCGTCCCGGCGAAATCCTCCGGGACCGAGACCGGACCGCCAAAGGCCCGGTTGAATGCCTTGCGGGCCACCGCCCGCTCCACCGACGCGCGGTCGGCGGAAACCCAGGCACCGCGGCCCGGGAGTTTCGCGGCCAGGTCGGGCACCACGCTGCCATCCGGCGCGAGGGCGATGCGGACCAGGTCCGCCTCATCCCTCACTTCACCGCTGGCGACGCAGCGCCGTTCACGCGCCCGGCCGCTGTCAGGAGACCTAGTCAGTCTCCTTCTCCTCTTCGGCCGCCTCGTCGAGATCGAGGCCCAGGGCCTCGGCCTCGGCTTCCAGAGCCGCGAGGTCCATGTTCTCGACATCGAACACGCCCTCGTCCCCGTCGTCAGCCTCGACCTCTTCGGCTTCCGGCTGCGGCAGGTCTTCTTCAGAAATCCAGCCGGCCGCGACGCGGGCGCGCATGATCATCATCTCGGCATCGTCGGCAGACAGGTTGAAGTCTTCCAGGATGCCCGGCTCGCGCACGCGCTCACCATTGCGGTTTTCGAACCAGCCCCGCAGATCGTCGGTGACCAGGCCGGCCAGATCGTCGACCGTCTTGACGTCGTTCTCGCCGAACTTCACGGCCATCGCCAGCTCGACGCCCTCGATCTCGAGCACGCCGTCCTCGACGCCCAGCTCCTTGCGCTTGGCGTCCTGCTCGGCCGCCAGGCGGTCCAGATAGTCGCGGGCGCGGGCCTGGATTTCCTCGGCGGTGTCCTCGTCGAAGCCTTCGATCACGGCGATCTCGCCGAGGTCGACATAGGCGATTTCCTCGACGTCCGAGAAACCTTCCGTAGCCAGAAGTTGGGCAATGACCTCATCGACATCAAGGGCCGCGATGAAGAGCTGGGTCCGCTCGGCGAATTCCTTCTGGCGGCGTTCGGACTCTTCTTCCTCGGTGAGGATGTCGATCGACCAGCCCGTCAGCTGCGAGGCCAGGCGGACATTCTGGCCGCGGCGGCCGATGGCGAGCGAAAGCTGCTCGTCCGGCACCACGACCTCGATGCGCTGGTCTTCCTCGTCGAGCACGACCTTGGCGACTTCCGCCGGCTGCAGGGCGTTGACGATGAAGGTGGCCGGATCGTCGGACCACGGGATGATGTCGATCTTCTCGCCGGCGAGTTCGGACACCACGGCCTGCACGCGCGAACCGCGCATACCGACACAGGCGCCGACCGGGTCGATCGAGCCGTCATTGGAGATCACCGCGATCTTGGCGCGCGAACCCGGGTCGCGGGCGACCGACGGGATCTCGATAATGCCTTCGTAGACTTCCGGCACTTCCTGGGCGAACAGGGCAGCCATGAAGTCCGGATGCGCCCGCGACAGGAAGATCTGCGGACCGCGGACCTCTTCGCGCACATCGTAGATGTAGGCGCGCACGCGCTCATTGTTCTGCAGGTTTTCGCGCGGAATGCCGTCGGCGCGGCGGATAATGCCTTCGGCGCGGCCCAGATCGATGATCACATTGCCGTATTCGACGCGCTTGACGATGCCGGAGACGATTTCGCCGACACGGTCCTTGTATTCCTCGAACTGGCGCTGGCGCTCGGCTTCACGCACTTTCTGCGTGATGACCTGCTTGGCGGTCTGCGAGGCGACGCGGCCGAACTCGATCGGCGGCAGCTCGTCGGAGAAGACGGTACCGATTTCAGCGGTCTTGTCGATCTTCTGCGCGTCGGCGAGCGTAAGCTCCTGGCTTTCGTTCTCGACCTCTTCGACGACCGTCATGTTGCGGGTCAGCGACAGCTCGCCCGTCTTCGGGTCGATCTTGGCGCGGATGTCGTTCTCGGCACCGTAGCGCGAGCGCGCAGCCTTCTGGATCGCTTCCTCGATGGCCTCGATGACGATGCTTTCGTCGATCGATTTCTCGGCAGCGACCGCACGGGCGATCTGCAGCAGCTCGAGCCGGTTGGCGCTAACACCAATGCTCATCGGGCAATCCCTTTTGCCGTAAACAGCGACATCATTCGTCTCCTTCAGTCTGCGCAGGCGCATTGCCGCCGCGCGCTTTCAAATCCGCCTCGATCAAGGCGTCCGTGAGTACAAGTTTGGCATCCGCGATCCAGTCGAACGGGATCAGCGCCGTGTCCTCTTCGCCGTCCATGTCGAGGAGGACATTGCCGTCCTCGACACCGGCCAGCATGCCGCGGAAGCGCTTGCGGCCTTCCACCATGCGGTCCAGCTCGATCTTGGCCTCGTATTCCTCCCAGCGCGCGAAATGCGCCAGCGTGGTCAGCGGCCGGTCGATACCCGGAGAGGATATCTCAAGATCGTATTCTCCGGAAACGGGATCCTCGACCTCGAACACGTCGGACAGGGCGCGCGACAGGCGTGCGCAATCGTCGACATCCACCCCGGTGCCGTCCAGCCGGTCGGTCATGATCTGAAGGCGCGGCTTCTTGCCGGACATGACGCGCACGCGCACGATTTCCAGGCCGAGCCCGGCAGCCACCGGATCGGCGAGGGCGAGAATGCGGGTGTCCTGCGGGGTCTTGGTCTTCAAGGGACCCGTGTCTCCATCAACAAAAAGAGCGGCCGCCGGAAGCGACCGCTCGAAAGCATCATCCGATGCGATCGAACATGTAATGGGCACCTTATACGCCCGAAGGGGCGATGATGCAAGATGAGCGTCAGGTGCGCACGAAATCCATAAACACCGGCGCGCAGTCGCCCAGGCCCTTGGTCTCGTAGCGGGTGGTGATGTGGTCGGCGGGGGCGATGCGCCAGTCGTCGGCTTTTGAAGCCTGCCAGACAAAGCGGTCATCCTGCCGGAATTCGCTCATGCAGTGGTCGGCATAGGATTTGACGTCCGTGGCGATGCGCAGCTGTCCGCCGGGCTTCAACAGCCGGGCGAAGGCGTCGCGCGTGGCCTGCTGCACGAAACGGCGCTTGGCGTGGCGCTTCTTGTGCCAGGGATCCGGGAACAGCAGGAAAATCCGGTCGAGACTGGCATCGGCAAAGCGCGGCAGCAGTTCGCGCGCATCGGCACGGGCCAGGCGGACATTCTCCAGCCCCTGCTCGTCGATATAGGTCAGCGCCTTGGCGACGCCGTTGAGAAAGGGTTCGATGCCGATGAAGCCGGTGTCCGGCGCACGCGCGGCCTGGGCCGCGAGATGCTCGCCGCCGCCGAAGCCGATCTCCAGCACCTGCCGGCGGCACTGAGGCAACAGCTCACCCGCGTTCACCGGCCCGCTCTCAGGCAGACCGATGCGCGGCAGGAGGTCGTCGACCAGCCCCTGCTGGCGCGCCGAGAGCGGCTTGCCCTGGGCACGGCCATACAGGCGGAATTCCGGTGCGTCCGGTTTCGGGGTCTTGCTCATGCGCGGGCATTTAGCGGTTTTGTGACCGCTTGGCATCCCTCGCGTCGCAGACCCGCCGTCTCAGTGCGCGAGCGCACCTTCATCGGCCTCGCTTGCCAGCGTGCGGACCAGTTCCAGAACACGCCGCCGGACCTTGGAGTCCTGGATGCGCGAAAAGGCCTCGGCCAGCGACACACCATCAGCGCTCTGGATGAAGTCGTAGACGACGGGCGTCTGGTCACCTTCCGCCATGCCTGTGGCGGCGGATTTCTCGCCCAGCCCCTCGAAAAAGAACTGCACAGGCACGTCCAGTACGCGCGACAACCGGTAGAGCCGGCTGGCGCCGACGCGGTTGGCGCCGCGCTCGTACTTCTGGACCTGCTGGAAGGTGACACCCAGTTCGTCACCGAGCTTTTCCTGACTCATCTTGACCAGTTGGCGGCGCAACCGGATCCGAGCGCCGACATGGACGTCGATCGGGTTGGGTCCTCTGGGATTCGCCTTGGGCATTCAATTACCTCATTACCGGTTTGCCACCCCGCGGTGCCCCTCCGACGTTATCACAACCCTTGCGTGATTTCACATCACTTTCAGTTCATGTTCGCGTCGACAGCAGTCGGGCCACCGCCCGGCGGCGCAGGATCAGAACGCCGGCAAGAATTGTCAGGACAACAATCCAGACCGGCACATCGCCCCACCACCCGTATAGAGGAACGCCGACAGGCCTCGGAAGGTTCACATCGCGAACACCTTCCTCACCCGGAGGAATTTCCACCCGCGTCCGGCCGTGCGCATCGACCACGCCGGACACGCCTCGCGCGGCCGAGCGGATCATCGGCACACCGGTCTCGATCGCCCGGTAACGCGCCTGGTTGAAATGCTGCCGCGGCCCGGCCGTCACCCCGAACCAGGCATCGTTGGAGATGTTGAGCAGCCAGGCCGGCCGGTCGGCGACGGCATGGACAAAGCCCGGGAAGATCGCCTCATAGCAGATCAGCGGCATCACGGGCGGGGCACCGGGAAGCTCCAGCGTCGTCGCACCCGGTCCCGGCGTGAACTGGTAGCGCGCGAACTCGTCGAGCCCGACCGCGCGCAGCAGGCCGGTCAGCGGCACGATTTCGCTGAACGGGGTCAGGCGCACCTTGTCGTACAGGCTCTCCACCCGCGGTGAGCCATTGGGGAAGCGCAACCCGACCAGGGCGTTGTAGTAGGCGTACTCGCCATTGCCGGTGTCGGCGCGGCGGTTGATGCCGGCGACCAGGGTCTGGCCGGCCCGCAATTGCTGACCGATCAGGGCCAGCGTCGCATCGTCTTCCAGCATGAAGACCGGCAGCGCGCCCTCGGGCCAGATGACATGGGTGACATCCGCCAGGCCCGGCTCGGCAGTCAGTTCGAGATAGCGGTCGCGCGTCATGGCCGCCCCGCCGGGTGCCCATTTTGCACGCTGCGGGATGTCGGCATGGACCAGGCGCAGCCTGATGTCCGGCTGATAGCCTGCATCGGCACCGGACAGGCGCAGCGCCCCGCCGCACAGCACGATCAGGCCGATCGCGGCACCGGCAATCACCGGCGCCAGGCTGGACAGGCGCAGGGGCCGCCCGATCGCGGCTGCCGGCGAGGCCAGGGCAAAAACCGTCAGGAAGGACAGGCCGTAAATCCCGAACCAGGCCGCCGCCTGGCTCACCGCCCCGCCCGCCGGCCAGGCATAGCCGGGCAGGTTCCAGGGCAGGCCGCCAAAGAGATGTCCGCGCAGCCATTCGGTCACGGTGAGCACGGCGGCGAGGACCAGAACCCGCCAGGGCAGACGCGGCGCAATCCAGGCCTGCAGCACACCAGCCATCCCCCAGAACACGGCCAGCATCGCCGCAAAGGCCGGCACCGCCACCGGCACCATGAAACCATAGCCCTCGCCGCGGGTCAGGAAGGCAAAGGCGATCCAGTAGGTGCCGGCGAGAAAATAGCCGAAGCCGAAGACGAAACCGCGCAGGAAGCCGGCCAGGGTGCGTTTCGGGTGACGCCGCGCACCGTCCAGGCTCCACACCAGCACGCACAGGCCGACCGCCAGGGCTGGCCAGAAGTGCAATGGGGCCATCGCGGTCGCCGACAGGGCGCCTGCGGCGAGGACCACGGCAAGATGCCGCCAGCCCTGACGGGCGGCGAGCCAGGCTCGCGGACGCCAGAGAGCGAGCCGGCGCCAGTTCATGACGCCGGTCCGGCTCCCTCTGCCGCCGGCGCAGCCGGCGGCCTGGGCTTGCGGTGCGGTGCACGCACGCGCATCCGCTTGATCCGACGGCTGTCGGCCTCGATCACCTCGAACTCATAGCCGGTGGGATGGCGGATCACCTCGCCGCGCTCGGGCACGCGGCCGATCAGGGTAAAGACCAGACCGCCGAGACTGTCGACATCCTCATCCTCGTCCTCGGCAGCGATTTCCTCGCCGACAACGTCTTCGAAATCGTCGATCTCGGCCCGCGCATCGACATCCCAGACGCCGGGGCCGCGGGCGCGGATGGCCGGCGAATCCTCGTCATCATGCTCGTCCTCGATATCGCCCACGATCGGCTCGATCAGGTCCTCCAGCGTCACCAGACCGTCCGTGCCGCCATACTCGTCGACCACCAGAGCCATGTGCATGCGGCGCCCCTGCATGCGGCGCAGGAGATCGCTGGCGCGCATCGACGGCGGGGCGAACAGGAGCGGGCGGCTGATGGCGGGCAGGATCTGCTTCTGCAGCCAGCCGGGCAGACGCTCGCCATCCTCGCTCGGTGCGAGATGGCCGACCACGTCCTTGATGTGCGCAACCCCGACCGGATCATCCAGCGTTTCGCGGTAGATCGGCAGGCGCGAATGCGCGGCTTCGGCAAAGCGCTGCGCCAGCTCGTCGAGCGGGGTGGAGACCTCGACGCCGATAATGTCGGCGCGCGGCACCATCACGTCGGCCACACGCAGCAGGTCCAGCGCATCCGCCTCGATGGAGAGCGGCAGGGAAGCCGGGGCCGCCGGTGCGGCCGCCGGTGCGACAGGAGTTTGACCGCTTTTACCCAGAATGCGCCGGAACCAGGAGCGGCCCTCCGGGCCCGGCGTGGTAGGATTGTCAGCCATTGTGTCTTCGATCGGGAAATTGTCGCTCAGGCGGCATAGGGATCAGCCACCCCCAGTCTGGCCAGCGCACGGCGTTCCAGACCTTCCATGATTTCAGCCTCGTCATCATCCTGATGATCATACCCCTGCAAGTGCAGGAATCCATGGATGATCAGATGTCGCAGGTGATCGGCGAGCGCGATTTCGCGCGCCTGCGCCTCGCGCGCCACAACACCGGCGGCCAGGGCGATATCGCCAAGATGATTGTCGGCATGTCCGCCGGATGGGAAAGAGAGCACATTCGTCGGCCCTTCCCGGCCGCGGAATTCGGCGTTCAGGGCCGCCACGGCATCATCGCCGGTGAGCAGGATCGCCACCACGCCCGGGCTGCGCTCGTCGAGCTCTTCGCAAACGGCTTCAACGGCTTGCTCGGCGAGACGGGTCTTGCCGTCCAGCCCGTTCCAGGCCTCGTCCTCAACGATCAGGTCGACAGCGTTCATCGGTCCGGTTTCGCCGTGCCGCTCGCGCGGCGCGCATCGTCCTCATAGGCTTCCACGATCCGGGCCACCAGATCGTGCCGGACCACATCAACACGCGAAAACCGGCAGATGGCAACACCCTTCGTCTCCGAGAGGATGCCCAGCGCATGGCCCAGGCCCGAGGGTTCGCGCGGATGCAGGTCGATCTGGCTGGGATCGCCGGTCACCGCCATGCGCGAACCTTCGCCCAGGCGTGTGAGCACCATCTGCATCTGCGGTTTGGAGGTGTTCTGGGCCTCGTCGACCACGACAAAGGCGCGATTGAGCGTGCGGCCGCGCATGAAGGCGAGCGGGGCGACCTCGATCCGGCCGTCCTCGCGCATCTTTTCCAGCTGGTGACGCCCCAGCGTATCGGCCAGCGCATCCCAGACCGGCAGCAAATAAGGGTCGACCTTCTCGGTCAGATCGCCCGGCAGGAAGCCCAGCTTCTCGCCCGCCTCGACGGCGGGACGGGTGATGATCAGCTTCTCGACCTTGCGCTGAACCAGGAGGGACGCGCCATAGGCAACCGCCAGCAGCGTCTTGCCAGTGCCAGCCGGGCCGACCCCGAATATCAAATCGTACGCCTTGTCATTCTTCAGGGCACGCACATATTCGCGCTGGCCTTCGGTGCGGGCGATGAGGCTGGAGCCGCGCGGCACGCGGATGACGCCATCCTCGTTTTCCCCGGCGCGCTCGTCGCTGTCGCGCAGGCGCAGCGCCGCGCGCACGGCCGCCTCGTCACAGGTCAGCCCGTGTTCCAGCGAGGCATAGAGCCGCTTGAGCACGCGCTTGGCTTCGTCGCGCGCCGCGCCTTCGCCGGCCGTGATGACGATCTGGCCGCCGCCGGGCGCCGACAGGCGCACGCCGAGTTCCTGTTCGATCAGGATCAGAAAGCGGTCGCCGGCACCGGCCATGCCGCGCAGGCGTTCCTTGTCGTCAAAGAAGACCGTTTCCGAGGCTTCGCGCCGCGGCTTGGCCGCTCGACTGCGGGGCGGTGTCTTGGCTGAACTCACGCCGCGCTCCGTTCTCCGCCCGCCAGGCGCCCGGCCAGCGCATTGCGGCTGGCACGTTCGATAACGACCTGCCCGATATGGCCGATCATTTCGGCCGGCGCCTCGACATGGACGGCCTGCAGAAAGGGGCTGCGGCCGTGCAATTGTCCATCCCGGCGGCCCGGCTTTTCGAACAGGACCGGCAGGGTACGGCCGATCTGGCTTTCATTGAAAGCGACCTGCTGGGCATTGAGCAAATCCTGCAGTACGGCCAGGCGCTCGCCCTTCACGGCTTCGTCGATCTGGTTGAACATCGCAGCCCCGGGCGTGCCCGGACGGCGCGAATACTTGAAGGAGAAGCAGGAGGCGTAATTCACCTCGCGCACCAGATCGAGCGTGGCCTGAAAATCGGCATCGGTCTCGCCGGGGAAGCCGACAATCATGTCGCCGGAAATCGCGATATCCGGCCGGGCGGCCCTCAGGCGCTCGATGATCGCGATGTATTCCGCGGCCGTATGCTGACGGTTCATGGCCTTGAGGATCTTGTCGGACCCGGCCTGAACCGGCAGGTGGAAATAGGGCATCAGCTTGGGTTCGTCGGCAAAGGCCGCGATCAGATCGTCATCCATGTCACGCGGATGCGAGGTGGTGAAGCGGATGCGCTCGATACCGCCGATGAGGGCGATATGGCGCACCAGCTGGCCCAGACCCCAGGCACCGTCTGCCTCGCGGCCGGATGGCGGCGCGCCGTGGAAAGCGTTGACATTCTGGCCCAGCAGCGTGACTTCGCGCACGCCCTTGGCGGCCAGGCCGCGCACTTCGGCAACGATCTGGTCGACCGGGCGCGACCATTCCGCACCGCGCGTATAGGGCACGACACAGAAGGTGCAGAACTTGTCACAGCCTTCCTGCACGGTGACGAAGGCGGAATAGCCCTCGACCTGGCGCTCGCCGGCGAGGCGGTCGAACTTGTCCTCGACCTCGAACTCGGTATCCAGCGCCTCGCCGCGGGCGCGGTGCGCCTGGGCGATCAGCTCGGGAAGCTTGTGATAGGTCTGCGGTCCGACAACGAGATCGACGACCGGTGCGCGCTTCATGATCTCCGCGCCCTCGGCCTGGGCAACGCAGCCCGCCACGGCGATCGTCATGCCGCCGGATGCCGCCTTCTCCTCCTTCAGCGGGCGCAGCCGGCCCAGCTCGGAATAGACTTTCTCGGCCGCCTTCTCGCGGATGTGACAGGTATTCAGGATCACCAGATCGGCGCCATCGGGCTCCTCCGCCGGCTCGTAGCCGAGCGGGGCCAGCACGTCTCTCATCCGTTCGGAATCGTAGACATTCATCTGGCAGCCGTAAGTCTTGATGAAGAGACGTTTGCGCGTCGAACTCATGAAACCTTCAAAACCGCCTCCGGCGGTTCACCCAATCAGCGTCGTCCGGCCCGCGGCCGGGAAGCGGGGCGTTATGATGGAAATGGGGCCGATAGGCAAGGCCCGCAAGACTATTCGGCCTTTACGGCGCCTTCAGGAACAGTCTCCCGGGACGTCAGCTCATGCGTGCCCGGATCGTGCCGCTTGGCGCTGAGCGCCAGGAAGAGCGCGACAATCGTCAGCGCCGAGGCCAGAAGGAAGGGCGCGCCGGCGAAGACAAAGGGCGCATCGGCGCCGGTAAAGCCCTCGAACATGCGCGACATGATCAGCGGTCCGATAATCATCGACAGGCTCTGCATCGAGGTCATCGCCCCCTGCAGCTCGCCCTGGGCATTGGCCGGCACAATGCGGGAAATCACCCCCTGCAATGCCGGCTGGCCGATCCCGGCCAGCGCCCCGAAGACGATGATCGGGTAGACCATCCAGCCGCTGGTCGCCAGGCCATAGGCGGCGTAGGAGCACACGGCCAGCGACAGCGAGACCGCGATGGCGCGCCACTCGCCCAGTTTCGGCACGAGAATGCGGGTCAGCCCGCCCTGCACAAGCGCCGTCGTCAACCCGACCGCCATCAGCGACAGGCCGATATCGCCGGCGGTCCAGCCAAACTTGAAGTCGGTGTAGTAGGACCAGACAGCCGGATAGACCGCGTGGCCGAGCAGCATCAGAAAGACCGCGCCCATCATCACCAGGACCGCCGGATAGGACCGCATCTGCAGCAGCGAACCGAGCGGGTTGGCGCGGCGGATCGAGAAGGCGCGGCGATTTTCCGGCGCCAGCGTCTCGGGCAGCACGAAAAGACCGTAGATCAGGTTCAACCCGGCCAGGATGCCGGCCGCAAAGAAGGGCGCACGCGGACCGAAATGCTCACCCAGCAGCCCGCCGATCGCCGGGCCGAGGATAAAGCCGATACCGAAAGCCGCACCCATCATGCCGAACCGTCCGGCGCGTTCGTGGGCCGGCGTGATGTCGGCAATATAGGCGTTGGCAGTGGAATAGCTGGCGCCGAACACGCCGGCCAGGATACGGCCGATCAGCAGCAGCCAGAAATGCGGGGCAAAGCCCATCATCGTGTAGTCGAGGGTGAAGCCGGCCAGCGCCGCGAGCAGAACACGCTTGCGCCCGAACCGGTCGGACAGGCCACCGACAATCGGTGCGAAGACGAACTGCATGCCGGCATAGCTGGCGGTCAGCCAGGCGCCCAGCACCACGGCATTGTTCGCTTCCAGACCGGTCACATCCTCGATCAGGGCCGGCATGACAGGCATGATCAGCCCGATGCCGATCATGTCGATCAGCACGGTGATGAAGATGAAAATGAAGGCGTGCTTGCCGGGCTTGCGGGCGGACATGGCGTCTCCTGCGGGAGGCGGACGCCCTAGTCCTCGGCGCCCTTCAGGGGCACGCCGTAAAGCTCCAGACGGTGATCGACAAGCTTGTAGCCCAGCTTGCGCGCGATCGCTTCCTGCAGACGCTCGATCTCTTCGTTGACGAATTCCACCACTTCACCGGACTTCAGGTCGATCAGGTGGTCGTGATGTTCGTCGCCGACTTCCTCATAGCGCGACCTTCCGTCGCGGAAGTCGTGCCGCTCGATAATGCCGGCTTCCTCGAACAGGCGGACCGTGCGGTAGACCGTGGCCAGCGAGATCCGCGGATCTTCCGCCGATGCCCGGCGGTGCAGCTCTTCGGCATCCGGATGGTCGTCGGAAGACGACAGCACGCGGGCGATGACCCGGCGCTGATCGGTCATGCGAAGTCCCTTCGCGATGCAGATCTGTTCGATACGGTCAGGCATCATCGTCCTCGTCCTTGATACTGCAGAGATAGGCGTTCACGCCGGGGTTTGTCCATCTTCGCGCAGCCATTTTTCAAGGACAAGCGCATCCGCCCCGTCGGCATAGTAGGCCTTGCGCAGCCCCACCTGCCGGTATCCCGCCCGGGCATAGAGCTTTTGCGCGGCCGTATTGGCGACCGAAACCTCGAGGAAGACCCTGTTGCAGCCTGCCTGCATCAGCCCGTCCTGGGCGGCAGCGAGCAATTGTCCGCCGCGGCCGGACACCCGGGCATGCGGTGCAATGCCGATGGTCAGGATTTCCGCCTCGTCGAGCGCCTGGCGCACGACAACAAGCCCCCGCGCCTCGCCATCCCCGCGCAGGATCAGCGCCGTCACGCCGTCCGTCAGCAAAAGCGAGGCGAATTCGCGTTCCGACCAGGCGGCTGCAAAACAGGCTGCGTGGAGCGCCGCCAGCTCGCCGGCGGCTTCCGCCCCGGCGCGCTCGATGGCGACGCTCATACCGGCTCGACCCCGCCCGGCAGCTTGGCGTCCGGCGGGCGGGCATAAAAGGGCGAGGACGGCGCCTGCGCCGGATCTGCCTCGGCCACCAGATCGAGCAGGGCGTGAAGGTCGAGCTCCGTGATATCGCGGACCGATGCGCCGGCCGGATCGACCAGTGCCGCGCCCGAGCCGGCCAGGACGAGGCCGTCGAGCCCGAGCGTATCGAGGTGTGCGGGAACCGCCTCGACGGTGAGGCGCTGCGGCCCGGACGCGTCCGGCCCGGTCCAGACCAGCAGGATGACCTCGCCGCTCTTGGCATCGTGCAGTACGGCCAGGGGGCGCACATCGTGCAACTGGCGCGCGATCACGGCGAGATTGCCGATGCCGATGGCCACGGCACCCGTCGCCAGGGCAAGACCGCGGGCGAAGGCCGTGCCGACCCGGGTGCCGGCAAAACTGCCCGGGCCGATGGTGACGCCGATGCGCGTCAGTGCGCCGGGCGTGACCCCGGCATCGGCCAGGATCTGCTGGACCATCGGCGCCAGGCGCTCGGCATGGCCGCGGCCGATCCGCTCGCAAAGGACATGGTCCGGCCGGCCATCCACGCGCAGCGCGACGGCACAGTCCGGACCGGTGGTATCGATGGCCAGCAGGGTCATGCCAGCCCTTTAGAGGATTTTCGCGGCCTCGTCGAAGTCCAGGCGCGGCAGGCGCGGGAAGAGGTTCTTCGTCGTGCCATAGCCCAGATTGATCAGGATGTCGGACCGCCAGGTCTTCATCTCCGGATCGTCGAGGAAGAATTCCTTGTCCAGGCCGTCATTCTCGAACCCGGTCATCGGACCGGTGTCCAGGCCGAGCGCACGCGCAGCGATGATCAGATAGGCGCCCTGCAGCACGGCATTGCGCTTGCCATTGTCGATTGTGGACGCCGGAGCAGTGAACCAGTCGCGGGCACCGGGATTGTGCGGCATCAGCTGAGGCACCTTGTCGTAGAACTCGGTGTCCCAGGCCAGAACCACCGTGACCGGCGCCTTCATCGTCTTGGCCCGGTTGCCTTCGGACAGGTGCGGTTCCAGGCGGGCCTTGGCCTCGGCCGTGGTCAGGAAGAGAAAGCGCGCCGGCGAGGAGTTGGCGCTTGTCGGGCCCATGCGGAGCGTGTCGTAGAGCTGTTTCAGCGTCTCCACCGGAACCGGGCGGGTCTCGTCGAAATCATTGTAGGTGCGGGCGTCCAGCAGGATCTGCTTCAGCGCGGCCGCATCGATCGGATCGTTATGGGTGGGCTTGCGCGACAATTCGTCGGCCATGGGGGCGCTCCTGTGCGAATAACCAGTTCGGCCGGACCATAATCCGGGCCGACCGGCTTTTGAATTTCCGCACTGGAAAAAGTCTTTCCGGCGAGCGGAAACCGTTATTCGACGGCTTCCACGCCCTGGATTTCGGGAATGTAGTGGCGCAGCAGGTTCTCGATCCCGGCCTTCAGCGTCATCGTCGAGGACGGACAGCCCGAGCAGGCGCCCCGCATGCGCAGCCGCACGAGACCGCTGTCGGCAACATAGGAATGGAACAGGATATCGCCGCCATCGCGCGCCACGGCCGGACGGACACGGGTGTCGATGAGATCGATGATTTCCTTCACCACCTCGGCATCGGCCCCGTCATACTCGGCATGGTCGACCCCGCTCTGCGACGTTTCGAACAGCGGCCGGCCCGACTGCAGACCGTCCATGATCGCGCCCAGCAGGAAGGGCTTGATATGGTCCCACTCATAATCGTCGGTCTTGGTGACGGCGACGAAATCCTCGCCGAAAAACACACCGCTCACCCCGTCGACCAGGAAGAGATCGGCCGCCAGCGGCGACGCCTCGGCATCCTCGGCATTCTCGAATTCCCGCGGCTGGTCGGGCGAGATTTCCCGGCCCGGCAGGAATTTCAGCGTGTTGGGATTGGGTGTGGCTTCAGTCTGGATGAACATGGCTCGGATCTCCTGACCGTCACTTGGCCCACCCGGCCGCGGCTTTCAACCATGATCGGCGTGTGGATTTCACACGAGCGCGTCGATTTCCGCCGGATCCATGTCGCCGGGCACCACGGTCACAGGCACGGCGCGGCTGTCGAACAGGCCGCGGCCGCGCGCCAGCGCCGTCACCAGCGGGCCGGGGCCCTCGCTCGAGGAGGAGGCCGCCAGCACGAGGAGCGAGATCAGCGGATCTTCCTCCAGAAGACGCGCCAGCACCGTCCGGCGGTCGCCTTCGCGCAGCAGCAGTTCCGGACGCTCGCCGGTAACGGCCTCGGCGTCCTCGGCCATCGACTCCAGCAGCATCTCGGCTGCGGTTTCCGCTTCACGCTTGGCGGTCTCGGCGACACCGATCCAGTGATTGAAGTCGCTGGGCTCATGCGTTGCCAGAATGGCGACATGGGCACCGGTCGACACGGCGCGGCGGGCGGCGAAGTAGAGCGCCGTCCGGCACTCATTGCTGTCGTCGGCCACGACCAGGAATTTTCGTGAGCTTTGAGGCATGGAAACGGAGTTTGGCGTCTCGCGGGCGACTCGTCCAGAGAATGCTGCTAACACCGCGCGGGCAAGGGAGGGCGCATGTCTGCAAGCGAACATCGTGACCGGCGCAGTGCCGCAACGCCGGTCAGAATTTTCAGCCTGACGGACGCGGCGCTGGTCTGGCGCGGCGAGGACGGCAACGCCCCGGACGGTCAGGTCGAACTGACCGACATCGCCCAGGTGCGCCTGAGTGTCGAAATGGCCGGTCAGCAGAGCCAGGTCGTCTGCCGTGTCACCGATACGCAGGGAGAAGAGACCGTGTTCGGCTCGATGCGCTGGGCGGGCGCGGGCCATTGGGAGCCTGCGGCCGACACGTTCAGCGCCCTGCTGCGCGACCTGCACCTGGCCTTGTTGCCCTATCGCGACGGCATCCGCTTCATCGAGGGCTCGTCGATGGTCTTCCTGTTCGTGATGTTCTCACTGGGCCTGGCGCTGACAGGGATCAGCCTGTTCTTCTTCGCCCTGCTCTTCCTGGTGCGCGAACAGGCCTCAGGCCTGTTCCTGATTGCCGGGGTCGTGGCCGGCGTGTGGCTCACCCGCCTGTTCTGGCCCCGCGGGCCGAAACCCTATGATCCGGAAACCTATGCCCGGCCCGCAACACCGCGCGAACCGGAGCCTGCCGACGGGGTCTAGTGTCCGGAATGTCCGCCAGGTGCCGTGTTGCGCGCCTGGAAGGTGACCGCCACCTCGCCGGCCCGTTCGAAGACGAGCGTACCGGTGACCTCATCACCCTCGGCGACCGGATCCATTCCGAACACCATCAGGTGCAGTCCGCCCGGCGCGAAGGTCAGCGCGCCGGCATCGGTGATGTCCTGCGGACCCACCTGGCGCATCTGCATCATGCCTTCATCATTCATGGTGTGGGTGTGCAGCTCGATATGGCCGGCACCGTCCATGCGGGCCTCGACGAGGCGATCGGCATGGCCCTGCGAGAGCGTCGCCGTGAAATAGGCCGCCGTCACGTCGCGGCCCTGCGGGTGCGGCCGGATCCAGGCGTCGCTAATCTCGACCACCGGCATGATGCCGTCATCGGGCAGCGGCGCGGCCGCATCAGCCGACTGGGCCGGCGCGGCGTGCTCCATCGCACCATGGTCCATGGCGCTATCCTGGGCGGCGGTGTCTTCGGCCGGTTCGCTGCAGGCTGTCAAGGCGAGGCCTGCGGCAACGATCAGGGCATAGTGCTTCATTGAAGTCCTCCAGCCGCTACAGGAGCGCGCCATCAGAAGGCCCGCCATGCGGCGAATTGTCCGTCAGAGCCTTTTCATCTGATCGGGAGCGATGAATGGATCTCGCTTTTGAGTGGTCGCATTTCCGCACCGCAGAACCGGTTCCACGTCTGCTGGAAATGCTCTAGTGCCAGAAGCCGATGATTTCCTTGGTTTCCTTGAGGATCGGCGCGGCGATCACGTCCGCCTGCTCGGCGCCTTTTTTCAGGATGCGGTCGATCTCTGCCTGATCCGCGATAAGCCGGCGGAATTCCTGCGAGATCGGTGCGAGATATTCCACGGCCACATCCGCCAGCGCCGGCTTGAAGGCACCGAAGCCCTGGCCGCCGAACTCGGCGAGCACATCCGCCTTGGTCTTGCCGGTCAGCGCGGCATAGATGCCGACGAGATTGGACGCTTCGGCGCGGGCCTCCAGACCCTCCACCGTTTCCGGCAGCGGTTCGGGATCGGTTTTCGCCTTCTTGATCTTGCGGGCGATCGTGTCGGCATCGTCTTCCAGATTGATGCGCGAATTGTCCGACGGATCGGACTTGGACATTTTCGCCGTACCGTCGCGCAGGCTCATGATGCGCGCGCCCGGCCCCTGGATCACCGGCTCGGTCAGCGGGAAAAAGGCCTGGCCGTCGCCATAGTCGCGGTTGAAGCGCGCCGCGATATCGCGGCACAGCTCGAGATGCTGCTTCTGGTCCTCACCGACCGGCACATGCGTCGCCTTGTAGGCGAGAATGTCGGCGGCCTGCAGCACAGGATAGGTCAGCAGGCCGACGGAGGAGCGCTCCTTGTCCTTGCCGCCCTTATCCTTGAACTGGGTCATGCGCTCGGCCCAGCCCAGACGCGCCACGCAATTGAAGATCCAGGCCAACTCCGCATGTGCGGACACAGCGGACTGGGCGAAGATGATGCTCTTGTCCGGGTTCACGCCGGCCGCGATGTAGGCGGCAGCCGCAGCACGCACAGCGCCGGGCAGGGCCTTGGGATCGTGCGGCATGGTGATCGCGTGCATGTCGACCACGCAATAGATGCACTCGGCATCGCCCTCATCCTGCAGCGCCACCCAGTTCTTCAGCGCGCCCAGATAATTGCCGAGATGCAGGCGGCCTGTGGGCTGCATGCCGGAAAAGATGCGCTCGGGACCGGTGTAGTCGGTGGGCGTTTCGCTCATGGGATCATGCCTTGGCAGAAAAGGGTCGGACGGCGCGTCTTACCCAGCCGGAGCCCAAGCCTCAAGAGCGCTTGAGCGCCGTGCGCACTTCGGACAGGCGCAGGGCGCCGGTCAGGACCGAGGCAAGCGCGAAGACGACAAGGCCTGCCGCACACACAGCGGCGAGCACCAGGAGTGTCGAATTGAACAGCCAGGGATAGAACCAGGCGAGGTTCTGGTGCGCCAGCAGCAGGAAGCCCGCCATGATCGCGCTGGCCACCACGATGCGCGGCAGACGGTTGAGCAGGCGGGCATCCGGCTCGAACAGGCCGCGCCGGTGCAGCGTCACCGCCAGCAGCAGCGTGTTGATCCAGCCCGCGACCGAGGTGGCAATGGCGAGCCCGGCAAAGCCGAGCGGACCGAAGAAGAGCGTCAGGCCCAGCGCGAGATTGATCACCACGCCGACCGTCGCGAACTTCATCGGCGTCATCGTGTCCTGGCGCGCAAAGAAGCCGGGTGAGAGCACCTTGATGAGAACGAAGGCGGGCAGACCGGCCGCAAAGGCGATCAGCGCCTGGGCAACCATTTGTGCATCCTGGGGCGTGAAGGCATCGCGCTCGTAGATACCCGTGGCGATGAAGACCGGGATCGCGGCCAGCGCTGCCGCGGCCGGCAGGGTCAGCGCCATGGAAATCTCCAGCGCGCGGTTCATCGCATTGCCGGCTGCCGGCAGGTCGCCGGCGCGCAGGCGCGCGCTCAGCGTCGGCAGCAGCACGACACCCATCGCGATCCCGACCACGCCCAGCGGCAGCTGGTAGAGGCGGTCGGCATAATAGAGCCAGGACCGAGCACCCTCCTGCAGCGTCGCGATGGAGGAGGTGACGAGGATATTGATCTGGGTCACGCCGGCCGCCATCGCTCCGGGCACGCCGAGCACGATCAGCCGTTTCACATCCGGGCTCAGTTTCGGCAGACGCACCGACAGGCGGACGCCGGTCGCCCGCGTTGCCGCCCAGAGCCAGATGAGCTGCGCGACACCCGACACACTGACACCCACTGACAACCACAACGCCAACTGCCCGCCTTCAGCCGGCGAGAAGGCGAGAATTCCGATCAGGGTGAGGTTCAGCAGGACCGGTGCCGCAGCGGCAACTGCAAACTTGCCGTGGGAGTTGAGGACGCCGCTGAGCATGGCGCTGAGCGACATCATCATGAGGTAGGGCATGGTGATCTGTGTCAGGAGCACCGCCAGACCGAACAGGTCCGGATCTCCGACGAAACCCGGCCCCAGCGCATACATCAGCCACGGCATGACCAATTGTGCCGCGACCACCAGGACCAGCATGGCTGTCAGGAGGACCGACAGCACCTGGCGGGCAAACAGCTGCGCCTCGGTCAGACCGTCGGCTTCCAGCTTGCCGGCATAGAGCGGCACGAAGGCCGCATTGAACGCGCCCTCGGCAAAGATCCGCCGGAAAAGATTGGGGAATTGCAGCGCTGTCAGGAAGACGTCAGTAACCGCGCCTGCGCCCAGCGCCGCCGCCAGCATCATCTCGCGCACAAGGCCGAGGATCCGGCTGGCCATGGTGAAAAGCCCGACCACAGCCGAGGACCGAAGAAGACGCATGCCGTTACCTCAGAACACTGGCGCGGGCCCGCGCGATACCGCGCTGGGCGGCTTTTTCGTCGGCGGCCGTCTCGCTCTCGCTCAGCACGGCCATCAGACCTTTTTCCACCCGCTCGATCACGTCGGCATCTTCCAGCTTGGCTTGTCCGTGACTGACATAGAAGACGTCGGTCGCCCGCTCGCCATAGCCGTCGATCTGGGCGGAATTAAGCGCGAGGCCTTCATCGGCAAGCACATCCGCCAGGTCTGCCAACAGGCCCGGCCGGTCGCGGCCGGACGCCTCGATCACTGTGGCATTCTCGGCAATCTCGTTGGAGATCGTGACAGAGGGCGTGACCCGGAAAGCGGCATCGCGGCGCTGCAGCGGCATGGATTTGCGCCGGCGCACGGTGAGCTCGCCGGTCGCGACCTCACGCAGATAGGCGACGAGGGCCTGGCGCTGGCGCTCGTCCTGCTGGCCATAGGGCTGACCGGCCGCGTCCTGGATGTAGAAAATGTCGAAGACCTGGCCCGACGCAGTCGTGTTGATCGTGGCACCGACGACGTCTGCCCCCATCTCGGCGAAGGCGGCGACGATATCGGCAAAGATGCGCGTGCGGTCAGGCGACCAGATCATCACCTCGGTCGCCGCGCGCCGCCGGTCCACACGCACACCGGCCGCCGTTGTCTCCCCAGCCTCGAACGCCCGGCGGACAAAGGCCGCATGTCGATACCGGTCCTCACGCCCGAAGGACACCCAGTAGGCATCGTTCAGCTCGGCAACCCACCAAGCCGCAAATTCCGGATTGAGCCGCTCCAGCCGCGGCAGCACGGCCTCGCGCTCGGCGCGTCCCCGGTCAGACAGGCTGCGGCGCGCCGAGGCGATGGCATCGCCATCGCTGAGCAGAACCGCTTCGGTTGCCGTATAGAGCTCGCGGATCAGCTGGCCCTTCCAGCCATTCCAGACGCCGGGTCCGACAGCGCGGATATCCACCACGGTCAGCACGGTGAGCAGGCGCAGGCGCTCGACCGAGCCCACCGCAGCCGCGAAATCGGCGACGGTGCGCGGATCGGACAGATCGCGCCGCTGGGCGGTATCGCTCATCAGGAGGTGGGAGCGGATCAGCCAGGCGACCAGTTCTGTATCGTCATGACCCAGGCCCAGGCGCTCACACGCCGTCAGCGCCCGCAGCGCCCCCTCGATACACTGGTCGCCCGCTCCCTTGCCGGTATCGTGCAGCAGGATGGCCAGGTGCAGCGCGCGGCGGTTCTGGATCAGCGGCGCAATCCGGGTCGACAGCGGGTGATCGAGCGGGTGCAGCCCGTCCTCGATCTCGCGCAGCAGGCCAAGCGCCTGCAGCGTGTGCTCATCCACCGTATAGCGGTGATACATGTTGAACTGGGTGCGCGCGACGATATCGCCGAACTCGGGGATATAGCGCCCCAGAACGCCCGCCTCGGTCATCATGCGCAGCACCGCCATCGGCGCCGGACTGTCCAGCAGCACCGCGAAGAAGGCGCGCGCCGCACGCGGGTCGCGGCGGAACTCGTCATCGATCAGATAGAGCGTACGGCCGATCCGGGCGACGGCTTCCGGGTGCAGATCCAGGCGCCGGGAGGCCGCCATGTGGAAGAAGCGCAGCAACCGCACGGGATCCTCGCGGATCTGGGTGGCGTGGGCAAAGTCGAGCCGGCCCTCGCGGATGATGAATTCGCCAACATCGGCGCCTTCCTCGTGATCCATGCCCGGCGGCAGGAAACGAGCCAGTCCCTTCGGCTTGGCCTTCCAGGCATCGGCCTCCAGCTTGGCACAGACGAGGCGGGTCAGCGCGCCGACGGCCATGGCGGTGCGGAAATAGCGGCGCATGAAGCGCTCGACGGCACTTTCCGTCTCGCTGTCCTCATAGCCCATGCGGGCCGCGATTTCCGGCTGCAGGTCGAAGGTCAGGCGCTCGTCCTTGCCGCCTGCCAGATCGTGCAGGTGGAAGCGGACGGTCCACAGAAAGTCATCGGCCGCCACATAACGGCTGACATCCTCGACCGAAAGCAGGCGCGTGCCGACCCAGCGTTCGAATGCGTCGGCACCGTAGAGGAATTGCGCCAGCCAGCGCATCAGCTGCAGGTCGCGCAGCCCGCCCTTGCCGGATTTCAGATTGGGCTCGACCGTGTAGCGCGAGCGCCCGGCCTTCTCGATCCGTGCATCGCGTTCACGCAGCTTGGCCTCGACAAAGCCCTGCAGGTCGCCCGCGACGATCTCCTCGCGGAAACGCTGGGCGAGCGACTGGGTCGCGGTCTCGTCGCCGGCCAGATGGCGCAGGCTGAGCAGGGCCGTGCGTTCCGACGCATCCTCGCGCGTCAGATCGAGGGTCTGGTCGATCGTCCGGCAGGCGCCGCCGCCGACATCGATCTTCAGATCCCACAGGGCGTAGAGGAATTGCTGCAGAAACGCGTCGGTCTCCGGCCGCTCGCCCTCCGGCTTCACCAACAGGAGATCGACATCCGAGGACGGGGCCAGCTCGCCGGCCCCGAACCCGCCCTGCGCACACAGGGTGATGCCGGCCGATCCATCCGGGTCGCCGGCAGCCATGGAGTCGAACAGGGCATGCAGGCAGACACTCATCCCGTCGGACAGGACCTGCGCCGCGGCGGCACCGCCGCCGGCGCCGGACAGACGGGCAAAGGCCTGTTCACGAAACCCGTCCAGCGCCGAGCGGACATGGGCGAGCCCGGCCGAGCGAGCGGCAGGCGAGGTCCAGCCCGACCGCGCTGTGGCGGCAGCCAGTTGCGCCCGCAGTTTCAGGGCGTCGAGCGAGGCGGGCAGGGCGGACCGTGTCATGACGGCGCCAATCTAGTCGTGCCGCGGGCCGCCGTCACGCCTTCTTCGCCAGCGATTTTAGCGCATAGACAAGGTCCAGCGCCTCACGCGGTGTCAGCGCATCCGGGTCGATCCCGTCCAGCCGCTTTTCCACTTCTGACGGTTCCGGAATCGGTGCCTGTTCCGGCTCGGCGACGGCAAAGAGCGGCAGGGTGTCGAGTGCGGCGGCGGGCGCGCCATCGGACTCCAGGCGTTTGAGGATGGATTTGGCCCGGCTGATCGCCTTGCGCGGCAGACCGGCCCGGCGCGCAACCTCGATGCCGTAGGAGCGGTCAGCCGCTCCGGCCCCGACCTCGTGCAGGAAGACCAGCTCGCCCTTCCATTCCTTGGCCTTGAGGGAAACATTGCCGGCCGCATCGAGGTCCTCGGCGAGCCGGGTGAGCTCGTGATAATGAGTCGCGAAGAGCGCACGGCAGCGATTGATCTCGTGCAAATGCTCCGCCGCCGCCCAGGCAATGGACAGCCCGTCGAAGGTCGCCGTGCCGCGGCCGATCTCGTCGAGAATGACAAAGCTGCGTGGTGTCGCCTGGTTGAGGATCGCCGCCGTCTCGATCATCTCGGCCATGAAGGTCGAGCGGCCGCGCGCCAGATCGTCGGCCGCCCCGACGCGGGAATAGAGCCGGTCGGCAACGCCGATTTCGGCTCGTTCCGCGGGAACATAGCAGCCGGCCTGGGCCAGCATCAGGATCAGAGCGTTCTGGCGCAGGAAGGTCGATTTACCCGCCATGTTGGGGCCGGTAACGAAGGTCAGACGGGCCGCATTTTCCCCCGATCCGTCGAGTTGGCAGGAATTGGGGGTGAAGCGTCCCTCGCCGGTTTTCGCCAGCGCGCGCTCGACCACGGGGTGCCGGCCGCCATCGACAGAAAACGTAAATGAATCGTTAATTTGTGGGCGGCACGCCCCGGCCTCCTCGGCCCATTCGGCGAGTGCAGAAGACACATCGAATTCTGCCAGAGCGGCCGTCGCGAGGCGGATAAAGCCTGCCAATGCCTCCACACGGTCGCGCAGCGCGGCAAATGTCTCGATCTCCATCGCCAGCGCCCGCTCCCCGGCACTCGCGATCTTCGATTCCAGCTCCGCCAGCTCCGTCGTGGTGAAGCGGACCGCGTTCGCCATGGTCTGGCGGTGGATGAAAGTGTCATCCCCCATCAGCGCATCGGCATGGCGCGCCGTCACCTCGACGAAATAGCCCAGCACATTATTGTGCTTCACCTTCAGGCTCGAAACGCCGGTCGCCTCGGCATAGGTCTGCTGCAGGCCGGCGACGATGCGGCGCGAGGCGTCGCGCAATTGCCGCGTCTCGTCCAGCTCGGGCATCCAGCCTTCAGCCACGAACCCGCCATCGCGCGCCAGCAGGGGCGGCTCGTCGACAATCGCCCGGTCAAGATCGCCGACCAGGGCCGCAAGCTCCGGCTTGTCGGCCAGGGTCAGTGCCGCGACACCGTCGGCGATACGTTGAGGCGGCCGGTCGAGCTGGGCGTCCAACAGGCGCGCGGCGATCGCCTCGCCCTCCTGCAGCGCGCCGCTCAGCGCCTTGAGATCCCGCGGACCGCCACGGCCGACGAGCAGGCGCGACAGGCCCCGCTCGGCATCGCCGGCGGATTTCAGCCGCTCGCGCAATTGCCGCCGCAACCCGGCCTCGCGCTCGAACCAGGCGACCGCATCCAGCCGCGCCTCGATCGCCGCGACATCCGTCAGCGGACGTGCCAGCCGGTCGGCGAGTGCCCGCGCACCCGGCGCGGTGACGGTCCGGTCGATTGCACCGAGCAGCGAACCCTGGCGGTCACCGGACAGGGTGCGGTCGATTTCCAGGCTGGCCCGGGTCGCCGGATCGATGGCCAGGACACTGCCCTCGCGGGCCTGGCGCGGCGGCGACAGCTTGGCCGGAGCACCGGCCTGGGACAGGGCGAGATAGTCCAGCAACGCGCCCAGCGCGGCGCGCTCGGCCTTCGAGAAATCCCCGAACGCGGTCAGCTCCTGCACCTCGAACTGGGCCTTGAGCTGCCTCTCCGCTGAAGCGACATCGAACTTGGCCCGCGGCAAAGGCGTAAGCGTGGTGCGCGGCAGAAGACCCGCCGCCTCGCCGAACCGGCTTTCCTCGACCAGAAGCTCGGCCGGATTCATAGCCGCCAGCTCGGCCGTCAGGGCGTCGCCCGCAACAGCACAGACCGCAAACTCGCCGGTCGAGATATCTGCCCAGGCGATGGCATTCTCGCCGGTCGCCAGTTGGGCCAACGCGGCAATGCGGTTGGCCGAGCGCGGATCGAGCAGACTGTCCTCGGTCAGCGTGCCGGGCGTGACGATACGGGTGATGGCCCGCTGCACGACCGCCTTGGATCCGCGCGCCTTGGCCGCCTTGGGATCCTCGATCTGCTCTCCCACGGCGACCTTGAATCCCGCCTTGATCAGACGCGCCAGATAGGCTTCGGCCGTGGCTGCCGGCACACCGCACATCGGGATGGGCTCGCCCTGGTGTTCGCCGCGCCTGGTCAACGCGATATCCAGCGCCGCCGCTGCCCGCACGGCATCATCAAAGAAGAGCTCGTAGAAATCGCCCATGCGATAGAAGAGCAGGGCATCGCCCGGCGCCTGCGACCGCAGGGCCAGGAATTGCTCCATCATCGGCGTGGCACCCTCGGCTGAGGGGAAGGCACGATCGGCGGGCATGGGAAGGCTGGACAGGGAATTCATCGGCGCAGACGGTGGCGAGGTTTCACCTTGCGTGCAAGGGTGTGAAGCGGCTAGAGCCCATACGATTGTCCATAATCAAAATAAAGCAGGGAATACGGGGATGAACGACAGAACCAGCCACGTCGAGGACGACGAAGCGCTCGCCTTTCACAAGGAGCCCGTTCCCGGCAAGCTCGCCCTGTCTCCGACCAAGCCGATGGCGACGCAGCGCGATCTCTCTCTGGCCTATTCACCCGGCGTGGCTGCGCCGGTGAAGGCGATCGCGGAGAACCCTGACGCCGTCTACGATTTCACCTCCAAGGGCAATATGGTCGCCGTGATTTCCAACGGCACAGCGATCCTGGGCCTCGGCGATCTGGGCGCCATGGCGTCCAAGCCCGTGATGGAAGGCAAGGCGGTGCTGTTCAAGCGCTTTGCCGATATCGACGCGATGGACATCGAGGTCGAGGAAACCGATGCCGACGCTTTCATCGAATGCGTCCGGCGCATCGGCAACACGTTCGGCGGCATCAATCTGGAAGACATCAAGGCGCCGGAAAGCTTCATCATCGAACAGCGCCTGCGCGAACTGCTCGATGTGCCGGTCTTCCACGACGATCAACACGGCACAGCCATCATCTCCGTTGCCGGCATCATCAATGCCTGCGACATCACCGGCCGCAAGATCAGCGATCTCAAAGTCGTGGTGAACGGCGCCGGTGCGGCCGGCATCGCCGTGCTCGAACTTCTCAAGGCGATGGGTGTAAAACACGAGAACGCTCTGCTGTGCGATTCCAAGGGCGTCATCCACGCAGAGCGCGACGGGCTGAACCAGTGGAAGGCGGCCCACGCCGCCGACACGGATCGCCGCTCGCTGGCCGAAGCGCTGGACGGCGCCGACTGCTTCCTCGGCCTGTCGGTCGCCGGTGCAGTAACCCAGGACATGGTCAAGTCGATGGCCAAGGACCCGATCATCTTCGCGATGGCCAACCCGGATCCCGAGATCAAGCCGGAAGACGTGCGGGCCGTCCGCGACGACGCCATCATCGCCACCGGCCGCTCGGACTATCCCAACCAGGTCAACAATGTCCTCGGCTTCCCCTACATCTTCCGCGGTGCGCTGGATGTGCGCGCCCGCACGATCAATGAGGAGATGAAGATCGCCGCCGCCCGCGCCCTCGCAGCGCTGGCGCGCGAAGATGTGCCGGACGAAGTGGCCGCCGCCTATCACGGCTCGCGCCCGTCATTCGGCCGCGACTACATCATCCCCTCACCCTTCGATCCGCGGCTCATCCACTATGTGCCGCCCTATGTCGCCCAGGCTGCGATGGATACCGGCGTCGCGCGCAAGCCGATCGCCGACATGACCGCCTACCGGGCCTCGCTGGCCCGGCGTCTCGATCCGACCGCCGCCCTGCTGCAACGCATCCAGGGCGCGGTGATGGGGCATGGCCGCCGCATCGTCTTTGCCGAGGGCGAGGAGCCGTCGGTGATCCGCGCCGCCTATGCCTTCCAGAACCAGGAGCTGGGCAAGGCGATCCTGGTCGGCCGCGAAGAGATCACCCGCGCCAATATGCGCCAGGTCGGTGTGCCGGAAGACGCGATCGAAATCGTCAATGCCCGCCTGTCCGACCGCAATGCCGATTATGCCGACTTCCTGTACGAACGCCTGCAGCGCAAGGGCTATCTGCGCCGCGACGTGCAGCGCCTGGTCAATAATGACCGGAACGTCTTCTCCGCCTGCATGGTGAAGCTGGGCGATGCCGACGGCATGGTCACGGGCACGACGCGCTCCTATGCCGCAGCGCTGAGCGATGTCGGTCTCGTGCTCGACCCGGCGCCGGGCCAGCGCGTGATGGGCATGTCGATCGCGCTCGCCAAGGGCCGCACGCTGTTCATCGCCGACACCAATATCGCCGAATTCCCCGACAGCGAAGCGCTGGCCGATATCGCCACGGAAACCGCGGCGGCCGCGAAAGGCTTCGGCTTCACCCCGCGCGTCGCCTTCCTGTCCTATTCCACCTTCGGCAATCCGCAGGGCCAGCGCTCCGACAAGCTGCAGGAGGCCGTGCGCCTGCTCGATGAGCGGGGCGTGAACTTCGAATACGAGGGCGAGATGAATGTCGATGTGGCGCTCGACCCGTCACACCGCTTCCTCTACCCGTTCTCGCGCCTGAAGGGCCCGGCCAATGTGCTGGTCATGCCGGCGATCCACGCCGCCTCCATCGCCACCAAGCTGCTGCGCGTGGCCGGCGGGGCGACCGTGATCGGTCCGATGCTGGTCGGTGTCGAGAAACCCGTGCAGATCGCCCGTCTCGGCGCCTCGGTCAGCGAGATCACCACGCTGGCAGCCCTCGCCGCCTACGACCCGGAAAAGCACGAAGTCGACAGCCCGCTGGCGGAGTAGGTCTACTCCGTCACGTCTTGGGATTGGCATCGGGGGTTGACCACTCGACTTCCCCCTTTGCGGAGGGCGTTCCGAACATCATAAGGAAAAGCACAAGAGCCCCGGCCGGAACCGCGTAGCCCGCCGTAATCAGGAAGAAATTTATGTATCCGACGGTATCCGCGAGGACGCCGGAGAACCCCGCGATGAGCTTGTTCACGAACGCATAGAGCGACGACAGAAGCGCGTATTGCGTCGCTGCATTGGCCGGATCTGTCAGAGACGACAGGTAGGCGATGAAGACCGTGCCCACATAACCCCCGGCCACGTTGTCGCCGATAATTGCGATCGCAACGCGCCAGCCCTCGTCGGGCGTTCCCGTCGCCGAGAGCCAAGCATATGCCCCGTTTGAAACCAGCGTTATGAATGAGCCTAGCAGCATGGCTCTCAATACGCCGAACCGAAAGGCGAACACGCCTCCGAGGAAGCCGCCCGCTATGGTCGCCACAACGCCAGGCCCCGTCTGGATTGTTCCGATCACCGTCCCGCTATAGCCAAGGTCCGCGTAGAGCGGACTGGCCATAATACCCATGGTGAAATCGCTCATACGGTAGATCGTGATAAGGGCGAAAACCGGCACGATCCAGAAGTTCAGCCGCGCCAAAAACTGCTTGAAGGGATCAATGACTGCCGACGTAACGCGTTGTGACAGCGTCAAGTTCGGCGGAATGACGACCTTGTCCCGATTGGGTTCGCGCATGAAAAGAACGCATACGCCGGTCACGCCCATTGCCAGTGCCATCACTCCGAAGGAGATGAACCAGGAAGTCTGGTCGGCAATGGCGAGGCCAACCCCCGCGAACATGATCGCTCCTCGATAGCCCATGACATAGGCCGCGGCCATGTTGGCTTGCTGATCGTTCTCCGCGGATTCAATACGCCAAGCGTCGATGGCGATATCCAGTGTAGCGCCGGAATATGCGAGGATGGCGGCCCCAGCCAGAGTCGCGATGAGATTGACGGAGGGCTGGGACGAACCGATCAGCACAAGCCCAATCATCGTGCCGGCAATCGCTACCAGCATCCAAGACCGTCGCCGGCCAAGCGCTCGGGTCAAGCCGGGAATCGGCAGCCGGTCAACAACGGGCGCCCACAGAAACTTGACCGTATAGGCGAGCGTGACCCAGTACATGAAACCGATGGTCGTGCGATCAATGCCTTCAGCACGGAGCCAGAAGCTCAGCTTCTGGAAAACCATCATCAGCGGAAGTCCGGACGCAAAGCCGAGAACAAGCATCGCTAACATGGTCGGACGCCGGTAAGCTGCCAGCGAATCTCGCCATGACCTCTTGGGAGCCAACGCTTCGGCCATGGTTCAACTCCGTAAGCCTATGATTGCTTAGCCCATGCTGGCGCGCTTTTTCCGTCCGCACAAGTTAACGAGAACAGAGGTCAGACGGTCGGGATCGAGAGGTTTGGAGAGGAATTCGTCCATGCCGGCGCCCAGGCACAGCCTGCGGTCGCTTTCCGAGGCATTGGCCGTCAGTGCGATCAGCGGCAGGGTCAGCCCGGCTTCGCGCGCCTTGCGGGCGACATCCGGCCCGTCGCGCTTGGGCATGCGCTGGTCGAGCAGGGCGGCGTCGAATTCCTGCACCGCCAGGGCTTCGCTGGCGGCTTCTCCATCGGTCACGAGCGTGACGGCAATGCCCAGGCCTTCCAGGCATTTTCGGGCAATAAGCGCGTTGACCGGATCGTCTTCGGCGACCAGCAGGCTGAGGCCGGAAACATCGGGCTGTACGGACGGCCGTCGCGGCGCTTCGGCGTCCGGCACGTCTTCACGGCCGGTCAGCCGGTCAACCAGGGTTGCGGAGCGGACCGGTTTGACGAACCAGCCCTGGCCGGGTCCTGCGGTTTCGATGACCGCCGCCTTCTGGTCCGGCCCGACCAGGTGCCAGGTCCGCACGACGCCGGTTTCGGCAGCCGCCGCCGCCCAGACCGGATCGACAAGCAGTTCCCGGCCATCGGCCTCCGCGGCGAGCATGTCGGGCGAGTCGATGGCCAGGGCGTCAGCTCCGAGTGCCTCCAGCTGGTCGCACAGGGTCGTGCGCAGAATGGCATTGGGCGCCGCGACGGCGACCCGGTATCCCGTCAGCGGCTGTGCATCCATCACCGCCTCGACGGGCAGGTCGAACACGACCCAGAATTTCGCGCCTTCGCCCAGCCGGCTTTCCAGGCCCATCGTGCTGTCCATGGCTTCCACGAGCCGGCGCACCATGGCGAGACCCAGGCCCGCGCCGCCCTCGGCGCCGTCGCGCTCCGCGGCGCCGCGTTCGAAATGCTCGAACAGGGTCTGCTGGTCGGCTTCGGCGATACCGGGCCCGGTATCGCTGACCGAAAGCGCCAGACGGACCGCGCCATCGGCGCCGGGTGTGCCGGTGATGTCGATCCGCACACCGCCGGACCGGGTGAATTTCACCGCATTGCCGATCAGGTTGAACAGGATCTGGCGCAGGCGCGCGGCATCGCCGATGACACGCACCGGTGCACCGTAGGCCTGCACGACCCCGATTTCGAGCCCTTTCTCGCGGGCCCGCGGTGCCGCGAGTTCGACGGTTTCGCGCACCAGTTCGGCCACATCGACCGGTTCGGGACGCAGATCGAGCTTGCCGGCCTCCAGACGCGACAGGTCGAGAATATCGTCCACCATCGCCAGCGCATGATCGGCCGATGTGGCGATCGAGCGGACATAGTCGGCCTGGTCCGGACGCAAGGGTGTGGCTTCCAGCAGGCGGGCAACGCCGAGCGCGCCGGCCAGCGGCGTGCGCAATTCATGCGTGACGGCCGCGAAGAAGAGGGATTTGGCGCGCTGGGAGGCTTCCAGATCGTCATGCGCCTCGCGGCGGCGGGTGACGTCTCGGCCGACGGAAATCACGCCGCCATCGTCGGGAAGCAGACGCTCGTCCCATTCGATCCAGACCGGCCCGGAGCGCGTGCGCATCAGCATTTCGTAGCGGCGCTGATCCGCGGTCGAGACCGGCGGCGCCACAGAGAACCAGCGTCCGACCCAGTCGGTCCGCTCACCGCCGAACGCGGCAAGAAAGGCGGCATTGACATAAAGCACGCGGCCACTGTGGCCGCGTACCAGCATCAGCTCTCCCGCCGCGTCGAGCGCTGCGAGAAGCACGGCGTCGAGCGAGGGTTCGGCCTGCAGCTGTCGCGGCCCTGATTCATCGTCGCGACCGGGAAGACGCGTGATCGATCCGCTCTCCGGGTCTGCGATGCGACCCGGCGCCTGGTCCGGGCTTGTGTTCCCGTCACGCTGTTCCGTGTCATTGGGGGCCTTGTCATGGGGGCCCGTGTCATTGAGCGCCGTGTCACCGTGCCCGGCATTGTTGCGATCGGCATCGGCGCCCCAGGCATCGCCGCGCAAGGCGTCACTGCGATCGGCATCGCTTTGACCGGGATCGCTTCGACCGGGATCGCTTCGACCGGCTGCCTGCCGTGCCGCGGAACCTGTCGGGCGGGTGATTTGCGCACGGCGGCGCACAGGGTTTGGCGCAGACGCTTTCTCAGTCCCGACGTCCTCGCGCCGGTCTGCATCATCCTGCCTGCCTTCCTCGCCCGGAGCGCCGGCGCAGGATCCCTCCCGCGGTGCGCCAGGGGGAAGCCCAGAGGATCCGTCTCTGCCGTCCCGTTTCATGCCGTCCTGTCTAGCAGGGGACGGTTAACGAAGCGTCGTGACCAGCCCCCGCCCGGAGCACAACGGCTCGCGTCACACAACGCCGGGCGCAGAGCAACGCCGGGCGCAACCCGGCGGCGGCAGGAGGTTGCGCCGCGCCGGATTGCGCCCGGGCCTCCGGACCCCGGTTCCAGATCGCGCTCGCAGCTCTGCCAACAGCCCACCCGCAGGTGTGCCCGCGGCAGAGCAGTGGACGGCAGGGCCTTGCCGCCTATTGCGCAGCCAGTGCCGCACCCGCAGACATCTGCGTCGCCTCGAACAGACCACGGCGGCAGGCCAGCGCCTCGGCGATATGGATGCGGCGCACGCCTTCCTGGCCTTCCAGATCGGCAATTGTCCGGGCCACGCGCAGGACGCGGTGATAGGAGCGGGCGGTGAGATTGTGCGCCGTTGCCGCCTGGTTGAGCAGAGCATCGCCCGCCCGGTCCGGGGCGGCGACATGGTCGAGAATATCGGTCGGCAGATGGGCGTTGAGATGGCCGCGTCCGGCCTGGATTTCGCGGGCACGGGCCACACGCCGGGCAGCCTCCGCCGTGCCTTCGGCCGGCGGCGGGAGGGCCAGGTCGGCCGGCGTGACGGCCGGCACATGGATCTGCAGATCGATCCGGTCGAGCATCGGACCGGAAATGCGGGCCTGATAATCGCGGGCGCAGCGCGGACCGCGGCGGCAGCCGGTGCCGCCATCCCCGCCACCGCCACAGCGACAGGGATTCATCGCAGCGACGAGCTGAAAGCGCGCGGGGTAGGCGATATGGGCATTGGCCCGGGCGACGGTGATCGAGCCGGTTTCCAGGGGCTGGCGCAGACTGTCGAGCACTTGTGGGTGAAACTCCGGCAGCTCGTCGAGGAACAGCACGCCCCGATGGGCGAGCGAAGCCTCGCCCGGCCGCGCCCGTGTTCCACCGCCGACCATCGCCGCCATCGAAGCGGAATGATGCGGCGAGCGGAAAGGCCGGGTCCGCGTCAGGCGCCCGCGCTCGAGCAGGCCGGCGACCGAGTGGATCATCGACACGTCGAGTAATTCTTCCGGTGCCAGGGTCGGCAGCAGACCCGGCAGGCGTTCGGCCATCATCGACTTGCCCGAACCTGGCGGTCCGACCATCAGGAGATTGTGATGTCCGGCCGCGGCGATCTCGAGCGCGCGCTTGGCCGCTTCCTGGCCGCGCACCTGGGCGAGATCGGGCACGGTTCCGGCGTCGAGCAGTTCTCCCGGCACCGGACGGGCGAGCACCTGGGTGCCTTTGAAGTGATTGATCAGCTGGATAAGCGTCGCGGGCGCGAGAATGGCCAGATCACCCCCGGCCCAGGCCGCTTCGGCGCCACACGCTTCCGGGCAGATCAGCGACAGACCGGCCGCGTTCGCCGCGACCGCGGCTGGCAGCGCGCCCGGCGCCGAGCGGATTCGCGCATCGGCACCCAGCTCGCCGAACACCAGATGTCCCTCGACCGCGTCCTTGGGCAGTATACCCATTTCCGCGAGCACGCTGACCGCGATCGGCAAGTCGAAATGTGCGCCCTCCTTAGGGCGGTCGGCCGGCGCGAGATTGACGATCAGCCGTTTGGACGGAAGCGACAGGCCGAGCGCAGCAAATGCTGCACGCACCCGCTCGCGGCTTTCCGTGACCGCCTTGTCCCCGAGACCGACGACCGAGAAGATCGGTTGCTGACCGCCTGCTACCTGAACTTGTACGTCAACCAGGCCCGCTTCGGCCCCGTCGAACGCCACCGATGTCGTTCGCGCTGCCATGCTTTCTCCCTGACGTACCGGGAAATAGAATCGGTGAGCAGCCGCGTGTGTCGCACAATGCTCCTCACCGGGCCTTTCTGCCACAGTCGCAACGCGACCGCTCTAAAGGCCCATCATGACAGGGTTTTCCACAGCCCCTGTCCACACCCGGATCAAAACAGGAACACAGGGTGAACGAAGATTGCCGACACGTCAAGCGTGTATTCTAGACTGCCAGCCGTTTCTCGACACAGTCCCAGAAAATGGCGCAGGTATCGATGCCGGAGAAGCGCTTGAGCTCCTGCACACCTGTCGGTGAGGTGACGTTGATTTCCGTCATCCGCCCGCCGATCACATCGATCCCGACCAGAACCAGGTCCCGCTCGCGCAGGACCGGGCCGATCGCGGCACAGATGGCGCGGTCGGCATCATCGAGCTCGGAAGCCTCAGCCACACCGCCGACATGCATGTTCGAACGGGTCTCGCCCTTCTGCGGCACGCGATTGATCGCGCCCACGGGCTCGCCATCGATGAGAAGGACGCGCTTGTCGCCCTTCTCGACGGCCGGCAGGAAGGCCTGGGCGACAACGGGTTCACGCGACTGGGCAAAGAACATTTCCAGCAGCGAGGAAAAATTGCCGTCGCCGGGGCGCAGCCGGAACACGCCGGCGCCGCCATTGCCGTAGAGCGGCTTGATGATGATGTCGGAATGGGTGTCGCGGAAGGCCCGCAGCGCACCGATATCGCGCGAGATCAGCGTCGGCGGGATCAGGTCCGGGAACAAAAGCGGCATGATCTTTTCCGGGCTGGATCGCACCCAGGCCGGGTCGTTCAGCACCAGGGTCCGCCCCTTGAGGAATTCCAGGATGTGGGCTGCTGTCTGGTAGGCCATGTCGAAGGGCGGGTCCTGGCGCATCAGGACAACATCGACATCCTCGGCCAGGTCGAGCATGACGGGTTCGCCAAGATCGGCGTGATTGCCCTGCTGGTGCCTTACGGTCACCGGGCGTGCCCGCGCCAGCACACGCCCCTGCAGCCAGACAAGCTGGTCGGGATGGTAGACAAAGAGCCCAGCGCCACGGGCCTGGGCTTCTTCCATCAGGGCGAACGTGGTGTCTGCATCCACATTCACCGTCTCGATCGGGTCCATCTGGACCGCAACGCGCATGGTCATCAACGTGTCTCCGGGGCGCCCAGCAATTGCGGACCGGAGTTAGGGGTTTGCGCCGCCGGATCAAGAGCCGGGCGGGCTTCCCCCTCACACACTTCCGCGCGGCGTTCGCCGCGGGCAGGCAGATCGGTGGGCAAACCATCGATGCGCACATAGGTGATCACTTCTTCCACACCCTCAACCAGCGAGGCATGGCTCGCCGCGCGCTCGAGCTCGGCCCGGTTGCGGGCAACGCCGAGCAGATAGACATGGCCGGCGCGGGTTTCGACATTGAAATTGATCGAGCGGATGTTCCGGTCGGCCGCAAGACGCGCATTGACCCGCGCCGTGATCTGGCCGTCGCGGACCCGGTTGCGGAAACCGTCTCCCGGTCCGATCTCCAGCTCGTTAGCCACATTGCGCACGGCCACGGACGACCAGGCCAAGCATTCCGCCATGCGCCGGTCGGCCTCGCGCGGTACAGCGCCGGTCAGAAGGGCAATCCCCTCGGTGACCTCCACATCGACCCCGTCGAGTGCATAGCCCTCGGTGCGCAGCATCGCCGCCTTGATCGAAACGGAGGCATTCGTGTCGTCCAGCTGGCGGCCGATGGAGCGCTCTTCCTGCACCGTTGAACAGGCGGTCAACAGGGCGAGGGCAGGCAGGGCCAGAATGCGGAACATGGGGACGCTCTCCAGTCGAATCGTGCGGTTCACTCTACGCGATGGGACGCGCAAGACCACGTCCCGGTTCCCGGCCCGTGTGCAGAGAAGCGTCAGATCAGGCTGACGGCGCCATCGCCGGGGATCCAGGCCGCGCGATGATGCACCGGAAGCCGTCCCGGCGCGACCAGAAACAGATCATACCGCACAAACAGCGCACGGAAGCGGGCATCGTGCCGGGCGAGCCAGAGACTGGCAGCCCGTTCGATACGCTGGCGCTGGCGCGGACCGATGCTGTCGCGCGCCTCGGCAATGGAGGGACGCAGCTTGACCTCGATGAAGGCGATGTATTCGCCACGGCAGGCCACCAGGTCGACCTCGCCGGCCGGCGTGCGGGCGCGGCGGTCGAGCAGGCGATAACCCTTTGCGGCCAGCCAGGCCATGGCCAGCCATTCCGCCCAGCGGCCGCGCGCTTCCGCCGCCTGCCGGGCCCGGCTCACCCCTTGTCCCGCAGCGCCAGGGCGCGGGCATAGACATCGCGCTTGGCCCAGCCGGACTGGGCGGCGATCTCGGCCGCGGCATCCTTGACCCGCATCTCCGCGAGCACGCGTTTCAGCGCCGCATCGATGCGCGCCTCGTCCCAGCCGGTCTCGCTGGGTGGGCCGATCACGATCACCACCTCGCCGCGCGGCGGACCGGCCTCGGCATAGTGTTCCGCCAGTCCCGCAAGCGTGCCGCGGCGGGCTTCCTCGTGCAGCTTGGTCAGTTCGCGGCAGACGGCCGCCGGCCGGTCGCCCAGCACCTTCGCCATGCTCGCCAGACACGCTGGCAGACGGGATGCGCCTTCATAGACGACCAGGCTGCCCGGCGACCGGCCCATTTCCGCCAGCCAGGTCTCTCGGGCACCGGTCTTGGGCGGCGGGAAGCCGGCAAAGGTGAAACAATCGGTCGGCAGACCGGCAATCGCCAACGCGGCCAGCACAGCAGACGCGCCGGGGATCGCGATCACCGTATGACCAGCCGCAATGACCTCGCGCGCAAGCTTGAAACCCGGATCGGAGACGAGGGGCGTGCCGGCATCGGAGACCAGCGCAATCCGCTTGCCCGCATCCAGCGCGGCCAGGATGTGCGGCCGCACCTTCTCGCCATTGTGGTCGTGATAGGGCTGCAATTCGGCGCGGATACCGTAGGCATCGAGCAGGCGGCGGGAGACACGGGTGTCCTCGGCCAGAACGGTATCGGCAGCCGCCAGCACGTCGAGGGCACGCAGGGTGATGTCACGCAGATTCCCGATCGGGGTGGAAACCAGGTAGAGACCGGGCTCCAGTGCTTGCCCCTTTCCACCCGGCCAGATAGCTTCGCGAGAAATTTCACCGGGTAGTCCGCTCATGCCGTCCGTCATTCTTTCGCGTTTTCATTCCTGTCTTTCCAGCATGACACAAAGCGCGGGCTTGCGCGCCTTCGCTGTCATCGGCCTTGTCGGCTTCGCCGCAGCGGCCTGCAGCACCACGCCGCCGCCCCCGCCGCCAGTCCAGCAACCGCCCGTCACCCAGCCGGAACCGGAGCCCGTTCCGGAGCCTGAACCCGAGCCGGACGTGCGCACCGGGCTCATCCCGCCGCACATGGCCGATCGCGATCTCGTTCGCGTCGCCGTCCTGCTGCCTTTCTCGGCCGAGAATGCCGGCGCCCGCGCGGAAGCCCTGCGCCTGCTGCGCGCCGCAGAACTGGCGCTGTTCGAGCGTGGCAGCGGCAATCTCCTGATGATCCCGAAGGACACGCAGGGCACGCCCGAAGGCGCCCGCGCTGCCGCCCTGGCGGCTGCCGGCGATGGCGCCGACATGATTATCGGTCCGCTGTTCGGCCCGGCCGTTTCCGGTGCCGCCTCGATTGCCCGCCAGGCCAATATTCCGGTCATCGCCTTCACCACGGATACGACGGTGGCTGGCGATGGCGTCTATCTGATGAGCTTCCCGCCGGAGATCGAAGTCGAACGGATTGTCGAATACGCCGCCCGCCAGGGCGTCGAACGCTTTGCCTATCTGGGTCCGCAGGACCGTTATGGCATGGCGGTCTATGATGCCCTGCAGAACAGTGCCGGGCTGAATGGCGGCTATGTCGCTGCGGATTCCTTCTACACCGGCGATGTCGAAGCCATGGCGCGCGCGTCGGCGCGCCTGGCCAGCGGTGTCTTCGAACCGCTCACTCCGGAAGAGGCACTCGAGCTGCAACGCCAGGAATGGGCGCCGGATCCGGACGCCGCTTTCCAGGCCGTGATCCTGCCCGAGGGCAGCACGCGCCTGCGCGCCCTGGGCCCGCTGCTGGTCTCACAGAATGTCGACCCGCTGGTCGTGCGCTTCCTGGGCACGGGCCTGTGGAACGATCCGGAATTGCTGCGCGAACCGGCGCTGCACGGCGGCTGGTTTGCCGGCCCTGACCAGGCTGCACGCGAGCACTTCGAGACGGCCTATCGCGAAACCTATGACAGTCCACCCTCGCGCATCGCCAGCCTGGCCTATGACGCGATGGCTCTGGCCGCACACCTTGATGGCGGCGAGCGCGGCTTCTCGCGCGCGGCGATCGAGGAGGAGCAGGGCTTCATGGGCGCAGACGGCCTGTTCCGCTTCCGCTCCGACGGGATGATCGAGCGCGGTCTGGCGATCTTCGAGATCCGTCCGCGTGGCCTGCGCGAGATCGAACCCGCACCGCTGAGCTTCGAACCGCAGGCCTTCTAGGGCACGAGTTCGCCGGAAACGCCGTCGGCCAGAAGGCGGCCGGCGGCGGTCAGGCGTATCCGCGAGCCGGCCTGTTCCACCATGCCCTGGCGCATCATGCGCGCCAGACCGTCCGGGTCGATCCCGCTGCCGGTCGTGGCATACAGATGATCGATATCCAGCCCGTCCGCCAGGCGCATCCCCATCAGGATGCGTTCGGCGATCTCGTCCGCAACCGACAACGCTTCCTCGCCCGCCATGCCGGTGCCGGTCTCTGCGACACGGCGGATATAATCGGCCGGCCGCCGGGCCGCTTCTGTCGCCGTGCGCCCGCCAGCGCTGGCGCGCCCCAGGCGGCCATGGGCCCCCGGGCCGATACCGATCCAGTCGCCGCCCTCCCAGTAGAGCCGGTTGTGAACCGACTGGTCGGCGCGGCTGCGGGCATGATTGGAAATTTCATAGCCTTCAAACCCGGCGTCCGCGCACAGGCTTTCGGTCAGTTCGTAGAGGTCGGCCGCAAAATCCGGCGGCGCGTCCAGCTGTTCGCCGCGGCCGGCGCGCTTTCCGAAGGCCGTACCCGGCTCGATGGTCAGCTGGTAGGGCGAGATATGCCCGACACCGCTGGCCAGCGCCTCGCCGAGCTCGGCTGCCCAGCCGTCTGCCGTCTGGCCGGCGCGGGCATAGATCATGTCGAGCGAGACGCGGGTGAAATCACGCTGGGCCGCGTCGATCGCCCGGCGCGCCAGTGAGGCGTCATGATCGCGGCCGAGCGAGACCAGCGCCTCATCGTCAAAGCTCTGCACCCCCAGCGACAGCCGGTTGACACCCGCCGAGGCCATGCCGGCAAACCCGTCGATATCCTTGGGATTGGCTTCCAGACCGATTTCCGCGTCGCCGGCGAAGCCCCACAGACGCTCCGCCTCACCGATAACGGCAGCGAGCTGTTGCGGGGTCATCAGGGATGGCGTGCCGCCGCCGAAATGCAGGCTGAAGAGCGGCCGGGCGCCGGTGCGGGCGCGCCAGTGCGCCATATCGGCCAGCATGGCGGCCAGAAGCGCTTCGTCATCGTCCTTGGGCCGGTAGACGTTGAAGTCGCAATAGGGGCAGATGCGGGCACAATAGGGCCAGTGCACATACAGCCCCAGCGCATTGCCGAGGCCGGAGGCCGGCCCGTCACTCACGATCCGAATTCCGCTGTGATCATCGCGGCCAGGGCGCGGGCGCGATGGCTGAGTTTGCGTTTTTCCTCCGGCGCCATTTCCCCGAAGGTCCGGCTCTCGCCCGCCGGGCAGAAGACCGGGTCATAGCCGAAACCGCCCGTGCCGCGCGGCGGCCAGACGATCGTGCCCGCCACTTCGCCGCGATAATGGCTGAGCGATCCGTCAGGGCGGGCAAGGGCAATCACGCTGACAAAGCGCGCCGTACGGTCGGCCGCCTCGCCCAGTTCGTCATGGACCCGTTGCATGGCCCGGCCGAAATCGCGCGGCTCGCCGGCCCAGCGGGCGGAATAGATGCCGGGCGCCCCGGCCAGCGCATCGACGGCCAGTCCGGAATCGTCGGCCAGGCAGACAAGCCCCGTCGCCTCGCAGGCGGCCCGCGCCTTAAGCGCAGCATTACCCTCGAATGTCGGCTCGGTTTCTTCGGGTTCAGGAAGGTCGAGTTCGGCAGCGCTTTTCAGGGCAATCCCGCGGGGCGCGAGAATGTCCCGCAACTCCTTGATCTTGCCCGCATTATGGCTTGCGAGAACCCAGGTTTCACCGTCTGAAATCGCCATTATTCCAGTCCTCTTTTATCGCCTTTCGAAAAATTCATATCGAAAAACGATATTTTTCGCTTGCGCACCCGCCGCCTCTCGTTTATCGATAAACAACAAGGACGGGAGACACCGTCCCGCGTACCACGAATGACAACGGTAATTGGTCAGATTAAAGCAGAAAGGAAACAGTCAAATGGTCAGGTCCGGAAATTCGAGCATGCAGGTCGTCGCGTCCATCGCGGTCAATGCCATGCTGCTGATCTCGGTTGCGGCCGGCGCGTTTTACGCGATTGCACCGGTTGCTGCATGATTGCTACTGACGGGTGAGGCCTGACGGGCGGACGCGCCGCTCACAGGCCTCATTCGCAAGCCGCATTGCCTATGGGAAGGGGCGGGCATGAAAACACTGGGCCAAGGATCGCTCGCATCCATTGTGAAGATCATCCTGGATGTCGTCTGGTATCTGGGCTGGGTCCTGCTGAGTTTCGCCGCGCTGGTCCTGCTGGCTGCCGCTGCCACGCTCGTGATGGATTTCCTCGGCTATTCGCCGGGTGTTGTCACAGAGCTTTTCCAGTCGATCCGCGAACACGGCTGGCTTTTCCCGCTGCTGGTCACCGAGATCATCGCATTCATGATCGTGATCGACCGGCTGCGCCGCATTTCATCGACCCTGATCGCGGGCGATCCCTTTGTGCCGGAAAATGCCGGACACTTGCGGGTCATTGCGATCGCCATCGCCGGCTACCAGGTTCTGCGTCACGTCACGCAGGGGGCCGTAGCGATGCTGCTGACCATCATGGACCAGCCCGTTCTGGGCGGTCTGGAACTCACGGCGACGGCGAATATCGACCTGGGCGCCTGGTTTGCGGTGGCAGCGCTGCTGGTACTGGCGGAGATCTTCCGCGAAGGTGCGAAAATGCGCCAAGAACAAAAACTCACGATTTAGGGAGGCGCCGCTTATGCCCATTCGCGTCACCCTGGACCGTATGCTCCTCGAGCGCCGCATGTCGCTGACCGAATTGTGCGACCGTGTCGGCATCACCATGGCCAACCTGTCCATCCTCAAGACAGGCAAGGCCAAGGCCGTGCGCTTCTCCACGCTGGAGGCGCTGTGCCGCGAACTCGACTGCCAGCCGGGCGACCTGCTGAGCTTCGACGATGACGAGGATGAAGACGGGCGCGACGCAGCCGAATAGGCGCGAAAGCCCTGGCAGAACACGAAACTTCGCCGTCCCTCATACCGGCGAAGCAGACGGCGGGGGTGGGCCTGCACGGTAGACCCTCCCTCAAGAGGGGCCCTTCCCAAAGAGCCCGTGCGGGCCAATTCCAGCCCCCCAGCGCACTCCCGCCGTCTGTCTCTTGCTGGCAATTTGCCGCAATTTCCGAAGGATAACGCCGCCGGCCACGCTGGCAAGCGCGTTGATGCCCCGTACCGCTTCCCCCGGACCCCGTTCCGGGGCCCGGCACATGAAGGCATTGTGCTCAGACCGCCAGCAATCACAGACCCCGGAATGCGCTGTGCGCATCCGGGGAAAGCAGAACGGGCCCTACCCCTTCAACGCCGCCAGCTGTGCCGCGCACAGATCGGTCACGCCGGCCTTGGCCAGGGCGAAGAGTTCATGGAAATCGCTTTCCGGGATCGGCTTGTCCTCGGCGGTCGCCTGGATCTCGACAATGCCGCCGGTATTGGTGAGGACGAAATTGGCATCGGCCTCGGCGCGGCGGTCTTCCTCGTATTCCAGGTCGAGGCGGGTTTCCCCGTCGATCACGCCACAGGAAATCGCCGCGAGCTGGCCGTGCACCGGATCGGCTTTCAGCAGGCCTTCCTCGATCAGATAGCCGGTGGCCTGTTTCAGGGCGACCCAGGCGCCGGTAATGGCCGCCGTGCGGGTGCCGCCATCGGCCTGGATGACATCGCAGTCGACCGTGATCTGGCGTTCGCCCAGGGCCTTGAGGTCGACCACGGCGCGCAGGGAGCGGCCGATCAGACGCTGGATTTCCTGGGTGCGGCCAGACTGTTTGCCGGCCGCCGCCTCGCGGCGTCCGCGGGTGTGCGTGGCGCGCGGCAGCATGCCGTATTCCGCCGTCACCCAGCCCTTGCCGCCGCCGCGCAGCCACGGCGGAACACTGTCTTCGATGCTCGCCGTGCACAGCACGTGCGTGCCACCGAAACGGGCCATGCAGGAGCCTTCGGCATAGACGGAAACACCGGCTTCCAGGCTGATCTCGCGCATTGCGTCGCGGGCGCGTCCGAAGGGTCTCATGCATCTCTCCACGTCTTGATACCGGCCGCTCCTAGCGGCATGTGCGCATCGCTTCAAGCGCCGCGGCAGGGATGGAAGACAGGATTAGAGAATTGAACCGGCGCAAAGCGGCGATTAATTGAGAGGCATGGCTGATATGCGACCCGAATCGACCCTGGCGGCCCTGGACGGACGGATGCGCACGATCTTTCGCGAGATCGTGGAGGCTTATCTGCGCTCCGGCGAGCCCGTCGGTTCGCGCACCCTCTCGCAGACAGGTAATCTGTCGCTGTCGCCGGCCTCGATCCGCAACACCATGTCCGACCTGGCCCAGATGGGCCTTCTGACCGCGCCGCATTCCAGCGCGGGCCGCATGCCGACCCATGCCGGACTGCGGCTGTTCGTCGACGGGCTGTTGCAGGTCGGCCAGCTGACCGAGGACGAGCGCAAGGCGATCGAGGGCAAGGTGACGCGTTCGGGCCGCACCCAGCAGGACCTTCTCTCGGAAGCCTCCTCCCTGCTGTCGGGCCTGGCAGGCGGGGCCGGCCTCGTTGTCACGCCCAAGCGCGAGGCCCCGCTGCGGCATGTCGAATTCGTGCCGCTCTCGCCGCAGGAAGTGCTGGCGGTGCTCGTCTTCGAGGACGGCACGGTGGAGAACCGGCTGATGCGTGCGCCGGACGGCATGCCGCCGGTGACGCTGATCGAGGCGGGCAATTATCTTTCCGCCCGGCTGAAGGGCCGCTCCCTTGGCGAGGCCCGCAAGGCAATCGAGGCCGAGATTGCCCAGCGCCGCTCCCAGCTGGACAGCGCGGCCGAGGCGCTGGTCAAGCAGGGTCTGGCCGACTGGACGGGTGGTGGCGGCAGCGAGCGCGCCCTGATCGTACGCGGCCAGGCGCGGCTGCTGGAAAGCGTCGATGCGGCAGGCGATCTGGAGCGTATCCGCCTGCTGTTCGAGGACATCGAGCGCAAGGAGGAGCTGATCACCCTGCTGGACAAGGCCCGAGACGGCGATGGCGTGCGCCTGTTCATCGGCGCCGAGAACCCGCTTTTCAGCCTGTCGGGTTCAAGCGTGATCGTGGCTCCCTATATGAACTCCGACCAGGAAATCATCGGGGCGCTGGGTGTAATTGGCCCCACCCGTTTGAACTATGCGCGTGTTATCCCCCTTGTCGACTACACCGCCCGTGTCGTCGGACAGATCCTCGACGGCACGCGATCTTGAGAGTGAAAGCGAATGAGCGAGACCGAAAACAGCAAGCCTGAAGACAACGGCCAGCCCGAAACGGAAGACGCAGCCGCGGCCCCGCAAGCGGTCGCCGAAGACGCGACCGGCGAGACCGGTGCCGATACGTCGCCGGAAGATGCTATCGTGAAGCTGACGGCCGAGCTGGACTCCATGCGCGACAAGCTGTTGCGCGCCCTGGCCGAGGCCGAGAATACCCGCCGCCGGGCCGAGCGTGATGTCGCCGACGCCCGCAGCTATGCGGTATCCAGCTTCGCCAAGGACATGCTCGACGTGTCGGATAATCTGTCGCGCGCCGTCGGTGCCGTCGATCCCGCCACGCTGGACAGCGCGCCGGACGCGGTGAAGAACCTCGTGGAAGGCGTGGCGATGACGGAAAAGGCCCTGCTCTCCAAGATGGAGCGGCACGGCGTGAAGAAGGTCGACCCGCAGCCGGGTGACGCCTTCGACCCGCACCGCCACCAGGCCGTCGCCCAGATCCCGTCGGACCAGCCCAATGGCCGCATCGCCTCGGTGATGCAGACCGGCTTCGTGATCGGCGAGCGCACCCTGCGCGCTGCCATGGTCGCCGTCTCGGCGGGCAACCCTTCCGGTGACAGCAATACGCCGGGTGGCAACGGCGTCGACGTCACCGCCTGACAGACCAGCGGATCACCAACACCCGTTTTCGCCGCGCCCCCTCGCAAGGGGCGCGGCGAAAGTCCATGATGGCCCCGTCATGAAACGGGGTTGAAAATCATGTCGATGCTGCCGCAATGGGCGATGGACACGCTGAACATCCTGACCCAGCTCTTTGTTCTGGCGCTGGGGGCTGCAGCGCTGGCGATGATCGCCATGTACATCGCCGACCGCGCCCAGACCGCCGATGCGGTGCGCCGCAACTACCCGCTGGTCGGCCGCTTCCGCAACCTGTTCACCACGCTGGGCGAATTCTTCCGTCAGTACTTCTTCGCCATGGACCGCGAGGAACTGCCCTTCAACCGCGCCGAGCGCGACTGGGTTTACCGGTCGGCACAGGGCGAAGGCGGCACGGTGCCCTTCGGTTCCACCAAGCCGATGGACAAGGTCGGCACGGCGCTCTTCGTCAACTGCGCCTTCCCGCTGCTCGACGATCACGCCGCCGCCACCGAGCCCCTGCGGATCGGACCACATGCCCGAAAGCCCTATGACGCACCCTCCTTCTTCAATATTTCCGGCATGAGCTATGGCGCCCTGTCAAAACCGGCGGTGCGCGCGCTGTCGCGCGGTGCGGCCAAGGCCGGGATCTGGCTGAATACCGGCGAGGGCGGGCTCTCGCCCTGGCATCTGGAAGGCGGCTGCGACGTCGTCTTCCAGATTGGCACCGCCAAGTATGGCGTGCGCAACGCCGCGGGCGGACTGGACGATCAGCGCCTGCGCGACATGGCCGATATCGACGCGGTGAAGATGTTCGAGCTGAAGCTCTCCCAGGGCGCCAAGCCGGGCAAGGGCGGCATCCTGCCCGCCGAAAAGGTGACGGCGGAAGTCGCGGAAATCCGGGGCATTCCGGCCGGCGAGGCCTCGATCTCGCCGAACCGCCACCCCGAATTCGACGATGTTGACGGCCTGCTCGACATGATCGGGCATATCCGCGAGGTCACCGGCAAGCCGGTCGGACTGAAAGCGGTGATCGGCGCCCATGGCTGGATCGAGGACATGTGCGAGGCGATCACGCGCCGCGGTACGGAAAGCGCGCCCGACTTTTTCACCATCGACAGCGGCGATGGCGGCACCGGCGCGGCGCCGATGGCGCTGATGGACAATGTCGGCCTGACGATCCGCGAAAGCCTGCCCATGGTGGTCGATATTCTCGAGCGCTACGGCCTGCGCGGCCGGGTTCGGGTGATCGCGACGGGCAAACTGCTCGTTCCCGGCGCGGTCGCCTGGGCGCTGGCGGCGGGCGCTGACTTCGTCCAGTGCGGCCGCGGTTTCATGTTCTCGCTGGGCTGTATCCAGGCGATGAAATGCCATCGCAATACCTGCCCGACCGGTGTCACCACGCACGACAAGCGCCTGCAGCGCGGTCTCGTGGTCACCGACAAGGCCGAACGCGTCGCGCGCTATGCCGACACGATCCGCAGCCATGTCGAGATGATCGCGCATTCCTGCGGCGTCGCCGAACCGCGGCAATTGCGCCGCAAGCATGTCCGCATCATCCAGGAGAACGGCCGCTCGCTGCCGATGACGGCGATCGACTTCATGCCGCCGCCCGATGGCCGCAACCGTCCCGGCAGCATGCCGTCCCAGCCCTGACGAAAGCGTAATCAGCCTTACACGGGCGTGACATGTCTCGACCGCCAGTTTGTCAGCACTGATCTGTCTTCTGGGGGAATGGCATGCTGGGACTGATCGCACTTCTCGCGCTTGAGGCGCCGCCGGCGGAACCGCTGGCGCTCTACGCCCGGGCCCGCGCCACCATCGAGACCCATGGCGACGCACTCTGGCCGGGCCTCGCCGACGCGCCCTTCCGCATGCTGCTGAATGATGGCGAACGGGAATTCCTGGTGTGCGGCGACGCTCCGGACGGGTTCGAACCGGCCGGCATGGACCCGGCGACCGGCTGTTCCCTCGCCTCGCGCGATGCGCATTTCGGGCCGAACCTGCTGGCCACCTTCCCGCTGTTCGGGGTCAGCACGATCGTGATCGGCACGCCGGAAGAGACCGGACAGACCCCGCGGGCCTGGCAGCAGATCGTCCTGCACGAGCACATGCACCAGTTCCAGGACACACATCCCGCCGCCAGCCATGCCGCCATTCAGGCGCTTGACCTGCATGGCGGTGACGAGACCGGCATGTGGATGCTGAATTATCCCTTCGCCTATGACGATCCCGCGACCGCCGAAGCCGCACGCACCCTGGCCGATGCCGCGCTCGCCGCGCTGGACGCCGATACCGAGGGGTTCGACGCGGCCTTCAGTGCCTATGCTGCAGCCCGCGCGGCCTTCAGTGCCGGCCTGTCGGGCGCCGATACACGCTATTATGAATTCCAGGTCTGGAAAGAGGGCGTTGCGCGCTGGACCGAGCTGGCCCTCGCCCGGCTTGCGGGCGATACGGACGAGGCCGCGCGCCAGGAAGCCCGCATGCGCCGGGAATTGCGCGACCTGTCACTGCCGGACTGGCAGCGCATCGCCTTCTATGCGCTGGGCTCGGCCGATGCCGAACTGCTCGAGCGCCGGGATGCTGCCTGGCGAGAAGCCTATTTCGATCACCCCTTCCGGCTCGACACCCATTTTGCCTCTGCCGGCACCCGCCGCTGAGCAAGCGCCGGCAGAAGAGACCTGTACCGGCCAGATCAGCAGGCGCGATATTCGCCATTGCGCCAGTAGGTGCAGCCATCGCGCTCGTCGACATAGTATTCGCGGCGCGCCCGCTCATCATAATAGAGGCGGGAATGGCTGGGATTGCTCTGGTTCCAGGCGCAGCCGCCCTGGGACCGGCATCCGGCATAGGCACCGCCTGCCGCCCCGATCACCCCGCCGATGATGGCGCCGGTCTCGGCATCGCCGGATCCGGTGTTATTGCCGATAATGGCGCCCGCTGCCGCGCCGAGCGCGCCGCCGGTGATGGCCCCCTGCGACGTCGCCCCGCAAGCCGTCAGGCCCAGTGCGAGGACACTTACTGCAAACGCTTTCGAGATCATTGCTCGTCTCCCTGCCACACCCGGCGCGGTCCGGCCATGTGCCGGGGCATCGCGAACGGGTGGAGACGTCATTCTGCCCGCAATTGCATGACTGCGCCATGAACCGACAGGTCGCAGGGCGCACAAAAACGCCGGGAGCGGAAACTCCCGGCGTTCGGCCGGCAAGGGATGCCGGTGATGTGTGGCCTCGGGTTTAGCAGGCGCGGTATTCGCCATTGCGCCAATAGGTGCAGCCGTCCCGGTCATTGACGTAGTAATACCGGTTGGCGCGGCGATCGAGATAAAGCTGCGAGTGGTTGGAATTGTTCTCGTTCCAGCGGCAGCCACCCTCTTCACGGCACCCGGCATAGGCGCCGGCCGCGGCACCCACGGCACCGCCGATCAGGGCGCCGGTCTGGGCATCGCCCGAACCGGTATTGTTACCGATAATCGCGCCCGCAGCCGCGCCCATGGCGCCGCCGGCGGCCGCATTTCGCGTCGTGGCACCGCAAGCCGTAACGGTCAGGGCGGCAGCACTGACGATCAGAAGTGTCTTCATCATGGCGTCCAGTCTCCCGTGTGTTGTTCAACACCGGATACAACGCCCGGACGCAGGAGCCGTTCCATGGACCGGCGATTTCGCGGGCGCGGCGACGATCAGGCCGGCCTCACGCGCCGCATGGTCAGATTGATGCGTCCGCCGCCGGGGAAGACGTCTTGCGGCAAGAGGGTGGATGTGCCCGGATAGATCCGGTCGACACCGTGATAGCTGCGCCGCGAGGCCCCGCCGAGCACCACGACATCGCCCGAAGACAACACCATGGAGGCTGTCTTGCCGCGCCGTGTCGTGCCGCCGATCCGGAAACGGGCCTTGTCGCCCAGCGAGACCGAGACGACGGCCGCATCGGTCGCCGCCTCGTCGCTGTCGACATGCAGGCCCATGCGGCTGCCCGGCGCATACCAGTTCACCAGGCAGGCTTCCGGCGGCGCGGGATAGCCGGACACGGCATTCCACAAATCCAGGAGCGGCGCCGGCAGAGGCGGCCAGGGCGCACCGGTTTCCGGATGCGCAGGCTCGTAGCGATAGCCGCGCGCCTGGTCGGTGACCCAGCCCAGCGGGCCGAAATTCGTCATCTTCACCGAGAGGGGCTGGCCCGTGCGCGGCATGGAGGGCCGCCAGAAGGGCGCCGTCGCGGCCGCCTCGACGACGGCCGCCATCAGGTCCGACTGGGCTGTCCGGTCGAAATGACCGGGCAGAAAGCGAAAACCGGGCAGAGGCGGGGCGGGCTTGTCCATGCCCCCCAACATGGCGCGCCGCACGCCGCGCTTCCACCCGGAATTCATCCCCGGCAATCATCCCCTGTCGAGCGGCCGCCGGCCGGGTGGGGGGCCCCGCCCCCGCGGCCCGGCCCAACCCCCAACCCCCCCCCCGCCCCCGCAACAA